>CAYFPO010000001.1:0-75130 GCA_964345035.1 uncultured bacterium
GATGAGAGATTCCGGTCTTCAATACATCATAATGGTCAGACTGGCTGGAAGTATACAGATCATCATAATATGACATATCTGTATTTCTTGCCAATCCGTCTGCAGGATAACTGAAGTCAACATCACTGGCACCATTGAGGAAAATTGAATATGCCTCTCCGGGATACATTGTAGTTATTTGATACACACCAAATGATGGCACATTAAACTGCCCCGCATCATTAGACACCAGTAAAATATTGTCATAGTAATCACCAAATACATCTTCAGATGCCATAGTGCTCTGTGGTAGATATGGAAGCATATTCATCTTGAATGCTTCAATTGTCAAAGTTGTAGTCTGATCAATTGGCAGACCTTCAACACTTACAGACACATCTGCACCACCGCTGATAAAACAATCATATCCTTCTAGACCGAGATCACCAATCTGATCTACACCAAATGAAGGAACATAGAAATTACCATCATCATCGCTGCATACCAGAATTCCTGCCTCACCAAGGACTGATTCAATTGCGGGATCATCCGGTGTAACATTGAATGAGATTGAATTCAGCATAAACGCATTCAGTGTAACTTCTTGAGTTACTGAATATACCGGTTCAAGCACTGCGGCAGTAAACAGATCGCCCCATTCACCTGCACCACTTGTATATGTTGCATTTACATCATATTCGCTGTCATCACTGGCATCCCAGAATTTGAACACTATATTATTACCTTCCACAGCACCGTTCAATACCGGTCCACCAAAATCAGAAAGGTCAACTGATATTATTCCTGTTAACTCAAGCTGATCGCCTGTCCAGACACCGGAACCAACCAGCACTTCACCGTATTCAGGATCTTCACATCCTTCATCCGGATCACAGGTTTCAACTACACCACTGGCATCAAAAATACCAACTTCATCTCCAACTGCAATATCATCACCCAGAATATCCTGAACAATGACCAGTTGATTTTCACCGGTTTCTGTGATATCAACTACAAAATGAACCGGAACGTTTTCTGGTTCTTCATTGGTAGTTGCACAATCTTCATCTGAATGTCCAGATTCAAGATTATCCAGAACTGCAGTCACTGTGTAACAATGTGATTCTTCGAAACCCAGGCCGGAATCAGTGTAATCATTACCTGCCAAACCTTCTGCATGCAGTTCACCATCACGATATACATTAAATGATACTTCGGACGGATATACGCAACAATCATTACAACCAAGGTCACATTCTGGATCATAGTTCAATGCCTCCGGGTCGTCGCAGCATTCAGGTACCGGGTATTCACAACAGCTGAAATCGTCAGGGTCGTCTGAACAGCCATCTGCACCAGGATCATAATTATCTGCTTCCGGATCATTACAGCCATAGTTTGGTGGTGGAGGTTCACCAATACAATACGGATCACCCGCATCCACACCTAACGCATTACCACTCTGATCTGAGAATACCGGATCATTAACCTCAACACAACCTTCATCACCTGACATCTCAATTTCAACATAAGTCAGAATGCCGTCACCTTCCGGAATGGTGGCACCTGTCAGACTAAATCCAAGAACCGTTCCTGATTCATTGGTGGACATCATAAATCCAGCATCACCTGCACTTCCGCCTCCTGCACCGGTTACAAGAAATCCTGCTATATCCGAATTCAATGTCATCTGGAAACCGGCAACCGGAGTTGAATTACTCATATTTATTGCTACGAGTCCGTCACTTACATCCAAAATAGACAGATTAACAACTTCTCTGGAAACATATTCATTAAAGTCGTCAAACCAGCTCAGGTCTGGTGCATCCCATTCCCAAGTCAGATCAATACTGTTATCACCGCCATCTGCATTCAGATTATAAGGTGGTGGAGTAACCGGTCCAGTTTCCACGGTAAATGATCCACAGGATGAAGTGCCCGGCAGTTCATTTCCATCCGGATCTGATAATACGATATTATCTATACAAGATTCTGCACTACCTGCATCATCACCACTTGCAGTTACTATAACAATTGGTCCGGTACCCGGATCTATCGTTCCACCAGTCAGACTGAACCCGAGAATTAGTCCTTCTTCACTGAAACTAAATGTAAAGTCTTCAGTCCTGGGAGTTGTGGTAACATCAGCCAGACTTGCAATATCCGGATCAAAACTCAATACGAATTGGAATCCTCCAACCTCAACATCATTATTCATGCCAATGCTGAAATTACCAGTTCCGCCTAATGAGGCTGTTCCATCACCAACCGGAATTTCGATTGCATCCGGTGGCGGCACATCATTCACTGTAAATTCACCGCATTCTGACGATGAGAACATTGCATTCCCGTCTGGATCTGATAATACAATATCATCGAGGCAGGATTCTGCATCACCCGGAGAATCACCTTCCACAGTCACTGCAACAACTGCACCCGTACCCGGATCAATCACATCACCTTCAAGGCTGAATCCGATAATAATACCATTATTTTCGGAGAGCATAAATCCTTCAGTTCTTTCAGTAGTTTCAACGGAAATGATAGTAGCAATATCAGGATCAAAACTCAATTCAAACTGGAATCCGGCTACCGGATCTTCGTTATCCATATCAATGCTGATATCATCAGTTCCGCCAACATCTGCAGACCCATTAGAAACACTCAATCCAACTATACTGCCGGGATCTGTTGCTGTTGCACAATCTTCATTGGAATGGACTGATTCACCTTCGTCATAAACTGCAGTAACTGTGTAGCAGTACTCAACACCCGGAGTTACAGAACCGTCATCATATTCGGTTTCTTCAGTATTATCCAGGTAGTTGCCATCACGATATACATTGTATCCTAACAGATCACGTTGTGAAAATTCAACGGTTGTGTACTCAACCGGAATTTCATCAGCATTTTCAACTGTTTCCCCTTTTGCATATCCGTGGGGTTCTGCATAATATCCCGTTATTATTGAAGATACAAATCCACCGGTGCTGAATGTTATACTTTCTTCTGTACCAAACTCACCGCCTGATCCAATTAGATTTCCATCCACATAGAGATTGTAATATCCCTCACCGTATCCACAGCAGATACCATCACCCCAGGAATCATAAATAGTAAATGTATATGACCCGTCTTCCAGAGGAACATCCCATTCATACATTTGACCAGGAACTGATAGTTCGCCTTCACTGGCACCGCCAACAACCTGACCATTTGAATTTACTATTGTCCAGGATGTTTCACCGGGATAATCGTCCGTAAAAATTTCTACTGTTGCTAATCCCTCACCAGGAGTGTTTCCACCTTCAGGAGCTTCCCAATCCAAATGGATATTAGCCAACTCACCGTCAGCAGTCAGATCTGTGGGTGGATTCAACTCTGGTGGCGGCGGCGGGCCTTCGGGTGTTGCACATGCAATTTCAGATTCACCTGATTCACCAGCAACATTTACCGCTGTAACGAAATAACAATAATCAGTTCCATTTATTACATCCAAATCAAGATAATCAGTGCTTTCTACGGAAGCTATGAGTTCATATTCACGACTTATAGAAACTGAATAAAATTCTTTCTGGCTTGTATATAGATTAGAAAAGTAACGAATTACATTACCATTGCCGTCCAATCTTTGCCCAAGCTCATTATGAAATTGCTGATATAGTTCAGATGAATCTCTTCCACAGTATCCACATTCTGAACAAGCATCATCACAGCAATCTCCATAATCTACGCAAAGCGAATCACAATAACATCCGGCAGGAGACATTGTATCACAATATCCAACACAATCACCATCACCGCCTCCGCCATCGCAGTCGCCATTATCCCAATTAAACTCATCACAATCTAAATAAATACCCCAGGTTCCGTCATCACATAATCCATCACCGAGCCATGCATCAACAGTTTCAGAATCAACACATTGTAACTGGCAATCTAATAGACAATCACCCGATTCACAACCGTTGCATGAATCGCCGATGTCGCCGTCACCACCGCCGTCATCATCGCCCAATGTAAACGAAACAGTACCATAATCACCATTATTTAAAGTACCGGAAGCTACAGTCTGACCGTCCTCATTTGTAAATGAAAATGAACCTCCGTTCCAGCCATCACCATAGCTGTCAAACATATGCATTGTATATTCACCACCTTCAAGTTCAAGTTGATAAAAACCAGCGACTCCGCTGGCGACAACACCGGAACCCACATATTCTAATTCCCAGGAAATTTCACTGTCCCAGCTTCCGCCGCCAACTGACAGATTATAAACACCAACACCACCGGATGAGCCTTCTTCACGATATATATTATAATGATCTGTGTTAAATGAAGGATCCCATTCTAAAGCTACCTGGCTGTCATCGCCTGTAGCAGTTAATCCGGTTGGAGGCAATGGTGGTTCCGGGGGTGGTTCTTCACCGGAAACTTCCACAACACCGCCTTCAGATTCATGCGGAATTTCATCTGCATTCTCATCAGCTAAAATAGAATACGCAAAATCCACAGAAATAGATGCTTCATAAATACTGGTTGACTGGTAACTGATATTGGCAATTGGACCTGTACCTGGTGCGATTTGATCACCTGTCAAACTGAATGCAACCATAATGAAAGAACCATCCGGTTGTGAATTCCATGAAACCATGAATCCTTCAAGACGATCTGTGGGAATAATATCCAATGCATCCAGATGGTCTGGCGCATCCTGAACATTAACTTCAATACCTGTAACAAAATCATCGTTACAAAGACTGATATCAATTTCAAAAGAATCACCAGCATTTATGGATGCACTGCCCAATGATAATGTTGTTGGTCCGTCACATCCACATTCAGATGGATCAACTGCACCACCAAAACATTCACCACAGACATCTAAGTCAGATTCATAACAACAGTTACCATAAAAATCTTCCGTAGCGTCACCAAAACAGTCTCCCATACAATCCTGATCGCTGTTAGGATCATGTCCAGAGTTACCACCGGAACATTCACCACAGTCATCAATAAATGCTTCACCTCCACAGTCACCGTTACAGTCTTCTTCATATTCGCAGCTGCCATCATCAACCAAAGCATCCGGGTCGTAATTACACGCATCCATATCTGTGCAGCCAAATCCATCAAAACAGTCACCCACTTCTACTTCATAAGGTATTCCATCCGGATCTGATAATACTACATTTTCAATACAGAAAGATTCTCCGGGATCGGAAAATGATACGGTTACCAATAATGCATTTGCAGGTGGAATTGTATTTCCTTCCAGAGAAAATCCTATGACAGTTGTAGGACCATTTGAAATGGAAAATCCATTTGCTTCAGCAGTTCCGCCATAAGCACTTTCCACAGTTAAGCCTGTAAGATCAAATTGAAAACCTGCTACTTCAAATTCGTTATTCATCAATATTCCAAGGGTGGATCCATCCATATCCACATTGGTAATATCCAGCATAAATCCTTCCTGCACACATTCTGCAGGGTCGGTAGCATCACCGAAGCATTCACCACAGACATCCTGGTCAGGAGCATAACAGCATTCTCCGTTGTAATCTACCACTGCGTCACCAAAACATTCGCCCATACAATCCATATCAGCGTTGTTGCCATCACAAACACCGCATTCATCAATTACCGCATCACCACCGCATTCATCGGCACAATCAAATTCATAGGCACAGCTTCCATCATCTTCTTCTGCATCCGGATCATAATTACATGCATCAGGGTCGGTGCAACCATATACTGCTGAATAACAATCACCCAATTCCACATCCAGAGAATTACCCTCCGGATCTGAAAGTACCGGGCTATCCAGGCAGATTTCTTCTGCTGGATTTTCAAATGTTACTTCCACTAAAACTGCATTGCTCGGTGGAATTGTATTTCCTTCCAACGAGAAACCTAGGATTGTAGTAGAACTAACAGAAATCATAAATCCATTGGCTTCGGCAGTCCCGCCACCTGCACCAGTTATTGTCGCACCAGTAATATCAAACTGAAAACCTGCAACTTCAGATTCATTATTCATTACAACATCCAGAGTGCCACCGCTTGCACTCACATTTGCAAGACTCAAGCTGAATCCTTCCTGAACACATTCAGATGGATCAACAGCATCACCAAAACATACTTCACAGGCATCCAGATCACCACTACTGCAGCAGTCACCATTGATATCATTTACTGCATCACCAAAACATTCGCCCATACAATCCATATCAGCGTTGTTGCCATCACAAACACCGCATTCATCAATTACCGCATCACCACCGCATTCATCGGCACAATCAAATTCATAGGCACAGCTTCCATCATCTTCTTCTGCATCCGGATCATAATTACATGCATCAGGGTCGGTGCAACCATATACTGCTGAATAACAATCACCCAATTCCACATCCAGAGAATTACCCTCCGGATCTGAAAGTACCGGGCTATCCAGGCAGATTTCTTCTGCTGGATTTTCAAATGTTACATCCACTAAAACTGCATTACCGGGTGGAATCGTTTCTCCCGTAAGTGAAAATCCAAGAATTGTAGTAGAACTAACAGAAATCATAAATCCATTAGCTTCGGCAGTTCCACCGGAGGCGCCTGTCAATGTGGCGCCAGTAATATCAAACTGAAAACCTGCAACTTCAGATTCATTGTTCATGACCACACTTAATGTTCCGCCGCCTGCGTTAACATTTGACAAACTTAAACTAAATCCTTCCTGAACACATTCAGATGGATCAACAGCATCACCATAACATACTTCACAGGCATCCAGATCACCACTACTGCAGCAGTCACCATTGATATCATTTACTGCATCACCATTACAATCACCCATACAATCTTCTACTGCATCGCCATTACATTCGCCAGCACAATCCTCCATTGCATCTCCACCGCATTCACCAGCACAATCTTGTGTAGATGTTGTAAATCCTGCAGAATCAGATGAACATTCATCAGAGTATTCTGAATGTCCACTGTCAGCAGCTACAACAGTCAATTCATGGTCGTTGCCTTCACATCCGGCCGTAATTGAGAAAGAATCGGTATAAAACATTCCTGCTGAACTCCCGTCAACATAGGCATGATAATGGTCGCCATCCTGAAAACCTGTACTGGACATACTTACAGTCAATTGATCGCCGGAAACTTCTGTACCGGTAATTGAAACACAAGGATCGGGTGGGTCTCCATAATAATAATCCGGACCAACTTCTACTTCGAGGGCATTTCCTGATTGGTCAGAAATCACTGCTCCACTCAGGGATAAATTACCAGAATCTCCGGACATATTAACTTCAACATTACAGAGCACCCCTGAGCCTGCAGGAATTGTTGCTCCTGTCAAACTGAATCCAAGAACTGTCCCGCTTTCATTTGTTGACATCATAAATCCTGCATCCCCAGCCATACCACCAGATGCACCGGTGACGGTCAGAAAATCTGGATCATCATTCAGCGTAAACTGAAAACCTCCTACATCCACACTGTTGGCCATGGATACCTCAACCATACCATCGGACGCATTGGTTATTGTTACAGTTACATCCTGTGTAAAGATGAATCCTGTACAAAGTAATAGTGTAAATAAAATGGATTGTAATCGTTTCATTTTTCCACCTTTCTTGTTATTAATGATAAGTAAATTCAAATCTATTTATAAAATTCGCCCTTCAAATTATCTTTTAGGGGGCTATTCTCCAAAATGATTTAATGTAACACTCTGTAAAGAAATAATTTTTAAATAAAAGAAAAGCCCCGAAAGTATCGGGGCCTATCTTTTTAACTCTTAAGTATTATTTCATTAATACCATTTTCCGTGTAACCGATACATCTGTGCCTTGGAGTGCATAGATGTATAAACCTGCAGAAACCGAGTTTCCATTTACATCAGTTCCATCCCATGTTACAGTGTGATATCCGATGTCCATTGATTCATTAACTAACGTATTAACTAATCGGCCGGTAATGTCATATACATTCAGAGTAATATGACCATCATTCGGCACACTGAATTCAATAGTGGTTGACGGATTAAATGGATTTGGATAGTTCTGACTCAAATTAAAATCTTCAGGAACTGCCAACATATCATATACCGTAATACTACCTGAAGTGAGTGGTGTCATTCCATACTGATCATTAGACAGATGGCTTTCTACACGTATTTCTTGCCCCTGCTTTGCATCCCAAACACGGAGTTCAATGTTATCACCCAATTCAAATCCGGGAAGATCAATATTATGATCGTGATATCCTGCCCAGGCAGTAATCACTGCCGGTTTGGAAAGATCCATGACCTTTATTGCACCAACCAGATTTCCATTTGCATATGCAGCAATTTCATCTCCAATATTGATATGACCATTTAGTTGAGTCAATATAACGGGATATGGAATACCTGTTTTAACCGGCACATAATGTTCTGCAACACAAGATGCATAATAATCACTCATATCCTCATCTACCCGAGCAAGACCGGGAGCTGGATATGTGAAATCCACATCGCTTGCACCACTCAGGAATATTGAGTATGCTTCCCCGGGATACAGCATATCCAGGCTGAACACATTGAATGACGGCACATAAAAATCACCTGAATCATTTGCAACCAGCAATATGTCATCATCGTGAGGTCCAAATGCATCTGTGGAAGCCATTTCAGTCTGTGGCAAATACGGTAACAGATTCACTTTAAATGCTTCAATCAACAAAGATTGTGATGCATCTACCGGTGGGCCGGTAACAGAAACGGATTGATCTGTCATACCATTTATGAAGATCTTATATCCTTCAGCCAGATTCACATCACCAATCTGATCAACACCAAAATCCGGTGCAAAGAAATCACCATCATCATTTTTAGCAAGTAAAACACCGGCATCAGCCAGTATATTAGCAAATGCAGGATCCTCAGGTTCTACATTGAACGATGCCATATTGAATTGTAATGCTTCAATGGTTAAATCCTGAGTCACTGTTGATGGACCATAAGGATATATAAACTCGGCACATTCACCAGCAGTATACCATGGGTTAGCATCCGGATCTGAAAATACTGCGTTTTCAAAACACATATCTAATGTCAGATCTTCTGCAAATGCATGATCTACTGTCAGAGATACAATCGCACCAGTTCCTGCATCTATGGTGGTACCTGTCAGAGAAAATCCAACAACCGTAATTTCTCCTGCCACATCACTACCGCTGATCATCCAATCACCAGGTATCCGATTGGTTGGTTCTGTACTCACATACCAGAATGCATCCGGAACATCAGAAATAGTAAACTGAATACCGGCTACTGGACCAACATTATCCATCAATACATCAAATGTATTATCACTTGTCTGTTCCATTGTCAAAAACACATCAGGAACACCGATAATGGCAGTACTACAGCCAAATTCAGAATAAATAGAATTACCATTTTCGTCAGAGAAAACTGATGTAGGTCTGAAACAGATATCAGATAATCCATCTTCAGCATCTTCATTTACCTGATAGGTGATCGTAAATAGATCACCGGATTCTTCCAAAGCATCCAGAGTCAATGTAAACCAGAGAGCATTGATATATCCATCAATTTCACTCCACTGGAACATTCCGCCTGCATTTTCAACCAATTCTGACGGCACAACCTCAATAGCTGTCAGAGCTTCCGGATTATCTTCAATCTCCAATTGGAATCCATAAATTGGAAATGGACTATCCATTGAAACCGTTACACTAAATGTGTCACCTTGATCCACAGGATCTGCCCAGGTAGAGATGGTTGCATCCACACTTTCCACATCGATTGTGACTGTATTACACACAGATTCTAATGGAAATGGATTTCCATCCGGATCAGCAAAAGCTTCATTTGTTGTACAAATTTCTACATCTGTCGGTTCGCTTGCAAGACTGCCCAGCGTGATTTCCAGTATTGGTCCTGAACCCGGCTCAATTACAGTTCCGGTAAAAGAAAATCCTAGAATTCTTGCATTACCTTCTGATTGTTCATTTCCACTGATAGACCAATCCTCAGGCACTCTTTCTGTTCCTACAACATCCATAAAATAAAGGTTATCAGGTACATCTACCAGGTCAAACTGAACCCCTGCAACATCATTATCATTACTCAAAGAAAATGTCAGGGTGATATTGTCACCTCCCTGCACTTCTCCTCCGGAAAGATCCAGATTGAGCCAGGACATTGGGGTTCCCATTGCTTCATTGGAATAGCCTGATTCATTCACTTCATCATAAATTGATGATACCACATAATAGTAAGTTGATCCATTCATGACATCTACATCATCATAGTTTGTAGTGCTGGCATCCGTAAATGTAATGAGATCATATCCTGATCCGGAAGTTTCAGAACGATATACATTATATCCTGAAAGTTCCAATTCTCTTGAAATATCATCTGACCAAATATTGAACGGTACCTCTTCTGAATCAGGTAACAAGGTCATTCCGTGGAAGGAATCTTCGGTATTGATTATTCCTGAATTTGTAATTAATCCTGTAACTTCTCCCATCGGTGTAGAATCTTCAACTGGTTCAAGAACTACAGTTTGTCCAAATGGAGATGTCAGATATGCACTTAAATTCCAGTTAAAATTCAGAGCGTATACTTCAGCAATACTTTCCCAAGGACCGCCTGATAATGCAATGAGGTCACTATACCATGGAGTTGCTGGTCCGGAATCTACCCCTGCAGGGAATCCAGTTTGTGTATTTGCTCTGAAACCAATATACAACTCCACATCTGTGGGTAGCGGAACTGGTTCATTCAATGTAACTTCATTCCAGTCTCCGATAACTGCATCTGGAACAAGCTGATCAGCAACCATTGTTCCACCGTGCCATATTCTCACAGAATATTCACATGCAACTTCAAAGGGGAAGAATTTCACTTTTGAGATACTCATTCCTGCATAATCAGTTAAATCTTCCGGATCATATTTAATAGCTACATCAAAGTCAGCTGCTCCACCTGTTCCGATTGCATCAGAATTTGATCCGTTATCATATCCAATCCATAGCGGATCAGGCATACCCTGCCATGCCAATGGAACCACTCCATCCAGACCGGATTCAGCAGTCAGATTCATTGGAGGCGGCAGAAATCCGGGATACACTTCAAAAGTATCAGAACCCAGAGATTCAATATAGTAACTATTGCCATCTATATCGGATACATCAGCAGATGCATAACTTACAATTACCTCACCACCAAAAACATCACCGGGTACTATTCCAAATACTCGAATAAATACACCAGCACCTTCCAATGGATCACTTCCATCAGCGGATCCTGTAATACGGTATTCCGCTCCAGCCTGAAATGCATTTAATGACCATCCTGCTGGCAATGCATCACCTGCATCTGCTGCAACAAAATCCA
Organism: uncultured bacterium; assembly: GCA_964345035.1. GTDB lineage: Bacteria > Fidelibacterota > Marinisomatia > SCGC-AAA003-L08 > CAYFPO01. Next base: position 11,390 of record CAYFPO010000001.1, read on the forward strand.
CACCATTCGGAGCGTCTGCTAGTCTTAAGTCAAATTCATAAACAGGAACTGATGTATCAATTGAAAGTTCTACTGAAATTTCCTCATCCAAATCAGCAGTTTCTGTAATAACATTTACACCCAACGAAACGCTGTATCCAATGGTAACATCAACAGTTCCGCAACCGGAGTTTACGAAATATGGCAGCCCGTCGGGGTCTGATACAACTTCCTCTGTTGTACAAAGTGATACTCCTGCAGGATAATCACCCCAGGCAGAAAATACTACATCAACAATAGGACCGGATCCGGGTGTTATATTTGTTCCACTCAATCCAAAGCCAATAATCCTGGATGTACCGTCATCCTGCTCATTTGCACTAATCATCCAATCTTCCGGAATTCTCTCCGTTCCTGTAACACTCATTACAGTCAGAAAATCAGGAGCATCTGCCAGATCGATCTGAATTCCGCCCACATCATCAACATTATCCATTGAGAGGGTGACAGTCACCGAATCTCCACTCACTACAGCAGCGTCAGACAAACTAAATGTCATGGTACTCATTGGTGTTGCTGAAGCTTCATTGGATGGATCGGATTCAAGTTCATCATCATATACAGCAGTCACCACATAATAATAAGTTGTACCATTAACAACAGTATCATCTGTGTAGGTGGTTGTCTCAGAAGAAGTCAAACCAATTATTTCATAAGGACCACCAGAAACTTCAGCACGGTAAACATTAAATGCTGTCAGCTCTTCACGGTCAACATTATAATTATCCGGATTGGGTTCAAACCTTTTTATTAATTCCGGCGGCATGTCGCCCATCGCTATTACTCCAAAATCAGCAGGATCGCCGCCACCACAATCTGTACTGGATGATGTGGCAGTCACAACATCCGATAAAACTCCACCTGATCCAACCTGAAATTGATAAGTTTCATTCGGACCAAAACCAAAAAAGATGAAACTACCGTCAAACCCATAACCAGTTAAGTCAAAATAATTTTCCTGGACATCATTGGTTCCATACCACATGTCAGTAAGTTCACAACCGCCATCCCATGCCAATTCAAAATAATTTGTTTCCTCATAACATTCGTCTGGGCTGACTACAGTAAAGTTGTCAATAGAGGTACATTCTTCACCTCCTCCACCGCCGCCATCACAAATCCCGTAGGGGTCATCAAATTCCGGATCCCAAGGACCACAGTCACCGCAGTCATTACCATATTCGGGACATGCATTATCTGGGAGCCAGAAAAACAATCCATAAGTTCCATCATCACAAAAGCCATCACCAAGCCAGGTTGTTTCACCTTCTACACAACCATCATACCCACCACCGGCACAATCTTCATTATTAAAACAGTTGCCATCACAATCTACATATTCAGCAGATCCGTCTGGACAAGGTGGAAATCCATCAAATCCTTCAGGAGATGTCCAGGAAAGATTTACTTCACTATCACCAGGCTCTGCAGTTAGATCAGAAGCAGGGTCCGGAACGTATGGCATCGGTGTTGCAGATGCTTCATTGGAATACACTGATTCACCTCCATCGTAGGTAGCTGTTACCACATAATAATAAGTGGTTTCGTTTACAACTGTTTCATCATCATAGGATTCTTCACCCGCCATCGTAGATCCTATCAATTCGTAACCACTATCTGAAGTTTCAGACCTGTAAACATTGTACCCGATGAGGTCACGCTGTGTAAATTCCTGGACTGTATATTCAACCTGCAAATCCTGCCAGTTTTCCGGAATTTCACCTTTTGGGTAACCATGTGGTTCAACATAATAACCTGTTGTGATTGACATAACCATACCACCAACGGTAAACTCTACACTTTCAAATTCACCAAAAACGCCGCCTGTTGCAATGGATTCTCCATCCAGGTATAATTCATAACCACCTTCACCCCAATCACAGCAAATACCATCACCGTAGGAATCATAGATTGTCCAGGTATATGTATCAGCTTCCAAATCAACATCCCAGGTATATTCAGTAGCATTACTCAAGTCGCCATCCTCGGCTACCACATCACCGGATGAATTCACTAAATCCCAGCTCGTTTCATAACCATAATCATCAGAAAGAATATATACCGTTAACATACCTGCAACTTCACCTGGTGGATCATCCCAATTCAAATGAACCACACTATCTCCAGCTTCTGCAGTTAAGTTTTCAGGTGGATTAAGAGGCTCAGGCGGAGCATCATCTGTGGTTACATCCAAGCATACCTGATCCGATACACCTCCAGGATTATATGCAGATACACAGAATGAATATGTTGTAGCCCAATCAAGGTCTCTAACCATTTCACTTGTTTCATTTGTGTCAGAAATCAATTCTCCATCCTGATGGACAAAATATCCTAATGCAGTGTCGGAGGCATCCCAGCTCAATGAGACATCATTTCCACTTACAGTTGCACTAAAATTTTCTGGAGTTGCCGGTGGAGCTGGTAAATTACAATTAATGGTAAAACAATCATCTATAGTTGCATATAATTGTTCACCGCTTGGATCAGCTATCACCAATTCAGTTATTTCATCAGAAATACATGCATTTGTTGGATCACCGGAAAGTTCCAATATGGTTAAAACACCACTTCCCGGTTCAATTGTTTCACCGGAAAGACCAAACCCAAGAACAGTTGTTGCACCTGCTGAAACCATAAATCCGGCTTCTTCTGCTGCACCGCCTGACGCACTTAATATGGTCACGCCGCCTAATACTTCAAATTGAAAACCACCAATAATAAACGGGGAATCATAATTCACTTCAACTGTGGTTATTTGTTCAGGACAGTCAGTCAAATCACATTCCATAGAACCATCCCAACATTCCTGTAAGACATTACCGTCACAGTCACAATAATCATCTACTGGATTTCCATCACAATCACATGTACCTTCAGGGTATTCACAGCTGCCGTCATCAACTGTTGCATCCGGGTTAAAATTGCACGCTGTTGCATCCATACAGCCATATACCGGAGCATCTCCGATGCAATCACCATACCCGACTTCAAGACCTACTCCGCCTTCTCCGGATACAACCCCGCCTTCTATACAGCTATATACATCTGTGGCTTCATAGGTAAGATTAACAAGGACTCCAGAGCCAGCAGGAAAGGATGTTCCCATTAATGAAAACCCTAACACAGTTTCACCGTTGGCTGAAAGCATCCAGTCTCCTGGCACAACATCACCTGCAGTAGCTTCTGTTATATTTATACCAGAAACATTAAATTGAAAACCATACACATCCTGATTGTTTTCAATTAATATCTCCATTGCACCTGCACCTTCATCATAAGAGCCAAAACTTAAAATGACATCCTGCGCAAACATTGCTGTAGTCATAAAAATTATGGAAATAGTTGTTAATAAGATTGATTTTATTTTGAACATTAATAATCCTCCGTTTTTTGATTTATTTTTAATTTGAAATCTTAGTTTTATTCGCTTTAATTACAAAAATTGCAAGGGCGCAAAGTTACGAATTCCTTTCCATTTTATCATAAAATAATTGTGTCAATCTGTTACAGATTATGAATCCAATGCCTGCTTCAAATCAGCAATAATATCATCTTTGTCCTCGATGCCTACCGATAATCTCACCAATCCGTCAGTAAGCCCTCTTGCTTCTCTTTCTTCTTTTGGTACATCGACGTGGGTCATGGTAGAAGGATGTGTGATCATGGTTTCCACCGCACCAAGGCTTTCTGCTAAAGAACATAATTTTACATGATTCATCAAGGAAATTCCCGCAGGTATTCCTCCCTTCAATTCCATGGAGATCATACCGCTAAATCCGCTCATCTGTTCCCTTGCAATCTCATGCTGTGGATGGGATTTTAATCCGGGATATGTTACAGATTTCACCTTTGGATGACTCTCTAGAAATTCTGCAATTGCCAATCCATTTTCACAATGTCGTTCCATTCTCAGTGACAGCGTTTTTATACCAAGTAAAGTGAGCCAGCAATCAAAGGGGCTTGGTACTGCACCTACAGTTTTTTGAACGAATTTCATTTTTTCAAAAATTGACTCTTCATTTGTAATAATTACTCCACCAATAATTTGGTTGTGTCCACTCAAATACTTGGTGGTACTGTGCATGGTGATATCTGCACCAAACTCTATCGGTCTCAAGAGAGCTGGTGTTGAGAATGTTGAATCCACTCCATACAATATTCGATGCTTTTTTGCAATTTTACCAACTGCATGTAAATCCGTTACTTTCAATAGTGGATTTGTGGGTGTTTCAATCCAAATCAGTTTTGTATTTTCCTGAATTGCGTCTTCTACTTCCTGGGAATTAGATGAGTTTACATACGTGAATTTCAAATCATAGTTTACCAGAAGATTATTAAACAATCGGGAGACTCCACCATACACATCATCTGAACAAATGATATGGTCACCTGATTCAAACATTTTTAAAACACTGTCAACTGCTGACATTCCGGAACTGAAACAGACCCCAAACCTACCACTATCCAGTTCGGCTAAATTGTTTTCAAGCACCTCCCGCGTAGGATTTGCTGACCGTGTATAATCATATCCTTTAAGTTTGTCAACCTCTTCCAAAACATAGGTTGCTGTCTGATATATTGGAGGTACAATTGCTCCTGTCGTGGGGTCAGGGGTAATTCCTGCTCTTACAACTTTTGTGTCAAAATTCATTTCCTATTTCCCTCTTAAAATAATTTTTACATTATGAAAATGCACCGTGGCATTTCTTATACTTTTTTCCGCTTCCACATGGACATGGTTCATTCCTACCGATTTTTTCTTCTGCACGGATAGGCTGTCTTTTTCCCTGCTTTGGAGGTCCTTGTGCATCGGGTCCTGTTTGTTGGGGAGGAGCCACAAACCCCATTCCAGTCGTTTCGTCATGTCGAATTTGGACATTTCTTGCTGCTGCAGGTTGTGGAACTTGTCTCTGCCCCATTGTATCAATTCTGGTTCTGAAGATTCTCTTTAATGTTTCATGATTTGTTTCTTCCATCATTTCTTTGAACATTCGAAATCCTTCTGATTTGTACTCAATCAGAGGATTTTTCTGCCCATATGCTCGTAAACCTATTCCCTCACGGAGCTGATCCATGGAATGTAAGTGTTCTCTCCATTTTTCATCAATCGTTCTGAAAACAACAAATTTCTGGAAATTATCAAAAAGTTGGTCCTCTACCAATTCTTTTCTTGAGGATAACAAAACATTTACTGCCTGGATTAACATATCTTTTAATTCATTGCTTGTGTCCACCTTAACATCCTGCAATTTAATATCCAGTGAAAATGTATCCAGGAGTTCACTATTCAATCCGTCCCAATCCCATTCTGTTGATGTATTTGTATCACCGCAGTAATCTGCAATTATTCTATCCAGATGGTCGTTCAATATTTCCTGAACTTCAATGGAAATGGCTTCTTCGTGCAGTGCATAATTTCTACGGTCGTACACAATTGTGCGTTGCTGGTTCATAACATCATCATATTCCAGAAGATGTTTCCGAATACCAAAATTTCTTGCTTCTACTTTTTTCTGTGCCCGCTCAATGGAACGGGATACCATTTTATGGGTTATCACCTCTCCTTCTTCAATGCCCAATCTGTCCATTATCTTGGCTACCCTTTCAGACCCAAATAATCGCATCAGATCATCTTCCAGACTAAGATAAAAAGACGATTCTCCCGGATCACCCTGTCGCCCGGTTCGTCCTCTTAACTGTAAATCAATTCGTCGTGATTCATGCCTGCTGGTTCCCAAAATATACAGTCCGCCTATATCTGTAATACCCTCACCCAGTTTGATATCAGTTCCCCTGCCCGCCATATTGGTTGCAATTGTTACCGCCGACTTATGCCCTGCACGTGCTACAACTTCAGCTTCTTTTTGGTGTTGTTTTGCATTTAACACATTATGAGGAACTCCATCTCTTCTAAGCATTCTGGAAAGTGTTTCCGACTCTTCAACAGAAGTAGTCCCAACCAAAATTGGCTGACCCTTTTTAAACAGTTTTTTAATATGTTCAATAACCGCATTGTATTTTTCACGTTTGGTTTTATACACAAGATCTTCGTTGTCTATGCGTATCACCGGTACATTTGTTGGAATTTCCACAACATCCAGCTTATAAATTTCCATAAACTCACCGGCTTCTGTTGCTGCTGTTCCAGTCATCCCAGCCAATTTTTCATACATACGAAAATAATTCTGGATGGTTATGGTTGCCATGGTTTGTGTTTCTTTTTCGATGATTACATTTTCCTTTGCTTCCAGGGCTTGATGAAGACCGTCACTGTATCGTCTGCCGTGGAGTACACGACCTGTATGTTCATCCACAATCATCACTTTCCCGTCCTGAACAATATAATCCACATCTTTTTCAAATAATGTATAAGCTTTTAAAAGCTGGTTTATTGCGTGGATCCTGTCACTGCGTTCAGCATGAATTGCTTGAGCCTCTTCCTTTTTTTCCAGAATGTCTTTTTTGGTAAAATCAGGGTTGGTTTCGATCTCGTGAAACATTTCACCCAGATCCGGTAAAACGAAATTCTCCGGATTAGTCGGTGATAACTCCTGCCTGCCCATTTCAGTCAAATCAATAATGTTGGATCGTTCATCAACTGTGAAATACAATTTTTCATCTAATTCATTCATTTTTTTATCACGCAGGTATTCACTTTCTACAGAATGAATTAGTTGTTTGATGCCCTGCCGCTGAAATGCTTTTAAAAGACGCTTATTTTTCGGCATTCCTTTATTTGCTGTGAGAAATTTTTCTCCGGCTTTGTTTTCATCAGTTTCATACAATTCTTCAGCTTCACCTAAAATCCCATTCACCAATCGGGTTTGTTTCTGAACCAGGGAATTAATACTTGTACGCAGTTCTTGATATTTCTGATTGGTTGGAGCATCAACCTGTCCGGATATGATCAAAGGTGTTCTGGCTTCATCTACAAGAACTGAGTCCACTTCATCAACAATCGCAAATACATGACCTCTTTGCACCTGACTGTCTGGATGAGATGCCATATTATCTCTCAGATAATCAAATCCAAATTCATTATTTGTACCGTATGCAATATCTCTGTTGTATATTTCCTTTCTCTCATCGGGACTCATCTGGTTAAGTATACACCCCGTTGTCAATCCCAGAAAATCATACAATAGACCCATCCACTGACTATCTCTTTCAGCGAGATAATCATTTACAGTGATAACGTGCACTCCTCTACCTGTAAGTGCATTCAGGCAGATGGCCAAAGTTGAGACAAGTGTTTTTCCTTCTCCGGTTTTCATTTCGGCAATCTTTCCCTGGTGAAGGACTGCTCCGCCTATAAGCTGAACATCAAAATGAACCATGTTCCATTCTACATCCTGCCCCATGACTTTATAATTGGTACCAACCAACCGCCGTGCAGCATCTTTCACGATCGCAAAGACTTCAATCATCTTTTCATTCAGGTAATCCTGTTCAGCCTGATAGATTGCATCATCAATATCACTGCCACTGAGTTGTTCAGATTTAGCTCTTTTTTCAGCATCTTTTCTAATAGCAACTAACTTTTCACGGTGGCTATTAAAACGGGATTTTAACTCATCATCAGACAAGGTGACTAGTGTATTATAAACATCATTGATTTTGTCAACATACGGATTCAGGACCTTTAGATCTTTATCCGATTTTTTGCCAAATATTTTTGTAACTACCTTGGTTAAAACTGCCATTAGTGAACCATTATTTTTCCGTTTTTAATATCATGATATATTGCGTCAAGAATTCCATTTACAAATCTGCCGCTGTCTTTTGTGCTGAAACATTTTGCAATCTCGATGGCTTCAGCAATGGAAACTTTGAGTGGAATTTCATCTAGAAATAACATCTCTCCAATTGCCATTCGCAAGATAATATTATCTATGAGGGCAATTCTGCTGATGTCCCAGTTTTTGGATTTTTCACAGATCAGACTATCCAGATAAGAACAATTTTTCAGAGTCTGGTGTACTAAATTATAAGAATATTTCTCTACCATCCTTGTAAAATCAGATTCCATGATTTCTGGAGGATATTTATTTTCCCAGAATTCTAAATTTCCCTCATCGATGTACCCGGATTTTATCAGACATAACAAATCAGACTTAGAATTATCTGATATTTCTAATCCATATAAAATCTGCAATGACGTGCATCGGGATAATCTTTTTTCTTTATTTGTCACTTATTTCTGAATATGGATTTTTTTGCAATTGTATAATAAGATTTCAGATCTGACATTTTTTTAATTCTATCTTCTGCCTGTAGATCGGAAGCTTTATTTGTTGTAATACCATCTTTTGCTGATCTCCGGAATACTTCCATCAAAGTATCATAGATCCCTTCTGCCTGATCAAATGCACGCTGACGATTATATCCTTCCAACTCGTTGGCTACATTAATCAGCCCGCCGGCGTTGATGGCATAATCCGGGGCATATAAAATCCCTTGTTCCAAAAGCATGTTCCCGTGAATTTTTGCATTTTCCAATTGATTATTCGCTCCTCCGGCAACTACCTTGCATTTCAGCTTAGGGATTGTATTACTGTTCAGAACTGCACCTAAAGCACAAGGTGCAAAGATATCCACATCCAGATTATATATTTCTTCAGGAGAAACCTGGGAAACATTAAATTTAGCGACTGCCTTTTGAATTCGGTCTTCGTCTATATCAGTAACAAAAATTTCAACATCATGTTTGGATAAATATTCCACGAGATACATACCTACATGACCCAATCCCTGTATTGCAACTTTCAAACCGTCCGGATTACTCTTCTGGAATTTTTCTTTGATGCAGGCTTTCATACCGGTATAAACTCCATATGCAGTCACGACCGATGGATCTCCACTGCCCCCCAATGCACGGGATATTCCCACAACATAATCAGTTTCCATTCGAACCCATTCCATATCCCGAACTGACGTTCCTACATCTTCTGCAGTGATATATCGTCCGCCCAAACCTTCAACAAATCTTCCGAATGAACGGAAAAACATTTCATTTTTATCTGCTTTATTATCAGCGATTATTACAGCTTTTCCACCACCAAGGTTCAGTCCGGCAATGGCTGCTTTATAGGTCATTCCTCTACTTAAACGTAATACATCGATTAATGCTTCTTCTTCAGTTGCATAATTCCAGATTCTGCAGCCTCCTAACGCAGGTCCTAAAATAGTGTTATGGATTCCCACAATGCATTTCATCCCCGTATATTGATCATAAAAATAGTTTACCTGCTCATGATTGCGTTTCATCATTTCTACAAATGTGGACATTTAAATTCTCCTTTTATTTTATTGCAATAATTGTCTGCCGATGATCATCCGTTGAATTTCGGAAGTGCCTTCGTAAATCTGTGTGATTTTCGCATCCCGCATTAATCTTTCGACGCCATATTCCCGCATGTATCCATTTCCTCCATAAATCTGAACGCATTGTGTTGCAGCTTCCAGCGCTGTTTCAGAAGCATACACTTTTGCCTGAGCTGCAAGTTGGCCAAATTCATCTCCCTGATCCTTTGTCCAGGCTGCTTTTCTAATTAATAATCTTGCAGCTTCAATAGATGTGGACATATCCGCAAGTTTATTTTGAATTGATTGATTCGCCGAGATTGGTTTCCCGAATTGTTTTCTCTCTTTTGAATATTCTACTGCTTTTTCCAATGAAGCCTGTGCTATACCCAATGCCTGAGATGCAATACCAATTCTGCCGCCATCCAGTGTTGCCATGGCAATTTTAAATCCCATATTTTCTTCACCAATTCTGTTTTCTACAGGAACTTTTACATTATTAAAATACAATTCACAGGTATCCGATGAACGGATGCCTAATTTATTTTCCGGTTTGCCGGTTTCAAAACCATCGCAACCTTTTTCAACAAGGAAGCAGGAAATCCCTTTATGACCAACCCCTTTTTCAGTGACAACAAAAACGATTACATAATCACTATGTATGCCGTTGGTAACCCAGTTTTTGGTGCCATTCAGAATATAATGGTCACCATCTTTGACTGCTAATGTCCGCATATTGGATGCATCTGACCCTGATTGCGGTTCTGATAGCGAATATGCCCCCAGTTTTTCCCCCATTGCTAAAGGCTTTAGATATTTTTGTTTCATTTCTTCACTTGCAAATTTTTCAAGGAGGAAACACACAAGTGAATTATTCACAGACATAATCACTCCCGCAGATGCATCAGCCTTGGAAATCTCTTCCATAGCAATTGTGTACGACACTGCATCCATTCCCCCACCATTATATATTGGCGACACCATCATTCCCATAAATCCCAATTCGGCCATTTCTTTAACTGCTTCAGCTGGCCAAATTTTCTTCTCATCCCGTTCTACAGCACCCGGCTCTAAATGATCCCGTGCAAAATTTCTTGCAGTCTGTTGGATCAGAATTTGTTCATCTGTCAATTCAAAATTCATACCTATTTCCTAATTAGAATATTCATAAAATCCTTTACCGGTTTTAACACCCAAATGCCCATTAGCTACCATCTCTTTCAATAAGGGGCATGGTCTATATTTATCATCATTTAAATCCCTGTGTAATATTTCACAGATGGAAAGTGCAACATCCAGACCAACCAGGTCCGCCAAGCGAAGCGGTCCCATAGGGTGGTGCATTCCCAATTTCATGATGTCATCAATGGCTTCTGTGGTTGCAACACCTTCCATCAGACAGAATACCGCTTCATTGATCATCGGTACCAGAATCCTATTGGAGACAAATCCCGGACTGTCATTACAAACCACTGGTGTTTTTCCAAGTGATTTGGATAATTCGATTACCGTGTCTGTAGTATCATCACTTGTCTCTTTGCCACGGATTACTTCCACAAGTTCCATAACCGGGACCGGATTCATAAAATGCATTCCGATCACTTTATCCTGTCTTTCAGTTGTGGAAGCAATTTTTGTTATTGATATTGATGATGTATTGCTGGCTAAAATTGATTCTGGTTTGCATATATCATTCAATTTAGAAAATATAGAATTTTTGATCTCCGGATTTTCAGTAGCTGCCTCAATTACAATGTCACAATCTGACAAATCATCAATATGTAATGATTTCTTAATATTACTGAACGTAGTTTCCATGTCACTTTCAGTGATTTTTCCTTTTGTGAACTGTCGAGTCAAATTCTTTTGAATGGTGTCAATTCCCTTTTCCAGGAATTTCTGCTGAATATCCTGAAGTATCACACTAAAACCGTTTAATGCACAGACATGAGCAATACCATTACCCATGGCACCTGCTCCGATTACACCTATTTTTTTAATTAATAAATTTCCCACTTTATCCTTTACTACTCTATCCTTTCGAAAATCACTGCAGAGGCTTCACCTCCGCCAATACAGATAGCAGCCAACCCATAATTCAATTTTTGTTGTTCCATTGCATTTAGAAGTGTGCAGACAATCCTGGCTCCGGATGCCCCAATTGGATGACCTAGCGAAACAGCACCACCGTAAATATTGACTTTCTCCGGATCTAATTGCAGATCACGGATTGCTGCCAAAACCACAACGGAAAATGCTTCATTGATTTCAAACAGGTCAATGTCCTTGATTGACAATCCTGCCCTTTTAAGGACTTTGTTGATTGCTTTTACCGGTGCAGTGGTGAACCATTCCGGTTCCTGTGCAGCCGATGCCTGTGCTACAATTCGCGCCTGAAAAGGCAGATTCTGTGATTTTGCAAATTCCTCTGTCGTTACAAGTACGGCAGCTGCCCCATCGTTGATGGTGCTGGCATTTGCTGCCGTAACCGTCCCGTTTTTATCAAATACCGGTCTCAAATATGGAATCTTTTCAAAATTCACCCTGCCCGGTTCTTCATCATTCCGGATGACTGATTCATTACCTTTTTTGTCTTTAATAGTGACCGGGGTAATTTCATTTTCAAATAATCCATTTTCCTGTGCATTCTGGGATTTTTTGTAGGAGGTAATTGCGAATTCATCCTGCTCTTCTCTGGAAAAATTGTAATCTCCGGCACAGGTCTCTGCACATCCGCCCATGTGTTTATCTCCATACGCATCCCACAGTCCGTCAACAATCATTGTGTCGAGAACTTTTCCATGCCCCATGCGAATTCCACTTCGGCTGGCAGGAATTATATGGGGAGATCGGCTCATATTTTCCATTCCACCGGCAATAACCACCTCTGCATCACCAGCAAGAATAGACTGTTGAGCAAGCATGATCGCCTTCAATCCAGAACCGCACATTTTATTGATAGTTAGTGCTTCAACTGAGTTGTGTAGACAACCATAAATTGCTGCCTGGCGTGCAGGAGCCTGACCCAATCCAGCAGTCAGCACATTTCCCATAATTACTTCATTTACACGGTTTGGATCTACACCTGATTTTTGGATTATACTCCTGATTGTATCCGCTCCCAGTTTTGGTGCAGGAACAGTACTCAATACACCATTAAAGGATCCAATAGGTGTTCTGGTGCTGGTTGATATTATCACATTTTTCGACATTTATTCTTTCTCATTTTTACCATACGCAATAATTATCTTTTTTACCAATTTATGCCGCAGCACATCCTTTTCTGTAAAATACACAAAACCGATCTCCTTTACTTTTTTTAATACATGAATCGCATCCAGTAGTCCGGATGAGTTTTCCAGGGGGAGATCGATCTGAGTCACATCACCAGTTACAATTGCTTTGGATGTCACTCCCATTCTGGTGAGAAACATTTTCATCTGCATCTTTGTAGCGTTTTGAGCTTCATCTAATATCAGAAAAGAATTGTGTAATGTCCTACCCCGCATATATGCCAATGGAGCAACTTCTATTATTTTCTGCTCCATGAGTTTTTTCAATCGATCCGGTTTGATCATATCTTTCAGAGCATCATAGATAGGAGTTAAATATGGGTCAATTTTTTCCCTTAAATCACCAGGAAGAAATCCCAGATTTTCTCCGGCTTCCACTGCAGGCCGTGTGATAACAATTCTTGTTACCTCCTTGTTTTTTAAAGCTGCAACTGCACAGGCAACTGCCAGATATGTTTTTCCTGTTCCTGCAGGACCTACAGCAAATGTAATGTCATTTTTCAGTACCGTTTTCAGGAAAGTTTTCTGTCCATTCGTAGAGGGCGTTATGGCACCCTTATGGGTATAAACAACAACGGGATTGTCTTGATCAACAATTGGTGACTTCGGGTCGCCGTTTTCTGAAAGTGTGATTAGTGTTTTTACATCTTCTTCATCAACATACCCTTTTCTACCAGCTGTTATGAGCATATCTTTAACTACCGATTCAATCTGATTATTTTCTATCCGCTTACCATCCAGGATCATATCTGTACCGCGTACGGTAATTGTTGAATTATAAAATTTTTCCAGGATTTTCAGATTTTGGTCGTTGGTACCCAACAAGGTAAGCAGGTCAATTCCACTGATATCAATTTTCTTCTTCAGCTAAACCCTCTCAGACGACAAAAAGCCCTTTCCCCCAAGGAAAAAGGACCAGTTTTGTATGGAAATTTGAATCATCATAAAGCCTGTAAATTTACTAAATTTAGCAGACTCATTGCAAAACTACATATCTAAAAATAATGTAGTTATTTGATTATAACAGGAATCCTTAGTTTAATTCTATTCATGGGAAGACTTCAAATTTTTCACGGAAGATAATTTTTTCTGTTTAAGAAGGTTTTTCTGATAACGGGTCTGAACAATATCAGTGAGTACTAACACAGAAATGACAAAATAGAATGTTGCCTTACTCATCGGTGTTACCTCATATCCAAAGAAATGTAGATGGGCCAGATGCCCTCCATCTGAAAGTAACATAATACCCACAATGAACAAAATGAATAGACCCAGCACCTCAAACATTCGGTTTTTTTCCAAAAAACTTGCAACCCTATCTGCCAGCCAGACCATCAGAATTCCACCAATAATAATTGCTACTGCCATCACAACAAATACATCCGTCAACGCCATTGCACTTAAGATGGAATCAAAAGAGAATACCAGATTCATAATGACGATCCACATTACGAGAAATGCTACGGATTTTGGCTCTCTCGAATCTTCCGCTAAATGATCCATCACCATCATATGAAAAATTTCCTTGGTGGCGGTGTAGATGATGAAAATTCCGCCAAACAACACTATGATACTATGCAGATTGAAAGATCCTTCAATAATCCCGGATACATAAATACTAAAAATTGTATTCTGGAAAAATTTAATCAGATTGATGAGAATGAACAACAGGACTATTCTCAATATCACTGCCAGACCTATACCCCATTTTCTAACCATTGACTGACTGCCCTCAGGTGCTCGTTTGGATTCCAGTGAAATATACAGCAGATTGTCAAACCCCAATACTGCCTGTAACAGAATCAGGAAAATGATTGTGATAAAATTATCTATGGAAAAGAGTTCAGCCATTGGTTATTTCTTTCATTTTATTATTCATTAAAGTAGAGACGTAACATGTAGCGTCTCTACAATCTAAATGATTGGTATTCGTAGAGGCTTGATTCATCAAACCCCTACGGGATGAAAATCGGATCAGCATTGCTGATTATTCTTTCAGGATCAATCCCAATTCTGTCAATTGTGTGTCATCCACATTCGATGGTGAATTGTCCATAAGTGACATCGCAGAAGTGGTTTTGGGGAATGCAATCACATCCCTGATTTGATTGGAACCGGTTATGAGCATGACTATGCGGTCAAATCCAAATGCAATTCCACCGTGGGGGGGAGCGCCAAACCGGAATGCATTCATTAAAAATCCAAATTTTTCCTGTGCTTCATCCTTATCCACACCCAGTAATGCAAATGCTTTTTCCTGTAAATCCCGTTTGTGAATACGGATGGAACCGCCGGCAATCTCATACCCATTCATTACAAGGTCATACCCCAGTGACCTCACCTTTCCCGGGTCAGAATCCATCAATTCTATATCCTCCGGATGGGGTGATGTGAATGGGTGATGGAGAGCGTCCCAGCGTTTTTCATCTTCATTCCATTCCACCAATGGAAAATCAACCACCCAGAGCGGTGCCCATTGAGAATGATCAATGAGGTTTTCCCGCTTTGCCAATTCCAGCCGCAACGCACCCAATCCCTGCCAGACCACTGATGCATCATCACCAATCATGAAAATGATATCACCATCGCTTACATTCAGATCACTTTGAATGGAATTTTGCACTGATTCAGGAAAGAATTTGCTGATGCCTCCATCCAGCTTGCCTTCCTTACATTTCATCCATGCCAGCCCCTTGGCACCGTAATAAGTCTTCATCAATTCTGTCAACTCATCTATCACTTTTCTGGAGTAACTGTCTCCATTTGGACACACCAATCCTTTTACACGACCACCTCGTTCAAGCACCGATTTAAATGCATTAAAATCCGATTGTTCTACAAAACCAGCCATTTCCTGAAGTTCCATACCAAACCGTGTGTCCGGTTTATCGGATCCGTATTGCTCCAATGCATCATAGTAACTCAATTCCGGGAATGTATCAGGCAGGTCCACATCCATCACCGATTTAAATACATTTCTGGTTAGTCCGGTAGCCATTGCAATAACATCCTCCTGTTCTACAAATGACATTTCAATATCAATCTGTGTAAACTCCGGCTGGCGGTCAGCTCGAAAATCCTCATCTCGAAAACATTTCACAATCTGAAAATATTTATCAAATCCCGAAACCATTAATAATTGTTTGTATGTTTGGGGAGATTGGGGCAGTGCGTAGAATTTTCCCTTGTGGATTCGACTGGGAACCAGAAAATCCCGTGCCCCTTCCGGTGTGGATTTCATTAAAATGGGTGTTTCAATTTCGATAAATCCCTGATCGGACATATGTTCCCTTACAGCAAATGTCGCATGGTTGCGTACTGCCATATTGGATTGAAGTTCCTTTGTACGAAGCTCCAGAAATCTGTATTTAAGTCGGTGGTCCTCCATTGCGGAATTCCGGTCATTCACATCAAACGGCATGGGATCCGCTTCATTGAATACTTCGATTTCTGTCACCTCCACATCAATTTCTCCGGTAACCATATCCGGATTTACCGCATCATCAGGGCGGGGGACTACCACGCCGTTAATACCGATTACGTCCTCCAGTCCCAATCGTTTTACAGCATTGAATGCGTCAGGCTGACTATCTTCATTAAATACGACCTGTGTCTTTCCGTAGCGGTCCCTAAGATCAATAAAAATAAGCCCGCCGTGATCACGTCGTTTACTGATCCAACCGTTTAAAAAAACATTCTCTTTAACATTATTTTTACAAAGTTCGCCACATGTATGTGTTCGTTTAATCAATTTTCCCTCCGGAAATAATTATCAATTTTTTTTAGAATTTACAGTTTAATCTTCTTCAATCCGAACGAGGAAGAAATCTTCAAAATAGAGACGTTTAGACCCGGCATTTGTTGGGTAACTCCACATATCGTGCCGTATCCCAAAATTATCAGTGATGGAATCCACATGATTCGGTTTACCAAGAATAAATTCAACTTCGTGGGGCAGCAGACCAAGTTCCAATTTTGGCTTTTTAGTTTTTGCCTGATGTTCCCGTTCAGCATGAATGATCTCATCTACAACCGCCTGTACTTCTCTCCTGTCCATTTCTGCAAGCCGGGATTCCAGTTCCTTTACGATATTTCCCATTTCATTTTCTAATTCCGGTTCCATTTCAATGGCGGACCTGAGAGATTCAATTACCAGATAAATGGATTCAACATCAGTGGCTTTGGTTGCATCATTGAGAAATCCAAGAGCAAGGTCTTTCCTTTTCACATTCAGTAGATTTCCCATATCGGGATCCAACTGTTGGGAAAACCGATATTTTTCCAGTGCTTTTTCATAATTACCTATTCTATACAAAATATTCCCCTGATCAAAATACATCTGTGCGAGAACCTTGTCACCCCTAAATCGGGTTTTGGGTGAGATCTCTACTGCTCTTTGAACCAGTTTTTCTGCTGTCTGATACCCCATAACATCATAATAATTCAATACACTGTCAAGCAAGGTATTAGCAATTTCTGACAACCGTGAGTTAATTTCAAATCTAAGATCATCATTTGCATCTTTCTGAGCTTTTTGTAGAAGTTGAAGCGCACGGTTATAATCCCGTTCTTCTAAAACCTTTAATCCTTCTCTGAACCGTTGGTAAGGAATTTGTTTATAACAGAAATCAAGCATTTTCTCTGCTTCATCTGTCTTACCGTGTGCGGGATAGGTTTCTAAAAATGACTCGAATTGCAGCGCTCCTGTGACATAATCATTGTTCATCATGCTGCTGAATGCTTCATCACCAATGGTACTCACACCTCCAATATTTACACTGAATGTAAGATTTATGCCGAATGTTCTCATATCAACACCTTCAATGGGGGATAAATGTTCAGGATCATCAAAATCTCTAACCAATATCCTTCCCCATCGTGACTCAAGTCCCCAACTGAATGAAAACAATGAATTAGGATTACTGCGGATATATTTTAGCCCCCAGGAAAAAGTTTCTGAAATTCCACTTCCATCGCTGTAGGTTTCACCTCCGGTGGTTCTATACAAACTGCCGGTCACATACCCAATGGAATGATTCAGATACACAAGATAATGGGGAGACCGTTGAAATGATAATGTAGAGTTCAGATTGAAATCCTGAAAAATGGGAAAAAATTTCAATGATCCGGTGGGAATATCTGGTGATGAATTTGCCCAGGGAATATCCACATCATCAAACATTCTGTTAAACCGGTATCCCAAACCAAATTGTAAATCTATAACGTTTTGATGGTAAATAAAGTTGGACAGATTGGTTTTGGCAAAATCCACTTCTATAAATAATCCGGATCGACTTTTGGGACTCTCTATATTTTCAAATTTTTCTTGATTTTGATTCAGTTTAATCCCAAAATCACCATTTGATTCAGGATTCCCCAATGGCTGAGATAACATAAAACTTTTCCAGTAATCTTCTCCACCATAATAAAATTGTCCAACACGAATATCAAAAGGTGTGATCAATAATGGATCGCGAAACATCATAGGATGTACCACCTTATTCCAAATCCGATCAAATGGAGTGGTATTCCAGTGCTGCTCCTGTCCGGTTAATACAGTAAAAACCAGCAGGAATATATGCCCCAAACCTCTCTTCACAGGGGTAAATCTATTCATAAAGGAATATATGAGAAAACCGTTGTTTTAATAAGAAGAGATTAATAAAATGAAAAGATTCCGGTTAATTTTCTATCTGTTTATCGGGAAAAATAAGAGATGCGATCATAACACCAATCCAGGCTAAAATAAATGCAGACAAGCGGGATGTGATCCAACCACCGAAAAAATCGAATACTGTGAAAAATGTGCCAAGAAGCATTCCTGTAATTATCCCTATTCTCGAGGTCCTTTTCCACCAAAGTGTTAGCACCAGAGCAGGACCAAATGAAGCACCCAGCCCTCCCCATGCATAGGACACCATTTCGAATACCAGATCCGTGGATATGTAAGCGAGATAAAACCCAGCAATTCCAATGCAAACAGTTAGAATCCTGCCTATCAGTAATAAATCCAGTTTTTTGGATCTAAAGGATCTCAATCTGCTGATTATATCCTCAGTCATAACCGTAGTTGAAACCAACAATTGGCTGTCTGCTGTGGACATCATTGCAGCGATTGCACCAGAAATGAATATTCCTGCTAACCATGCAGGTAGCAGATTCTGTGCCATTAGGGGCATCAATTTTTCCACATCAGAAAGTTCATTGATTATTGTCCCGTTGAAGATCAATTTTTCCGTTTCAAGCAAATGGGTACCAACCAGCCCAATGGCAAATGCACCGAAAAATGCCGGCACTGCCCACATGATCGCAATTCTTCTGCTCACGGAAATATTTTCGGGTCTGTCTATCGCCATATATCTGGTTACCAGGTGGGGTTGTCCCATATATCCTAATCCCCAACTCAGTCCACCTATCACTCCTGCTACAGCATTCCAGCCTGTTTTATTACCAAATATTGAGGTAAAATCCAAATCCGGAACATTGGCTGATCCAATATTCAACTCAATAAAACCGACAATGGGAAGAATCACCAGAGTACCGAACATGATTATTCCCTGTATCAAATCAGTCCACGCAACTGCAGTGAAGCCACCAAGCATTGTATAAAAAACAATGATGACAGCACCCAGAATCATACCATGAATTTCGGTTATTCCGAATGTCACATTCAGAACTTTCCCCGCACCAGAAAATTGTGCTGCTACATAAAACGTAAAAAAGAAGATGATGATAATAGAAGCAATCATTCGTAATATACCTGAATGATCATTGAATTTTGTTGCCAATAATTCGGGGAGAGTAATGGCATTGTATTTCCCTGTTAATCTTCTAAGTCTTTCTGCTATAATGAACCATGAAATTATAATTCCACCCACACATCCAATAACAGTCCATAACTCAAAAAATCCTGCTGCCAAAGCTGCGCCCGGCAAACCAATCAGCAGCCAGGCAGATTCTCCGGAAGCTCTTTCTGAAAATGCAATTACCCAAGGTCCTAACCGCTGTCCCCCGAGTGCAAAATCCTTGAGATTTCTGGTAATACGGACTGAATATATTCCTACAGCAAGTATTACTGTCAGGTATAAAACAAATCCTATGGTTACTGTGTCCATTTCTTTAACTGACTAATTTATTAAAATAAAAAAATCCAAACGATTGACATTCTCAAATCACTTGGAAATTGGTAATTTAACATCTGAATATACAGGGTATATTACAGAAATTGGCAACTAATAAAACAACAGATACCTGGAATTTTCAGGAGTTAATTCTACACAGAATTCACGAAATTCTGCTGGTAGCAAGCCCCTATGATGCATTTATTTTGGAAGAAGATGGACAATTAACCGAACAAATACTGCACGAATATCTGGGTATGAAACTGAGTTATGCACCCAGAGTCTGGCGGGCATCCACTGCTGCTGCTGCAATGAAAATGATATCCAGACGGAAATTCGATCTAATAATAGTGATGATACGAATCTCGGATATGGATCCGTTGTCTCTGGGAAAACAGATTAAGGATAAATATACCAAAATTCCTGTAATCCTGATGGTGATTGATGAATCGGAACTTAAGCTGCTGCCCCATCCCATTCCAAAATCTAAAATTGACAAAGTTTTTACCTGGTCAGGAAATGCAAATGTTTTCCCGGCGATCATCAAATTTGTGGAAGACAGGTTAAATGTAAACAGAGATGTAAAAAAGGGAAATGTGCGGGTGATCATTCTGGTGGAGGATTCTCCTAGATATTACTCTGCAATCCTGCCCCTGGTCTATAAAGAGATTACTTATCATACTCGGAATCTGCTCAGTAAAAGTCTTGATGATACTCATCGTCAGCTCCATATGAGGGGAAGACCGAAAATTTTACTTGCGAGTAATTGGGAAGAAGCAGAGAAAAGTTATTCTGAATTTCAATCAAATGTACTGGGTATCATATCTGATATCCGGTTCCCCAGAAAGAAAAAGCTGGTTTCAGACTGTGGTATTGACTTTATCCGCTGGGTAAGGAAACAGGACCCTTCCATGCCCATTCTACTGCAATCTACGGATCTGACTCATTCTGAAAAAGCACAGGATGTGAATGCCCATTTTCTACACAAGGAATCTCCCACACTTCTACAAGATTTAAGAGAATTCATTCTGAAAAATTTTGGATTTGGAAATTTTGAATTTCAAACTCCAGATGGTGAAATTTTAACAGAGTGTACCACAATTAATGAACTCCGTGAAACCATTAAGACCGCACCTGCTAAAGCACTTAAATTTCATGCTGCAAGCAACCACTTTTCAAATTGGCTCGCTGCCAGGGGGGAATTCAGGATTGCATCCAACATTCGTCCATTGTCTATAGATGATTTTGAAAATGTGAATGCAATGAGAAAATACCTGGTTGAAGCCATGGGTCAGGCATTAAAAGAACAGCAGGCGGGAAGGGTGGTAGATTTCTCTCCAGTATCCTTCAATCCTGAAGCTGTCTACACAAGAATTTCAGGAGGTTCTCTGGGAGGAAAGGCTCGGGGACTTGCTTACGCAAATTCTCTTATTTTTGAATCTGATTTGGATGAAATGTTTCCGGATGTTACTATACGAATTCCCAGGATCGCTGTGATCGGTACGGAAGAATTTGACAACTTTATGGAAAAAAATAGATTATGGGAATTTGCATTAAACTGTAACGATAATAAAAAAATAGACGAGAAATTCATAAAAGCACGTTTCTCACGGGATATATTGAAAATATTGAAAGCCTATCTCTCAAAAGTCAAATATCCCATTGCAGTGCGGTCATCCAGTTTGCTGGAGGATTCACAATATCAGCCATTTGCTGGAATGTATTCCACATATATGCTTGCCAACAATAATAAGAAAGAGAAGACCAGGTTGAGTCTGTTGTGTGAAGCAATCAAAAAGATCTATGCATCCACATTTTTTCAAGATCCAAAGTCGGTAATGGACACTACATCCAGCCGGCAGGAAGAGGAAAAAATGGCAATTCTCATCCAAGAATTAGTCGGACAGCGGCATAGTAATCGATATTATCCGACATTCAGTGGAGTCGCTCAAAGTATTAATTATTATCCCGTTTCCTATATGAAGCGGGATGAGGGAATTGTTTTTTTGGCTTTGGGATTTGGTAAGACTATTGTTGATGGTGAAAAATCACTACGCTTCTCTCCAATGTACCCGGACATTTTACCCCAATACTATTCAATTAAATCCACAATACGGAATTCTCAAAATCATTTTTATGCATTAAAGATGGATTCAAAAAACCAATTTCTAAAAGATGGCGAAACAAGTAATCTTAAATCCTATTCACTATCACAATCTGAAAAGGACGGAGTGCTGAAATGGATGGGCAGCGTAATCTCCAATGAGGATAATCTTCTCCGGGACTCACTCCGATATAAAGGTAAACGAGTAATCACATTCAATCCTATTTTGAAATGGAAATCATTTCCACTGGTTGAAATTGTCACCGAATTACTTTCTCTTGGAAAAGCTGCTCTTGGTTGTGATGTTGAGATCGAATTCACTGTAAATATTTTTGACGATAAAAAAAAGACTCCGGAATTCTGTCTTTTACAGATTCGTCCCATGCTCATCAGTGGATTGGAAGCACGGGGAAGTGAAAAATTGTATGCTAAAAAAGAAATGGTTTGCCGCAGTAGTATTACTCTTGGTGATGGCACTCTAAATAATATTACCAACATCCTGTATGTAAACCCGAAAAATTTTGACCCGGCAAAAACTCCGGATATTGCTGCTGAAATTGATAAATTTAATAAACGGCTCGGGAAAAATTATCCATATCTTCTATTTGGTCCCGGTCGGTGGGGCTCTGCCGATCCCTGGCTGGGAATTCCGGTAAATTGGACACAGATTTCCAATGCAAAAGTCATTGTGGAATATGATATGGATGAGTTTAGAGTTGACCCTTCCTTTGGCAGTCATTTTTTCCAGAATGTCACCAGTTTGAGAATAGGATATTTCACTGTCCGTAAAAGTAATAAAAAAGATTTTATTGATTGGAAATGGATCCAAAACCAGTCCATAAAGAAAGAAACGAAATATCTGAACTGGATACAGCTTGATGAACCCATTGTAGTGCAGATAGACGGATCTTCCGGTGACGGTGTGATCCTGAAACCCATTCCGCCGAAGGAAGAAATTATGGATGAGGAAGAATCAACAGGGATTTAAATCTTAATTAATAATTGATGGTTAACAATAATTAATTATTTTTTCTACACCACACCCTGATCCAGCATTGCATCTGCAACTTTAATAAAACCTGCGATATTGGCACCTTTCACATAATTAATATAGCTACCCTCATGACCATATTCTTCACACTGGCAGTGGATGCTTTCCATAATAAACTGCAGTTTACTGTCTACCTCTTCCCGCCCCCAGTTGATCAACATTTTATTCTGGCTCATTTCTAACCCTGACACTGCTACTCCGCCGGCATTGGCAGCTTTCCCCGGACCAAAGAGCAGTTTGTTTTCCTGAAATACATCTATTGCTTCTGCATCGGATGGCATATTAGCACCTTCAGAAATACAAATACATCCGTTTTTCACCAGTAACTCAGCATCTTGTTTATTGATTTCATTTTGAGTTGCACACGGCAGAGCAATTTGGCAGTCAATACTCCAGGGTCGTTCGCCTTCCATATATTTGCATTTGAATTTATCCGCATATTCTTTAATTCTTCCACGTTTGATATTTTTCAATTCCATAATGAATTCTAGTTTTTCTCCATTAACTCCATCCGGATCATATACACTACCGCTGGAATCTGAAAAAGTGACTACCTTTCCACCGAGGGATATGACCTTTTCTGCAGCAAACTGAGCAACATTTCCTGACCCTGAAATTGCAACTGTTTTTCCCTCCAAAGCATTATTGTGTTTTTTAAGCATTTCTTCTGCAAAATACACACAACCATAGCCGGTGGCTTCCGGTCGAATAAGGCTGCCGCCCCAATTTATTGCTTTACCGGTAAGTACTCCGGTGAACTCATTTCTGATACGTTTATACTGACCAAACAGAAATCCTATCTCTCTGCCGCCTACTCCTATGTCACCCGCCGGCACATCTGTATCAGCACCAATGTGTCTGCTTAGCTCTGTCATATATGATTGACAAAAACTCATAACTTCATTGTCTGATTTACCCTTTGGATCAAAATTGGAACCGCCTTTTCCACCACCCATGGGTAATGTGGTAAGACTGTTTTTGAATACCTGTTCGAATCCTAAAAATTTCAATATGCTCAAGTTTACTGAAGGATGGAAACGCAGTCCGCCTTTATATGGTCCAATGGCAGAATTGAATTCCACTCGGAACCCTCGGTTAACCTCAATTTCTCCACGGTCATTCCGCCAGGGTACACGAAAAATGAGAACCCGTTCCGGCTCAGTGATTCTCTCCAATATTCTGGAATGGTGATAATGAGGATTTTCTGTGAGAAAATCCCATAATGAATTTGCTACTTCATATACTGCCTGATGGAATTCGTTTTCACCCAGATTCCTGGATTTAATTCCATCCATGAAATGTTCAACAGATTGATACATTTTTACTCCTGATTTTTAATAAAAATCCGCTGAAATTACGGATGGTATAAATTACACATTTTCATTCTGTTAGAATCCAAATTTAATTTATGATTGTTGTAAATATTTATTGACCATCTGGTCAAATAATTGTTGTTTCATTGACCGCATGGTCAATAATTTTATCCAATGGGAAGACCCAAGAAATTGGATCGTAATTCCGCAGGTGAAAGCCGGGAAATGATCCTCAATATATCTGAACGGATTTTTGCTGAGAAGGGATTCAATGCGGCTACAACACGGGAAATCAGTAAAGCCGCAGGAATCAACAAAAATTTGATATTTTATTATTTTAATACAAAGGAAAGTCTGTACCGAAATATAATAGAAAGAAACATCGCTCCAGTTTATGAAAAAATTTCCACTGCATTATCCAAGGGTACTTCGCTGGATGATGTGATTGAAGCCATTGTAGATTCCTATTTTTCTCAATTTATTAAAAAGCCGGATGTTCTGCCACGGATTTTATCCCGGGAACTTGCTGATGGAGGCAAGTATATCGCAGAATTCTTTTCTAAGCATTTTGAAGAAATGCTTCCTTTATGGGAAAAATTTATAGATTCAGGGGAAGTATCATTGCATAAGCACTTATTAACAATAGTAAATATAATTGGCAGTGTTGTCTTTATTTTTCTAACACAGCCTGTTTACTCCTCCTTGTTAAAAATGCAGGGTGCTTCCCCTCTTCCCAATCTGGAAATCAAAAAACACATAATCAATTTTATCAAAAATGGGGTTTCAGCTTGAAAGTTAAATTGATCAGCTTTACACTTGCACATCCCAGGAAAACTGTGTTTACATTACTATTTATCACTGCTATTATTGCATCCGGATTGAGATGGGTGATAATCGATGATGATATGATGAAAATAATTCCTGATAATTTACAATCCAAGAAGGTGTGGGATGAAGTCTCAGATGAATTTGGCAACGTGGATTTGATGGTGATTGCCTTTGGACGTAGGGGGGAATCTGTCATCAACTCAGAATCACTTGCAGCATTGTGGGACTTGACCTCAGCTTTGGATGAGATACCAGAAATTGATGAAGTGATCTCACTCTCGAACACCATTCGAATTGATAGTGATGACGGATTTATGGAGATCACTGACTTGCAAAATAATAGGACTGTAAACCAATCAGATATTGACGAAATAAATTCATATATCCAAAAAAATCCGGCAGTCAGTGAGAGACTGCTCACCAGTTCTACGGAATTTACATCTGTAATTATAAAACCTCAATCCAACATTAACTATGCTGATATGGTGAACTCCATTATGCCAATTTCTAAACGGATCCTGACAGATTGGGAAGTCCATTATTCAGGAATTCCCTATACAACCGGATTGGTACCTGAACTTATACAAAAGGATGTTTCATCACTCATGAAATTTGGTATGATCATAATGGTTATAATTTTGTTAGCAAATCTTAGAAATATTACGGCTGTATTCTTCGTACTTTCTGTAATATTCCTTTCCCTGGTGGGAATGATGGGATTTATGGGATGGGTTGTTCATTATACCGGATCCCCAAAATTTTTCTTTACTCTGTTGAATTCATCAATGCCCATCGTTTTACTCACAATTGCAAATTCAGACGGAGTCCACATTCTTACCAAATTTTTCCGGGAACTCAGAAAACACCGGGATTCCAGGAAAGCGGTTTATTCAGCTATGGATGCACTTTTACTTCCAATCTTTCTTACTTCTCTGACTACGGTTGCCGCATTTTTTACACTCATTTGGACACCCCTGAAACCGCTGACAGGATATGGTCTGAGTATTGGATTTGGAATTATCTGGGCATGGATTTTATCTTCCACATTCTTGCCTGCTTTGATCAGTTTAAAAAAATGGGATATTCATTCGAAAGCTATTGTTAGTAAAAGTTTTCTGGAAAAATTAATTCACTGGTTTGGAAACCATATTTTGAAACATCCTAAATTTATTTTGGGATGTGGATTACTGATTTTGTTCTTAGGTGGTTGGGGTATCAGTCTTTTAAAAGTAGATGTAAATTATAAAAATTTCTTTAAACCGGGCACTGAAATTCGTGATAGCATGGATTTTATTGATGATGAAATGAGTGGAAGTCTGAATATGGTTATAAGAGTGGAAGATGAAATTAAACAGCCGGAAGTGCTTCTCGAAATGGAAAAACTCCAATCATTTGTTGAATCAGATTCCAATATAACAACATCTATTTCAATTGCGGATGTAATAAAACAGATGCATCGAGTTGTGATGGATGATGATCCCAAATTTGAAACTATTCCGGCAACCCGGGAAGAAGTAAATAATCTGTTTACTATGTACTCCATGTCAGGTGATCCGGATGATTTCAATTCACTTGTGGATTATGAGTTTAATGTAGGAATAATCTCTGCAATGATGAAATCGGTTTCAACCGACCAGATTTATGATTTTGTCCTCAGAACAGAAAAATACATTGCAGAAAATGTAAGTGATAAGATCAAACCCACAATAACCGGTATGCTGGTGGTCTTCAGAGATTTGGTGATACTGATCATTAAATCATCCATAATTAATATTACTACAGCAATTCTAATAATTTTTATAATTTCCTGGTTATTTTATAAATCACCTATTTGGGCAGGATTATCCATCATTCCGTTAACTTTTGCAGTTATATTGAATTTTGGATTTATGGGAATTTTTGGAATCGAATTGAGCCATATAACAGCAATTTTGTCCTCTATTATCATCGGAGTTGGCGTGGACTTTGCCATTCATTACATTGCCCAATTTCGAAAGTACTCAAGAAATGAATTAGGACTGAATCAAATCAGTAAAGAAGTTTTGGAAGATGTCGGTTATCCCATCATTTTGGATGCAGGTTCGAATATGGCATTCGGAGCATTGCTTATCTCATCATTTGTTCCCGTTCAGTATATTGGTGGGCTCATGGTATTCGCAATGCTGTCAACTTCAATCGGAACCCTCACTCTTCTTGCAGCATTAACAGAAATAAATAAAAAATATCTATATACAAGATAATCTTACAAATAGTCATATTTAACCTGAGATGAAAATGGAAATTCTATCAAATTTGAAAATATTAATTGTTGTGTTCGGACTTACAATCCCGGGAAAACTATCCGGAATTACCGGGTATGATTTAGCAAAGCAATTGGATGAAAAGAAAAAGCCATCTGATATAAAATCAGAAATGACTATGGTTTTGATCAATAAAAAAGGGAAAACACGGTCATCTTCACTAAGATCAATTACAAAGGATGGCGGTAAAAAACAAATTGTATGGTTTCTCTCTCCAAAAGATGATAAAGGGGTAGCATTTCTCAAAATTGAACACGATAATAAAGATGATGAAATGAGGATGTGGCTTCCCGCATTTAAAAAGGTAAGAAGGATCTCTTCCAAAAAAAGATCCGATTCATTTATGGGATCGGATATAAGCTACGAAGACATGACAAACCGTGAATTAAATGAATACACCTACAATTTACTCGGGGATGAACTTATAAGTGATCAGATTTGCTATGTACTTGAGATTATACCAAATCCGGATATTAAAACTGAATACAGTAAACATATTGTATGGATCACAAAAGATGATCTGTTGCCTATCAGGGAAAAATCATTTGACAAATCCGGAATCTTATTAAAGGAAAAATCGATGGAATTTATCAAGATCAAAGGGTATCACACACTGGAAACTATTACCGTAAAAGACGTTCAGAAAGAACACAGAACAGTTGTTACTTTTGAAAATATAGAATTGGATACCGATGAAACTGATAAATTATTCCATGAAAAAAACTTAAAAAGATTACCCCGATAATTGAAGATTTAATGATGTAAATCCTTCTATAAACATCTTTTACTCGCCGTAACTTTAATCCTTCATATTAACCAATTTATTCTATGGATACACAATCAACAAAAGAAAGCCGGTTAGACCGGTTTGCAGAAAACCCAAAAAAGGCTCTATGGTCACTTGCAATTCCCATGCTTATCGGCATGTCCGTTCAGAATATCTATCAGATCGTGGATATGATATTTGTAGGAAGGCTGGGTCCGGATGCAATAGCTGCACTCGCTTTTAACTTACCGTTGCTCTTTTTTGCAATCGGAATCATATTTGGCTTAGGTTCTGGTGTAACTGCTGTCATAGCACAATTTATCGGTATGAAATCTAAGAAAAAAGCAGATAACGCAGCTGAACATTCAATTCTTCTTGGATTGGTGCTTAGTGCAATTTTTTCATTCACCGGTTGGATGTATGGCAGGGATCTCCTATTAATACTTGGTACTCCGGAGAATATTCTTGATGATGCATTCAATTATTTTATCATTCTTGTTTCCGGTATTGTATTCATGATATTATCTGTATTTTTCAGATCTATACTCTCGGGTGAGGGTGATAACACCTTCCCCATGTATGTACTTGGAACAGGTACAGTTCTCAACATTATTTTGGATCCCATCCTGATCTTTGGTTTGGATATGGGTGTAAAGGGTGCAGCTGCCGCTACTATTATCAGTCAGGCAGTAGTATGCCTGGTATTTCTGTATGCATTTTTTATAAAAAAACACCCCTATATTACATTTTCACCTAGGGATTTTTCATTCGATACCTCCATATTGGCATCTATACTTAAACTGGGAATGCCTGCATCATTTTCCATGGTCATTATGTCATTCGGGGGTGCGATCTTCAATCGAATATTGGTGCATTATTCGGCTGATGCGGTATCTGCCTACCAAATCGGCAGTCGTTTGGATCATGTGTTTTTCATGCCGATAATCAGTATTGTATCGTCATTGGTTACACTTGTAGGCATGTTCTATGGTGCAAAGCGCATAAACTTATTGAAGACTACGATCCATTACGGGTTACAGCAGGCATTATTGATTTCAGTAGGGATTGGATTTTTGTTTTATATCTTTGCTGAGGATATTTTGCCTCTTTTCACCAATTCACAAATGATAATTGATTATGGGGTAGGATATCTTAAAATAATTGTAATCGCTTATCCTTTTATATCAATCGGTATGACAAGCAGCCGTGTGATGCAGGGGCTCGGTTTTGGTTCTCCGATGTTGTTTCTTACATTAACCAGGGTCATTCTGGTGAGTGTTCCGTTGGCATTATATTTTACATATATTGCCCATGTATCTGTTAAATATGTGTGGATCGCTATGTTGATTTCATCCATTGTTTCAGCAGCATTGGCTTATCCATGGATGAGATTTAATTTGCAAAAATCGAAGAGGCAGGTTGAATTACAATCTGTTACATCTTAGGAATTTATTTATTTATCTGAATAAATCATAAATTACTCTCTGGAGAGATGAAATAATTTTATTTCATCTTAACTTCCTTCATCTAACAGAAACCGGGTACGCCACCCGGTTTCTGATTTTTTTGGAAAAATTTTCCCACTACATGTAAATTATTCTATGAAATTATTAACCAGTTTTACAATTATTTATTTCTGCATTGTCCATACACAGGAAATTTTTACGGAATATCTGGTTGTCGAAGGTGATACCATTGATGTGTTTTCCTACCAGATTCCAGATGGTTATTCTTCAGAATCTAATGTACCTTTACTGATTGCTTTCCACCAGTGGGGAGGAAATGAAAACTCAACCTACTATACAGAATTCGATGAAGAAGCCAATACTCGAGGGTGGTTGTTTATGTCTCCTTTTGGAGGTGCAGCAAATAATTATAATCACCAGGGAGCTCAGGCAATGGTGGAGGGTGAGATTCTTTGGATGATGGAGAATTTCTCCATCGACTCGGACAGGATCTATTTGGTCGGTGGTTCCATGGGCGGTGCTGCCGGTGCTATCTATGCCAATAACCATTTAGACCCCACATTGCCAATGGTCGCTGCAACAGCATCCGGTTCAGGAATTTTGGACTGCGAACGAAGATTCTGGGAGATGGACGGAAATAATTCTATGATAGAATGGTTTGGTGGTACACCGGAAGAAGTGCCGTTTGAATATCATCGCAACAGCGCAGTATTTTTTGAGGACAGTACACAGAGCATGCATTACAATCTTCAATACACGCCCCTCTATCTGGATTTCGGGGCGACTGAAGCTCATCGATACCACGCCGAAGATCTGTATAATCTACTGTTGGAGTATAATGAAAATATGTGGATTGATACAATCCCAAGCGGTGGGCATGGATATTCAGTAATGGATGAAAATCATACCTGCGATTGGCTGTCCCAATTTACTTTGGTAGATGACCCCGATTACATCTCTGTAAATATGGATGATCCTGCCCGGGCATATTGGACTGAAGCAGTAGGGTATAATATCAGAGATGAATTTATACGGATAGTAACTACCCGTTACAATGATCATTGGTATGAGTTATATGAATTTGAAAACAGTGATTCAATCATTTTTCATAATACAATAGTAAACTCAAATGACAATAATATTTTACTGGAAAACCATGTTTTTTTGAGAGATTTTAAAATTGGGTTGACCGGTGATGATTTTAATTCTTTATCTTCTATTACAGCCCTGGGAAATTTTGACGACTTATTTGAAAATTTAATTATTTCAGTTGATAATGAAAATTTGGTTGTATGGATTTCCCTTCCAGATTGGGGTTTTCCATGGGAATTCATAGGAATTGAAATGACTTTTGAGATCGAAGATGTCAATCAGGATGGAGTCTGGGACATTCTGGATATTGTCCTGACAGTTAATTTCATTCTGGATCTGGTAGTGTTTGATGATTATCAATTAGAAGCAGCAGATTTGAACGAAGATGGTGTAATCAGTATTCTGGATATTATTTTAATGGTAAATCTGATTTTAATATAACCACCTATAATTAAATTAATTTATTTTCTATTCAATCCCAGTCCTTTACCAATCATTTTGTCCAGCCAGCGGTCAGGTAGAATTCCCGGTAATGTGTAATTACTGAATTTTCCTTTGGTAACCAAGTAACGGGTTTTTGGTTTTGGATTGTTCATAATTTTCAATATTAGATTTCCGATAACATCAGCTTCCAATCCAGTTTTACCCATTTTCATAAAATAGCCGTAGAATTTAGACATTGAACTTTCAAAATCGGACCCATTGTATGGTGAATCCTCAGGAGCAGGTGCTTTATCCCATATAGGTGTTTTAATAGGTCCCGGTTCAATGAGGATAACATCCACACCATAAAGGAGAAGTTCCCTTCTGAGTGAATCTGACAATCCTTCCAGTGCATGCTTGGATGCAGTATAGGGTGTTACAAATGGATATGCAAGTTTCCCGCTTACGGAACTGATCATAATAATTTTACTACTGGATCTGGAATTTTTCATACAACCCAATAATTTTGAAAATGCCTTTGTAACACGCACGACTCCCAGCACATTTACTTCCAACTGTTTTTGGAATACTTCTGTGGGTAATTCCAAAAATGGTCCTCCCAATGCTATGCCTGCATTATTAACCAGGCCGGATATGTACTCATTATTACCCAGTTTTTTCTGTACCAAATTTGCAGCATTTAATACAGCTTCCTCATTGGTTACGTCAAAAATTAAAGGTGTAAAATTTTCCCCGAATTCAGATTCCAGCCTGTGTGCATCCTCCTGATTTCGCACACTGCCGAAGACTTGAAATCCTCCTGTGATTAATGATTTTACTGCAGCATATCCAATTCCTGTGGATACACCTGTGATTACTACCGATTTCATATTTTTCTCCTACTAATTATTATCTATATGTTTGTTATTAAATTTTGTTAATTGAAAAATAGATTTAAAAGGGCTGAGTGACAGTAGAGACATCATTTTTTTAAGTCTTAGAACCTCAACAGGAGACTTCTCGCTGTCTTCAAAGTTCCAATAAGTTGATTTGGTCTTAGAACCACTGTCAAACAGGAGATTGGATATTAAGACAGCCCCGTTGACCCTTTTAAATTGAAATGAGTAAATGAAAGGAAAGTAAAAATGGATACAATGATTTATGTGGGTATTGATGTGTCGAAAGATTAATTCGATTATGCTGCTGTTGATTCTCAAACAAATTTCATACAAAGAGATTCTCTTTCTATGGATCGAAAGGGGTTTGATACACTCAAACAGCTTTCTAATCAATATAATAATATTTGTTTCGGGTTTGAATCTACGGGCACTTATCATATTAATCTGCTGAGTTTTCTTCTGTGTGTCTCTGAGGATGTCCATTTGTTAAATCCTTCCCTGGTAAAGAAGTTTACCGAAGCTGACTCCCTGAGAAAAACAAAAACTGATGCTGTAGATGCCATAGCTATTGCTAAATTCCTTGTCCATAAAAAAGATGATATTCAAAGTATCTCTGAAATAGATTCTGCTCATCTGACACAGCTTGCAAGACTGAGAGAATCCATAGCTAAGGATATTTCTAAAACCAAGACACATCTTAAACAAATACTGAATATTACTTTCCCGGAGTTTTTAAAAAGTACCAATGTATTTACAGAATCCTCTGAAAAACATAGTTAATTATTTATAGTTGATTCCAGTTATCATTTGTAATTTAACAGTTGCTTAACTCTGTATAAACTTTTTTATAGTATGATCATAGTTGGTATTCACCAGGGGATGTAAATGAAGATGGTAATTTTGATATTCTTGATATTACATTTGTTGTATCTTTTATTTTATCAAATGAAACCCCTGATCAATTTCAAGAAATTAACTCAGACCTCAACTCCGATAATATTCTGAATATTTATGATGTGGTGCTTATGGTAAATCTTATTTTGGAAGGGTAATGGACACCCCCCCCTGCATCCCACTTTATTATGAGGACTTTTTTGCTTATAATGTACCAGTCAATAATTCCCTCTTTCAAAAAGGGCAAGGAGATTATAAAAAATGGGGAGCCAAAATTGACTCACCAAATTACCATATTTTTAAATTGTTATTTAAAACTTGAACTGAAAATTGATTTTGTATTCTGTCACATTTTCTTTTACATCTTCTTCATAGGAAGTTATCCTTATATTTGGTGCTACCAATAATCCACTACCGCAGCTGAAAACTACGCCGGAAATAAGGTAATTATCTCCATCGGACTCTGTATCGTCATCAGGATCATTCATATCATACCGTAAGAATCCATCAAGATTTTCTGAAATACTATAATTGGCTGTTGCAGAAATTAATGTCCTATTTATACCATCATTTGAATTAATACTGTAATCTACCCCAAAACGCAAACCCATACTCGCAAAACCACCAAATATTGATGTCATTGTGTTTGGATCATCATCTGTCTGTTCTGTTGTGTAAACTGCACCGACATTGAAACCGTCTCTCTCTTTTAAATTTCTCTCACCATAGGTAGTATTGATTGCAATTTTGTGATATTTATCTCCCTGTGGTTCTTTATACCCTTCTCCATTGACAACTTGAAGATTCAGATTTAAATCCTCAATTAAATTTCGTGAAAAACCAAATCCAATATCAGCTGTTGAAGTGTAATTATTTTTATCTATTGCTGACTTTTCAATAAAACGGTATCCCCAGTTTTTTTCCTGAACTCCATAAGTATTCATACCTATTAATCCCATGCTTGTGGTGCCCCAGGAGCTGGTATAATCTATCTGGGCTTTTTTGAGGAATGCTACCAGACGGGTATCTTCACCATCAATTTTATCTGTTCTGCCGACATCAAACAATACTTTGAATTTGACATTTTCTGAAGCATCCAGACTATATCCAAAATATTGCCTTTGGAAGGTAAATGATGTACTATCATCCGTACTGGAAATATCAAAATAGGTAACTCCACCGATTTTCCCCTGGGACATTATCAATGCAAATACGCAACCGATTATAACTGATTTTTTCATAGTAAATCCTTTCAATTATAGTGTCGCAAATTTAGGGTGAAAATAATATGGTAAAATAAAATTTAGATGGATTAATACAATAATTTGTTAAATATCTCTAAAACTGAATTCTTTATAAAATGCATTGGACTTTTCATCACCAATTTCAAGGAGGGGGTATATGAAAATATTCACTGGATTATCTGAATAATGTTCCAATTCAAAATCCCTGCCGGTTATGAATTCAACTCGATTCTGGTCCAAATTACCGAAAAAGTAATCTGATTTTGATGGATTTTTATCAGCCTCAGAAATGTCTACCGGATACCACCCCTCACCATCAACAAAAAAATCTGCCCAACAGTGGTAACCTCCTATTTTTCCCTGTACTCCATCTGGTATTGGAAATCCCATATGAAACCGAACAGGAATCTCCAAAGTCCTGCCTATGGACATAAAATAGGAATGATAATCAGTGCAGTTGCCAACACCAATATCACAGGCATACAATGAATTTCCATTTCCAAATGTATAATTACCATTTTGGGTTTTTGCAACTTGATACAAATTTACTACATGATCTCTATTGACATTTTTTCTCCCATACAGGCTGTCTGAATTCATCCAGGGTGCTTTGTAATACAAATCGTCTGTTGTTTTTGGTTTACCATAGTGCATACCGGCCAAAATGAAATCATATATTCCTCTCACATCATTTGCTTTTAGATTATTATCATTGATTACTGTATCAAATACTACACCGGTAGGTACGGTTCTGTAAGAACCTAAATATTCTAACGGATTAACATTTTTATCAAGAATATTACTGTGTTCCACCCTGGTAACATCAAATGTTATTTCAATTATTTCAGAATTAAAGATCCCATCTTCTTTATGAATAAATAAGTATGTATTCCTGTGCGTGTTTTCTTCTTTAATTTCATGGGGAAGATTACGGGAATCAATTTTGAGATTTGAGATGGATTGGACCCCATTGCTTTGAGGGAGTGGAATCCACATTTCCAGTTTCTTTCCATTTGTGGATTCTACTTCAACTGTATAACTAAAATTAAATATTCGTTCTGCTTTTTCAACTTCCACTATCAAATGTCTGTTAATTGTAATCGCAGAAAACACTAATATCAGAATAATTATAATTTTTTTCATGTAATTTTTTTCAGGATAAATGGGTATTGAAATTTAATCGGATATACTCGGCTAAAATCCCTATTGTGGATTTTTAATTTTTTGTTGAGTTTTTGAAACACCGACCGGTGTATTGGTAGATGATTCAATTGTATCTCCGGAAATCCTTGTTTTCCATAGGTAGCAAATCTTTATAATTTGTATTATCTGTTCCAAGTAATTTTTATTGTGGGAACATCTTGTAACAATTAGCATTACAGCACCAATATTTTAAGAAAGGACTCAATGAAAGTTATAAACCATAAAAATCTACTGCCTCTATTTTTATTCGCTTGTACCCTGGCATATCCCAGTAAAAATGAATTCAGTGAGGCATTTATCCGAGTAGCGGAAAAAGCAAATCCTGCTGTAGTCTCCATTATTTCAGAAACGGTTATAGAAAAGGATTCCCATTTCTTCTTTAGTCCATGGGGGGGTGAAATGCCTAAACAGGAATTTAAGGGACAATCTCTTGGATCAGGAGTGATTATTAACGGTTTGGAAGGATTAATAGTAACCAATAACCATGTAGTAAAAGATGCAGAAGAAATTAAGGTACTCTTAGAAGATAATCGTGAATTGTTAGCTGAAATAGTTGGGACTGATCCATTATCTGATATTGCATTGCTGAGGGTAGAATCCAAAAATTTAATTGATGTTGATTTGGGAAATTCTGATGATTTGCAAGTGGGAGAATGGGTGGTAGCCATCGGAAGTCCATTTGGTGTAAACTTAAATCACACAGTTACTGCTGGAATTGTTAGTGCGGTAGGAAGAAGTGATATTATTTCCCGTAGAAATTTTGAAAACTTCATTCAGCACGATGCAGCAATAAATCCGGGGAATTCCGGTGGTGCTTTGCTGAATCTTGATGGCGAACTGGTGGGCATAAACACTGCAATTGCAACTGAAGGTTTCAGCCGTCAAAATGCGGGTGTCGGGTTTGCAATACCCATCAAACAGGTGATGCGTGTTGTAGAAGATTTGATTCGTGAGGGACATGTTACGCGTGGTTGGCTTGGTGTATCCATTCAAGACATAGATGAACAGATGGCTCGTGCAATGGATCTGGAAATTCGGCAAGGGGCATTAATTGCACAAATTTTGGATGACAGCCCTGCAGAAAAATCCGGTTTAGAAAATCAGGATATAATTGTCGAAGTTGATGGGACTGAAGTAGAAAATGCCTCTCATTTGAAAAATTTGATTGCTTCTGCAAGGCCAAATGAATCCATCAAAGTAAAAATAATTCGTAATGGCATTAAAAAATCATTGAATGTGAGATTGGGTAAACGTCCTGATGAGGAAGACCTTGCTGACAGTTTCTCACCGGGTGGTTCTTACGATTTATTGGGACTGAAAGTAGAAAATACAGATGTTGATTTAGAAGATGAAACCGGAGTAAAAATAATCGCAGTGAAGGATGGGTCAAATGCAGCGGATGCAGATTTACAAAAAGGTGATATAATTATAAAAATTGGTAAAAAAGGAATTACTTCAATAAAAGAATATAAAAACGAATTGAACAACTACCATAAAGGTGAGTCAATTCTGTTATATGTTAAGAGGAATAATTCTTCCCGGTTTGTGGGTCTTGAAATAAATTGATAATAATTTGGCGGATTGAGTCAGAAAAAAACTACAACGATTTCAGCTTAAAATAAATTTTATAGAGATACACAACCAGTCCCACACAGAAAATCAAACTGGCACCTCCCAAAGTGAACAGGAAAACACCATTGGTTGCAGTATCTTTTCCTTGTAAACACCATACGCCAAACCAACCTGAAAACAGAGTTGCAATCCCAATAAAAAATATATGAAATTTCTTAATGGACATTTTCTGTATTCTGATTGATGAGTGGAGATAGTTCGCCTGCATTGTTTTCAAAAGTAAAAATTGGAATTGCCATTAATACGACAAAAAAGGCAACTGTTAGCACTAATACAAAATAAATTAATTTCTTTTCATGGTTTAAATGCATAAAATAATTTGCCACCAATCCACCTTTTACGGAAGCAATGACCAATGCCAAAAACAATGCTAATCCTGCACCTACTTCCCAATAGGATGCCCAAACAGTTATAACGGTGAACACAAATAATAATGCTCCAATAATCCAATACAATTTCTGATGTTTTTTTATCTCTTCAAAATTATTCATAGTCTCTCCTACATTAAATAAATTGTTGGGAACAGGAAAATCCAAACCAAATCAACAAAATGCCAATATAATCCGGCAACCTCTATTCGATTAATAAACTGTTGGGGCTTTTCTTTCCACATATTTGCTCCCGGTCCCCAGAAGTATCCATTCACAATGATTCCACCCAAAACGTGAAGTCCATGCAGACCTGTCATTGTAAAATATAATGCAAAGAAAGTATTGGTTGCCGGGACATGATTATGTTGAAATTTGGGTATATACTCCCAGCCGATCTTCACCACAAGAAATATTAATGCCAAAAGTATGGTTAATCCCATATACACCCTGAAATTTTTAAAATTATCCAATTTCAGACTTACCCATGCCATGACCATTGTCACACTGGATGCAATCAAAACAAAAGTATTAAACATCCCAATGGGGACACTGACTTCGTGGGATTGTACCGGCCAGCTTAACGCACCCATTCTTAAAACAATATAAGAAGAAAACAATGCACCAAAAAGCATCACTTCCGATGCAAGGAATAACCATATCCCCAATTTGGGATTTGCTAATCCGGTATCTTCTCTTATTTCTACAGTATAAGGTATTTCCATTTTACACCTGCTCCTGATTTAAATTTTTATTCTTTACCAATCTTCGTCACCCCAATCATCTTCATCTTCTTCTATTTCTTCAGCTTTAACATCCAGCCAGGCTTGAAATTCTTCTTCGGTTTCAACAGTCAGAAAACCACGCATCCTGTAATGTGAGTTTCCACATAATTGAGCACAGGAAATTTCATATCCCATACCTTCTCTGGCAGTTCCTTCAACTTTTTCAAGAAACTCTGCACTGGTTAAGTTGGGTGTGAAATAAATTGGTATCATTAATCCCGGAATCGCATCCTGTTTGATCCTCATTTCATTAAGTGCAAACCCATGAATAACATCTTTAGATGTGATATATAATAATGTTTTTTTATTCACCGGAAGATGGAGTTGATTTACTGTCCAGATGTCATCAGCACCAAAACCATCACGATCCAGGCCAACCGGGTTAGACTCTTCATCTACAAGTTCAGGTCTAGTTTGACCAAATACACCGTCTGCTCCAGGATAATGTATATTCCAGGCAAATTGCTGTGCTACAATTCTTACTGGAAGAGAATCTTTGGTTTCCGGTAATTCGTTTTTAAAATCTGCCCAAATAGGAAACGCAAAACCGACAAGCAATATTACCTCTATTACAGCTACTGCACCTTCCAGATAAGAAGATAAGTGACTTTTGACTCCGCGATAATCTGCATTTGGATTTTTTGTACTTCTGAATTTAAATAAAGTGTACAGATAAAAACCGCCCCATCCAACAAAGAGAATCAGCATCAGCCAATGTACCCATCCGATCATTACATCTATTTCGGGAGCACGCTCTGAAGCTGCAATTGGTAATCCCAAATAGTCACTTAATTTTCCTAAAGCATCAATCATAAATATAATTCCTTATTTGATTCAATTATTGTGAATTTTGTTTTGTTCTCTTTCGCAAATAATAAATAAACCCCACAAAACTGCAAAGTACACTCCCTGTTACTGCAAGCAAAGTAATAATTGCCATGTTCATTCCCTGTGCAATAGGAGAGTCAGCACTTACCCCATAACAAACACTGCAGGCAGCCGATATCTGTGGTAGCAAAAAAATACTAAATAAAATTAAGGATTTTATTGTCATGATTGATTTTGCGGTAAATAATCACTTGAATTACCCGGAACACTGTATTCATAGGAATCCCTGTGTACTACCGGTTCAACAGCAAAATTTCCATGACCTATTGGCGGTGATGTTGTAGCTGCCCATTCCAGAGTTGTAGCTTCCCAATGATTATCCTTTGCATCCTTTTCTTTTCTTAAACTGATAACCAAATTAACAATGAAGATCAATTGAGCAGCTCCCAAAATCCATGCTGAGTAAGACATTATTTCGTTCATCCATAATACATCCTGTGCGTGTGCATAAGTTTGACCACCGTCTGCTAACCTTCTGGAAACACCAGCCGTCCCCTGTATCAACATTGGCAGAAAAATTCCATTCATTGCAATAAAGGAGATTAAGAAATGCAACTTTCCCAATGCTTCATTCATTGTTTTTCCTGTAATTTTAGGAAACCAGAAATATATCCCGCCTAACAGAGCAAAAATTGTTCCAGGGGCTACAACATAATGGAAATGACTAATGACATATAAAGTATCATGTAAATGCATATCCGTTGGTGCAAGACCCAAAGGCAGTCCTGTCAATCCGCCGATTCCAAACATTGGTAAAAATCCCAATGCAAACAGCATCGGTGTATTAAATCGTATAGAACCGCCCCAGAGTGATATAAACATTGCAGTCAGTATTATAACTGATGGTATTGATATGATCATCGTAGTAGTCTGGAAAAATGCTCCCATTGCAGAACCCATTCCGGTCATAAACATATGATGTGCCCAAACTATGAAAGACATGAATCCAAGAAATATTGCAGCATAAACCATGGATTTATATCCCCACAATGGTTTCCGTGTATTGTTTGTTAAAATTTCAGCAACAATACCCATTGCAGGCAGGATCAAAATATACACCTCTGGATGTGCAAGGAACCAGAATAGATGCTGCCAAAGCAGAGGTGTGCCGCCCCCACTCACATTCACCGGTTCTCCACCTACCACCAATCCTGATGGCATAAAAAAGCTTGACCCTGCTAGCCGATCCATTAATTGCATTACACCTGCGGCTTCTAGTGGCGGAAATGCCAAAAGTAATAAAAATGCTGTGACCAGCTGTGCCCAGACAAAAAATGGAAGGCGCATCCAGGTCATCCCTTTTGCACGCAATTGGATGATTGTTACCAAAAAGTTAATTGACCCTAATAAAGATGATGTAATCAGAAAAACCATTCCAAACAACCAGTATGTCTGTCCGGTTGTTGCGATGCCGGCAAGTGGTGGATAGGATGTCCAACCCGAATTTGCTGCCCCACCCGGTAAAAAGAAACTTGAAAGCATAACCACACCACCAATAAAATAAACCCAGTAACTTGCCATATTCAATTTAGGGAAAGCCATATCCGGTGCACCGATCTGAAGCGGCACTACATAGTTTCCAAATGCACCTACTGCAAGAGGAACCACTCCTAAAAATACCATAATAGTTCCGTGCATTGCTCCAAATGAATTATACATATCCGGCGACAGAAGTCCGCCATCTCCAAGCAGGTAACCTACAATAGGAACAGGTGTGTCTGGGTATGCTAATTGCCACCGCATTATCAGCATTAGACAGAAGCCAAACAATAAAAAACAAAGACTGGTAATTCCATATTGAATGCCAATCACCTTATGATCTACTGAAAAAATGTACTTTCTTATAAAACTTTCTTTTTGATGGTCATTATTATTCAACTTTTACCTCCTGAATTAATCTAAATAAAAAATAAATCAAAAATTATCAAAAATAAAATGACCGGCTGATACACAATTGAAGTCAATAATAGTTTTTTTGCTCTCGAATTATTCAATTGCTTAATCATTTTTATACTGACTATTAAAAATACTCCGCCGGCGATTAACATTCCGACAAAATATAATACGCCAAGTAATCCTATCATTGCAGGTAAAAGACTTGTTATTACCATCGCGAGTGTAAAAATACCGATATGCCATTTTAACCTGTTTTCAAAGTTTTCTCCCGTGGTTATCATTTTAAACCCTGCTTTGCCATAGTCTTCACGGTACAGCCAAGCAATTGAAAGAAAATGCGGTATCTGCCAGAAAAAAAGTATCCCAAATAAAATCCATGCACCAACTCCGATACTACCAGTAGCAGCAACCCAGCCCCCCAAAGAAGGTAATGCGCCGGGAATAGCACCAACGAGAGTATTCAATTCAGATTTTCTTTTCATTGGTGTATAAACAAACAGGTACAATAAAATTGTTGCAAGGGATAATAATCCTGTAAATGGATTCACAAAAATTAATAATTCACTCACTCCCAGAATGGAAACTGTAACACCCAGAAACAATGCATGGCTGGATTTTATTTTTCCTGATGGAATGGGCCTGTTTTTTGTTCTTTTCATCTGAGCATCGAGACCAGCCTCCAAATATTCATTCAATGAGCTTACACCTGCTGAAGATAAAGCAGATCCAAGAATTAAATGAAAAATAAGAATGAAATCAATTGATGCTGTAGTCTGAGAAGCACCTAAGATATACCCAACCAGAGTGGTGATTAAAACCAATAAAGTAATATCCGGTT
Organism: uncultured bacterium; assembly: GCA_964345035.1. Classification (GTDB taxonomy): domain Bacteria; phylum Fidelibacterota; class Marinisomatia; order SCGC-AAA003-L08; genus CAYFPO01. Next base: position 53,139 of record CAYFPO010000001.1, read on the forward strand.
TCGTAAGCTCCCAAAAAGCACCTAATGTCGTCTTGTTCAAATGTTTAATTATTTGGATGTAAATTGAAATTATGTGTAGTATAATAAATTTTGCTGAATTCCTACCGTTTCAAAACCTATAATTTAAAACAAATGATTTCATCACTCAAGAGACAAAATCAAAATAAATGACTATCCTTCATGTTGTTCTATGTTTTTAAACTCTCGTAAATTTTAGTAGATAATTCAATTAATTTTTAGATATTAGAAGGAGTAAGAATGAACCGTACAAAAACAATTATCTATGTACTGACAGTGGTATTTGGTATCACTCAATTATCAGCAGGAACATTGTCAGGTATAGTTAATTTCGATGGAAAACCACCTAAAAAGAAAACACTTAAAATGGACGCTGATCCAAAATGCGGCAGTTCCCATAATGAACCCGTATATAAACAAAGTTTTATTGTAGATGAAAAAAACAACCTGGCAAATGTAATAGTATATTTAAAAAATGCTAAATATTCGGGAAAAACACCTGCAGATCCTGCAGTCCTGGATCAAATTGGTTGTTTGTACTTTCCTCATGTTATGGGAATGATGAATGGACAGGAATTGCTCATAAAAAACAGTGACCCAACATTACATAATGTTCACGGTTTACCTAAGGAAAACAGAGAGTTCAATTTTGCAATGCCAAGCGTAGTTAAGGAAAAGAAACTCACATTGGAAAAATCAGAGGATGTATTTAAGATTAAATGTGATGTACACCCATGGATGAATGCTTATGTGCAGGTATTTGACCATCCGTATTTTGCTGTAACTAATGCAGATGGTTCATTTAAGATTGAAAATATTCCACCCGGTAATTATGAAGTAATTGCGTGGCAGGAAAAATTCAAAAAAAGTCCATTATCTGCAAATGTTACCATTGGGGATGGTGAATCCACCCAGAATTTTACATTCATAAAACCCACCAAGAAAAAGAAATAAATATTTACAAACCCATAAAAAGGTGGAGGTAATTCTTCACCTTTTTTATGTACGGAATAAATACAGTGAATACATCCCAAAATTGGTTACATAGATTTGCAGTGTTTACTGCATGCTGTACCTTCATTTTGATCTTTATCGGTGGATTGGTAAAAAGCACTGAATCGGGGCTTGCAGTGCCGGATTGGCCTACAACTTATGGTGAAAATATGTTCACATTTCCACTATCATCAATGGTTGGAGGGATTCTATATGAGCACAGTCATCGTCTTGCAGCTTCGTTTGTGGGTTTCTGCATTCTCATATTGGCATTCTGGATTGGATTCACCGATCAGAAAAAGTCTCTGAAAATTTTGGGGTATTCAACTCTTGTTGCTGTAATCACACAAGGAATTCTTGGTGGATTGACTGTACTATATTTTCTTCCAGCATGGATATCTGCCACACACGGGACACTCGCACAAATCACTTTTTGCTTAACAATTTCCATAGCTGTAATCACATCCGGTCAATGGAAAAAAACCGAAAATTTATCAGTGTCTGTTTCCGTCAAAATTTGGTCTTTAATTTCTACCGGTGCTATCTGGCTGCAATTAGTGATCGGAGCAATAATGCGTCATACAGAATCCGGACTCGCTGCGTTGGACTTTCCAACTATGAATGGAAAATTGTTACCGTCATTTTCAGAAACTACATTAAATGAAATTAATACTAATCGAATGCTTCTAAGTTTTGACAATTTTCTGGAATTAGAAATCATCACTAAAGGACAGTTATTTGTACACTTTCTCCATCGTACCTGGGGATATGTGGTATTTTTACTGGTGGGGTACTATGTAATAAGGATTCTTAGGTTTACTTCACTCCCTCGTTTCATTAAAATGTCAGCTATGTTTCTTGGTGTGTTGCTCGTTACTCAAATTGGATTAGGCGCTATGACAGTATTAACCCATAAAGCTGTTTTTATTACCACCCTCCATGTCAGTAATGGTGCAGCAGTCCTGGGATTTTGTTATTTTATCAGTTTATGGAATTATAGATAAAAATAAAGGGCTCCGTAGAGCCCTTTATCAATCAACAACAAAATTAGAAAAAGAGGACTTTTTCTTCTTTGTTTTTGGCAAAAACTCCCATTGCCGGATTTACACCAAGAATATAAGGATCATCAATATAATGAGCGACTTTAAAATCATCATATAACTCATTATTTGAAATCCGTCTTGGCAGGCTGGTAGCTTTCACCTGGTTGGGTAACTCCTGTACCCTGATCTCATACAATCCATTATTGGTTGCAAGTATTGAACGTGTGTGGTTGAAGTCGATTGAGTTGATTTTCTTGACCTTGTTATCTAATGTATTGAAATGAACCATATCACCCCAGAGATTGCATTGATAGATGTCTTTCCCTGAAGTTATCAGAAAAACATCTTCTGAGTTTGGTACAGCTTTCAATAAATCAACAGGGCCTATCTTCTCTACTTCATCCAAATAGTTTACTGTCATTGCAGCATCTGCATACAGATGATTCGCAGTAACTTTACCCCAGACTACTTTTTTATCATTTGTTAACGCAATGATACGGTCTCCCAATATTAGGATATTGCTGAGTTCAACTACATTATTTTCAAGAAATGCACTGTTAATTACCCGGAATTTCTTTTTCTCAACAGATGCAATGAAATCAAATGTTTCCATATCATTTTTTATTCCCATATAACGCCTGTAACATATTTCAGTTGGCATCGTGTCTGCTACTTTTGTCAGAAGATCCCAGAATTTTGAATCTTTGCACATTTTTGTCAGGATTGCACCTTCTCCACAGTCAATTGTTATATGGAACAAGTTAGGTCCGACGGTACAGATTTCTCTAAAGTATGCATCAGCATCCGTAATAAATCCGTCAACCCAGCTTATTTCACCTAAAATTGGTGTTGTGAAAAAACATTGAGTGACAAATTCACCTTTATTGTAATAAAGTGCAACAGCTTTTGCTGCTTCATTTACTTCAAGTGGAGTCAATTCATACGGTAGAGGATTAGTCTGAACAATTAACTGACCATTTGTTGTGGCTCTCATCATTACTTACCTCCTTTTTTGGATGGTTATTGATTTTCTAAGGAACATTACCAATATGGTAATTTCCAACATCATCAACTTATAGAATTATTTTGATGAATTTTGTAAGGGATTTAATGATATCTTAGTCATTAAAACACTAATTTGGTTGTGGTAATTTTGAGAGGGAGGGTAATTAGAAATATTTACTGATTACATTTGTTAAAATATCATTTCACTTTTTCAATATTTACAGATACAGCATCCCGTATATAATAATACCTGTTATAGAAACATAGAGCCATAGAGGTAAAGTGATCTTTGCTAATAATTTATGTCTCAAAACCTGCATATTCCAACCACGGTATAAAGTAAACAGGGCGAGTGGCAGGATTACGATCGCTAAGAGAATATGGGAAATTAGTATTGTGTAATAGACTCCAACCCAATCGCCTAAATATTCTTTTGGTCCCGTTTTAAACCAGTGATACACTACATAACTTAAAAGAAATAAAGTTGAAGTTCCAAATGCACCCAACATTATTTGTTTATGTTGTAGTATTCTGCCTTTTTGTTTGTATATAAATCCTGTTAATAACAGACCAGTTGTAATACTATTTAAAATAGCATTCACCAGAGGTAATGCAGATACATCCAGTGCAACTTCGGTACCTTCAGGCCTTGGACCCAAAATCAAAAAAACAACTATGCTAGATACTGCAATAGAAACTATGTAAATGATTTTTTTCCAAAAACTTTCAGTGGGTTGCGGCATTATTATATTTTACTGAATATTTGATTCTAAAATCCTTAAATAAAAAAAGCTCCCAAAGGAGCTTTCTATAATTACCAATCTTCATCATCCCAGTCATCTTCATCTTCTTCTTCATCCTGAGGTTTAAGGAAACCGTATCCGTTTTTATCAAAATATTTTTGTATCTCATCGGTAATATCCAGTTTGCCCGATATGTTTAAAACAACATCCCGCAGACCTTCTAACATGGATTCCTGGTCACCTTTTAATTTCACCAGATCCCTACCCCATGTATCCGCTGCATCGGATGTACTCAACAGGTCATCTGTAGGAATAAATGGAGCCGGCATTTTAGTACCGGGCATTATGGATTGTGGATCCTTCAGCCAGTCAAGAACCCACTCAGGACGCAGCCGTTCTTTTGATAATGCTAAATTGGGAGCCCATGTCTGTGCTTCACCATCCGGAAATTTAGTACCATAGAAATGACACTTTTTGCAATCTCCAAAACTTTCTAATTTTTTGCCGGCTTTAAAATGTGTCGATCTACTATCTACTGTAATATCAGATTCGAAAGCCATTTCCTGTTCATCATGATATTGAAAGGATTTTATTACTGCATTCCACTGCTCATCAGTTAAATTAAATGATGGCATTCGAACTCTCAAATTAGGACGAATCGTCATTGGATCTTTGAAAAAATTAAACAACCAATCTGCCTTAGTTTTAGCTCCTTGGGTTTTTAGGTTGGGCGGTGAGAATTCTTTTGCACCGATAAAATCTGCAATTTGACCACCAAAATCATCCACAATGTGGCATCCCTGACAATTAAAATCTTTTATAATTCTGCGACCTTCATCCACCAATTCATCCTGAACAGAATTTGTAGCAAACTTTGAATGTCCGACTTTATCTTCTGTGAAACTCATCAGGGCTGTGACGATAGCCTCAACCTCTTCAGGTTTAAAATAAAAATTCGGCATCCTGAGATTAACTTCAGGTACTACAATTTTATGGCGGTCGAAAATTCTTGGATTTTTCAACTTAGTTTCGAACCAGGCATAATTGGTATGTTCGATATCGTGGATATAACCAAAATCCAGTTTGTCAACCGGCTTGGATCCTTCCATTGTCAATTCAGTTCCAATTGGTTTAGCATCTTCAAATCCGGGAATTGTATGGCATCCAAAACAGCCGTAAAACTGAATACTCTTTTCTGCTACATAATCCACAAGTTTTTCATCATCCATTCCAGAGAGTATCTCTTTTGCCTGTTTTTCAGGATAGGTCTTAATCAGCCAACGGCGGGCAATATTTTGCAATTCCTCGCCCTCCATTCCTATATCCGAACTGATTTCAAATTCTTCATTGGTAAACGACATGAGATATGCAGTTATGTCTTTTGCCTCCTGATTTGACAATCTTAAATTCGGCATTCTTGTTTCCGGCCAGAATTTTTCAGGATCTTTAATCCAGTTATATACCCATTGGGCAGAAGTCTTTGATCCAATTCCTATAAGGTTGGGACCCTGACGTTTCAGCATAGAATATGTGGTAACTTCTTCGTCTACCGGATTTGGTTCAATAACATGGCATCCCTGACATCCAACTGATTCAAATAATTCCATACCTCGGTTTGCATCACCTAAATATTTCCGGTCATTTCTGGGCTTGGAAAAATCACCATTTTTAAACAAATATTCTACAATAGTAAAAATCTCTGTGTTATTCCGTATCACCATATCATGACTGGAATTATTTTCCTGCCCGAAAAAGGCGGGCATTCTGGTATTATGACGAAAACTTCTGGGATCTTTGATCCATTTCCTTGTCCATTCTTTATTAACTTTCTCATGGATACGTGATAGATCAGGACCAGCTTTTCTTCTGCCGGCATATTTCTCAATCGTATGACAACCATAGCAGCCATTCTTTTCAATGAGAGTTAATCCTAGGGTAAGTTTGTCGGCACCCTTTAGGTGTACCTGAGATGAATGGCATTTAAAACATCCGGCTTCTGAATATCTGCTTGGAAGCATAGGTTGAAGCCAATGATGCATTTTTTCCCAATCATATTTATCTTCCCAATTTTCTTTATCCTCAACTGAATTGGGCATATGAACAGCAGAAACAAATGTGGTTCCTCTGCCGCGCCCTGCATGACATCCCGTGCATCCAAAATCATTGATTGGATGTGGTGAAGCAGATGTCAGGAATAAATCTAAATTTGGATGAGTTGTATATGGCTGAGGTGCATCTTCAAATCCTTTTTTATTAATACCAAGATGGCAGCTTGTACATCTGTCCACCACAGGGACCTGAACAAAATTTACATTGTATTTTATATCCGGAATTACAATCTGGTTTACTTCATAATATGGGTCCATAAAATCGAGTACTGGCAGATCTCTTACAATATCTGCAACTTTATTGGCAGTCGTCATTTTTTTCCGGTCAAGTTTAGCCAGTTTTGTTTCCAACAGATTCACTTCTTTCAGCACCGTATTCAACTCATCTTCTGCAAACTTAACGTTGGATCTCAGTTTTTTTATATATACTTCATTGTCCAGCATAGCCTTTTCTCTTGCTTCTTTTACCAGCTTGAGTTCGTTCATTTTATCCAAGGCTGAATTATAATCATCAGTGTATTCATATTCCGTATGATGCTGATCATGATGATGCACTTCAACAATCTCAGATTCATATAAATATTTCAATCCATCAATTTCTCCCTTCTGAGCTAAAAACTCCATATTGGCTTTATAATATTTACCGTGTAGTTTTTCTGAAAGCTTTTCTGCTTTTGATAATTCTTCTTTTTGAATATTCAGTGCCTCAGTTGCCTGGTGAAGTTTATCTTCATACCCCTGTCTTTCTTCCTGAACTTCCGCTAATGCCTGCTCTAAATTAGTCTGGGAATTGACAATTTCATGTTTTCTGAACTCTCTTTGGTAATCTTTAAAATCATCGTCGTTATCATCCAGGAATGTCAGCAGAATGGAAACAAAAAACAGAATGCTGGAAATTGCAAACCATTTATTCAAACTATTTCCTGTATAAAATCTTTCGTCTCTCATAAATTATTCGTTCAAATATTAGATATTAAAGAACCACTCTGGTATGGCAATGATATATTTGAGGTTAAATGCCCACCGCAAGTACATTTTTATGGGGAGGGATAACATTGCAAGTCCAAAGAATATCAGAAAAGAATAACGGGTTGAACCCAGTTTTTCATACAATTCTTTCAGTTTTGTCCGTGCCAATAAAAATGGAGGAATTGTGAAATACAGAATCACTACTATAAACCCTAAAAACTCTCTAGCAAGAATGTTTTTGGGTAATCCCTGATTCCAAGCTTTCACCCAGACATACTCAGACAAGTTTACATTTGTAAGCGGTACAACTTTATGTGGATCCCAGAATTCAAACGGACCAAAAAAGTTCCAGTTGGGTCCTCTCAGGAATGTACCAATCACAATTAGATACACCCATAACACCAGCCATCCATATAGAAAAACAAAAATTGCTGTCCGTCTTTCTTTAAATGTATAATAACCGCTCCCTTTTTTATTGATATCCATATATGGTATGGCACTTAATCCAAAAATGATGAAAATTGGAAATACTACTCCCGCCAGCCAAGGATCAAAATAAACCAGCATTTCCTGCAGGCCAAGAAAATACCAGGGTGCTTTTGAGGGATTGGGCGTTGCGGCAGGATTAGCGGGTTCTTCCAAAGGTGCCTTAATATATACAGACCATAGTATTAAAAAAACCATCATCAAAATCAAACTGATCAGTTCAATATATACCAGATCTGGCCAAACCAGTACTTTGTCATTCGGATCATTGTATTCATCCGGTTTTTCCCCATTGTTCAGCCGTTCATCATTTTGATAACCCTGATAAATGGAAAACCATAGAAAAAACAGTACCGTATAGGTCATAATGATGATGGGTATATTGTCCGGTTTAGTAAGGATTAAATTTGCATAAGGATCACCAAACCCCAAAAGGAAAAACCCGGTGACCAAGGCAAAGATCAATACACCGCCGGTTTTCGTCCACAATTTATGCAGTTTAAACTGTCTGTGTTTTTTCTCAAACCAATCCGTCGGTGGAAATAAGAATGGAAAGGATACCGTTAATAATGTAAACGCTATCGTCGGTGAGTTCAGGTAATTGAGTAATTCTTTTAGGAAATCTACCATTGATTATTTTCTATAATGGTCCGGAAATTCCACCATCTTTTCTTACACGCCAAAAATGAACAGCCATTAATATGACTGCAATAAATGGAACACCGATACAGTGTAATACATAAAATCGGAGTAAAGTTGCTTCCCCAACAAATCTGCCACCCAATAATGCAAATCTTACATCAGATCCTGCATGAACAAGATTTATATCTCCTATTGCAAGCAGACTTGCACCCGGACCTTCATGGCCTATAAAAGGATGAGCCCGAGCCATATTGGTGCCAACCGTAACAGCCCAGATTGCCAACTGATCCCAAGGTAACAGATAGCCTGTAAAACTTAAAAATAAAGTGATTGTTAATAGCAGAACACCAATAACCCAATTGAATTCTCTTGGCGGTTTATAGGAACCTGTCATGAATACTCTGAACATATGCAGCCAGACTGAAAGTACCATTGCATGAGCTCCCCAACGATGGATTTCCCTCATTATTCCAAGTGGAACCTGCTCGCCAAGATCAATCATATCCGTATAGGCATATTCTACGGTAGGGCGATAATAAAACATCAATAATATGCCAGTAATTGTTAATACAAGAAACAGGAAAAATGTTAAACCGCCCATACACCAGGTATATTTAATTTTTACCGCATGTTTTGGCAACCTCACAGGATGGAGATGAAGGAATACATTATTTAATACTCCCATCATACGTTGCCTACGATTTCTGGGTATTCCAGTTCTGAAAATAGACTTCCAGAAAATGGTATCTGCTATTCGCTCAAATATATTTTTGTTCTTTTCTGCCATAATTAATTATATCTATACATTTAAAAATGATTCGGAATTTTCCCATTCCCCTTTTTCCTGTTGGAATTTTTTGGTTTTATCAACAATGATCTGCCCATCATCTGCAAGCAGGATTCTAAACCTTTCCAACGGTCTTGGTGCTGGTCCCTCAAAATTAATTCCGGAAAATCTAAAACCGCTACCGTGACATGGGCACTTAAATTTATTCTCAGTCTGAAGCCAATTTGGTGTGCAACCTAAATGTGTACAGACAGTTGACAGGGCAAAAATACCTTCATCATTTCTTACAATCCATACTGCAAATTTTCTTTTAAAGCGTAAATCCACAGCACCTTTAGTAAAATCTTCGGGATAACCAATCTTGAATGATTGTGGCGGTTCAAATAATACATTCGGAAATAAAAATCTAACCAGCATGGTAAGAAATCCTCCCGTTGATAGTCCAAAAGCGGTCCATCCGGCAGCGAGCCAGCCGATAAAACTTTTTCTGGAAACATCGCCGTGAGGGGCTTTTTCTTTAACCTCTTCACCAATGGATGCCTGTGGTAATATTTTTTTGTCACTCATTTTTATAATTCAATATTATAGGTATTTTTCAATGTCTTGATCGCACTGTCCCGAATTTTCATATTTTGATCATTGTTGGCAAGAAATTTTAGCTTGGGTATAAATTTCCTGTCTGATATTTGATTTGAAATATGAATTGCTACCATAATTGCCTGTGTTTTTTCCCAATCATCTACTGATGGAAATTTATCTAAAAAACTTCTGTTTAATAGATTTTCAATGATATGTGATCCTGATCTTTCACCCAATTTTGCGAGTGCAACTGCTGCATCCCATTGGATATTTGGTTCCTCATCATTCAATAAATTTTTTAGACTCGGAATAACAGAATTATCTCCGATCATACCAAGTGAAATTACCGATGCTAATTTTATTTCCTGCCCCGTGGACTTACTCAGAAATTGCTTCAGTATCGGTATCGCAGGCTGATATTGAATTAACCCAAGAGCATTAATGGCTGCAATTCTACTGTTTATATCTTTATCCTTTAATCCTTCAATGAGAACTTCGCCATAAGCGAAATCGCCGGTTTTCCCCATCGCTAATGCGAGGTAAGTTCTTACCATTGGATTATCATGAATCGCATTATTATAAATGTCAATCATTTCATTTTGGAAATTAATTGATTTTGGAATGCGTTCCTCGTCTGATAAAAGTTTTGCAAGTTCAAAAGCAGACTGCCACCTTTTTGTCGCTGAGCCAATTTTTACGTCGGTTAAATAATCTTCTGCAGAATCTGATTCATTTACAAGAATCCGAAACATAAAGAAAAATAAAACTCCGAAAACAGTTATTACAAAGGGTATGACAAAAAACGAATGCACCAGCACCTTTACGGTGCCGGTCTTTTTTTCTTCTATTGGATCATCAACCATTCAGATCTATTTTTACAAAAATAATAGCTTTAAATATAATGTTCTTTTTATAGGAAGGTCAAAAATAATGTTACCCATTTATGTATATTTTTAAAATTTAACAGATATTCAAATTTAATTAAATGATTGACCACATCATTTTTTCATATCAGTTTTGGGTGTTGTACCGAGGAAGGGACTCGAACCCTTACAGCCAGGAGCCACCAGATCCTAAATCTGGCGTGTCTACCAATTCCACCACCTCGGTATGAATTTCACTATCTCAAATTTACTTCAGCAGCAGAATTTTCCGGGATTTTGTTTCTTGTTCTGCTTTTACCTGAACAAAATAAATTCCTGATGCCATTTCTTCTGCATTCCACTGGAGATGGTAATCACCTGACACCTGGTTACCTTCAAAAATGACATCACTCAAATTACCAAAAATATCAAAAATTGATACTGTCACAAATGTATTTTCGGGCAGCGAGTAATGAATATTCGTAATGGGATTAAATGGATTTGGATAGCTGGGATATAAAGTAAATTCCTCAGGAATTACAATATCAACTAAATTTAAAACATCATTGGTGACAGAATTTGAATATCCACTTTCATTACCATTATGATCTACAGCGGTAATTGTAAATTCCATGATAATATCAGGAATATTAGTCAGTGAAAATTCTGTATCTGCTGTGCTGTATTCAAGTGACCATTCCGGTTCCGTTTCGAACACCCGTGAGTATATGTTATAAAATTGTAAATCAGTTTCCAGAATTGGATTCCATTCAAGGTGAATTATTTCATCAATTATAGATAATAATAATCCCTGGGGTATTCCAGGAGATAAATTATCTACTGAATATCCAGTACCTGTTGGAGAAATCCATATACCCTCATCCATGGCAGCAATTACACGAAATTGAGTTAAACCAGTCTCAACTTCATTTGAATCTACAAACGTTGGAACTTCATACACATAATAATCGGACCCGTATGCATATCCTGATGCTACATTTACCCAGGTTGAATCTCCATAAAAATTATCCAGACGTTCAATAGAATAGCCTTCTGTTTCTCTGGGAACATAAGCTGTGTCGGAATCAAAAAATGCACGTTTAAAAGTCAGGTATACTCTGCCTCCCTGGTCATCCGGAACATCAAATATGGATTGTATATCTGCATAAAAATATACACAAGTTCCATCATCAATACTTGCGAGTGGATCATAATTCATTGAATTATATCCATTATCCGCTTCACAATATCCGTCCTCATTAGGTGGTGTTCCGCCGATACAGGATGGATCGCTCCAGAATTGGTTACGGCAGCATCCATAAATATCCGGTGCAATGCCTATTGAATCATCAGTGCATCCTGCACACACACATTCACTCTCAGGATCAATACAATTAGTATTTGGTCCCTGACATTCACCACATTCGTCTAATCCAAAAGTTTCTTCATAAATATCGCCTGATCCGGGTCCAATGTATCCTTCATCATCCGGACAATTCTGCAGACAATCATACGCACCGCCAAAATCAGATTCATTACTATAATAGGAGCATACCTGATCTGTATTTCCACCACAACATACACCACAACCATCATAATCAGCATCGCCAAAACATTCACAGTTGCAATCTAGATCCGGTCCTGTACATTCTTCCACATTATTCGGCTCTAATCCAGTATCTGCTCCAGAACATATTCCACAATCATCAATTATTGCTGATCCATAACATTCTCCTGTACAATCCATATTGTAATTTTCTTCCAGACCGGTTGTACCGCCTATACAATCACCACAGTCATCTATATAAGCATCTCCAAATATCACGCCAGCACAATCTCCATCTGTTCCTGTATAATTGCTGTTGAGGGCAAATGGAGTTCCATAGTTTACAAGTTCACTTTCCTCATTATACAAATATGGACTAAAAACACTATCCGGTGTGGAATTCCAATACTCCATGATCGTATTATCCAATGCAGGGTCTGTTAATTCCAAAGCATGCCCTCGGTTGTCATTTCCAACCGGCCAACCTTCATCTAAATCATAATTCACTGAATCAACAAGTTCTCCCTCAGAATTATACAGTACAATTTCATCATTATTTGTACCCAGATTAAATCCGTCCACTCCAATACTGTTAGGAATATCAACTCCCGGGATAAGCGGTGTTCCTGTAGAATCAAAAAATGAACCGCTGGTTTCAGTTATGACAAAAAATCCACCAGTAGGCAGGATACCACCAGGTATGGGATTTCCATTAATTTGCCAACCGGTTAGATCATAATCGTAATTGGTTAAATTTATGAGCTCAACATAATCCTTTAATTCATTATCACCCAAAGCTGCTCTATAGAAAAATTCGTTTATTGCCACTGTAACATCATACATACAGGTTCCATCATCAATGGTGGCATCAGGATCATAATTACTTGCATCGGAATCTGTACATCCTGCACATACACATTCATTGTCTGAGTCGGTACAATCATAGTTCGTTCCATCACAAATACTACATTCATCTTCAACTACTTCACCATCACAAACACCAGAGCAATCATACGCCCCACCATAATTTTCTTCATCAAAATAAAATGAGCATTCTAAACCAGTATCACCATTACAACAATATCCACATTCATCAGTTTGAGCTTCTCCAAAACAAACTCCATTGCAGTCATAAACACCGCCAAATTCCGTTTCATCTAAATAATATGAACATTCATTCCCAGTGTTACCATTACAACAGGATCCACATTCATCAACTATGGCCATCCCATCACATTCACAATTACAATCTAAATCAGGACCGGAACAGGACTCAATATCATTTGGTTCAATGCCGGTACTGCCATCAGCACAAATTCCACAATCGTCTATAAATGCACCACCACCTACTTCGCCGTTACAATCTGTGACTAACGCATAAAGTGAATCTACCGTATAAAATCCAAAATTAGACCAACCACCCTCAGGATCAACATTTGAAACAACCATTTCATAATATGTGGCTTCTGAATAATCATACATTTTTAATGAAACTTCATCACCAGTTTGGCAAAATCCGGGGAGACCACCATCATCCCCAAATGCAGGTAAAGTTACAGGAGGTTCATTGTAACTGGAATACCACCATTTATTACCAACACAGGTTTCATTGCAGAAAGATCCAATCCAGTCATTATATTCCAATGGAAAGCCGTCAACCGTTGCATCATACAAAAAATAAAATGCCTGCGATGTTGATTGGGTAGTGAAAAATTCATTTGGTGGTGAAAAAATTAAATTCACAGTTAATTGTGATTCAGGATTTTCATATGGAATCCCATCATTATCTGTTGTTTGGATTGATATTTCTGTTGTTTGTGCATTAAACAAATTTTCCTGAACATCAAATACATGAATTATAAAGTTGTCACCGTTATAATAATCAGGTAATTGCCCGCCATTTACAGAAACAACAAATTGGTCTCCTGGATTAATGGTTGCGTCTAAAAATACTTCAACACCTGCTGCAATAATGGTATCTCCCTCTGTTGGAGACTGGAGTGAAATTACCGGATCAATTTCCAAATACTCACAACAATCATCACAAGAAATCGTGCAATCGCTGCAGTAGTTTTCTGCTTCAGGATCCATACATCCGGTACAGGTAGAATTATCTCCTTCGCACTCTCCGCAATCATCTATTACCGCTTCTCCACCACACAGCCCGGTACAGTCCGTCTCACAAATACAATCTCCCATACAATCATAACAATTTTCAGGATATTCACAACTTTCGTCGTCATCTGTTGCCTCTGGATTATAATTGCAGGCTGTAACATCAGTACATCCGGGTATTTCAAGTTCATCGCATACACTGTCGCCATCAGAATCGTTCAGACAATTTCCGTCACAGTCATAAAACTCATCTGCCCACCAGCAGCTACCATCATCTACGGTAGCATCCGGGTCATAATTGCACGCTGACTCATCCATACATCCAAAGACCGGGTCCGGTTCACCTTCATAATTACAGTTTTCAAATGTTGGTGAACCAAAGTTTGTAACATCCTCATCTGCACCATCTTCACCATACAGATATTCACTTGTACATTCTTCATCTGCACTCACCCAATTTGCAGGATCATTATTATCAAAAGTTGAGTTCAGCAGTTCAAGGGCATGACCTCTAAAGTCATTACCAACCAGCCAGCCTTCGTCATCATCATAAGCCACATAATCCACTTCATCACCATTTGCATCATTCAGAACAATCTCATCTGAACTGGTACTGAGACTCACATCAGCCATAATACTGTTGGGGATATTTTCACCGGCATAAAGCTCATCTGCATCTGCATTAAAGAATGGATCCTCACCGGCAATCATCAGGTATCCGCCTGCAGCAATAGTTCCGCTCAGTGTTTCACCATTCAATGTCCAGCCTGTTAAGTCAACATCCTCTTCTCCGTAATTCGCTAATTCCACATAATCAGGAACGGAAGTTCCAACTGCAGCGCGGAAAAAGAACTCATTGATTGCAATTTTGGCTTCCTCCTGAATTACCAACTCAGATACTGCCAATATCAAATCACCAAAATCTCCGCTGCCCGATGACCATGTTGCGGATACATCATATTCTACATCTTCTTCGCTCTTCCAAATTTTTATTACCACCGAATTTCCATCCACTGCACCATTCAACACAGGTCCACCAAAATCCGAGAGATCCACAGACATAATAGCTGAGATTTCCAGTTGTGTACCTGTCCACATTCCGGCACCCACCAGCACTTCCCCATATTCCGGTTCAGAGCATCCTTCTGTAGGATCACAGGATTCCACAACTCCATTGGCATCGAATACACCAATCTCATCTCCTTGCTGTAAAATGGATATTGTTTCTTCAAAAATTATTAACTGAAATTCACCTGTTTCAACCAGATCAACCATAAAGTGACTATTTCCTGATTCATATTCACAACAAGAATAATCTTCCGGATCATCTTCATTACAGCCATCTGCTTCTTCATCGTAATTGAGTGCTTCCGGATCATTGCATCCCAAATCAAAGGATGGTGGTAAATCAAGTGTCTGGCATTCTCCAACCGTAACATTTAGAGAGTTATTGTTTTCATCAAACACATTGGATTCCGGATCAAAACATAATTCCTCTGAAAATATTTCAGAATATATAATATTGGTTAATACTGCACCACCCGCAGGAATCAATCCATCGGTTGATATCCCTAATATGCTCCCATTATCAATATCTACAGTTACAATGAATCCATTATCTTCAGCAGAGCCACCGGATGCACTCTCCAGCTGAACTCCCGTAATTCCAAATGCAAAAGAAGAGATACTACTTACAGGTGAGTCCAGATAGATTTCTACTGAACCGGTTTCCTGATCAATAATTCCAAACTCCAGAGTCACAGATTCAACCATATCACCGAGGCAATCACCATATCCAACATCTAATCCTGTACCACCTTCGCCTGAAACTACACCATTTTCAATGCATATATCTCCACCGGTTTCTACATAGGTAAGATTCACCAAAACACCGGAACCTGCCGGAAAGGAAGTTCCCATCAAAGAAAATCCAAGTACTGTACTTTCACTTGCCGATACCATCCAATCACCGGGGACTACATCACCTGCTGTGGCTTCTGTAATTGTAACGCCGGTTACATCAAACTGAAATCCATACACATCTGTATTATTTTCAATTAAAATTTCCATGGTTCCGGCATCTTCATCTACATTTCCGAAAATTAAAGTTACTTGATCATCACCACCGCTGTATTCACAGCAGTTATAATCTTCCGGATCATCTTCATTACAGCCGTCAGAATCGGGATCATAATTGTCTGCATCCGGATCGTTACAGCCGGCAACAAAATCAGAACCACCAAGGCAATCACCATATCCGACATCTAATCCCGTACCACCTTCACCTGATACAACACCACCTTCAATGCATATATCTCCACCGGTATCTTCGTAATTTAAGTTGACCAACACTCCGCTTCCTGCAGGGAAAAATGTAGCCATCAGAGAAAATCCGATGACTGTACTACCACTTGCAGATACCATCCAATCTCCTGGAACTACTCCACCCGCAACTGCACTTGTGATATTAACACCAGTTACATCAAACTGAAATCCATACACATCTGTATTATTTTCAATTAAAATTTCCATGGTTCCCGCGTCTTCATCTACAGAACCAAAACTTAGTGTAACATCCTGTAAAAAAGCGGGCTGCCCAGCAAATATTGCTGTAATCATTATAGAGTAAATGCTCTTCATATTTGTTATTCTAAATTTGACTAATTTCATTATTTTTCCTGTATTATCTTGATTAGGGATAAGTTCATAAACTAATTTATCCAATCCTCTATACTAAAATTTAATTGTTTCCTGAAACAAATACAGATAATTTTTATTAAATCCCTAATTTGTTATTACTTTCAATATTTTCGTTTCCCAAAGTTGAGAAGAATTTACTGACAGGTGTGTGTTCCATATCAAATACAATCGTAACAGATTATTTCAAAGTAATTTCCGAAATAGCGGTTATCAAACCTAAAAAATATCCAGGACCAGCTGAAAATGTCAATTCAGTTTCAAATTCCATTTGTTCACTCTGATCCCATATTCTTACAACTATACTGTTATCCTTGATATAACCCGGTAATTGAATACCGCTAAACTCACAAAAATCAAGGGAACCAACTGCAGAAATTTCTACCTGATCACCTGACCATTGTGCGGTACCCACCAACACTTCTCCAATTTGATTGGAACAATCATTAAAATTGGTAATACCTGATATATCGAATACGCCTATCTCATCACCTGTTCCTAAAGATGATATGGAGGATTGAAATACAATCAAATGAAATTCTCCCGTAGAATCAATTTCCATTGTATATCCGCCAGTGGGTTCTTCATTTTGGTCAGGATCAGCATTGTCATCGGGTGCACTGCTGTTATCCTTTAAATCACAACCGATAATAATCAACAGAATTCCAGCAAAAATTAGATAAATTTTCTTAATCATTAAGTATCAAATTAACAAGCTGTATAATATCGAATACATCCAGTATACCATCATTATTCAAGTCACCCACTATTTGTTGAGCCATTCCAGGTTCTAAGGTTTCCAGTATAAAATGTACCATTATTACAATATCAGATATATCCATGGTTAAATCACCGTTTACATCCCCTAAAGTTGAAGGCATTACATTTACTGAAAAATCGGTGAAAATTGCCGGAATTCCTCCTGTAGATAAATCGGTCACATTGAAATTATCCACTTCAAATTCAAAGATTTCATCCTCTGTATCCTCATTGATCATAAAGCTTGGTGTGAGTAAATATCCTGTTTGAGGTTGATCTACAACAGGTGTTGTCTGAAAATAAATTATTCTGAGTGTATTTTCATCTATAAGATTCCAACCTCCTGTAGGATTTTCGAGAATATTCCCGGTTATAATATTTGCAACTGATAAATTCTGTGGAAATTTTAAATCAATTTGAAATCCAGTGAATTGTGATTCAGCCACAACAAAAATTGCTGCATCCAGCCAGTTATCAGAAATTATTGTCTGAGCTGAAACTATGATATCAGGGTAGGATACTAAAAGGGATGTCCCAAATGCAGCATTATTAATGCCTTCGGAATCAGTACTTGCTAATAGAACATCACAAAAATCTATGTCCACAAATTGTGGATCATCAGTATATGCATCAAATGTAACTTCCAGAATAGGACCGCTTCCGGGAATCATAGGTGAAAACCCAAAACAAAAAATTTCTGATTTATTGATATCACCATAATTTACAAAGCTCACCCACCAGAAATCCGGAATTCGTGATGTTTTTAAAACATCAGAAATACCGATGAGATTCTGCTCATAATTCAAACAGAATTGCAATGCAATTATGTCGTGTTCAGTGATCAGGTCAATATCTACAATTCCGGTGCTCCCCGGTTCAATAAGAGATGGCGGTATTAATTCTACAATGGAAAAATCAAACAACACATCTATTTCACCATTTATCATTTCTGCAGATGCAGATTCACCTGATTCCAATGTAATAATATTTTCTATTCCTCTTATTCCAATTTTATCACTTGAAGATGGGTACAACCATGCTTTCAATGAACCCAATGGTGATGTGCCGGAATCCAAAACACCATACACAGCTGCCCCAGACACTTCTACAATTCCAAAAGGTAATTGATTGATCTCCCAAACAAAGTTTTCAAGTAATGTATCTGATTCCATAGAGACAAACTGCAGGTTTTCAGGATCACTTTGAATGGTAAATGATAGACCGATAACAGATTCTTCTGTTGTAATGGTAATCGGGATATACACAGTGTCCCCCGGAACGGCAGTAGTATTTCCAATGGTTAATTCATTGGGATTTATCGACAGTTTGCCAATGAGTTCCTGAAGAAATTCAGGTAATTCTTCCACCGGTTCAAGGAAAAACCCTACCGACATTGTTTTACCTGTTTGGTGCTCTTTTAAAATGATTGAATATTCACCCAATTCTGTATATCCAAATAGTGGTTCACCTGAACCTATCCATCCCAATTCAGTGACCACTATTGAATCATAAAATGACCAATTATTCTCAGGAGAATCAAGTTGATAAATGGAGTCTCTGAATAGATTTCGAATATGCACTGTATCAAAGTGATTTACAAAAAAATCCTCATTGTCAGAAAAAACTGAAATAGAAAAAACCGAAATAGAATTTCCTGAATCAAGGATCAAATCAAATTGTGAAAGAATGGATTCACCCGGCAATTCATCCATTTCCCAGAAAATGATGGTTTGCATCAGTGAGAGAAGACTATCCGAAAGTTCTGCTTCAGGTAAATTGTCCCAAACCCGAGCAGCAATATCTATTTCTGAAAATGCCTGTGTAATTACATCCATATCATTGACTTCCGAATTGCCTATCAAGACAATTTCCTGCCCCAAGACAGAAGATGTAAATACAATTATAGAAAAAATTAATCTCTTCAATAGTCTCAAATTTCAAATAAAATATGGGTATAATATAAAAACGGGACTCACAATTGGAGTCCCGTTTTTATAACCCATATCATTAAAATTATTTCATTAATACCATTTTACGGGTCAAAGTGGTATTTTCAGTTTGCAGGATATACATATATACACCTGCAGATACTGTATTTCCTCTTTCATCCGTACCATTCCATTGGATATTATAATATCCTGATTCCTGATAATCATTTGCCAGAGTGGTAATCACTCTTCCCGTTATATCAATAACCAGTAATGATACAAATCCATCTTCAGGTATTACATATTCAATGGTAGTTTCTGGATTGAATGGATTAGGATAGTTCTGTCCTAATAAAAAATCCTCTGGTTCTGCAGGAGTATTTTCTACAGTAATACTTCCACTGGTTAGTGGTGAATTACCAAACTCAGTATTATCAAGATTCGCATTAACAAAAAGTTCCATATTCATATCATTGCTCCAGAGTCGTAACTCAATTGTTTCTCCAGTTTCCCATCCTTCAAGATGAACTCCAAATTGATTGAATCCTCCCCATGCAGCAATTGCAACCGGCTCATTTACATCCACAATTCTGGTAGCACCAACTACATTGCCGTCAGCATATACAGCCAATTCATCTCCTGGTTGTAATTCACCATTCAATTCTGTAATGACAATCGGATGGGAAATCCCTGTGGGATTAATTGTATAATGAACAGGGTCCCTGAGATCACCAACATTGTTTGTATTGCGTCCAAATCCACCGTCGCTATCATCCCAGTCATATACCAGGACTGCACCTTCTTCACCAGTGAGGAATAATTGATATCCTCTACCTGGCTGCATACCGCCATTTTCATCTATGGTATTTACCCCCAATGATGGAACATAAAATTGACCTTGCTCATCATTTACCAGCAGAATCGGTAAGCCATCCATAACATCAGCGACACTCATTGGTTCCGGTGGAAGGAATGCAATGTTATTTAGCATGAAAGGAGCTAATTCTATGGGTGTATCAACAACATCGGGATATCCTGTTACGCTAATATCTACATCATCATCACCACTCAAAAATACCAGGTATCCCTTACCCAATTCAAGAGATCCTATGGTATTGATTTCGTAATCAGGAACATAAAAACCACCTGCATCATCATTAACCATCAAGATTCCTGCATCACCAAACACATTTTCTATATCCGAGTCTTCCAACTCGACATTAAAAGAAATATTGTTCAGCATAAATGCATTCAATCCAACTTCTTGTGTTACAGTGTATTCACAACTACCGTCATCCTGATTTGCTATGGGATCATAATTGGTTGCTTCCGGGTCAATACAGCCATACACCCATGCATCCAATTCTCCTACCACGGTGAGTAAGTCACCCCAGATACCATTACCAGAGCTATAATATGCCTCTGCACCATGTTCAAAGTTCTCACTTGCATCCCAAACACGGATAACAATATCATTTTCTTCCACCCAACCGGGTAGTTGGAATCCACCAAAATCACAGTTATCAATGGATCCAACACCAACCAGATCTAATTGAGACCCTGTCCAGACACCAGCTCCAACCAGTATCTCACCATATTCCGATGAACAATCTCCTGAATTTGTCAATCCCTCTGCATCGAATAAACCGACTTCATCACCAGTATCCAATCCGACAATATTCTGTATCACTACCAATTGATTCACACCGGTTTGTTCAGGCAGATTTGTGAAGTACTGCAAACCAGGGCCATACTCACAGCAATCATCACAGGGAAGAATGGCATCCGGATCATAGTTCAATGCATCTTCATCCATACAGCCGGTACAGGATGAGTTGTCACCTTCACATACGCCGCATTCATCTAATTCAGCATCTCCACCGCATAGTCCATTACAATCTTCTTCAAAAGCAGTTGGATCAAAAGGAGCACAATCATCTCCATCTGAGACTCCATCGTTGTCATCATCATTGTCACCTGCATCGCAAATGCCGTCAAAATCAAAATCATCACCATCATTCGAAGGATCATAACATCCTAATGAGCAGTCGTCACAGGAATCTCCATCATCATCTGAACATACAAATTCATTGTTGTCATCTGAATCATGATCGTCAGTTGCACAGTCATTATCATCATCTGTATCTTCGTCATCACAGATTCCATCTAAATCGTAATCCAAACACTCTTCTTCATACACAATGGTAAAACATTCTGATACGAAAGCATCCAATGGTGTTCCGCCTACTCCGGACAATACCAGATTAGATAAACACGCTTCATCTGCATTACCTTCAACTTCTAATTCCACTAGAACTCCACTGCCGGGGGGGACTGTAGTTCCTATAAGTGAAAAACCAATCACAGTGGATCCGGAAAAGGATACCATAAATCCATTGGCTTCCGCTGCTCCACCAGAGGCATTCAGAATGGTTACTCCATCAACATCAAACTGGAACCCCGCTATGGGTGCATCACTGTCATAATTCACTTCTATAACTGAGGGAGGTGCATCAGGACAATCAACTGCATCACATACAAATGATCCATCAAAACATTCTACCTCTGCTCCAGGCCCATTACAAACATCACATTCATCATACTCTCCTACACAATCATCTACATCATCACAAATACCGTCGCCATCCGCATCATCACAGGACTCTTCATACACAATGGTAAAACATTCTGATACGAAAGCATCCAATGGT
>CAYFPO010000001.1:75230-291881 GCA_964345035.1 uncultured bacterium
ATACTCTCCTACACAATCATCTACATCATCACAAATACCGTCGCCATCCGCATCAGGACATCCACCTTCTGAACAATCACCTACTGCATCAAGTGGTACACCACCAACACCTGATATTACCAGATTTTCAATGCAGATGTCACCTCCTGTGGGAGTGTAATCAATATACGTTAATATATCCTCACCGGGAGGAATAGTAGTTCCGATAAGTGAAAAACCAATTACGGTGGATCCGGAAAAAGATACCATAAATCCATTGGCTGCTGCACTTCCGCCATAAGCGTTTGTAACCGTAGTGCCGGTTATTTCAAATTGGAATCCCGCTACATTTGTGTCATTAGACATAACAATTTCCATGCTGGATCCACTAACATTTCCAAAACCTAAAACAATTTCATCTGAAGGCGGTGGTTCTGATTCTGCACAGCCACCCACAGCGTCCAAAGGTACTCCTCCAATTCCTGAAATTACCGTATTGACAATGCATACATCTCCACCGGTTAATGAAAATGAAACTTCTGTCAAATCAGCAGTTCCCGCTGGAATTGTTCCACCTGTTAATGAAAACCCCAACAGTGTGGTACCGGAATAAGATACCATAAACCCATTCGCTGCTGCACTTCCTCCCCACGCATTGTCCAGGGTTACACCGGATATATCAAATTGAAACCCCGCAACAAGTGCATTATTTGACATGGTAATGGTCATTGTACCTTCATCTGGGCTATAATTATTGATGGATAATTCCACATCCTGGGCAAATAATAATACCGTACAGAATGTGGTCAAGGTAATAATAATTGATCTAAACATGAATCCCTCCTTAGTAATTCGAATTTTGAAATCTGCTCTAGACTATAATGTCCGATAAGAAAACAGGGTAGAATTTACCTCTATTTTTTAATCAGAACAAAATCAATGTCTTATCTTTTACAATTTTTTACATAAATATTGACGAATCTAAGAAGGTATGATTGGTAAGAATGTGCGTACCCGCACAAGATTAATTTCTAATTATTCTGTTATTTTGAATTTTTCTGTGTTGCGACAATTTCATCAATGATACCGTATTTCAATGCCGCTTGAGAGTCCATGAAATAATCTCGATTAGTATCCTTGTCGATGGTTTTAATGGATTTACCTGTGTTATTGGATAATATTTTATTTAGTTTTTTTCGTAAGAATAAAATTTCTTTTGTGTGTATCTCTATATCAGTTGCCTGCCCTTGTACACCGCCCATGGGCTGATGGATCATCACCCTGGAATTTTTCAACGCTGATCTTTTTCCCTTTGTACCTGCACTGAGTATAACTGCAGCCATGCTGGCTGCCTGCCCCATGCAGATGGTTGCCACGTCTGGTTTGATATAATTCATTGTGTCGAGTATACCAAAACCAGATGTTATGATTCCACCCGGGCTGTTGATGTACATAAAAATATCCTTTTTTGAATCTTCTGCTTCCAGAAAAAGTAATTGAGCAATTACTAAGCTTGAAATGTGGTCATCTATTGGTGTACCGAGAAAAATAATTCTCTCTTTTAAAAGACGGGAATAAATATCAAACGCCCGTTCTCCTGATCCGGATTGTTCTACGACCATTGGTATGAGATAATTTGCAGGTCTATCCATTTTGAGATTTTTCCTTTCTGATTTCATCAGTTGTTTTTGTAGATTCCTGAACTGTGACAAATCCCTTCAGGTAAGAAAACAATTTTTCATTTACTATATCATCTACTAATTTTGAACGATTCTCAGATTTTTTATAAAATGACTTAACTTGTGCAATTGGTAGTTTACTGGTATCTGCAGCAGTTTGAATACGGTTATTGATCTCCTCATCTGTTGCAGTGATTTCATGCTTTTTGATAAGCTCTCTACGTATCAAATACCATTTGATATTCCAATCTGCCGGATCTGAATATATTTTCCGGATTTCCTCTTCATCCACCGAATCATTCTTACCATTTTGCTGCTTGGTTTCTTCAATCACATTCTTGAGGTAATTTTCCCGCATGGATTCAGGCACATCCACCTTGGATTTATCAACCAAATGATTTATGATCTGCTGCTCAACCTGTTTTGTAAATTCTCTTTCCAGTGATACATCTATCGTTTTTTTTAATTTTGCTTTCAACTCATCCAGGTTCTTCACAGATTCATCAGCAGTTTTCGCAAATTCATCATCCAGTTCAGGTAGAATTTGTTCTTCCACACGATGGACTGATATTTCATATTTCACTGTTTTTCCTTCACCATAATCTACTGTGACATTGGCTTTTTCATTTGCTTTTATTCCTTCGAGAGGCAGCACGCCCGGGCCGCTGAAAACTCCGTCACCTAAACAGATATACTGTTTTTCATATTTTTTCCCTACCAATGGCACCCCTGAATCATCTATTTCCTGAAAATCACCCTGGATATAATTTCCCTGCCGTGCACCATCTTCTACAGTTTTAATATTCCCATGTTTTTTCTGAAGATCCAGCAGGGCATCATTTATATCGGTTTCCGTCTGTAAAATCCGCACTGCTTTGATCTTGTATTTCTTTTCATATTTGGGAAGTTTGATGTCCGGTGTGATCTCAAATTTTGCGGTAAACTTCAGCTCACTGCCTTCCTTGAAATCCAAATGATTGATCTCCGCCTGGTTTAGCGGATGGAGTTCCAGCTCATCAATTGCTTTTCGGTAATATTCGTTCAGGGAGTGTTCTGCGAAATCTGCTTCGATTGCACCACCAAAATTTTTGCGGATTATTTTTTCCGGAACATGTCCCTTACGAAATCCCGGGCGGCTGTACCCAGCTCTGAATTTATTGAAACTTTTTCGGAATTTATCTTCTAAATTTTCCCAGGTCACCACAACCGATAGTTCACGCGTGAAACTGTTAATTTCTTTTATACTGGTCTTCATTGATTAAATGGGTTTATCCTTATTGAAATTTGAGGCGGAAATTTACAGGGAATGGGGTTTGTCAAACAATAATTGCGAAAGGATGTGCCAATTTAAATAGTACGAAAACTTCCGGATTCCATTGGCAGTTCTGAAGACATAGATGATTCGATCGCTTGTTTAATGCGGAATAATTCCTCCACCATAACACCTTTCAGGATGGGTTTGAATGGAACATCCTGCACACGGTTGCCATAGGTACCTTCTAAGGTATAGTGTATCTCTGTTTTATTATTTTTTGGGGAGAGAACAAATGAAACTTTGTGAGGGAATCCCTTGTCAGGATCTTCACGATGTTGTTCCTTCAACTTCATATTTGAGGGTGGTTTCCAGTTCATAACTTCCACATCCAGATTATAATTTCCAAAACCGAAATTATGGGTTATCTCAAATTTTGATCCTTTACTGAATGTGGTTTTGGCTTCGGTTAAAATTTCAATATGAAATCGATTATATGTAAGGCTTCGGGATAAGTCCGACATAAATGCCCAGCACAATTGCTGGTCTGCATTCACCAGTATGGATTGTTCCAGCTTTATCATGGGTTATAATTTACATCTATATTGGAATATGGCGGAAATCATCTAAATATTTCGAATATATCTTTAATTCTATAATATCAATATTCTACATATTATATTAATATTATTGATTGTTGTAATTTTTCATGTAAATTACATTGTGGATTAATTTAGAAATAAAGAACTTACAGTGAAAACCATACACAATTTATTAAATACTGCTCAACAGCACCATTTTGATGACTTTCTTCAGTTCATCAGCAAAATAGGATTTTTTGATAATTCCGCATTACAATCACTATTATCAAATTCAAAAGTTCAGACAGAAAACCATAAGCTCTTTCCGGTAGTTCTGGTTGGTATTGCTCGGGCAAAAAATATTGAAGGGAAGCAGATCGAATCCCTGCAATACTTCCAAGAAGCAATGGATTTGATTTCAGAAACAGATGACAGTAAATTCCTGGAAAAAGATGATATCAACGGATTTATCTATCAGCAATATGGTGCTTTCAATCGAGCATTATCAGACAGCCGGTCAGCTCTTCAATATTTTAAGTTTGGGAAATCTCTTATGACCTCACCCATACTTAAATCCATTGTGAATTATGAAATAGACCTGATGAATATAGAATTGAATAAACAATCAGATATTACCATACTTGAAAAATACCGGGAAATTTTTCGGAAGACCGGACAAGTAGTGATGGAGATCATTGTGAATGCACGGATTGGCATTCTCTACCGCCAGAAAAAGGTCTTTCATATTGCCCTCAAGTATTATGATGAAAGCTACAAACTTGCAGTTAGGTATAAGGATATTTATCATCAAGCCATGCTGCAGAATTCTTATGGATTTCTATATTACCAAATGGGGGACCATGAAACTGCCCTTGAACATTATCAAAATTCCATTGAGCTGACGCGCAGTTCTTTCCAGGAAAGTTTAGCTCACCAGAATATTGCATTGGTATATGAATCCCGGGCAGATTACCCAACAGCATTGAAACACTGGATGACATCTTTCCAAATATGCAGTAAATCGGGAGCCATAGCAAATTTACCCGAAGACGGATTACGGATTGGGAAAATCTATGAAGAACAATTGAATCAGCCTCAGAAAGCCGGAAAATTTTATAAAGCAGGAAATAATGCAGCCTTAGCATTGGCTGAGATTGGAATTCGTATTGTCGGCTACAGGAAACAGGTGGTTCAAAAATATGCTGAATACAATATTCAACACACACAACCAAAACTACCGGCAACATCCTCTGAACAATTTACATTTTTACGGGGAAAAACCTGGCGAGAGATTCGGGATATTTTTCAATATCACCTTATCATCTATCATATAAAAAAATCTACAACCGGCAAGGACCTCCTCCGCCTTCCCCTCAACAATTCTACTATATTGATGGCACGAAAACGGCTTACGGAAAAAGGATATACCTTTCCGGATAACCGTAAAAAGAATGTAGAATTTACTGCTTCTAATTTAATTCCTGAATTGGAAACATATATCCAATCTATCCGGAAATTGGACTGGAAATCTGCTAATGCAAGGTTCGAAACTGTAGCAATTGATTACTTACTCAGAGAACATCATTTCAATAAGACAACTCTGGGCAAACAACTCAATCTCAGTTATGCCAGTGTAATCGCAAAAACAAAAGAATTCAGGAATTGATATGTCAGATGCACAACCACTCAAGGGTATGTCTGAACTTGTAAATGAAGGGATTATAATCCGGGGAATGAATCACGAACAAGTATTGGATTCTATTGGTAAGCCCATTTATATCAGAAAACAGAATGGGGGTACACTTGAATTTGAAATTTGGCATTATACATGGAGCCGAGTTGTTTTTTATTATGGCTATTGCGTGGATTATTTTAAGAGGTGACAATTAAAATAAAAGGAGAAAAAATAATGAAACAACACAAAAACAATAAATGTAGTGGCGCCAGCTTGTCGGATGGACAGGATTTGTTAATCGTCCAGTGGCTTTTCGAGAAAAGTCACTACAAAATCATTTGGTTAAAATTCATAATACTTTTTTTATTTTTCAATTTTCACTCTGCATTCTCCACCACACTTCATGTCCCCGATGACTATCCCACCATACAAGAGGGGATTGATTTTTCGGAAAATGGTGATACCGTTTTAGTAGCACCGGGGATGTACGTAGAAAATATCAACTACAATGGAAAAAGTATCGTAGTAACTTCATCAGGTGGTGCATTATCAACTATAATTGATGGAGATCAGGAAGATAGTGTAGTCATTATAGAAAGTGGAGAAGACTCAACCACAGTACTTAGTGGTTTTACAATTAAAAACGGTTATAGTTGGCCGGGATGGAGCGGGAGCACAGAAGATTATAAGGGTGGAGGAATTAAAGTGTATGATTCCAGACCGATATTAAAAGATCTCATTATCTTAGATAACTTCGCTAACAGTCCGGCATGGGAATTCCCTAATTGTGGCGGCGGTATTAGTTGTGCTTCCAGTGAAGGAGTACTAATTCAAAATGTCATCGTAAAAAATAATGAGACTTATGGTACATTTTCCGGAGGGGGTGGAATTTGCGTGTTTGATGCAACCGTTGAGATTGAAAATGCACTTATAGAAGACAATATAGGTAATTTCTTTTTAGGAGGTGGTATCTATTCTGAATTTGGATCAAATTTAACAGTACGAAATAGTATCATCCGTAATAATAGCAGTGGAAATGGTGGTGGGATTTATCACTCCAACGGCTCCCTATCATTGACTGATGTTATCATTGAACAAAATGCTGGAGACAGTGGCGGTGGCGGATTGCGGATTGGTGGAGGTGATATTGATTTTGAAAATGTGACCATTACCGGAAACACTGCACAGTATGGTGGTGGACTATATGTCTCCTGTGATAATTTTAATATGAAAAATTCTAGGATTCATTCCAACTACAGCAATATTGGGGGTGGCATTTATTTTTCTGGTGGAAATAATTATATATTCGATCCCATAGACCGTTCAAGTATTTATACCAATTCTGCAAGCACAGGTCGGGATTTGTATGCCAATGAATCCCTATTTATTGAAATGGTTTTGGACACTTTTACAGTTCTGATCCCTGATGACACTTATGCAACACCCATTGATAATTTTACATTTGATATACAGAATTTAATATATGAAACTATTGCAGCCGATCTATATGTAGCCGTAGATGGAGATGATAACAACTCTGGTTTAACTTCCGATGATCCATTCAAAACTATTGAGAATGCCCTAACATTTATTGAAAGTGACAGTTTAAACCCATATAATATTTATCTGGCGGATGGTGTGTATGGTCCATCTACTAATGGAGAAGAGTTTCCCATTTACCTTAAAAGTTATATTTCGTTGATCGGGGAATCTGTGAACTCAACCATATTAGACGGTGAAAATACAACAGACGGTGTGATTTTAGGATTTCATCAGAATTTACCAGCACTGGAAAATATTACCATACGAAATGCTTCCTCAAATTATGGTGGTGGCATCTATTGCATCAATACAGATTTGAATATGGAGAACATAAATATTTATAATTGTAGTGCATATCATGGGGGTGGAATCCGATTATCACAATCACAGGTAAATGCTGTAAATCTTGAAATTACCAACTGCAGTGCACAGGACAGAGGTGGTGCAATTTATATTACTTCGGATACTGGATCAATTTTTACTGATGGAGTAATCTCAGGAAACTCTGCAGGCAATGGCGGTGGTATCTTTTGTGCCAATCAATCTGAATTTTATAATTACCAAATTACCGAAAACACTGCGGTAGAATACGGAGGAGGTATTTATATTGTAGAAACTTACGACCATACACTTCTCTCGAATTGTATAATAAATTATAATAATGCAGGAAAATATGGAGGTGGTATGTATTCAAACCATTGGGCAAATCCTATTTTAGAAAATACAGATTTTTTGTTTAATTCAGCAGGAACATCCGGAGGAGGAATATTCTGCAATTATACCAGTCCTGAATTTGATTCGGAAAACCGTTGTACGATTTACGGTAATACAGCACCCCGTGGAATGGATATTTTTGGAGATTTCACGGGTAGTAATGTTATGGTTGCTTTTCTGGATACTTTTAGTACCACCCTGCCTACCACCGATTTTTATGCAAAACCTGTTAACAAAATTGAGTTGAACATATTGCATGGTCTAGAAGAACTGGTGAACTCTGATCTTTATGTATCTTCCGATGGGGATGATTCAAATTCAGGTTTAACGATGGATGATCCATTGTTGACCATTCACACAGCATATTCAAAGATTTTTGCTGATTCATTAAATCCACACACCATCTTTATCAATGAAGGTCTTTACAGTTCAGAAATAACTGGAGAATTGTTTCCTATTTATCCTATTAGCTATACAACACTCAGCGGGGAATCCTCTAATGAAACAAAACTGGATGCAGGAAATCATTCCAATGTAATTCTGATTAACGAAGTTGATGGTATAATTCTGAAAGACGTAACCATTCAACATGGAAATTCAACCTATGGAGGTGGGATTTATTGTTATAAATCAAATCCAGTATTAGAAAATTTAATAATCCGTGAAAATTATGCTGTTTATGGTGGCGGAATTATGCTCTATGGTTCAGATCCGATTATCACACTTACAGAGATCAGTAACAATTTAGCAATTAATGGGGGCGGTGTATATTCCTATTATTATTCTGAACCTGTGTTTGAACATGTTACAGTCGTAAATAATTCAGCTGAAATAAACGGCGGAATTTTCAATAATCAAAACAGTTATTACCTCACAATCTCAAATTCAATATTATGGAATGATGGTGATGAAATTTCTGGTTCAGGCAGTGAAGAAACAATTACTGTTACATATACAGATATTGAAAATGGCTGGGTTGGTGTAGGCAACATAGATTCAGACCCCTTATTCACTGATCCGGTAAACGGAGATTTTACTTTGCAGCCCAACTCCCCCTGTATAGATGCGGGTGACCCAACATCCCCCTTAGACCCTGATGGTACCGTTGTAGATATGGGTGCGTACTTTTTTGATCAGGGAGTTGGGTGCAGTGATCTATTGGGCGATCTGAATTGGGATGAATCTGTAGATATACTGGATGTGGTCCTGCTTGTCGGGTGCATTCTTGAAATGGAAGACAACTGTAATTGTGGCGACCTCAATGGAGATGAAAATATTGATGTGCTGGATGTGGTTTTGTTGGTAAATATAATTTTAGAAGGTTAATAATAGTAGTAAATAATTTTGGTTAACTAAATCCTTAACCAGTGTTCTGATTATAATTATATCTTAATTATGGAGTTAAAACTATGAAAATGAAACTAAAATTTAAATTACTGATTATTAACGTTATTATACTTTCCCGTCTATTTTCACAATGTGAGGATATTACCGATTATTCTGATTGTATGACTGATCCAGAATGTGAATGGGATTCTGATTGCCTTTTATGCTACGAGACTATGAATCCAGTTTGTCCAGACGATAGTTTTCTGGATATGGATGAATGGCCTGGACCAGGTCCCGGCTATCCCGATCCATTTTTAAACGCATATTGTGATGAAACTTCTATATATGTGGAGAGTAATGGTATGCCTAATTTCAATTTTATTCAAATGACCCCTCATGAACTTGAAATTCAGAATTGGAATTGGGTATTACCCAGGTTCCCCATCTATCAAGATGTTATTACTTCCATCACTGATGGAGGTGGTCCACCCACAGAATGCGAAACAACTCCACAACTGGGTATGTTGGGGATTGCAGTGAATGGAATGCCTTTTTTTGGTCCCACCGAAGGTCCGTTCCCTGATCCCTATGGTGATCCTATATATAATGATATCACTGATTATTGTATGGGTCATACTGCAGAATTAGGTGTGTACCATCATCATTCAATGCTCACAGAATGCCTTTCACTTAGCTGGACAGAGGGGGAACCATCTCCAATACTTGGATATGCTGCAGATGGGTTCCCCATTTATGGTCCATTTGGTTGTTTAGATTCTGAATGCAACGAGGTTGTAGAATTTCAAAGCAGCTATGAACAAATAGCAGATCCCACCAATTGTGCATTTGATGCGTTTGAATATGTGGATCAGGATAATCCTGTGTATTTAGACGAATGCAATGGACGATTTGGACCTGATGGAGATTATAGATATCATACCACCGAAACATTCCCGTATATCATCGGATGTTTTCATGGTATCCCGGACGAGGGAGCCGACAGCGGTGGAGAAGATTACGATTTGGGGGATGTCAATTTTGATAGCATAATTAATATTTTAGATGTAATTCATACTATTAACATCATATTGGAATCCAGTCAGAATCATTACGCTGATATGAATGAAGATTGTACTGTAGATATACTGGATATCGTCCTTATCGTGAATATCATCCTCGGCAATTAATTCTTATATAATTTTCCTTTTCACTTTTAGTTTATCACGAATAATTATTCTCAATTACCTGTTTTATTCTGTTACATGTTGTTATAGGCAAAACTGATTAAATTCCTGTAATTTTCCTGGCTGGGTAAATATTAGTATTTATGGAATTTAAATTGTATTATTATGAATAGAATTATCTTAAATGTCAGGAAGATATTTTCCGTAGTAATCATTGGCGGTTTGTTGATTTGCAGTGAATCTCCGCAAATGGAAGACAGATTTTTATTCTGTCTGCAGTCCACAGAAGATGTATTGGAATTAACTTTAACTGATCGTGGTCCCTCCACGGGAATCCCTCATTTTGATGAATGGATTGCTGCACAACTAGTGAATAATATTGAGCCCTGGCTTCCCACCGCTCTGCCTACAGATCATTCTGGTGATGTATATCTGAATCGAATCTACCGGCTAATAATTTCTGAAGAAAACAGGAATTCCATTACCAGTATCCGCAATGACCTGGAGCAATTTTCATTTATACATTCTACCGAACCTGAATATATTCGTGAACCATTTTATACTCCCAACGATCCTATGTATTCCAATCAGTGGTTTTTACCGCAGGTTAATGCAAATAATGCATGGGAATTCTGGAACATCCCAGGTGGCGATTACCCTGGTGACAGCAATGTAATGCTTGCCTCGGTGGATACCGGTGTTGATTGGGATCATCCTGACTTGGTGAACAACCTTTGGCAAAATCTTGGTGAGGATGCAGATGGCGACGGACATACCATTGAATATATTGATGGGAGTTGGGTACTGGACCCCGGGGATATCAACCTTATTGATGATGATAACTGGGATGGTGATCCTGCATCTCTGATAGATGATCTCATCGGCTGGGATTTTTCCGGTTGGAACGGTGATCAAGACAATGATCCAATTCCCAAAACTGGTGTATCGCCTTACTCAACATGGTCTCACGGAACCCATGTAGCGGGGTTACTAGCTGCCAGTACGGATAATAATACCGGCGTTGCATCTACTGCCTATAACTGTAATATTATGAGCGTAAAAGTATCTCGGGAACAGCAGACGGGCACGCCTTATGTTACAGAAGGATATTCCGGAATACTATATGCAGCCCAGGCAGGTCATTTTTCCGGAGGATTTACCATTATAAACAATAGCTGGGGTGGTGTAGGATACAGTAACTATGAACAGGATGTCATTGATGTATCACACAATATTTACAATGCAGTAATATTTGCAGCAGCAGGTAATGGTGAAGGTGGTGAGCTGTATGGTACGCTGTACCCCGCAAGTTATGAGTATATGATTTCTGTAACTGCTTTGGGTACAAATGACAATTGGAATCATTGGGCAAATTACCATGAATCTGTGGATCTTGCATCTCCGGGTGAAAATATCAGAAGCACTATTGTGGGAAATTATGCATCATGGACGGGAACCTCCATGGCAACTCCGGTTGCAGCAAGCTGTGCGGGATTACTTCAATCCTATTATCCTGAATGGACAGCTGAACATTTGGAAACCATGATAGTAGCCACTGCAGATCCGGTTATTTATGAGATAAACTCAGAACCGTATTTGGAAGATTTACTGGGGCAGGGTCGTGTTGATATCCTGCAGGCTATATCTGTTGGATTATATCCCAAACTGGAAATTGCGGGCTACGATCTGTATATTGAAAATGATACAGATGGCCAATTGAACCCTGGAGAAGAAGGACATCTATGGCTCATTTTATTCAACCATGAGGATTGGGGTGATGCATTTGATATTACTGGATACATTTCCGTGGAATCAGCAGACGTGGAAATAATTCTTGATAATTCAGATTTTCCTGATCTGGCTGCCGGTGAAGCAGGATTGAATGAAACTGTACCGTTTGTTTTCACTCTGGATGCTGATTTTAATAGCGATACTATATCCTTTACAATCACCATTAATTCCAATGAATATGGAACAACACAGTATGAATCGGATTTATATCTCACATTACCAGTGACTCTGGATATAGTAATTCCCGGAGATATGAATAACGATGAATTCGTAGATGTACTGGATGTAATTACCTTTGTGAATATCATTCTGGATGAATTAGAAGTAACGGAATATCACTGGCAGGCAGGAGATCTGAATGATGACAGTTCATTGGATATATTGGACATCATACTTATTGTAAATTTAATTTTGACTAATAATTGAGGAATAAATGAAACTATTTTTAAAAACAATTTCAGGGATTTTCTTTGTCGGATATTTATATGCAATGCCGGCAAATTCTAATCCAATCATATTCACCCAACCGGATAATACAACTTTCACCGGATATGTTAAAGGTGATGAGTGGCAGCACTGGTACGAAACTCCAGATGGTTACACGTTTAGTAAGGATGAATACGGAAATTGGGTATATGTAAGGGCTTTTTCAAAGGGAAAATATGAATATACAGACATACCTGTTGCTGATGGATTACATCCCAGAGTTTTTTCTGATATCTCTAAGCATATAAAACCTGAAAGAAAATTTCCTGGACCTTTGGAAAATGTTCCAAATCTGAATGATATTTCCAGAACGGAATTTAAAATTCCCATGCTCCTTGTGGAATTTTTTGACCTGGAAGCAAGTATAGACATCCAGAATTTTGATGATATGATGAACATGGAAAACTATGAATCTTCACAAGGTGTGACAGGGAGTTTTAATGATTATTATCAGGAAATCTCCTATGGTGAATTTGATCCAATGACTATGGTTTCCGGTTGGTATATGGCAGCAGAAAGTTATACTGTATATGGTTCGGGTGCTCCAAATGGCTGGGATAAAGTACGGGAAATGATCCGTGACGCTGTAGATGAATCATGTGATGCCGGTATGGATTGGTCAGTATATGATAATGATGGTAATGGTTCCGTAGATGCGCTGAATGTTGTACATGCTGGAGTAGGAGCTGAAGAAGGCGGTAATGAAATATATATCTGGTCACATTCCTGGCAATTGGGACCGTATGCAACCTCCTGTAATGGAGTGACAATCAACAATTATGTGATTCAACCGGAACGTACTAATATGTCAGGTGGTGGGATGGTTCACATTGGTGTATTCGCTCACGAATTTGGTCACGCGTTGGGGCTCCCTGATCTTTATGATACGGATTATTCATCCCCCGGTATTGGCAATTGGGGTTTAATGTCCGGTGGTTCGTGGGGAGGTGATGGAGGCTCACCTTGGTATCCTGTTCATATGGTTGCCTGGGGTAAGTATAAATTGGGATGGGTGGATCCTGTTATTGTGGATGAACCGATCATTACACACATATTTGAAAATGTTGAAGAGAATCCTGTTATCTATAAAATGGATGGGATTGGTGATGAAGATGAATATTTTCTATTTGAAAATAGACAGAAACTCCTGTATGATCAAAATTTACCGTACCATGGACTACTCATTTGGCATATTGACGATAACTTATCAGGGAACTCAAATGATTGGCACCGCAGAGTGGATCTTGAGCAGGCAGATGGATATTACCATTTGAATACCAATGGAAACAGTGGAGACCCGGGAGACCCATATCCCGGCTACTCAGGTAATACCACATTTGCCTTTGATGCTGAACCCAATTCAATTTATTATAATGGTGATCCATCCGGGATAAGTGTTGTGGATATAGGCGTAGAAGACGGATTGGTATCTGCAACTTTCCGAAATATTCCAACCCTGTCAACTGGAGAATTTACCATAACGGAAGTCTCCGGTGACGGAGATGCAATAATCAATCCAGGTGAAACTGGAGATATTTCAATTGAGTTATTTAATCCAT
The DNA here is from genome assembly GCA_964345035.1 of uncultured bacterium. Lineage (GTDB taxonomy): Bacteria > Fidelibacterota > Marinisomatia > SCGC-AAA003-L08 > CAYFPO01. Next base: position 89,002 of record CAYFPO010000001.1, read on the forward strand.
CAAATGATCCTGTGATGAACCTGATTGGAATACCCTCAACCAATGATGAATTCATATCCGTTAATACTTTTGAGGTTTCCTTCCCGGATTTGGACCCGCTGGGTAGTTCACAAATGAACGAACTTATAGAAATTGTAGTTTCTCCTGGCGCACCCTTAGGGGCACATTCAATTGAATTGTATGTGTATGGTGATTTGGAAGAAGGATATTTCGAACAAACATTACACATTGGATTTGACGTTACAATAATTCAGGCAGGATTCCCACTTGATTTGGGTAATGAAGTTATTTCTTCACCGGCTATAGTGGAATTTGAATATGGAGGAAATGGATATGCACTTCTCTATTGTGACAATAATGGATTGGTGAACTTAATCGCAAATGACGGATCATCCATTTGGGATTCACCATTTGATATCGGAAACGAGATCTGGGGTGCACCGGCAGTTGCAGATATAGATAATGACACCGAACCGGAATTTGTGATTACATCCAAAAGTAAAGAATTATTTGTACTGGATATATTTGGGAATCAGGAATCTTATTTTGATGCAGGTCAGTTTTTGACTGCCACACCTGCAATTGGGAATGTAGATGAAGACAGTGAACTGGAAATTGTCTTTGGTTCCATGTCCAGCTCTGGAAAAGTTTTTGCATTGAATCACGATGGTACTACGGTTGATGGTTTTCCGGTTCAATTAAATGAAAAAATCTGGGTAGGTGCCTCACTTGTTGATTTGGAGGGTGATGGTATGGAGGAGATAATTGTTGGTACGGATTCAGGGAATTTGTATGTGATCAATCACGATGGCAGTGTTCAAGCCGGGTTTCCCATTGATACCGGCAGCAATATTAGATCTGCACCTTCCACAGGAATTTTTAATGATGGTAATGAAATAATGTTTTTCTTTGGGAATGATGCAGGCGAATTTTATGGAATTAGTTCTACAGGTGATATCAGTTTTATTGTAAATACAGGTGAAATAATCAGATCCTCCCCGTCACTTGTGGAAGATGGCGAGAATACATATATATTCTTCACTACTGAGAATAATACAATTCACGCAGTGGATGTTAATGGATTTTATCTCCCCGGATGGCCTATTAACACCGGACAGGAATTGAAATCTTCATGTACATTTTCAGATTTGGATGGCAATGAATCCCCGGAAGTAATTGTAGCCGCACGGAACGGGAATCTATTGGTGTATAAACTGAACGGAGATTCCTATGATCAGTTTCCATTGAATTTAGAAAGAACAATAGAAAATACACCACTGACCGGTGATATTGATGGAGATGGAGATTTAGAAATTATTACCGGTGAATCTTTGGGAATTTCAGTGATAGATGTGAAATCATCCGGATTGGTTTCGCCCTGGAATATGTTTCGGGGTAATCCACTCAGAAACGGGACATTTTATGCGGTTAATACAGAACTATGTGAAAACCCTGAATCCGGCGACCTGAACTGTGATGACAGCTCTGATATCCTGGATATAGTTATACTCGTTGATTTTATACTTGAAGAAGCATTGCCATCTGGTCAGGAATTTTTTTCCGCTGATTTGAATGGAGATGGTGCTTTGGATATTTTGGATGTAATCTTAATTGTGAATTCAATTTTAGATTCCTGATTAATTCTTTGGAATCAATTTTAAAAAGGGTAGTTTTTTAACTACCCTTTTTTGTTAAATTACCCTAAGCTGGTAATAAAATGAAATCCACTTATAGACTTGAAGGAATGCATTGTGCAGGCTGTGTTGCCACAATAGAAAAAGCATTAAACACAATTACAGGAGTCCAAAATGCAGCGGTGAACCTGCCATTGGAAAAAGTATCCATTAATTATGATGAATCAGTAACTCCCATGGAATTGCAATCTGCTGTGAAAAATGCAGGATACAAACTCCTCATCGAAGAGAAATCTTCTTCACATATAAAATCAGGTCAAAATCAATTTTCAACCAAAAAAAGACTGATATGGATTTCTGTATTTGGTATTCCATTGTTAATTTATGCAATGGTAGAGATGTTGCTCTCAATCCAAATTTCATCAACTTCAATAATTATCCAATCTGTATTAGCCACAGTGATTGTGATTTCCGGGAAAGAGTATTATTCTCTAGGTTTTAGTGCATTATTTCGATTCAAACCAGATATGAATAGTTTGGTAGCTCTGGGCACCGGTGCAGCTTTTGTTTACTCTATTTTCTCTTCTGTCAATCAGCATTTTCAATTATCAATTCCTGGCTTTGATAAATTGTATTTTGAGAGTGCTGGTATAATTCTGCTCTTTATTACATTGGGACGTTATCTAGAAGACAGAGCTAAAGGTAAAACAACGGCAGCTCTGACAGAATTATTGGAAAATGCTCCTAGGACAGGTTGGGTGGAAAAGGATGGTAACTGGGTAGAAGTTCCTGTCGAAGATATTCCGGTAGGTACTTGGGTTCTGGTAAAACCGGGGGGACAAATTCCTGTAGATGGAATTGTAATGGAAGGTCATTCCTACGTAGATGAATCTGCCATTACAGGTGAATCCCTCCCTGTTGAAAAACAGACCGGTGATAATGTTTTGGGTGCAACAATAAATTCCAATGGTCAATTGATTATTCAGGCAGAAACTTTGGGAAGTGAAACTATTTATGGCAGAATTATTAAACTCGTGGAAGAAGCCCAAACGAGTAAAGCACCTATCCAAAATCTTGTGGATAGAGTAGCTGCTGTATTTGTTCCAATTGTCTGTCTTCTCGCAGTTATAAGCAGTGGAGTCTGGTTTGCTTCGGGACAATCTCTGTTTTTCAGCATGAATATCCTGATTTCGGTCCTGATTATTGCCTGTCCCTGTGCTCTGGGATTGGCAACACCTACAGCCATAGTTGTTGGAACCGGATTGGCTGCAGAAAAAGGAATCCATTTCAAATCAGCAGAAGTTTTACAAAATGTCCACAAAATGGATGCAATCGTTCTTGATAAAACCGGCACTCTGACCACTGGTAAAATGGCGGTCTCCGATACCTATTCCAATAGAACAGAGAATGATTTTCTGGAAGTTTTATGTTCACTGGAAACCACATCGGAACATCCATTTGCAGACGCAATTTTGGAATATGGAAAAAACAAAGACATATCCCATCCTAAGTGCAAAGACTTTGAAGCCATTCCGGGAAAGGGAATTATCGGTACAATAGAAGGTCAAACCGTATGTGCCGGTACACTTCAATTTTTGAAAACCGAAAACATTCGCATCCCTGGTGAAATTCCAGATAGAGATTTAATGTTACGCCGACAAGGTAAATCTGTAATTCACTGTGCTTCAGGTGAATCCTGGATTGGATTGTTAGCTATTGAGGACAGCATAAAACCGGAAGCAGAACCACTCATATATCAATTACAAAAACGAAACTTGGAAATATGGATGGTTACCGGTGACCATCAGGTGACTGCAGATCAAACTGCCCATACTTTGGGTCTAAAAAATGTGGTTGCGGAAGTACTCCCAAATCAAAAATCTGATGTGGTCAAGGATCTTCAGAGCAAAGGGAAAATTGTAGCAATGGTGGGTGATGGTATCAATGATGCGCCGGCTATTGCACAGGCAGATATCGGTATATCCATCGGTTCCGGAACAGATGTAGCAATTGAGACTTCTGACCTAGTTTTGATCAATCAGAAAATTGACAGCATACCAACTGCATTTGATTTAAGCAAAACGATCATTACTAAAATAAAACAAAATCTTTTCTGGGCCTTTGCATACAATATTATTGGAATTCCCATTGCAATGGGGATTTTATATCCTTTCAATGGATATCTACTACAACCTATGGTTGCGGGAGCGGCTATGGCTTTGTCATCAGTCAGTGTGGTTGGGAATACACTGCTTTTAAAAAGAAAAAATTAACCAAGGTTTTTATCTATAGCTTCGTTTGCCAGTTCATCCGCTCTTTCATTTTCCGGATGTCCCGAATGACCCTTCACCCATTCCCAGGTGATTTGATGTTTCCTGCACTCAAAATCTAATTCAATCCATAAATCTTTATTTTTAACAGGTTTTTTATTTGCGGTCTTCCATCCTTTTTGTTTCCAGTTATGAATCCATTCAGTGATACCATTTTTCACATAACTGGAATCAGTTGTCAGTATAACATTACAAGTTCTGGTTAATGCTTTTAACCCTTCAACTGCTGCAGTCAATTCCATGATATTATTTGTAGTCTCTGCATTAAATCCTTTTAACTCTTTACAAACTTCACCATAGAAAAGTACCACCCCCCAGCCCCCGGGTCCAGGATTGCCACGACATGCACCATCGGTATAAATTTTTACAATTTCTTCTGAATGATCAATTTTATTTGTTTATTCCAATGAATTTCTTGCTCTTAAATTACGGGAATCATCAATGTAAAAAACCAGAATTAATCTGAATAATAGTCAATAGTTAGGGTCAATAGAACTTTTTTTTAAATGATATTTCAGGTTTAAATTTAAACCTGTGAAAAAACCAGCATTACATAACAAAAAAGACAGACATACTTTACTGCGGGAATTAGAAAATGAAAATTTCAGCCGGATTACCTGTTCATTTTATAAATATGTAAAATTAACTGATCTACAGGAGCTCAGGGATGAATTATTTACAAATTGGAGTAATTTGAAAATTCTGGGAAGAATATATCTCTCTGAAGAAGGAATTAATGCTCAATTGAGTATCCCTGAAGAAAATTATCAAGAATTATTAAATCAGCTGCATTCTCGAATTGAATTTGAAGATATCCCGATAAAAAATGCAATTGATGAGGGAATCTCATTTCTAAAATTGATAATTAAAGTTAAAAATGAAATTGTAGCATATAAAGTATCTGAAGATTCATATGATATGAATAATGTAGGGAATCACCTTGAATTTGATGAATTTAATCAAGCAATTGATGATGGAGCAGTTGTTGTAGATATGAGAAACAGATATGAAAGTGAGGTTGGGAAGTTTGAAAATGCAATTACTCCGGATATCGATCGCTCAGAAGATCTACTACCCAACGTAAAAAAATTATTACAGGGACATCAGGATGATAAAATATTAATGTACTGCACTGGTGGAATTCGATGTGAAAAGGCAAGTGCCTATCTAATAAAAAATGGATTCAATGATGTGAATCAGTTAAAAGGTGGTATTATACAATACGGACATGATACCAGGAAAAATAATGAAAAATCAAAATTTATTGGAAAAAACTTTGTATTTGATGGTCGAATGGGAGAACGGATCACTGATGAAATCATCAGTAAATGTCATCAGTGTAATGACCCATCTGATAATCATACAAACTGTAAAAATCAAGCTTGTCATATATTATTTATTCAATGCCGAGAGTGTGGAGAAAAATTTGACAACTGCTGTTCAACCGATTGTGCGGAATTTATTCAATTACCAATTTCAGAGCAAAAAAGAATAATTAATGAAGGTCAATTAAAATTTAACGCTCAAAAATCAAAAAGACTCAGACCAAAATTAAATGAGATTATATGATCAAGAAAAAGTGGGTTGATTAAATATTTATTTAGTCATCCAGAATTTTATTTTTTAGATATTTCAATCCTTCCAGATAACTGTATTTACCCAATCCTGAAAACTGATTCACACACACAGGCTTAATAACAGAATTTTTTCTGAAATCCTCTCTATCCTGGATATTGCTGAGGTGTACTTCAACTGTTGGAATACTAACTGCAGACAGGGCATCCCGAATGGCATAGGAATAATGGGAGAATGCGCCAGGATTTATGATGATCCCGTCTGCCCAATGACGTTCATCATGGATGGTGTCTATTATTTCTCCCTCGTGGTTGGACTGATAAAACTTAAATTTCTGTCCAATCCCATCCTGACTGGTCTCCAGCCACATCATAAGTTCCTCAAGTGAATCAGTACCATAAATTTCGGGTTCCCGTGTCCCAAGCAGATTTAGATTTGGTCCATTAATCACTAAAATATTCATAATTCCTCCAACGACTTTTCGATCAGTTCAAAATCTACATCATTTACAATAATAGGGCTTCCAATTTTCTCTAACAATACAAAATTTATCTTACCATTCTGTACCTTTTTATCCCGTTTCATAGTATCAACTATTTGTTTCCCATTTAATTTCGGTAATTTTGGCAGTGGTAATTTTTTGATCCCGGTTTTGAGTTTTTCATATTCGTCTATGTGTAATCCGGACTTTTCAACAGAAATAAAACCTGCTGCGATCATACCATAAGATACTGCTTCGCCATGGCGGATGGAACCGTATCCCAAAACCGATTCAAGTGCATGACCTATTGTGTGACCAAAATTCAGGAATTTTCGTATGTCGCCCTCCATCTCATCTCTTGCAACTATATCTGCTTTAATTTTTGCAGACCTGATGATCGCTTCATCCATTGATTCCGAATATTGATTTTCTAAAATGGATTTTGTATTATTGTTCAGAAATTCAAATAAAGTATTATCTTCGATTGCACCGTATTTCAGCATTTCCCCCATAGCAGATGCAATCTCCCGTTTTGGTAATGTGTTTATCAGGTTGGGATCTATCGCTACAACTTTTGGTTGATGAAAAGTACCTATGAGATTTTTCCCCTCCGGTAGATTAATACCCGTTTTCCCTCCAATGGACGAATCAACCATTCCAAGGAGTGTAGTAGGAATTTGAATATAGTCTATCCCCCGCATAAAGGTTGATGCAGTAAACCCGGTTACATCACCTACAACGCCCCCACCCATTGCAAGCAGTATGGTCTTTCGATCACAACCAATTTGTAATAATTTCCGCTGCAGTTGTTCAAATTCTTGTATGGATTTTGCACTTTCTCCGGTTGGAATAGTAATGAGATCTGCATTAAACCCTTCATCTTTCAATCTTGATAAGAGATTGCTGCCATAATACCTTTGGATTGATTCCTGTGTGACAATTACCCAACGGTTTCCTGAGTTCATTGGATCAATTAATTGTGGAAATTTCTCAAGTAATCCCGATTCAATCCAGATTGGATAGGATCGGCTACCTAGTGGGACACTAATGGTTTCCATCTGAATCTTTCAGTAAATTGATTATTTTCTCTACCACTGCATTGGGTTGGATTTTGTCTGTGGTAATGGTGTGATGCGCTGAAGAATAATATAATTTTTTTCTTTCATCCCAGATTTTGATCAGACGGTTTTCAGTGTCATCTGCATTTTTTAAGAGTGGCCGTTTGGCAGTATTCCTAATTCTATATGCCAATGTTTTTGGAGATGCTTCAAGAAGGAAACAAAGTCCATTGGTTTGAAGTATGTTTCGATTGTTTTCATCCAGCACAATTCCTCCACCGGTGGAAAATATAAATCCAGTTTGTTTGGATTTCTCACCAAAATATGTAGATTCCATTTCCCGAAATCGTTTTTCACCAAATTCCTGAAATATTTCTGACACCTTCATTGACATAATTTCTTCAATAGCATCATCCGTGTCTACAAATTTCATCTCCAGTTTTTTTGCCAGTTTTCGTCCCACAGTGGATTTCCAGGAACCCATCATGCCAATGAGGAAAATATTCTGGTTGCTGGTTACTGGTTGCTGGTTACTGGTCATTAAATATTGTTAATTTTTCCGGATTTTCTTTATCCCAGGACCAATACATGGGATTATTGGATATATTTTCTAGTATTCTAAAATATTCTTTTTCATTTCTGACAATTCTATCATAAAAGCTTCGTTGCCAGAATTGTTTCCCTGGTGTGTTATTTAAAATATTTATCTTTTTCGTAGACACGGTTTTGAATGCACCTATAATTCTGCCCAATGGTTTAATATTTTTGGTAGTGTCGGTTCGCAAACAGCCACTACGATCAATTTAATATAATTTTTCATTTTTAATACTTCCCTGTTGTCTGAATATGCTTTCTCAATTGTTCTACAGTATCACCACCAAATTTTTCAAGCAATGCATCTGCTAACACAAAACATATCATACTTTCTGCAACGATGGATGCTGCCGGCACAGAACAGGAATCGGTACGCTCCTTGTGAGCCAATTTTTCTTCCTTCGTAACAATATCCACAGACCGTAACGGTTTAATGAGTGTGGGAATTGGTTTCATCACTGCTCTTATAATAATGGGTTGAGCATTACTCATACCACCTTCAATTCCACCTGCATTATTGCTGTGACGAATATACTTTTCTCCATCCCAACCGATTTCATCATGCACATTGCTGCCGAATTCCTCTGCCTGTTGAAATCCCATTCCGATTTCGATCCCTTTGAACGCATTCACTGACATTATTGATTCAGCAATCCTGGCATGAAGTTTTGTATTCCACTGTGTATGGCTTCCCAGTCCGTAAGGTAAACCGGTTGCAATTACCTCAAAAATGCCGCCCACAGAATCACCCTCCGCCTGTGCTTGATCGATCACAGCAATCATTTTTGCCTCTGCTTTTTTATCCAGACACCGTACTGGTGAATTATCGGCTATGTCGCTGAGTGCTTCAGGTGAAAGGCCTTCAGGAACCGGTGTGGAATCCTTAACCTTGTGAATCTGGATTACACGACTCCCAATTTCAATTCCGAATTCTTTCAGGAGCTTTTTACAGATTGAAGCCAATCCAACCCGCATTGCAGTTTCTCTTGCTGAACTCCTTTCCAACACATTCCTAATATCATCAAATTCAAATTTCTGTACTCCCGCCAAATCAGCATGCCCCGGCCTAGGGAGTGTAACTTTTTTTATTTCTTCATCAACTGGTTCTGATGACATTTTCGTAGTCCAATTTTCCCAGTCTTTATTGGGCAGAATTAATCCCACTGGTGAACCTAATGTTTTACCATGCCTAACTCCACAGTAAATTTCTGCATGGTCTTTCTCAATTTTCATCCTGCCGCCACGGCCATGCCCCTTTTGCCTGCGGGATAATTGCAGTTCAATATATTCTTCACTTATTTCCAAACCTGCAGGAATGCCGTCAATAATTCCCAAAAGCCCTTTTCCATGTGATTCCCCTGCAGTGAGGAATTGAATTCTATTCATCATATTTGTTTTTCCAGATATTTTTTAAGCTCATCAAAATCTATCCTTCCTTCAATGGATTCACCAAGCCATAATTCTAATGAAGCAATTCCCTGATGGATAAACATTTCCAGTCCATTGATTGTTTTAGCTCCAATTTTATCACCTGATCTTAAAAAAGATGTTTTTAATGGGGTATAAATTGTATCAATCAGAATCTGATTTGACATAATTAATTGTATTGGCAGTGGCATGTCATTATTATACATACCAACAGAAGTACAATTTATTATGATGGATTTTTCATTTACAAAATTCTCAGCATGGTCAATCCAATGAGCTGTAACAATTTCATCTTCCAACAGCTGTGCTCGGGAAACAGTTCTATTCAGTAAACGAATTTTCTCCACTCCCATTTGCTTCAAAGCAAATATAACCGCTCTGGCTACACCACCAGCTCCAAGAACAATTACTTCTTTATTAGTAACTTGTATATTGTTGAATTTGAGAAGTTTTGTAAAACCAAACCAATCAGTGTTGTTACCAATAATTTTCTCCTGAGAATTCATGATACAATTCACTGACCCGATCAATTCTGCTCTTGGGTTGATTCCATCCAGATATTTCATTATCGATTCCTTATGGGGAATAGTAACATTCATACCATCTATCTTTCCGGATCTGATGTCTCCAACCACTTTTTGAAGATCATTGGATTCTGTGTGTGTCTTTGTGAATTCTGCTTCAATTTCTAAGTTTGCAAAAATCCAGGAATGCATTTTAGGACTTAAACTGTGTTTGACCGGATTACCAATGACTGTGAAATGTTTCATTGAATAAATTCTTCCAACAACTGATAAAACTCCGGACAGGAAATTCTTACACAGTCAGAATTATCCAGTTTAACCTCTCCATAAGTAATAAGTCCTGCAATGGTAAATGCCATGGCAATACGGTGGTCACCAAACGTGAAAATTTTGGTTCCCTTTAGTTTTGTAGGTCCGTTGATTGAAAATCCATCATCATTCTCAGTTACATCAGCTCCCATATTTTTTAAATTTAAACAAATTGCATGGATACGATCAGATTCTTTTACCCGCAATTCTTCTGCACCGGATACTGTAGTTTTTCCTTCAGCTTGAGTAGCCAGGATTGCCAGAATGGGAAGTTCATCAATAACAGATGGTACTCTATTCTTTTTAATCTGAATTGCTTTCAGCGGTGAATGTTTGATTTTCAAGGTGCCTACCATTTCTCCACATTTTTCTTTCTGATTCAAACATTTCATTCCAACACCCATTTCTTCCAGAGCTGAATAAAAACCTGTGCGGGTTGGATTCGCAAGAATATCTTCAAGTAAAATTTCTTTTCCGGGAATAATTGCTGCTGCTGCTGCAAAAAAGGCTGCAGTAGAAGGATCTCCCGGAACTATTAATTCAATTACATCTAATGGTCTTTTTAATTTTGTAACTGAGCAAAATCCACTATCAATATTAATATCAGCACCCATAGAATCCAGCATCAATTCAGTATGATCTCTGGATTTTATTTTTTCCCGGACAATTGTGGTTCCGTCTGCTCCCAGTCCAGCCAGTAAAATTGCAGATTTCACCTGTGCACTGGAAATTTTTTGAGTATAGTCAATCCCTGATACATTTAGGCTGTTCAGTGAAATGGGCAGCGTACCGTTATCACATTTAAATTCAGCTCCCATTGCACTCAATGGTATTATAATTCTACTCATTGGTCTGGTTGATAGAGAACCATCACCGATGAATTGACCTGATATATGTTGTCCAGCAAGTAAACCCATCAACAACCGGACTGTGGTTCCGGAATTTCCTGCATTCAATTGATTTTGGGGATCTTGCAAAGTTCCACCAGTAATTTGGATTGTATTTCCAATTTTTGTGGATTGAATTCCACATTTTTGTAAACAACTACGCGTTGACTCTACATCCTCACCGGTGGATACATTATGAATAAGGCATTTGCCATCGGTTAAAGATGCAAGCATCAGGGCACGGTGTGAAATGGATTTATCCCCCGGAAATTTCACCTTGATCCTGCGAGAGAACCCATTGGATCCCACGGCTCCAGTTCAATTGGATCAGTATCATAAATTTCTACTATGGATTTTGGTAAATATTTTTTATCAATTACAATTTCAAATAAATGATTATCAAACCATTTATCTGTCATCGTATAGTATCCACCATCCCCAAATTTATCTGCCCAACTGTTTTCCACTCTCCATTTTACAGGTTTTCTGTTTTTTATATCAACTGCGGTAAAGAGCATAGCATGGGTCATCATACTTTCACCATAATGGAGCCTAATTCGTTTATCCATCGTGAAGTCCGTGCTGAAAACCAGATTGTAGTCATATAGTTCATTATCAAACAAACCCAGATCATTGTGAATACCAATGACTTCACTGCCGAACCAGACCGGTTCATCATTTTGTATGGATCTAATTGCATACCGTTTTAGTTGTTCAATTTCCAGATTTATGTATTTCACAATTTGACCTTCGATAATATTTCCCAGACATTTTACAGTAAACAATTTGTTGAAAGGTTTATCATCCATCGGTGCATTGATGAGACAAATTTTATCTTTCAAATTGACATTGACAAATTTGTGGTAAAAATCCATTGGTGTAATATCTGTAAATCTGTGGAATTTCTTTTTCTTATCCCGAATTTCCCAGTCAAAAGATTCTGGAGGAGTTCCCAGGCTGATGGTTACCATCCTGTATATCGTCTCCATCATATCCGCTTTCTGGACTCTTAATTCCTTCATAGATTTTCCCTTTTCAAAATCAGTTCGTAATTGGTTTGCAAATCCTCTCAACTTATATGTTATCCGACGATTCATAACATAGGAATTACTGCTCTGATAACTTTCGGGCATAACTGATTTCGGGACAGCTCCATACTTTTCAATTAAATTGACAAACATATCCCACTGACCACCATCTTCCACAGGATTATTTAACAGGTGCATCACTAACCTTCCATTCAATGGTTCATTCAACGTAGATAAAATATTTTCAAGAAAATAGTTAGATTTCTCAATTTTATCCCAAAACATGAAATAGTTCTGTGAAAATTCAAACTGTTTGATATTGTATTTCTTCCCAAGTCCGATTCGTAATAGATTCAATCCGGCAAATCCCCAGCATCGGCCACTTTTTTTCTGGTTTGTGGCTTTCATTTCTCCTTCAACTATATGAGAATAAGTGTGATTGATTCTGCTCACCGATTCCCAATTCATAGCTACTTCTGGAATCTTCATTTGTGTGCAGGCATTTCTGGAAAGCTTTACCATCGGATCGCTGTTAATCTTTTTTCTGAGTTTTGAATTGAAAGTCTTGGACATATATTTTTGCATTTTTTTTCCTTTCTTATTTACCTATAGATTTACCCATTGCTGTGCAAATACCGGAGGCAGTAGTCATTAATTTTTGAAATTCATCCGGAAGTAATGCCTGTGGACCATCACAGAGTGCTTCCTCCGGTCTGTCATGAACATCTACGATTATTCCATCTGCACCTGCACCTATTCCGGCAAGTGCATGGGGTATCACACTGAACCGTTGTCCACTTGAATGACTGGGATCAATGATGATAGGGAGATGACTCACTCTCTTTAATGCCGGTACAATACTGATATCCAGTGTGTTCCTGGCATGACTGGTGAATGTACGGACTCCCCGTTCACAGATAACCACATCATGGGTTCCATGGGTCATTAGATATTCAGCTGACATTAGAGTTTCGTCTAATGTAGCACTCATACCTCTTTTCATCAGTACCGGTTTTCCGGTTCTGCCCACTTCCTGCAGTAAAATAAAATTCTGCATATTTCGAGTACCAATCTGAAGCATATCAGCATATTGTGCAACAGTAGAAACTGTAGATTGATCTAAAACTTCTGTAACAACCGGCAATCCAGTTTTTTCTCTGGCTTTTGCAAGAATAATTAATCCTTCTTCACCGAGCCCCTGAAATGAATATGGAGAAGTCCGGGGTTTATACGCACCACCCCTTAACATTTGTGCTCCTTTTTTTCTAACAATTTCTGCGATTCTCAGGGTTTGTTCCTCACTTTCAACAGCACAAGGACCGGCAATCATAACAACATTTCCATCCCCAAATTTTGTACCTCCAACATCAATTACTGAATCTTCCGGATGCACTTCCCTGCTGGCAAGTTTATAGGATTTTGTAACCGGTATCACCTGAAGGACACCTGGTAATCCTTCCAAATAAATTCGATCTTCAGATCCTTTATTTCCTGTAATACCAATTGCCAATCTATTGCTGCCGGGTATATCATGGGGCGTATATCCCAACTCCCGGATCTTATCTTTTACCCGTTTCTTCTGTTCAGGTGAAGCAGTTGAATTCATTACTACTAACATATTAATCCCTTCTTAAAATTTGTTTTCTGATACTATCAATGGATTTTTCAATATTATCAATCATTTCCATCGTATATGGATTATAATTCTGCAGATCATGGAATAATTCCCAACTGTCATTACAGGTCTGCTCTACAACTCCAAGCAAGTCGATGAAACCCAAAGTATCAATGGGTGTAGAATTTATTTCAGCATCTTTGAGTGTCCGGCCCAGAAAATGAGTAACCCCCTGGCTGTTTGCAGCGATCCTGTCATGTTCTTCCGGGGTCATTTCTACCGGGGCAATTTTTTTGGAAATAAAGTAATCCTCCCAATAATTGAATACTTTGTTCACATCCCTGGTTGGGTGCATCATTATTTTCAGATCTTCCGTCATTGTATAGGAGTCCGGACCAAACAGAGGATGTGTATTGATAATACCAATGCCATCCGGTAAGGATTCAGTCATTACTGTTGCTGGATACACTTTTACTGAACATACATCAATAATTGTAGTACCTGTTTTAACCTTCTCTGATATATCCATAATCACATTTTTAAATTCCCTGATGGGAACCGATACAAAAATGGTGGATTCACCAGCTACAGAATCCAAATCAGTAACCTGGATATTCTCCTCACTGCATTCGGATAAATTACTATCATACACATTAATGGTAAAATCCGGTGAAAGAATATTTCCCATAATCTTGCCAAATCTTCCATATCCAATCAGACCAACACTTTTCATTTATTTTCCTCCAATTTTTTCAATCCTAAAAATAAAGTCAGGTTATTTTTTAAATCGTGAATGTTTTCTTCCAGAATAATTAAATTATACAATTCTGCACATGCTTTACTGCCTATTACAGCAGCAGTTTCATGAAGTTGTCCATCTCTGAGTCTGCGGGCTGCTTCTGCTGTATCATCTGTTTCAATGAGCGGTCTCGTCCAGAAATGTTCTGCAAGATAATTACGGCATTGTCTCAATGCTTGTTGATGGGAATGTATCTCTGAAATAAAACCAATATGAGTTCCGGGAAGCACCAATAAATTCTGACTGATGGGAATATAAAACATCTCCAGGATTTCACATCTATGATGTGCTAACGCATTAACTGATTCTATGACTACGCCACCCTGAGCATTTTCCATTGCAATTACACCGTAATCTGCATTTCCATTTTCAAGTGCAGATATAACACCATCTGAACTAATGAGAAATTCAATTTTATATTTTTCTACACCATGGTTTCTTGCAAAAACTTCAGCCGCTTCCTCACAAAAACTCCCCTTCGCACCTTGAATTCCAATGATCGACATTTAATTTCCTTTCAATTCTGATATATAATTTGAAACAGTTTGAACTGAATTTTCACTATGTTGAATTTTTCTGATTAAGGAACTTCCAACAACTGCACCATCAGCCAGTGAATTGATAAATTGGATATCTTCCCGGGATGTTATTCCAAATCCTACAATCATTCCAGAATCTGAGTGTTTCTTCACTCTTTGTAAATAATCGGAAAGTGCCGATTTTTTCGACAAACCACTCCCGGTGACGCCAAGTATGGAAACACAGTAAATAAGATCTGGTGAAATCCTGGAAATCTGTGTGATTCGGTCATCAGGGGTATTCGGTGCAACCAGCAGAATCAGAGAAATATCATTGCTTTTGCATCCGGTAATAAACTCATTTGCTTCATTTGGAGGTAGATCAGGTATAATTAAACCATCTACTCCTGAATTTTTACAATCATCAATAAACCGGGTTTGACCATAATTCAATATTGGATTGATATATCCCATAAGTACCAATGGAACTTGTGAGCTTTTTCTGATTTCTCTTACCTGTTTTAAAATAAGATTCAAATTAATCCCATTTTTCAATGCAACCTGACTGGCTTCCTGAATAATCGGACCATCTGCTAACGGATCGGAAAACGGTATCCCGATTTCTACCATGTCTGCTCCTGCATCAACTGCTGTTAATACCAACTCTACCGTTGAATTGATATTCGGATACCCTGCAGGTATGTAGGGGATCACCTTCTCGGTTTTATCTGAAAATAATTTTTGTATTCTATTCATATTTTCTTACCAAGATAATCTGCTGCTGTATGTACATCTTTATCGCCCCGACCGGATAGGCATATAACAACATTTTCTCCCTGCTTTATTTCATTATCAATCTGTTTTAAAAAAGCCAATGCATGGGCAGACTCTAAAGCCGGCATGATACCTTCTTTTTCAGACAACCATTGAAATGCTTCCACCGCTTCTGTGTCAGTCACGGAATAATATTCCACCCGTTTAGTGGATTTCAAATATGAGTGTTCGGGACCAACTCCGGGATAATCCAATCCAGCAGAAATTGAATGAGGTAATTGAATTTGACCATCCTCATTCTGCAATAGAAAACTAGCCGATCCGTGGAGTACTCCAAATTCACCTTTGGAGAGAGTTGCAGCATGGTCTTCAGTATCAATTCCTTTTCCGGCAGCTTCAACACCAATCAGCCTGACATCATCCTCTAAAAATGGATGAAACATACCAATGGCATTGGAACCACCGCCCACACAGGCGATGAGAGTGTCTGGATGCTGGTTCCTTGATGCTGGTTCCTTGATACTGGATGCTCGATGCCGGGTGCTGGCAAATTGTTCTTTTGTTTCATAACCAATAACAGATTGAAAATCCCGAACCATCATGGGATAGGGATGAGGTCCAACCACTGATCCTATTAAATAATATGTATTTTCTACATTGGTAACCCAGTCACGAATTGCTTCGTTTGTGGCATCTTTCAGTGTCTTGCTTCCGGAAGAAACCGGTCTCACTTCCGCACCGAGAAGCTCCATACGGAACACATTCAATTTCTGCCTTCGAATGTCCTCTTCGCCCATATACACCACACAACACAGACCAAATTTTGCTGCAACTGTAGCAGTGGCAACTCCATGCTGACCGGCACCGGTCTCGGCAATAATTCTGGATTTTTTCATCCGTCTTGCCAAAAGAATCTGTCCTAGTGCATTGTTAATTTTATGAGCACCGGTGTGGTTCAGATCTTCTCGTTTGAGATAGACATTAAAGCCCAGCTCTGTTGAAATTCTTTTTGCAAAATATAGTGGTGTAGGTCGTCCGGAGTATTCCTCAAGTAGACACTGTAGTTCAGCTCGGAAAGGTGTATCATCTTTGGTTTCTAGATAGACTCTTTCCAATTCGGTGATTGCCGGGATTAAAGTTTCCGGGACATACTTACCCCCGAATTTTTCAAAATGACCTTGCTTGTCTGGTTGGTTATACTGCTTTTTCAATTTCTCTGAAAATATTTTTTTCATGACCTGTATGAGTCAATTCTGTAAATAATTGGTTCATTTTCACTTCATCTTTCACACCCGGTTTCAACTCTACACCACTATTCACATCCACAGCATTGGGTTGGACTGTATCAATCGCGTTTAAAATATTTTCAGGGTTCAGTCCGCCGGATATAATAATTGGTGTGTCCAAATTCAGATTTGACACTTGCTCCCAATTGAAAATTTCTCCTGTTCCACCAGCTAATTCTTTCAGGTATGTGTCAAATAAAAAAGCTGATACTTTAAAATCTGCAAGTATCGAAGTATCAAAATCTTCTCCTATTCTAAATGCCTTTATGACCGGGCATATCATTTTTTCACAGTATTCGGGAGACTCATCTCCATGGAGTTGGACAAAATCTAATTTAAGATCTCTTGAAATTTGTTGGACAATTTCTATGCGCTCATTTACAAATACACCCACTTTTGCAATCTTATTTCCGACAGCATCTGATATCCTATTTGCCAGATCATTAGAAACATAGCGGGGACTTTGGTTGTAAAAAATCATTCCTAATGCAGATGCACCCAGATTTACTGTTAATTGAGTATCTGATACATTGGTAATACCGCAAATTTTCACCGGAATCATTTTGCAGTTTCCTTTAATAATTTTTTTAATGTTTTACCGGGAGATTCAGATTTCATCAAACTGGTGCCAATGAGAGCTGCGTCATATCCCAATTGTGAAACAAAATCCAGATCAGATGATGTTTTTATCCCGCTCTCAGCTACTTTAATTGCACTTTGGGGAATATTGGGTGCCATTTTTTCAAACCAGCTAATATTCACTTTCATAGTCTCCAGGTTCCGGGAGTTTACTCCAAAAATGTCTGGTTCAATTTCCAACACCTTATTGAGAGATACTTCAGAATGAAATTCAACCAACACATCCATTCCCAGATCTCTTGCTTTTTTGTATAAGCTAATAAATTGAATTTTATCCAATGCTTCAGCGATGAGTAGTATTGCGTCTGCACCAGCCAGATAAGACTCGTAAACCTGATATTCGGAAATAACAAAGTCCTTCCGCAGAATGGGTATTTTTACTTGCTCTTTAATCTTTGTAAGAAAGTCCAATGATCCGCCAAAAAATTCCTTATCAGTTAGAACTGAGATTGCAGCAGCACCGTTTTTTTCATATTCTTTGGCAATGTTTAGCACATCTGTGGAATCCTGTATTTCGCCTTCTGATGGTGATTTCAGTTTTACCTCTGCTATTATCTGAACTCCATTTTTGTCAAGAGCTTCCTTAAAGTTTACCAATGGCAGTGATCTCTCCATAGATATCAAATTACTTAATGGAATTCTCACCGACTGCAATGCTATCTCCAGTAATTTCTGTTCAATTATTACATCCAATATATTCATTTTCAATCCCTCAGTTTAGCAAGCACATTCAAAGCAGCTCCTGAATCAATGGATTCTTCTGCCTTTATAATCCCTTCTTTAATAGATGCTGCTTTTTTTCCAATTTTTATTCCGGCTGCGGCATTGAGTACCACAATATCTCTTGGGTGTCCCTTTTCTCCCTCCAGAATTCTACTGATAATCATTGCATTTTCTGCTGGTTCACCACCTTTCAGATCATCGAAGGTGCAGGTGGTTAATCCGTAATCCGATGGAGAAAATACAGTTGATTCGATTTCTCCTGATTCAGTGAGATGACTTATTTTAGTTGAGGATGTTGTAGAAATTTCATCCATTCCATCATGCCCGTGAACGATAAACGCTTCCTCGGATCCCAGTTTTTTAAGAACTTTGGCAATTCTACTTGTAATACTGCCATCAAATACTCCAATAACCTGTCTTTTTACACCGGCTGGATTGCATAGAGGTCCAAGGATATTGAACACAGTTCTCACAGCTAATGATTTTCGTGCACCAATGGCATACTTCATTGCCGGGTGGAGTGATGGTGCAAACATAAATCCCAAACCAATTTTGTCAACCTGATCTGCAACTTTTTCCGGTGGATGAGTGATATCCACACCCAATGCTTCCAATACATCTGCAGAACCTGATCGGGAGGTCATGGATCGATTGCCATGTTTTGCCACATTGACTCCTGAGCCTGCAACTACAAAGGAAGCTGCCGTAGAAATGTTAAAAGTCCCTTTGGCATCCCCCCCTGTACCACACATATCAATAGCTGATGTTGTAATTGGGATTGGTGTCATTTTATCCCGCATCGCCTGAGCAAAACCGGCAATTTCTGAGGATTTTTCACTCTTGCTTCGTAGAGCCATGAGGAAACCTGCAATTTGAGCATCATTAAATTCTCCTGACATGATCTGTAGCATCACTTCATGCGCTTCATCTTGGGATAAATCCCGATTTCCTAATAATTTTTCAATAGTCTGTTTCATAATTCTCCTTTAAAAGAAATCACCGGTAAATAGATGTGATTCTAATTCAATTCTTTTTGCGAAAATTTTATGTTCTTTGGTGTATTAATAAAATTCTCAACCATTTTCATTCCATGCTCTGTTACAATAGACTCAGGATGAAACTGTACACCATAAATTGAATATTCCCTGTGTTCCAATGCCATGATAAGTCCATTATCAGTTTCTGCTGTAATTTTTAATTCTTCAGGGAATGATTCTTTTATTGCGACCAAAGAATGATATCTTGTAGCTTCAAATTGATTCGGGATCCCATCAAAAATTGGTGATCCCGAATGGGTGATTTTTGAAGTCTTCCCATGTACAATTTCATCTGCTCTATCTACTTCTCCCCCAAAAGCAACAGTAATTGCCTGATGACCCAGACAGATTCCAAAAATTGGAATCTCATCCCCAAATTCTTTTACCAAACCTATGGACAATCCTGCATCCTCCGGTTTACCGGGTCCGGGGGAAATCACTATTCTTTCAGGCTGCATTTTGCGTATGTCATCCAGAGTAATTTTGTCATTTCTGTGAACTTCCAGATCCGGATTTAATGATCCAATATACTGAACAAGATTGTAGGTAAATGAATCGTAATTATCAATTATCAGAATCATTTTAGTTAAAATTCCATTAATAAATATTTGAGTAAAATTTGCATTCTTAATTTTTCATTATAAACTAAATTAGTCCTTTTTCTGCAAAATCAATGGCACTCATAATTGCTTTTGCTTTATTCACTGTCTCTTCATATTCTTTTTCAGGATCTGAATCATACACAATCCCTGCACCTGATTGAAAATATACTGTATCATCTATTTTCAACATCGTCCGGATTGCAATACAGGTATTCATATTTCCTCTGAAATCAATATATCCAACAGCGCCGGAGTAGATATTACGTCTGGTAGGTTCCAGTTCATTGATCAGTTCCATTGCCCGTATTTTTGGAGCACCGGAAACAGTTCCAGCAGGAAATCCACCAAAGAGTGCATCCATGACATTTTTTCCTTCCTGCAATTTACCCCGTACATCAGATACAATATGCATGACATGTGAGTAATTTTCAACTTCCATGAATTCATTTACTTTTACAGATCCGAAATCTGCTGCTCTGCCCACATCATTTCTGCCCAGGTCAAGCAGCATTAAATGTTCAGCACGTTCTTTTTTATCAGAGAGTAATTCATTTGCGAGAAGTTGATCTTCCTTTTCATTTTCACCCCGATGCCGGGTTCCTGCGATTGGACGAAGTTCAATCTCCCCGTCCTCCACTTTAACCAATAATTCCGGAGAAGCACCTATGATCTGGAATTCATCCAATTGAAAATGGAACATATAAGGTGATGGATTAATGGACCTGAGAGCTCGATAGATATTGATCGATTCAACTGTTGTATGACGGTGAAACCGTTGACTTAAAACCAACTGAAAAATATCTCCGGCAGAAATATGTTTCTTTACCTTTTTTACAGCATTGAGAAAATCAGGTTTTGTCATATTTGTATGTAATTTACTTTCTTCCACGGTGATTGGAGTTTGATAATCAATGTCTGTGTGGAGAGATTCACCAATCTTATTAATCTTTGAAATTGCGTCTTTATATTGAGTCTGCAAATCTGTCTGATCTTCAATATTCACATTGCTGAAAACAATAACCTGCCCTTTCAGGTGATCAAATGCAATCATATCTTCAAAAAGCATAAAGACAGCATCGGGTATGGATACGCTTTCTTTATGATGTATCGGAATATCTTCTATCCATGTGACTGCTTCATATCCAATGTAACCTACCAATCCACCCGTAAAACCAGGAATATCCGAAATTTTTGGTGTATTGTAATTTCCAGAAATTTCATGGAGAATATCAATGATTGACTGTTCTACATCCTGGGTTTTTCCATTTTCAATTATTGTGGTTTTATTATCCTGATGGATAATGCATCTTTTCGGATTTACTCCCAAAAATGAGTACCGTGCATATTGTGTACCTTTTTCCACAGACTCTAACAAAAATGAATAGGGAAAATCCTTTGCAATCCGCATATATGCTGAGACCGGTGTTAACAGATCTGCAAGTACTCTTTCATAAACAGGTACTGTTTTATGTTCTTTTGCAAGATTACAAAATTGTTTGAATGTCATCATAATTTTCGTCCGGATATAAAAAACCCCGACATTTTGCCGGGGTAAAATCCATCATAGGAGTACACTAGTCCCTGATCACCGATTTTCCCCGGAGACTGAATACCACCAGAAATATTTATTTGAATTAAATTGAATCATCGGCGATAACTTACTGACAGGTTTTGTGTTCATACAAGAAAATTCTCAGCAGGATTTGTGCGGTTCATAATTAAATGGTTCAATTTGTAAAGTGGAATGATGGATATTATATCTTTTTTTCAGCATCTCCTGGGTTTCCCTTAAACATTCTGGCCAATGATGAGTTGAAGAACAATCTTTATTGACAATGAGGTGTGCGCTTAGTGCAGTATTACCTTCACTAATGGACCAGATATGTAGATCATGGACATCTTTAACGTGTGGTTGATTTATCATTGCAGATTCAACATTTTTAAAATCAATATGATCAGGAACTGCATCCAACAAAAAATTAATGCTTCTTTTCAGCAGGTTTTTAGACCCAATTAATATTAATAATACAATAAAAATACTGGCAATCAGATCAATGGAATTCCACTGCCATTGCCATATAATAACACCAGATATGATTCCTCCCACCGATCCCAGAGCATCCATAATTAAATGGAGAAACGCACCTTTAACATTGAGGTTATGGTGTGCATCCTTTCTGAGGACGTATGCACTGATTCCATTTGCTGCAAGTCCAAGAGATGCAATTAAAGTTAATTCAAATCCCTTGATTTCCTGTGGTGATGATATTCTTTGGAAAGTTTCAATGAGTATATATCCGCAGATAACAACCAATAATGCACCATTAATAAAAGCACCAATGATCTCCAAGCGCATATATCCAAAGGATTTTAGATGGTCCCTCGGTTTTTCTGCGAGTTTGGAAGCAAAAATAGCAAGTCCTAATGCGGATACATCAGTAAGCATATGTCCTGCGTCAGATAATAGTGCTAAACTGTTGGTGTATAATCCTCCCCAAAACTCCACAATAAGAAAGGAAAAATTAATCCAAAAAGCCCACCAGAGATGTGACCTGATTTGAGGAGTAGAATTACCGTGCATCAGTGCAATTTTCTTTGTTCCTGTTTTGAGGATTTAAAGACTGCTTTAAAAATTCTGATTAATTGATTTTCTGTTAATCCCTTCCCTGCGTGTTCTGATAAGCGGTCTATTATCTCTTTTTCTCTCTCTTTGTCTTCTATTGGAATATGCAATTCAGACTTAATTTGACCAACATCCCTTACGATTTCCATTCTTTCTTCCAGCAGTTTCAGAATTTTTTCATCAAGCTCGTTTAATTCTTCTCTTAATTTGAGTATTCTTTTATCCACTCAGTAAAATTAGGGAGTTTCTAATTTGACAGGAAAGAATTTAATCCGTTTGTTTTTCTATTAATTCCAAAAGCTGTTTGGGTGAATTATGATGGGGATTTATTTTGGATGCGATCTCAGTATGCTCAATAGCTTTTTGAATATCACCTTTTGTTAAGTACAATTCTCCAAGCATTACGTGGTATTTCCCCATTGGTTGTGGATATATATTTACAACTCTTTCAAGATGGGTAATTGCTTTTTTATTATTACCGGATTCCACACTTTTGAGCCCTTGATAGATAGAATATTTTATGGTACCATGCCAGATAAAAAATCCAGAAATCAGTGCAGTATAAAAAATTCTTAAATACTTTTTCACATTGGTTGACCAAAGTTGGATAATGAAATGACTTCCAATTAGTGCAATGCCAAATGAAAGAAAATGCCCCATACCGTATAATCCATTTATTCCAAAACCGAACAAAAGAACCAGTGGAAAAACCCAGATATCCTGTTTTCTTATTGAAGCAAATAATGATCTTATTTTTTCATGGGTATAGCTGTTTGCCCGGTAAAAATAATCTTTGAACCGATTGGTTTCATTGACTGGATTTAAAAATGTATAGGAGATAACATCGCTTGGACATCCTTCAGTGCAAATAAGACAGGAAGTGCAATTTGTGCTTGTTACCTTTCCATAAGAATTAATTTCATAACTAACATCAATACCAATAGGGCAGTTTGTGGTACATTTATTGCATTTAATACAATTACCGGTTTTCCTGACCTTAAACATGGCAAATGCGTTGGGTAGTTTTAAAAATGCCCCCCATGGGCATAGGTATCTGCAGAATCCTTTTCTTCCAAGAAGATACACTAAGAGTACGCCATCAACCAAAAATGTTAGTGTTCCTATAACAAATCCAGGTAAAAAAGCCCATATTTCCGGAACTGCGAGATTAATTGTTGGGGTCTCCCACGGATTTGACAATGCTGCAATAATGTTTGGAGTAATATAAAAATATATCAGCATAAAAAGTGGGAGCAGAAAAACCATGCGGGAGTTAATGGTTTTTGGTGTGATTTTCATCTTTTTGAGTATCCACCAGGAAAATTCCTGCAGAGCCCCAAAATGGCATGCCCATCCGCAAAAAAACCTGCCAAACAACAGCGTAGTCAAGAATGCAATGAATACAAGAATTGTACCCGCATTTATCAAACCATGTTTAACGAATGAATGGAAAAATTCCTGGAAGTCAATGCTGCCGATTACAGAATCACCAAAAACAAAAATATGTGCGATTATCAACAGATGAACGAGGATCAAGCTTGCTATCCGCAATTTCTGCATGGTGGAAATCAGGGAGATAATAGAAAAGTTACAAGTAAAACAATATCTAAAATATTTAATATTTCATCATAATTCATATCCACTGCCCAAAATTCTACGGGAGTCAGGTAACCTCCTATAATTATTTCATTGATCGTCAATACAATGTCCAGGACATCTACACTATCATCCTGATTACTGTCACCTTTTATTCCTACAAACCCCAACTTTTCTACAATCGTATAGGTTCTATTCGTTTCAAATGGACCTTCATAATAATCCTGTTTTGGTTGATTGGTTTCGGTATCTCTGCTTGGCCAGTGAATGGTAATTCCATCAATCAATAAATCACTTCCAAGTCCAAAATGCTGAATGAGTGCATCCATACTACCGTGACCTCTGCTGCTAATTATTTCCCTAATTTGACTGCCGGATGAAGATTGTAATTTGATTCTTGCTCCAATAGCAGATTTATTAGCTACATCAGACCAACCATTATTTTCAATACCATATTTACTGCCTTCAAGTTTTATCTTCACCCAATTGTGATTTGAAAATGTTGAATCTTCTGTAACATTTTTAAACAGCAGGCTGGTGTATTTCACAGTTGTGGAATCATCGTCATCTGTGTCACCCATCTCCAGTCCTGCAGTAAAAATATCAATCAATCCGTCATTATTATAATCGCCCGCTATCACATCCTGTGTTGCTGATAAAAATTGGGGACTAAACGTAGAGTCCCAGGGCTCATCCTCTGAGTTCAGTGTAAATAATTTATCCCAATCACGAAAGCTTGAAACCCATAGATCAACAACCCCGTCATTATCTAAATCTGTCCAGGATAAACCATTGTTCAATGTATCACCAATCACGCCTGTTTCGGGAGCAACATTTAAAAAGTTTCCATTATCATTTTTAAATAATCTATTAATACCCCAATTTGCAAGGTATAGGTCGAAATCTTCATCATTGTCATAGTCACCCCAAGCAGCACCATAGCCCATACTGCCGGATTCATCTACTTCATTATCATCAACTCCTTTTACTTCTGCTACCTCAATGAAAAATGGATCGGGGTTGGGATTATAGGTTACATTGCCAGGAGATCCGGTTAAAATCTGATTTTCCAATAACCAGTTAATGCCAAATTTTCTAACAACATAAACATCCTGATCACCATCATTATCATAATCAACAATTGCTAATGTTCTTGAACTAGAAAAATCAGTTGAAGGGTACGTAAATGCCTGTAGAAATTCGATCTCACCAAATGGATTCATCCCATTATTCAAAAATAAATACACCTGAATATCGCCTTCTTCTTCTATTGCAACGATATCCAAATCTCCATCCAGGTCAGCATCAAGAAATCCCTGACCATGAATATCCGGCAGGAAATTTGATGGTATATAATTAACCGAATTGAACACATGATTCCCAAAATTCATCACAAGTTTATGAGATAATGTGTCGAGAAATCTCATTTTAAGAATGTCTGGATAACCATTATTATCCACATCACCTGCACAAACTCCTGTCAACCCATCAAATTCATCAAGTACCATTTCAGATAATTCCTGGAAAACACCATTCACATTTTCAAAATAATGAGAAGACTGATACCCATAATAAAGATCCAGATCACCATCCCAGTCAAAATCTACCATGACACCACCTTTAGCCTTCATCTGCTTATAATCATTTAATTCATCATTTATCCAGGCATTGTATAAACCACTGGATAAATTTTGTGCTGGTTCATCTTCGAACTGATCCGTTGCATTGCTGTTAGTTACAAGAAAGTATAATTCACCTCCCAATAGCACCATTCCTGCTGCAACAGAAAGGAAAAATATCATTCTAATTACATTAAACACAGATATTCTCATAAGGGAAATTAATACTTTCAGGATAAATAATTAACAGAAGGATTTATACAGAATGTTACAGGAAATGTAACTCGGAATATTTAATTTTACCCAGTTCATCCCTGGGGATGGATTTCACAAAATGAATAACTTTTGGTATTTTAAAACTGGCGATCCTGTCCTTCAAATGATTGGTGATGTTTTTGATATCAGGTTTGGAATTTTCTGATGTAAGATACGCTGTTACCAATTGCCCCCATTCTTCATCGGGAACACCTACCACAACTGCATCATTTATACCATCAAAAGATTTCAACAATTCCTCTACTTCTTTTGGATTGACATTTTCACCACCAGTGATAATCAAATCTTTTCTCCGCATCTCAAGGAACAAGGTACCATCATCAATCCAACCCAAATCTCTTGAGTTGTGAATACCATTAGCTTCAGAATGATTCAAATATCCTTTCATTACCATTGGTCCTGAAACGACAATTTCTTCATTTACAATTTTCAGAGTTACATCCTTAAAGGGAACCCCTGTAAATTGCTTTTTCTCCGGTTGATCGAGAATTTTTAATCCGACTATCCCTGAACAGGTTTCTGTCATTCCGTAGGTTTTCACAACATTTAATTTTTCATTTAGACAATTTTCAAGTAAGTTATCTGATGCTGGACCTCCACCTAATAATATAGCACGTAGGGATTTTAAATATTGTAATCCATCCGGCTGATCTATTATCCGCTGAAGCATTGTTGGGACCAACGAAATCAGAGTAACTGGATCCTTGGATAAAATCTGATACAAAAGTTCTGACGAAAATGATTCTGCAATATTTACGCTGAATCCATAAATCAATGCTCTTATAATAACAGCAAGTCCGCCTATGTGAGTCATGGGCAGACAACAGAGAAATTGGTCAGTGGTATCAAATTGCAGGAAATGATTCCAATTCTCACAACTGGATTGAAAATTTCCAAAAGTCAGTTGGACTGCTTTGGGTTGTCCTGTGGTTCCGGAAGTCATTAAAATTGTACACACATTATCTGCACTAACTGATTCATCAATTTCAAATTTTTGGCAACCCCTCGCGAGGGTAGGAATTTCTTCTATACAAATTAAGGGTATAGAATTAGTCTGTAGTTTTTTTGAAAAATTCCAATTTGAAATAATTGCATCCGGTTGGACCTCCTTGACTATAGAATTCAATTCTTCAGAAGTAAATTTTGTTGATATTGGAATTGATATAATCCCCGATTCAAAACAAGTCAGTATTACTTCTACAAGTTCTATCCCATTTGGTAATAATACAATCAACTTGTTTTTCGAGTGAATTCCTGAGGCAGAAAATGCTTTTTGAACTATTGTCACGCTATCTGCAATTTCACCAAATGTAAATGTTTCTTCTCCAAATTTAAGAAACAATCCAGTTGGATTTATAGCCAATCTCTTCTGTAGCCAAGACTTCAAATTGAGATTCCCAATCCAGGTGAATCCGGTACTTTAACACTATCATCACTGCTGTATTTGAATGGATTTTCGCCAAACATTTTCCAGGTAGAAATCCCGCAAGGATCACTGATTTCCAAAGCTGCTGCTATATGTAAATTTGCTGTAAGCCCAATTTTGGTTTCCAGGGTTGATGTAATTATAGTTCTGATATTGTTATCTTCAGCCAGTTTTTTAATCTCATTAGATTTTTTAAAACCTCCTGATATCATAGGTTTAATAATAAATATATCTGCTGCTCCTGCATGTAATATTTTTACTGCAGATTGGTAATCTGTTAGGGATTCATCAACAGCAATTGGAATATTTGTATGAAATCTTAATTCGCAAAAATCTTCAAGAGCATCAGATGGAAATGGTTGTTCAATATAATCTATTGGGTATTCTCTTATTTCTCTGCACCACTTGACTGCATCTTGTAATTCTAATTTACCGTTAAAATCAAGTCTGAGCATTATATTCGGATTATTCTCGAAAATTCTATCCAGTATATTTTTACTCTCTTTAATTGAATTTTGTGTCATCTTTAGTTTGAGGTTGTTTTCCGATATTTGCCCTGTTTCTTTTAAATCTCCAACCGCATTGATTTTTATTTCATCCAGCGCATTAGGATTCCAGTATTTTGATAGAGGGATTTTTGCCATTTTACTTGCTAAATCAAAATATGCAATTTCAAACCCAAACTGAATGGATGGATAGTCATCAAGATAGAAATTAAAAATATTTTGAAGAATTTCTTCAGTTACATCTTGTTTTTCTATATCCAGCATTGAAGAAATCTCATCAATCTTTTTTGTAATGGGTTTTTCAAAATCCGGGCTGTAATCCTGCAAGGGTGCAATTTCCCCAATTCCAATATCATTTCCATTTATCAGTTTGATGTACCAGCCATTCCTATTGTTGTATGTACCGGAAGCTGTTTTAAATGGTCGGAGAATCTTTACCGAAAATGGTGTTAATTGAATTGATTCAATATTCATATTATCAATCCCAAACATAATAATATCGCAAATATAAACAGTAATTTTGCAGTTTGTTCTAAGACTGTATTTAAGTCACTGCCAGTTTTTGAATAAATCTTTATTATCAACGATAAACTAATTGGCAATGTAAAAATTGGCAGCCATACACTGAGATTTTCCAATTGTAAATACAGATATATTAAAAAGAGATATGGTGTAAAAACGAGTATTGAAAATTCTATTTTTGAGAAGGTTTTTCCAAAAATCACCGCGAGAGTTTTTTTTCTTGTTAATATATCTGTGTCTGCATCACGAAGATTATTTACTACAAGAATCGCAGCTGCAAGACATCCCATTATACAGCCACAATACAATGAATTTGATGTTACATATCCAGTTTGAAGAAAATATGTACCGGCGACTGCAATGATCCCAAAAAATAAAAATACAAAAAAATCACCCAATCCATAATACCCAAATGGATATGGTCCCGCAGTATACAATATTCCTGCAGCAATTGATGTTATTCCGATTATTATTATGGGTAATCCCCCAATAAAAGCCAGATAAGAACCAAATATAATTGCAATGGAAAATATGAATACAATTCCAGCCTTTAGTTGGCTGATAGTTAATAATCCTGCTTGGGCTGCACGAATGGGACCTGTCCTCTCGGTGGCATCCGTTCCTTTTAAAAAATCAGACAGATCATTTGAAAAATTTGTACCTATTTGGATACAAATTGCTGCCAGAAAAGTAATGATTGCCGTTACAAAATTGAAATGGTAATCGTGGTACGCAAGCCCTGTCCCGACCATAACCGGAGCAATTGCTGCAGGTAGAGTTTTAGGTCTTGAGGCTGTTATCCAATTTTTCAGTGAAAACTGATTTGTCAATTTTCAGAGGTATTTTTATTTAGGGTAATCGTTTGAATTTACTGAATTCCGGTTTCCGCTTTTCCTTAAATGCGTTTCTGCCTTCTTGTGCTTCCTCTGACATATAAAAAAGTAATGTTGCATCTCCTGCAAGCTGTTGTAATCCGGATTGACCATCACAGTCTGCATTCAATGCTGCTTTCAGTAATCTTAATGACATTGGAGATTTTTCCAGCATTTCCTGACACCATTTTACTGATTCTTCCTCAAGTTTTTCCAATGGTACAACTGCATTTACCAATCCCCAGTCCAATGCCTGTTCTGCATCATAAAATCGGCAAAGATACCACATCTCCCTTGCGCGTTTCTGTCCGATGATACGTGCCATATATGATGCGCCCCATCCACCATCAAATGAACCTACCTTCGGACCGGTCTGTCCAAATTTTGCATTATCGGCAGCAATGGTCAGATCACACATCATATGAAGTACATGCCCTCCACCAACTGCATAACCGGCAACTACTGCCACTACCGGCTTGGGGATTGTTCTGATCTGCCGCTGCAGATCCAATACATTTAATCTGGGTACCCCATCTTCACCCACATATCCGGCAGAACCACGAACTTTCTGATCCCCTCCGGCACAAAATGCATCGGGACCTTTACCGGTTAAAATGATTACACCACAGTCAGAATCTTCCCGGGCATTCTCAAACGCCACTTTTAATTCCTTTATGGTTTTAGGACGAAATGAATTTCGAACTTCAGGGCGATTGATGGTAATCCGAATTATGCCATCTGCAGCGTTCTCACCTTTTTCATAGCGGATATCATCATATTCACCATTCGATTTCCAAGTAATGTTCATAATAACTCCTGTTGAATTAATTAAAATAAAGGGAAAATATTCAATATCAAATTACAATGATTTACCAATATAATGTCTGCTTGTAACATTTTATTTTATGGGTTTGCAGGTCAGAGTATGTCGTTGTAAATTCATATTCCGCCTGAATATGAAATCTTAAAGTAAGAGGATAAAATGAAAATATTTAGTATTATAATTTCATTGTGTACTTTGTCATTAATACTTGGTGATGATTGCAATGAGTTAGATCCTTTCGATTATGGAATGTGTGATATGTGGCTTGGCTGGGGTTGGAACGGAGAAGAATGTGAGGGCATATCCGGATGTTCCACAATAAATTCAAATGGTATTGATGACGCAGATTGGTTTTTTATTTCATACGAAATATGTATGGATGAATGCAGTCTGCACGATAGTAATCATGGCGATATGAATGAAGATGACAATATTGATATTTTAGATATTGTTATATTGGTGAATATCATCCTTGAAATAATCGATCCTAATGATCATCAGGTTTGGGCTGGAGATCTGAATTTTGATGAAACCATTGATATTCTGGATATCATTCTTACCATTGAACTTATACTGGGTGGAGATTTCGCAGGGATGTCCTCTTGGGAGATAATCCAACAGGAAATACTGGATCAATCCTGTATTTCCTGCCATGTTACCGGTAATTTTTATGCTGATCAATCTGGATTAATTCTCACAGCAGATATTGCTTATGAAGAAATGCTGAACATAACACCTGTAAATTCATCTGCAGCTGAGGATGGATTGGTTATACTCAGCGATTCTGGTGGACTGTTAGCATTACAGACAAGTTACTTGTGGGAAAAAGTTGATGTTTGGAACCAGGAGCATTTTTATTCTGATCACCCCAATTATGGATCAACTATGCCAATGGGAGGCCCATTTTTAACCCAGGGTGAGTTAAATTTCATTGAACAGTGGATTTTTGAAGGTGCTCCAGATACAGGATCGGTTGCTGATGTGGTCCTATTGAATGATGATACGATGTGGGCACCCACAGAATTTATTCCACTTGATCCTCCGGAAAACGGAATGCAAATTCATCTGAATCCATTTGAAGTCTGGGAAAATAATGAACGGGAAATATTTTATTATACACCATTGGATACAATAGATGATCTCTATATTCAACGGATTGAGATTTCCATGAAGCCAGGATCCCACCATTTTATATTGTATAATTTTGAAGAAGGAATACCACCACCGTGGATACCAAATGCCTATGAAATTAGGGATATTCATGATGAGGATGGAAATTATATAGATGAAACTTTTTATCCGATGTTGTATCACAGATTTGTGGCAGGCACACAAATTCCATATACCAATTATGCAATGCCGGAAGGTGTTGCATTACGTCACTCATCAAATTTCGGGTTCGATGTAAATTCACATTTTCTGAATCCCTCAGATTCGATCTATTATGGTGAAGTGTACACCAATCTTCACTTGGTTGATCCATCAGAAGTTGAACATATTGCTGAGATCTTTGATTTAACCAATACTGAGATCGTGCTGCCGCCAAATGAAGAAACCACATTGGAAATGACATTTATGTTTTCTGGTGACTTTTCCGGCATAAACCCAATTCCACCAGGGACTGATTCCATATTCGTTTTTCAGTTATTTTCCCATGCTCATGAACTGATGACTCGGTTTGATGTGGAATTTATAGGTGGTGAACTGGATGGTGAGTTGATCTATACAGCATTGGATTGGGAACATCCTCCCATGTTTGAATTAGATCCACCTCTGGTTATCACAACCGGGCAGGGATTAAAACTGGAAGTAACCTATAACAACTGGCGTGAAGATGAAGTTAATTTCGGATTTTTCAGTACAGACGAAATGATGATATTGTTTGGGCATTATTATACTGATTGATTGAAAATACACCATGAAATAAATAATATTAGGGATACCATCATCTCCACACGGAGGGATATCCACAAACATCCGGAACTGGGTTTTCAGGAATTCCGAACTGCAAAACTGGTGTCAGACCGATTGGCTGAATTTGGAATTGATGTGCAAACTGAAGTGGGCAGAACAGGAGTTGTGGGTACACTTACGGGAAATAAAGAAGGTCCCTGTATTGCACTGCGGGCAGATATGGATGCCCTCCCTATGCAGGAAACCGGCGATGCGGAATATAAATCGGTGAATGACGGTGTGATGCACGCATGTGGTCATGATGGACATACTGCTATGTTATTGGGTGCTGCTCAAGTTCTGTCACAGAAAAAAGACCAAATAAATGGATCCGTAAAATTCATATTCCAACCGGCTGAAGAAGGTGACGGTGGTGCACAATATATGATCAAAGACGGATGTCTGGAAGGTGTAGATGAAATATATGGAATCCATTTATGGAATTATCAACCTCTTGGTACCGTTGGAGTTAAACCGGGTCCAATACTTGCCGCTGCAGATATTTTTGAGATCAAAATTACAGGCAAAGGCGGGCATGGCGCAGCTCCTCAAGGTACTGTAGATGCGGTTGTGGCGGCATCACAACTGGTGCAGTCTTTTCAGACCATTGTAAGCCGGAATACAAATCCCCTTGAGAGCACTGTGGTAACTGTTGGTAAAATTAATGGCGGGCAAAATTTCAATATCATCGCAGATGAAGTGACCTTACAGGGGACCACACGTGCTTACACGGAAGAAAATCGTCAACTCATAAAAACAAGAATGAAGGAAATTGTGGAAGGTACTGCAAAAATATTTGGTGCAAATATACAAATGCAATACACTGATGGTTACCCACCAACTGTAAATAATGAAAAATGTGCTGAGAAGGTGCTGAACACTGCAAAACTAGTAGTAGGTGATGGTGCTGGATATCCGTACCTATCCATGGGGGGTGAGGATTTTAGTTATTATGGTCAGAAGGTCCCAGCATGTTTCTTTTTTGTGGGCTCCGCTCCATCTCACCGTGAACCTATGAGTGTACCCCACCATTGTTCCCATTTTGATATTGATGAGAAAGCTCTATTGGTGGGAAGTACTTTATTTGTATATTTATTGGAAATCAATTAAATAAAAAAATAATAAAATTAGATTCAATTACAGGTATGAAAAACCCGGAGATGATTTATGAGAAAAATTTCAATCAAGCATATCCCGCTATCTTGGCGGGTTATCACAATTGGAAAAAGAGGTGATACTTCAGGTAAATGGAAATATCACAGTAAGTTACAAAGTAATAACGGGAAATGATTATACTGCTCAATTGGCGGGTTATACCAAACAGTGCTGGCGGGTTAATCATTGTTATACCAAAGAAACAAATGGGAACTGAATCATGAAAGATAAAATATTGTCTGAATACTCTAAAGCCATAAGTGGTAGTAATAAGACTGTCGTTTCAAACACAGGTCAAGCCAAGTTTGCAGACTATTCTGAAGATGAATTGAAAAATCTACCTGAGGGGGTAGAAGATCAATCCTTTGGATGCGGCAATCCATTAGCATTTAGTGATGTTCAACTTGGTCAAACTGTATTGGATTTGGGTTGTGGGGCGGGCTTGGATCTTTTGCTTGCTGTAGAGCGTGTTGGCAATGGAGGAAAAGTCATTGGAGTAGATATGAATGACGATATGGTTGCCTTAGCGAAAAAGAGAACGTCACAATTTAGCAATATTGAAATACGCAAAGGCGAAATTGAAAACTTACCAATTAAGTCTGGATCAATTGATTGGGTTATTTCAAATTGCGTCATTAACCTATCACCTAATAAACAAAAGACCTTTTCTGAAATAGCCCGAGTATTAAAGCCGCAAGGTCGAATGCTGGTATCTGATATTGTTGCGGAACAGCTACCTTGGTGGGTAAGACGTTGTGGTATTCTCAATGCAGCCTGTGGGGGAGGTGTTATTTCAGAACAAGAATATTTGAATGGCTTGCAGTTAGCAGGTATCAACGACTGTAAAGTTATTGCCAGGCAATATTATGAACCCAGCCAGCTTGCATCTATTGTTACAGATGCGGCTCCAAAATTCGTGAGTAGTATAAAATGTTGTGGGCATTCCGTTCTCCAATCTATTTTAACAAAGATAGCTGTGCCCATTGCCAAGAACCTATGGAGTGCAAAAATTGGTGCGAATGTAAGTTAAGGTATAACAAGGCAAATGTACTCGGACAGCCAAAAGCTGCGCCGCTCGTTCCTCGCTCTGCTTTTTGCTGCTGGTGATGCGGGGCGTTAGCTGGCATCAGGTTTGAAAAGGCAGACAATTGATATTAAAAAAAATATGACAATACTTGTCTTAGGCGGATACGGCGGAACGGGAAAAGTGTTTTGCCGGTATCTTCTCAAAGAAACCAATTTTAATGTGATCGTCGCTGGCAGGAGACTCGAAAAAGCCGAAGAATTAGCTGACAAATTGAAAAAGGATTTCTCACCAGATCGAATTTCCGCCCGGTATGCGGATGCTTCCAATGTAGAGAGTCTTCGCAAGGCATTTCATGACATCGATTTTGTGTTGGTAGCCGCCACTACAACAAAATGGGCGAAACAGATCGCGGAAACGGCACTTGAGGCAAGCATTGATTACCTGGATATCTACTTCCAGCAGGATGTATATCCAGTGCTTGAAACAATGAATCAACGGATCAAGCAGGCTGGACGCTGCTTTATCACGCAGGCAGGTTTTCATCCTGGATTGCCGGCAGTCTATGTCCGGAAAGGTGCTCAATATTTCGACAGATATGACAAAGCGATCATTGCTTTTGCGATGAATGCCCGGATTGAAGAATCCGAATCAGTCCTTGAGATAGTCGATTCGATCGCCGATTATAAACCGGAATTCTATCAAAACGGAAAATGGAAAATCGGGACATACAAAGATGCCATCAAGATTGACTATGGGAACAGGTTTGGCGTTCGGAGTAGCATGCCCCTCGATATGGTTGAAATCAAACCATTGCCGGAGATGTTCAGTTTGCGGGAAACCGGAGTTTTTACGATAGGATTCAACTGGTTTACAGATTATTTGCTCTTTCCGCTCATGATGCTTTCATATAAGGTTAAAAAAGGTTCATTTCGGCATTTCTGGGCTAAGCTGCTTTTCTTTGGGATCAATAAACTTTCCAGCGCGAAAGAAGGAGTTGTTTTTCTGCTTCAGGCTGAAGGAGAAAAAGATGGAAAACACCGAAATATTGAAATTCTTTCCGAACACGATAGTGGCTATGATTTTACGGTCATTCCAGTGATCGCATGCTTGAAGCAATATTTTGATGGGTCTATCCGCAAACCCGGTCTCTGGATGATGGGACACATCATAGACCCAGACAGATTGTTCAGTGATATGGAAGAAATGGATGTCAAAATTCAAACGCTAATCACAAACAAAGATGCCAGCTAAAACGTTATATGTTTTAATTAAATAGGGTGAAATAAGATGAATTCAATAAAGATAATTCTAATGGTGGTTTTTTGTTTTTGGGCCTGTAATGATAATTCGGCTGGATCAGGAGTCAATGAGAGTAAATATAGTTTTAATCTTAATGTTACTGATGATTCAGGTAATCCACTCTCAGGTTTAGAATTCTGGGTCAAATACGGCTTATTAGGTTTGGGTAGTGTTAATTCTAATTTTGGTAGAGAAAGTACCAATCTTCCATTAACAACAATTCAATTTGCCATTGCCGAAGAATCCAAGAATGTATTATCTCTTTATAAAGGGAAATAAATGACACCCCTTTTAGACAGATTTAATATTTATTCCGAAGATGAACTTATTGCTTATGAACAAAAAGAATTTGTCGCCGGTAATCTAAATTCTCATATTGAATTAAGACCCTATCAGGAAAAAGCCGTTTCCCGTTTTGAATATTTTCTGAACGGTTATCAACAAAAGAAAAAACCAACACATCTTTTATTTCACATGGCAACAGGAAGTGGTAAAACCATTAGGGTCAAGACTGGTTAAGAGTATGAGAATCTTTGTAAATTTTTGTAATCTATGATCCAGGTAATTTCACTCACAAAAACCTTCTCAAAATCTCAGAATATTCTCAAAGGATTTCTGAATAAATCCTCTGTTCCCTCTATCACTGCAGTTGATAATATTAGTTTTACTTGTAAGCCAGGTCGAATTTTTGGTTTGATCGGTCCGAATGGTGCAGGAAAGACCACCACGCTCAGAATGATCGCAACCATGTTAAATCCATCCGCCGGGTTCATACGTGTAGGCGAATTTGATACCGTAACCCATCCAATTGAAGTACGTAAAAAACTTGGATTCCTGAGTGGTAATACAGGATTGTATGACCGTTTAACTGCTGAAGAAATGGTACAATATTATGCAGATCTGTATGGAATGAGATCAGACGATTATAATTCGAGACGAAATGAAATTTTTCAAATTTTGGATATGAATGAATTTGCAGCCCGAAGAATCGGTAAACTCAGTACGGGAATGAAACAGAAAGTGAGTATTGCAAGAACAATAATACATAATCCGGATGTTGTGGTGTTTGATGAACCCACCTCCGGTCTGGATGTGATTACATCTAAAAATATTGTGGATCTCATTAAACGCTGCAAGGAGGAAGGTAAGACTGTGATATTTTCAACCCATCGTTTTGGTGAATTAAAATTGCTGTGTGATGATCTTGCCA
Source organism: uncultured bacterium (assembly GCA_964345035.1). Lineage (GTDB taxonomy): Bacteria > Fidelibacterota > Marinisomatia > SCGC-AAA003-L08 > CAYFPO01. Next base: position 125,750 of record CAYFPO010000001.1, read on the forward strand.
TTATCCACAAAGGAAAAATCTATCATGATGGTACTTTTGATGAATTTGAAAATAATATGAAAGCAAATACTCTTGAAGAAGAATTTATCAGGCTGGTAGGGGAACAATCTTGAAACGGATTTTTGTAATATTCAAAAAAGAACTGGTGGATACCGTCAGAGACAGAAAAGCTATGTTTTTTATGGTTATTTTTCCGATTTTATTGTTTCCGTTGATCATTGGAGTGACTGTAAAAATTCATTTGAATGTAATGCAGAAAGAGCAGGACAAAACACTCAATTTAGCATTTATTAACAAAAGTGATGACACAATTTTGGAAGAAATGTTCCTACAGGATACCAGCTTACAAATTCTCAAAAACATTCCAATAAATACTGCTGATTCTTTAATTACTGCAGACAGTATTGATGCTGCAATCATCATTGAGGAAAATTTTCTCACTAATATTCAAAATTATAATACGGGAAATATCCAATTACATTTTCAAACTAAAGATGAACTTGAAATTGCCATCAAACGAATTAAGAATATTATAAATACGTACTCTGAAACAATATTAACAAACAGAATGGCTGAATTAAATATCAGCCAGGAAATTTTGCAACCCATACAGATCAATGATATGGATTTGGCAACATCGCGAGAAAAATTGGGCAAAACTCTGGGAAAGTTTTTACCATATTTATTTATCCTTTTTTGTTTTACGGGTGCTATGTATCCTGCCTTGGATTTAGGTGCGGGTGAAAAAGAAAGAGGAACACTTGAAACTCTACTTGTTGCTCCTGCAACCCGTCTGGAAATCTTATATGGAAAATTTGGTGTAATTGCCTTTGCCGGGATTGCCTCAGCAATGTTTTCTCTTGCAGGAATATTGGGCAGTGTCACATTTATTGCATCCATCCCGGAAGAAATTATCAGCTTCGCATTGGGTGTGCTACAGCCTGCAACAATTCTCATTTTGATATCACTACTGTTTCCTTTAACCATATTTTTTGCTGCAATGCTGCTCATATTCTCAATATATGCAAATTCATTCAAAGAAGCACAAAGCATCAGTCAGCCTTTAATGATCCTGGTGTTCATTCCGATCATGCTGGGCAGTATCATACCGGGAATACACCTCGATAATCTTACAGCGCTTATCCCGATCATGAATGTTTCCCTTGCCTGTAAGGAAGTTATTTCAGGAACAGCGGAATGGATCCCAATGATTATAGTTTATATCTCTTCCTTCACCATAGCAGGTATCAGTATTTATTTCTGCAGCAAATGGTTTGAACGGGAAAGTGTGATCTTTAGAAATTAATAAAACAGTACTAGTTGACTCATAATAAACATCTAATTATTACCAATCCAAATAATTAATTTAACATATAGTATATTCACTAATTTGGAGAAATAATGGTAATTAACATGGTTGCAGTAGCTGTTGCCGGAATAGCGTACTTCATAATCGGTGCATTATGGTATTCCGTATTATTTGGAAAACTGTGGATAAAGTTGATGAACGTAAGTCCGGAAGAATTGACTCCGCCGGGATCCAAAATGATCTATGTTGTCGCTGGTACTTTTATAACAGCATACATCATGGATATTTTTTCATCGGAACGAACCGGACAAAAATCGATTGTTTGTCTGTCAATTCACCATTCTCTGATTTTGTTATAATCCGTAGTGATTGATCCATACCAACTTCTCCCACAGGAATAATCATTTTTCCGCCGAAACTCAATTGTTCCAATAATTTTTCCGGAATTTCTTTTGCTGCTGCAGTAACCAGAATTCTGTTAAAAGGTGCGGATTTGGGAATTCCTGAATGTCCGTCTCCTTCAATATAATGCACATTATCCAGTTTAACTTTCAATATATTCTTTTTGGCTTGAGCCAATAAATCAGGCAAAATTTCGATCGTAAACACCTCCTTGCAGAGAGATGCCAAAATCGCAGTTTGAAAACCGGAACCAGTCCCAATTTCCAAAACTCTGTGGTGTTCCTGAACATCTAATTTCTCAGTCATAAATGCTACAAGACTGGGTTGACTGATCGTTTGGTTGTACCCGATTGGCAGCGGTTTATCAAATGACTCCAGGAACCTGTAAACTTTAGGTATAAAATTCTTTCTGGGGATATTTTTAAATACATTTAATATCCGTTCATCATTGATTATTTTTGCTATACTATTTAAATATGCTGTCATTTTAAATCAAATGGTGATGAGGAAATCAAAACTACAATTGAAGTGAATTTCTCTCTTTAGTTAATTGATAAATTAAGTAGTCTGATTAATTGTGTCGGAGTGTTATTTTATGCCTGCGGAAATAAGTCGTTTGAGCAACAAAAGACAGGGAAGAAAAATGATATTTTCTATAAAAGAAAAATATATACATAGTGGTATTCTTATTTTGAGAATTGGTTTTGGAATTATATTCATCCTCCATGGATGGCCAAAATTTACAGGTGGTCCGGAAAAATGGGCAGGACTTGGCGCTTATGGAATGGGAGCCATTGGAATTAATTTTTTACCGGTTTTCTGGGGATTTTTAGCAGCAGCAGCAGAGTTTCTTGGTGGAATTCATCTAATTTTCGGATTATTCACTCGATTCGCAGCATTATTCATGATGCTGACTATGCTGGTAGCAGCTTTCACCCATATTGCCGGAGGAGAAGGGATCTCCGGTGCTTCCCATGCATTGGAATCTGCGTTTGTTTTTGCTGCTTTGTTATTATCCGGTGGAGGTCAGTATTCTTTGGATAATCAATTTTTCCGGAAAAAAATATAAATTACACTGTGATTACAGAAACATATAAAAAAATACCAAAGGTTAAAAGTAAGCCGGTATTTGGATTGCTTCCTGAATTTTGTAAGGACAGATTGGGCTTGTTTAGAAAACTTTTTGAACATTATGGTGAGATAGTTCAATTCAAAATAACTAACCTCGATATGCTGCTGATTACAAATCCTGTTCATATCAAACATGTCTTACAGGAAAATTATAAGAATTATAAAAAGTTGATTTTGACCCGGGAGTGACACTTCGTCCAAAATCTGATATGAAATTTGAAGTGATAAAACGATGAGTGAACAATTAATTGATTTTCCAATACCATCTTCAATAACCAATTTTCCGGTTATTGAAAAAGAATTATGGACGAGCCGCCAAAGACAGGCATCTTCTCTACATGAAATCTCGTATCGAGCATGTTTTAAACCACAACTTCCGAAATATTTTATCACCAGATTTTCGAAAAATGGTGATAGAATTTATGATCCGTTTATGGGCAGGGGAACAACCTTGTTGGAAGGCGCATTGCTTGGCAGGCGGATCTTTGGAAATGACATTAATCCTTTGAGTGTTATTTTATTATCACCAAGATTAAATCCACCAAATTTAGGTGTAATTGAAAAACGTTTAAATACAATACCTCTTGATAAAAAATTAACTTCAGAAATCGACCTATCCATGTTCTATCACAAGAATACTGAGGGAGAGCTAATCTCACTCAAACATTATTTACAGTATAGGAAAATGAATGGTTCTGAAGACAATATCGACAGATGGATCCGTATGGTAGCTACGAATAGATTGACTGGACATTCTCCCGGATTTTTTTCTGTATATACCCTGCCCCCAAATCAAGCAGTAAGTCCTGAAAGTCAAATAAAAATTAACTATCGTAATAATCAGGTACCAGATTATCGTGATATTAAAAAACTAATTCTGAAAAAATCAAAATCTCTGTTGAGATCTGTAAATTCGGTTATGAGGTCTCAATTAAATCAGATTTCAAAAACATCTTTGCTGCTTCAGAATTGCGCTGATAATACTCCTGCTATATTGGATAATTCTATTCAACTTACTGTGACCTCACCCCCATTTCTGGACGTTGTACAATATGCTAAAGATAACTGGCTACGGTGTTGGTTTAATGAAATTGATGTTAGCTTTCTGGACAAAAAACTAACCGTTGTGAAATCCATTCTGGAATGGAGAAGCAATATGCAGAATGTGTTTATGGAATTATTCAGAATAACAAAACCAGGTGGATATGTAGCATTTGAAGTGGGTGAGGTTAGAAATGGAAAAGTGCAACTTGAAAATGAAGTATTACCAATAGGGTTAACTGCAGGATTTACCTGTATTGGAATCTATATAAATTATCAAGGATTTACCAAAACCTCTAATATCTGGGGAATAAAAAATAATAGAAGAGGAACCAACAGTAACAGGATTGTTGTATTTAAAAAATTGTAATGGAGGATATTATTAATGGAAAATAAAAATATCTCGATCATTGGCTGTGGAAATATTGGAACTGCCATTGCCACTGGATTGGTGCATTCTGAAAAATTTTCGCCTTCTCAATTTTATCTAACGCGGAGAAAACCCGAACATTTGGAAAATTTAAAAAATTCCGGTTATAATGTTACTTCGGATAACCAATATGCAATTGATAAGTGCGACATTATTATCCTAGCAGTCGAACCACAGCAATTAGAACCGTTGTTAGAAGATATAGGAAACAGTATTAAGTCAAACCAGATGGTTATATCTGTGGTTTCCGGTGCAGAAATTTTTGATATTGCCAAACATATTAAGGCTGAAACCTCTATTGTTAGAGCTATGCCTAATACAGCAATTTCAATTCAGGAGTCTATGACATGTCTTGCTTCAACGGATTCTGAATCACTAAAAATTGCTCAAAACATGTTTGATTGTGTGGGACAAACTTTAGTTATTGATGAGGAACAAATGGTTCCTGCAACAGCGTTAGGGGCATGTGGAATTGCATTTTTCCTCCGGGCAGTGAGAAGTGCGTCCCAAGGGGGAATCGAAATCGGTTTTAACTCAGAATCTGCTTTTAAAATTGCAGCTCAGACAGCTCGCGGTGCAGCATCCCTACTTCTAAAATCCAATAATCATCCTGAGGCAGAAATTGACAGAGTGACAACTCCCAGAGGATGCACTATAGCGGGATTGAATGAAATGGAGCATAAAGGTTTCAGTTCTGCCATGATCAAAGGTATAACTACCTCAGCAGAAATTGCAGATGAATTATTTAAACCAAAAAAATAGTTCCAATCTGATATAGTATTAAACTCAACAGTAAATTTTACCTCCGGAAAGATGTTATCAAATTAAGCAGGGAACTGTTAGGTAAATATTTAATTACGAAAATTGATGACAGCCCTATTACTGGTGGAAAAATTGTAGAAACAGAAGCCTATGCCGGAATAATTGACAATGCATCCCACGCTTATAACAACAGAAGAACAGACCGAAACAAAGTAATGTACCGGCAGGGTGGTGTGGCATATATTTACCTTTGTTATGGAATCCACCATTTGTTTAATGTAGTTAGTAACAGCGTAAATGTCCCGCATGCAATTTTAATAAGAGGATTAGAGCCAAAATACGGAATAGATACAATGATCAAAAGAAGAAAACTGGATAAATTTTCACCAAGATTGACTAATGGTCCCGGTTCTTTATCCAAGGCATTGGGAATTAATACCTCCTTAAATGGATTGGATTTGACAGGAAATACTATTTGGATTGAAGATAGGAATGAAATAATTACCGAAAAAGAAATTATCTCCTCACCGAGAGTCGGGGTGGAATCTGCAGGTACAGATGCTAAAAAACCCTGGCGGTTCAGAATTTTTAACAATCCGTTCTGCAGCCCTGTGAACTAACTCACATATTTTGATTGTAACATTTATTAACATTAAATATCTGTAAATAAAGCCAAAATTTATTCTATTTTATGACCAGTCTAAAAAGGAAATGGAGATGTTTTCAATGAAAAGTAAATTTTTTATTACAATAATTATACTAATTGCCATTGGTTATTCGCAGGATAGTCAGGGTGGTCAACCATATGGATTAACAAATACTTTGTCAAGAATTACTCCGGTAAATGAGCTTCCAAATGTTGATATCAATGCACTTCTATTGGAAGATTCAGAAAAACCTCCCGGAACACCTTTCAGATATGGCATCAGAATTCCTGTTGATTCTTCCCCGATTAATAGCGGTATTTGGGATATTTTACCAGACGGTACCAAAATATGGAGATTTCATATTTCCAGTAGAAATGCATTTGCATTGAGCCTCATTTTTGATTCATTCCACCTTCCTGAGGGAAGTAAATTGTATCTTTATAATCCAGACAATAGTATAATATTTGGTGCCTATACATCACTCAATAATTCAGAGGATGAAATTTTTGCAACACCTCTATTGAAAGGTGAAGAGCTGATTATAGAATATTCTGAACCTCCAATTGTAAAAGAAGAATATAAACTACATATTGAGTTTGTTGTTCATGATTATAAAGATGTATTGAATTTTTATGAAAACAGAGACAGAGAATGTGGCGTAAATGTAGTCTGTTCGGAAGCAGATCCATTTGTTGATCAATATAGTGCAGCAGCTTGGCTGGACATGGGCGGCTGGATTTGTTCAGGTGCAATGATCAATAATACAAATCAGGATCTAACTCCATATTTTCTCACAGCCGATCACTGTGTTGATGGACTAAGTCCAGGTGTATTTCGATTTTATTTTAATTATGAAACCACATCTTGCGGAGGAACTTATGCTTCCTATGGTTCTTATGCGTATGGTTCTACTCTGCGGTCAAGATCTTACAGTATGGACCCTGATTTTGCCTTATTGGAAATCAATGGATCTATTTATGATTCCTGGGGTGTCTATTATGCCGGGTGGAATCGGTCCAGTAGTGCACCAACCATCTCCTGCGGTGTGCATCATCCTAGCGGGAATCCAAAAAAGATTAATTTTGATAATGACCAAGCTTCCAGTTGGTATTGGGATTTCCCAACCTATTCCCATTGGCAGGTATACTGGGATGAAGGTGGAACAGAAGGTGGTTCTTCCGGTTCACCCCTTTATGACGATGACGGCAGAATTGTAGGTCAATTGTCAGGTGGTCCGGAAGGTGCTTGTGGTGATACTTACGACCTGTATGGTAAATTAAGTAGAGCATGGGATGGAAGCAGCTCATCAACCCGCCTGAGAGACTGGCTAGATCCTACTGATTCCGGTGTCACTTATCTTAATGGTACTTACAATGGGTACTCTCCCGAATTAACGGTTGGAGCACCTAATGGAGGTGAAACTCTTGAAGCAGGTTCTACTTTTGGTATTAATTGGGACGATAATATAGAAGAGAATGTTTCTATTAAATTATACAGAAACGGAAGTTTCATATCTACAATTGCTTCTTCAACATCAAGTGATGGATATTACAACTGGTCAATTTCAGAATCCTTGGAGGAAAGCAATTATTATAAGGTAAAAATTACCAGTGTGTCAGACCCATCCGTGTATGATTATAGTGATGATAATTTTACAATCACAGAACCTTTAGGTGATGTGAATGTGTATTTTGGTGAAATTAATTCCAGTACCAGTACCATTGATATCATGCTCACTAATTCGGGAAATATTGCCGGGTATCAGTTTAATATAACGGATGTCCCGGACTATATTGATCTAATAGAAGCTTCAGGCGGTACGACTGAGGATCAGGAATTTATGATTTCCACATCACCAAATGGCACTGTCATTGCATTTTCACTAATAGGAACGGTTATCTCTCCTGGAAATGATATCCTTACCCAAATTTCTTATTCATTGAATGATAACTGTAATGAATGCGAAAATTTAACAATTTGCTTTGAAGATCCAATCTTCTCAAATGAGGAAGGATTACCCTATCCGGTAACAACGGGTGGATGTGAAAATTTTGATTTAATTTCCATAACTCCTGGAGATGTAAATGGTGATGGTGTCATAAACGTCTTGGATGCTGTCATGGTTGTTTCTGAAATTTTGACACCGGGTGGATTTGATGACAATCAGATGGCTGCAGCTGATCTTAATAGTGATGGCGTTATAAACATTCTTGATGTCGTTATGCTGGTGAATTTGATTCTTGGAAGGTAATTTTAACAGGATTATTTATATTCGATCTTAATTTTCTCACGGATTTCATCAAGCCAGGAAATACCTCTCTGTTGAAGCTGTTTATATCCGATACAAGGATGTATTCGAGGACAACTTGATTTCCTTGGACAAATAATGGAAATAGGAGAATCTAATGCTTCCTCAAGCCAACCAATGGAAAGTACCCGCGATGCTGAAAGAATGTTTTTCCTCATATCTGGTGATATTGGTGTTTCACCCTTCCTATTTTGGCATTCCGAATCAACCTGATTAATTAAATCACCAATATTTACTCCCTGTGTTTCTAAAATGGGGATTAAATCTATTCCTACAGTAATAGTGTGGTAATTACCCGCTGCGTCTCTGGTTTTGACTCCCTTACAACAATACAGGTGAGAAATATCTCCATCTTTACAGAGTGAAATTTGGCTCATCATCCTCTCCTTATTTTCAGAATCTAATAACCTGAACAATGCCCAGTTTGTGCAGGGATCAGCACTTTTCCGCATACTGCCCCAAGGTAAAGGGATGCCATTTCCCCGATAAACAGCCCTGAGATATCCAGGTGGATATGCATCAAAATAATGCCAGTGTGGATATGACGATACAGAAGTCATCCTCCTCATAACCAGTGAATTTGTAAGCCCAATCTGCTTCCCGGAATTAACATCATACTCATTCCGAATTAGGAACCGTCTGAATGGAATTCTTGGACAGAGCAGCGCACCTGCAAAATAACTGCATTCAAAATCCCGCCAGGCAATGAGTATATCCTGCTGATTCATTTGTGTGGTTTGATTATAGGTCGGCTTTGGAGAACCTCCCAGTTCTCCTCCGGTTGCATGACTGGAAAGCAATCCATCTCCATTGTGTAGAATTTTATGAGCAAGGTGCAAAGCAAGTTCGTATTTCATTCTTTCCGGTTGTTTCTGAAGATGAGTATTGATATAGACAGTGTCCGGTGAATCGTAAAATGAACGGAAAAGTGTTTTTATTTTCTGTCCCGTGTCCGTTTGAGTATTGAAAGGAGATTTTTCAAACCAGTTGATTTTCAAATTATTTTTAGAGGCTAATTTCATGAGATCATCTACATTAAGGGGAAATTGCTTACCACCAATTTCATCTGCCGTTCTTTCCAAATCAGGAAATTGATTTTTGTGCTTCTCCTGATATGCACGGATCATTACATGGGCAAACTGTCTGCCTGTTGTTCCTGTTTGTGATAGAATTTCAGGAATAGAAGTTTCCAGGAGGTCCTTAGAAAATAACACACCGGGTTCAAGGTACAGCCGATCCGTACTTGCAGATTTAATCAACTGCTCTTGATCTCCAAATTCAATATTGTCATCCATAAACCAGTTTATTTCTTTCTGAAAAATTTCACAAAACAAAGTCAACACCAACTTTGAGGGCATCCTTCTTCCAGTTTCAATGAGACTCAGATAGGATACTGAAGGAGCAGATTGACTGTCTATCTGAATGCACCTTGCAGAAAAATCTTCCAAAGTCAAACCATGTTGTTTTCTCAGAAACCTTACTTTGGTACCTAGAAAATGAGACTTCCGGTTGATACTATATAATTTTGCCATAATTTATGTCTATAATTTATTATTGTCAAATTTACATTGTCAAATTTTATCTGTCAAATTTATCAAGGATTAAATTTACTCAATATTTTAGATTTATCAAGTGCCTGTGTAATGAATTAATAATTTTATTAAGGAAAGGATTGCAAATTTTTCATGGATGTAGATACAATTAAAACTCAAAAAGAACCAAAGTTGGGAGAAAACATAACTTTTTCCGGACATCTTACTGATGAATTCAAGGAAATTTTATCTTCGAATGCTGTTGATTTTTTAACTGGTCTTCACCGAAAATTTAATAATAAAAGAATTACACTCCTCAATTCCCGTAAGGAAAGACAAAAAAAAATAGATGCGGGGATGCTGCCAAATTTTCTCTCTAATACAGAAGAAATTAGAAATTCTGATTGGAAAGTATCATCAACACCTGAGGATCTTCAAGATAGGCGAGTTGAAATTACAGGTCCGGTAGATAGAAAAATGATTATCAATGCGCTGAATTCCGGTGTGAAAGTATTTATGGCAGATTTTGAGGATTCCAATTCACCTACCTGGGAAAATAATTTAAATGGACAAATCAATCTTAGAGATGCTGTAAACAGATCAATATCATTTATCAATCCTAATGGAAAAATATATAAATTGAATGAAAATACTGCCACATTAATGGTTAGACCACGCGGTTGGCATCTTAATGAAAAACATATGACGGTTGACGGTGAACCCATGTCAGCATCCCTTTTTGACTTTGGATTATATTTTTACCATAATGTAAAAACCCTATTAGAAAACGGAACAGGTCCGTATTTCTACTTACCTAAATTGGAAAGTCACCTGGAAGCACGTTTATGGAATGATGTATTTAATTTTGCCCAGGATGAATTGAATATCCAATGTGGAACCATTAAAGTCACTGTGTTAATTGAACATATTCTTGCTGCATTTGAAATGGATGAAATTTTATTTGAATTAAAAGAGCACATTGTTGGACTTAACTGTGGTAGATGGGATTATATATTCAGTTTTATTAAAAAATTCAGAAACAACCCGAATTTCATCTTGCCTGACAGGGGGCAGGTTACCATGGATAGGCATTTTATGAAATCCTATGTAAATCTATTGATTCAAACCTGCCATAGTCGTGGTGCACATGCAATGGGAGGTATGGCAGCTCAAATTCCCATTAAACACGATGAAGATGCCAACAATATTGCAATGGATAAGGTGAAAGAAGATAAAAAACGGGAGGCCAATGCGGGACATGATGGTACATGGATTGCACATCCCGGACTTGCTCCAATTGCCCTTGATGCATTTAATAGTGTCATGGCTGATGCAAATCAGCTTAACAATTTAAGAGTAGATGTTCAGGTGACGGCTGAAGACCTGTTGAAAGTCCCATCCGGAGAGATAACTGAAGATGGAATCCGGGCAAATATACGTGTGGGTGTTCAATATGTAGAAGCTTGGATTCGCGGCAATGGATGTGTTCCATTATACAATCTGATGGAAGATGCAGCTACTGCAGAAATTTCCCGTACACAACTCTGGCAATGGCTCCATCATACTGCAGAATTAAATGATGGCAGACTATTTACACAGGAATTGTTGGAAAAATGGCTCTTAGAAGAATTAACAAGAATCCAAAATGAAATTGGAGATGAACTATACAAAAATGGTCAATTTTCCATCGCTGCTAATCTCCTTAAAGATATGATTCTAAGTGATGAATTCGATGAGTTTCTCACTTTACCGGCATATGAATTATTACAATAACAGAAACAAATAGAGAGGGTATAATGGTTAATATTGAAGAGAAAATTAAATCACTATCAATTGAAGAGAGAGCAATTAAACGTGAAGAAAAAATTCTGAGTCATTCTGTTGCTGATGAAGATATCAAACATTTAAACAATGTCTGGAATAATGATCCCAGATGGAAAGGCATTATCCGTCCCTACACTGCTGAGGAAATGCTAAGGCTCAGGGGTACATTGAAATTGATGCATACTTTTGCTAAGGCTGGTGCAGAACGGTTATGGCATTTATTAAAGACAGAGGATTATATCATTGCACTGGGTGCTATGTCAGGAAATCAGGCTGTTCAGCAGGTTGAAGCCGGATTGAAGGCAATATATCTCAGTGGATGGCAGGTTGCAGCAGATGCGAATCTTGCAGGCGAAATGTATCCTGATCAAAGCTTGTATCCAAGTAATTCCGTACCCGCAGTAGTAAAACGTATAAATAATGCCTTACTGAGAGCCGACCAAATACAAGTACTTGATGGAAGGAAGGATGGTCCATACTGGTTTGCACCAATTGTTGCGGATGCGGAAGCAGGATTTGGCGGTCCATTAAATGCGTTTGAATTAATGAAGGGAATGATCGAAGCTGGAGCTGCAGGGGTACATTTTGAAGATCAGTTGGCATCAGCGAAAAAATGTGGGCATATGGGCGGTAAAGTTTTGGTTCCAACAAGCGAATTTATTACTAAATTGATCGCAGCACGCTTGGCCGCAGATATCTGTGCTGTTCCAACCATCCTTATCGCAAGAACGGATGCTGATGCAGCCAACCTGATCACCAATGATATAGATGATAGGGATAAGCCGTTCATTCTTGATGAACCGAGAACTTCTGAAGGATTCTCCCGAATAAAAGGTGGTATTGAAATGGCAATCTCCAGAGGATTGGCATATGCACCTTATGCTGATATGATCTGGTGTGAAACATCTCATCCCGATCTGGAAGAAGCAAAGCAGTTTGCTGAAGGAATCAGACAGGAATACCCGGATAAACTCTTGAGTTATAACTGTTCTCCTTCATTTAATTGGAAAAGACATTTAGATGATACTACAATAGCAAAATTCCAGCGAGAACTGGCTGCAATGGGATATAAATTCCAGTTTGTTACATTAGCAGGATTTCATGCTTTGAATCTTGGAATGTTTGATCTTGCTAAGAGTTACAAGAAAAACGGTATGCTGGCATACTCAAATTTCCAGGAATTGGAATTCCAACATGAGAAAACCAGCGGCTATATGGCTACCACACATCAAAAATTTGTGGGTACAGGTTATTTTGACCGTGTGATGAATTGCATAACAGATGGTCAAAGTTCAGTGGAAGCACTTTCCGGATCAACAGAAGAGGAACAGTTCACACCTGCATAGTTAAACTGGTCTTTAAAAAATATTATCAAATTATTTTTAAAAATTTATAAAATGATTTGACCCATCCATTCAACCTGACTTACATTTTAATGGAGGATATCACATAAATTGTGTAAATGAGGCATTAAAGTATTGGGAGAATTGATTAGAAAATCGGCGAAGTTCATGGCCGTAATTTCAAGAACACCATTTTTAAATCATCATTCGGCATGTAAATACCGCCAAAGGAGTAATTCCAATGGTTTGTATTTGTATGCTGTTGAGACCCTCCCAATATCTAATGTTGGCGGAGGAAATCTCTACATCCCCGTTAATTAAATCCGCACTCCTCCTACAATAATTACGGGGTAATAAAGGGCCCCTCCCTAGGCCAAGGGAGGGGTTCCTTCCATTTAATTCAATCTTTTCTTTTCTGGGTATTATTTAAGGGTAGGATTTAGTAGCAGGAAGCTTCACATTCTTCCAGGGTGTCGAATGGAACTATTCCATCACAGCAGCCCCACATAAACATTTCACATTCTTCCGTTTCCTGATTGTAGAAATACCGTGGGCAAATACCATCGCATGGTCCTATATCGGGCTCCAGATAGCAATCGGCAGGTAGAATATCCAGAATGATGTTGATCAACAGTATTACATCAAGTATATCAATTATTCCATCTACATTGATATCTGCAGCACAATATTGTTCTTCGGTTGGTTCAAAAATATCCATTATAATATTCACCTGCAGCACAATATCCAGTATATCAATTTGTTCATCAAAATTGACATCACCCTGATTGCAATCACCATCGATTACAGAAACTGCGCAGGTGTCTGTTACATCTGTTTCAATATATTGTCCAGTCTCATCACTCATAACAACATTTACAAATTTAAAAAGTAATTCTTCACCTTCATTCCCAATAACACTATATTGAATATTCAATAGATTTCCACTTCCCGCTAGTATGTTGGGTGTCCCATTAAAATCAAAACTTATAATTTTTAATGTATCTTCACCAAACATTGCCCAACCCATATAATCATTCAATGCTTCACCTGGAAATACATCAGTTATTTCAATTATTGTATTATCAAATGGTATTTCAAACTGAAACCCCATTACATTTATGGATGCATCAACATCAACAGGCAACACGTTCCCTTCACTTCCCAATTCAACATCAGCCGGACAATCAAAAGTGAGTGTAACATCATAATCATTTTCTAAAATTTCAAACGTATTGGTAGCAGTCAGTACCATCATCTCATCAAAATATTCCATATCATCAGGAGAGCTGCCGATGCCCCAATAATGTATATATGCAGAAACAGTATGAATACCAGCTTCCAATGGAAAATCTTCCATATTTAGAATGAAGGTTTCTGTGATGGTTTCATTCGGAGAAAATTCAAAATTAATTAGCACCGGGGGACATGCCATGTAGAATATACCATCTATATCATACATTGACAAACAGCCGCTGGCGGACTGAATCACTACTGTCTCATCACTGTTATTGGTCGAGTTAGTTATGATCTGTATATTTTCACCTGGTTCATAGTCTGGTTGTGAGGTAGTAACCGTCAATTCAATCTGACTGATTAAAAATACCGGGAGGATCAGAATGATGATCCGGGAAATCATTTTGTAAGATATGCTTTAGTTGTTGCGGTGTGTCCGCCAGATTTTACCTGTATAAAATATAGTCCGCTGGGCATTGATTTTGCATTCCAGGTAATTCTGTGCTTTCCCTTAGCTTTCAATCCTTCATATAGATTTTTTACCAATCTGCCCCGAATATCAAAAACATCAATATTTACTCTGCCGGAATGAAATAATTCATATTGAATTATTGTAGAAGAATTGAAAGGATTAGGATGTGCATCATTGATAGAAAGAGCATTTACATTGGTAATTACATCTGCAGTCAGTCGACTCATATTCCATCCCGTCACAATATTTGATTCAATATTTATTTTTCCGGAATATGCAAATAAAGATTCAGGAATTTCCCTGGAACCGGTAGTGTTAAACAATAATACAATTCCATTATGATGATGTATTTCCCACCCATCCGGAAGTGTTCTTGGATGAAATTCATAGTCACCGGAAATTTGAATCTGTAATCCTGCTAATTGACCATCACAACTTAATTTTACTATTCCGCCTTGAACTACCATTTCTGCATTGTTTAAGGGAATAAATGTTTGTCTGGATGAACCCAAAATAATGTTAACAATTCCCACAATATCCAGAACATCCAGCAGGCCATCGCTGTTAATATCAGCTGCAAGGATCTGTGTATCAGTTAATGTATCTCCGTACAAAATTACATTTACTAGCGTAACAATATCCAGTATATCCACTGAATTGTCCAGAGTGACATCTCCCGGCAATACCCCCTGATGAGTAGAATCCAGTATAATATCAAAAACACCATGGAGTCCATCAGGTTCTATTTCAAGAGGAATAATTCTGTCTTCTGCATCTGAACACCATGTGTCTGAATCACAGTATGGATCTCCTTCAAAATATAATTGTGTAACCAACATTGTGCCGTCCGGATGAGTAATTTTGTAATGAATATGCTTAGGTCTTGAACCATAATGTCCTGCAAGTATGGTTTCAAACCTATATTGTCCGTTCTCATCTGTAAATACTTTCCCTCGAAGGTTAAAATCATCCCCATCAGGATTGCCTGTATCACATTCCTGATTTATACTGTAACATCCATCATCATTGGCGTGCCAGACCTCTACCATAGCTCCTGAGACTACCGTTTCACAGTCATTTGCAAAAACGGTTCCAGTAATGAATAATCTGTCACCAGGTTCATCAGGTGATGCTATGATGATACGTGTTGGGGCATTTTCAATATAGTAAGGTCCCAGAATATCCTCTGTGGTTAAATCGCACATTTGGGATATCACATTTGTTGGTATCAAAACTGTACCTAAACCCAGAATTGAAGATTTTTGTAGAAATTCTTTTCGCTTCATGTATTATCCCACTAAAATTAAATTAACAATTCCCACGATATCCAAGATATTGATCTCTCCATCTGCATTCAGATCTGCTGCCCAAAGTTCTGATTCTGTGGGATCTGGTCCGATTTCCAAAATAATATTAACGGTTCTCACAATATCCAAAATATTGATCTCTCCATCAATATTCACATCACCCGGTAATCCTTCCTGAGCATTTTGAAAATGATCAGAATGTAGTGTAAATGAATACTGAATGCGCTCATACACACCGCTGGTGTGATTTCCTGGATAGGATACAAACTCATGATCAATACCCAATTCCGTCAGATGCTGAGAAAAAACCTCACCGTGTGAATGAAGCTGAAGTTCGTCCCATTGACCACAATCAAAATAAATTTGTGATGCATTCAATTCATCAATGAATTCTTCCACAAAATGATTTGGATCATGATACATCCATTGATCAAATATTTCGTCCACAACTACACCGCCAGGTGTAAAGGGCAAATCGACATAATAAGGTGGGTTATCCAAATTTGGTGTAAATGCAGCAGACATTGCGAATAACATTTCAGTAAGTCCGCCATTATCCGGATCAAAATCACCAAACCCATTTTCAATCTGGAGATATAAAATGAGATTATCATTATCTAATTCTTCCAGTGCAATGGGACCACTGTGGGTTGAAATTGAGCTGAAAATATCTGTGTTTTCCAAGCCAAGACTCATAGTGCCATAACCACCCATGGAATGACCACCGATTGCACGGTTATAATTATTGGGAATTGTTCTGTATGTTTCGTCTATATGACTTACTAGGTCTAATACTATATAATCTGCAAAGTTACCATTCAATTCTGAATTTGTGTAAAAACTGCCATTATACATTACCCCACCACCATCAGGTAAAACCACAATCATTTCAATGGCCTCATCTGTTGATGTCAAATTATCTACAATTTCCTGAATAATAGTAGTATACGATCCATAAGCACCAAAACCATGGAGAAAATACACAACGGGATAATTATCTTCACCAGAGTCATAGCTTTCAGGTAAGTAAATTTCATAATTCCGGGTTTCATTCAATGAACTGCTGTAGAATGAATCTGAGATAACAGTTCCCTGAGAAAATACTATTCCGATAATTATCAAAATTGAACTTAACAATAATCGTGTTTTACAATTCATTTATACCTCTATTGTTATGTGTCTAGAATTATATTCACCAATTGTATGATATCCAAAACATTGATGATCCCATTTTCATTCAGATCTGCAGCAAGAAATTGTACAGGAGTGAGTTCCACCAATCCCATAATGTTATTCACCATTAACACAATATCCAGAATATCGATCTGTTCATCGCCATTTACATCTCCGGGAATATAAATAAACTGACTCAAATATTCTATGAGAACACGAATGGATTCTTCAGTTGCCAGCTTAGCGGTTTCAGTGGAAATCTGCGCACCAACATGGATATGCCCGGCAGAAAAACATGGATAATTGTCATCATATTGATGAAGATCCTTATACCAGATACCGTGAAAACCAATAAATTCAGATAGAAATGCTCCGGAGTGACCAGCATAATCAATATACGGATTTATGCCGATATTTAGATCTTCAATTGCCTGCCTGATATCATTAACCGGTAATGCAGATTGTCTGTTATATCCCACCGGCTGATCCTGATCCGGGGGATTTGGAATGGGATAATATGGTGTTTGGTAATCAGCATACCAGTTGGTACGGTTGTAAGTATTCATCTCTAACTCCCAACTAAAATCGTTAAATCCGCGACTGAAAGTTATAATTCCCAATGGTTTGGTTCCGTCGGCAATGGGCCAATAATCTTCTGATGTATCCTGGTAATCAACTACCAGGTCACCATATCCCATACCGCAATCCCAGCAATCAGGCGGATCAAACTCCGGGAAGAACGAAACAATATCATACCCCGATCCGTCCCAATCTTCACCCTGCCATCCGTCAGGGTTAAGTTCGGGGTTCTGGCTAAAATGCCGTATCATTTCATTTGTAGGCGGCCAGTAACCTGTTACCAATACTACAGGATTCTCTCTGGTCTTCTTAATACCTCTTTCTATCATCGGTTGAGCGGATTTGTTATCAAAGGTGTAAATCTCATCCAAAACAATATGTGTTACATAAATTCCCGGTAAAGGCTGGTCTTTGGGATGCAGGTATTCAACAGTAATTTTTTCTGTATGTAATAATCCACTTACGAGAGTTGTCTCATTCCTAATCTGGTCAAATAACCATGGTCCCTGAAAATTGCCTTGACCGTCACTGATAAACAATTGCCCCTCTACCGGGAAGTCTGCTATGGATAATATGCATCTTATCTTTTCCGTAGCGGTCAATTCTACATGTAATTGAAATACAGTATATTCATCATTTTCCCAAATATTGTTTTCCGGTGATGAAATCAATTTAAGAATAGAAGTATATCCGGATAATTTAGAATTTACTCTAATTACATTTGATTTTTCATCTATGGAAAACCTAGTGGACGGCAGATCAAAGGGAAGGGTTTCTTGAGAAAAGATGATACTAAAAATAGAAAGTGAAATTATAATTTTCAATTTTTAGATTCTCAATATAATATTTACAATTTGTATGATATCTAAAACATTCAGCGTGCCATTGTTGTCTAAATCTCCTGCGAGGAATTCCAGAGTTTCCGGATTATCCATTCCAAGAATGAAATTGACTAACAACACAATATCCAGTACATCCACAACCTCATCATTTGTTACATCACCGGGAGTAAAATCCAATGAATAGGTTGATGTGAAAAACACTTGAGTTTGACCCTCTCTATAATCAGACCAAACTGCGTATAAATTAGATTCGTGGCTGGTGAGAACCGGGTCAATCTGGTCAATACCATCTCCACCATCATCTTCCGCTGTATCATTCACACGCTGTATAAAAGTAAATTCATTGGTTTCCTTATTCGCAGTGCCATAATAAATATCAAAAGACCCATTTTGTGAAACCCAGAGAGTATGCAGTATATTATCATCTAAAACAACAGATGGGTAGTTTTGTTGATAATTTACCGGCACTCCGGGATTTACATCCATTGCACCATCAAACGTCAGCGATTCAGAATTACCAAATTGGACATAGGTATCAGTGGTTGGGTTTACCATATATCCTACACCCAGGCTGCTGCCATCCACAGATATGGACGGACCGGAAGAAGGACAATAACCGATATACCACCCTGAATCGGAAATGGGCATGGGAGGGTCAAAACTGTCTGATTCTGCAGATTTCTTTGTAATAAAATGATCTCGTATATTGTCCACATTATTTCTATATGCAACATATACATCACCATTTTCACTCACTACCATGTCTGGTGAACAACAGTCACAGGGTTCCTGCTCTCCATCGGTTACACCTATTGGAGAGCTGGGTGAAAAGTTGACTCCTCCGGGAGATGTTGTAGAATATCTAACATCGCTGAATCCCAGCCCGGCTCCGTAATTGTAATACAGTAAATGTAATTTTCCTAAAACATCGACTTCCAGTTCACTATAGAGTTGAAAATGTGGTAGATCACTTACTTCCCAATCTTCTTCCCAGGTGAAACCGCCATTATCGGATCTGGACATATAAATTGATGTGTTGGAATATCCATCTCTGCTGTCTGCCCATATGACAAATACTTCATTTCCCCTGGTTCTGATTCTGGGCCCTGCACCAACATACGCTACTACATGGTTGTTGTAGCTGTTCACCTGAACACTTTCAGAAAAGGTTGCACCGTTGTCTTCAGACCGGCTGTACATCACATTCTTGGATGAACCGGATATTTTTACCCAGGCAACATGAATCTTTCCCGCCTCATCCACTACAATATTAGGATATCTCTGGTATGAATCTGATGGGGATACATGAATATTCAATCCAAAATAGTTTTGAGAAAATAAAAGTCCGATTACAGAAAATAGAATTGCAATTTTATTATACACTGTTAATCTCCAAAATTATTACAGTAAATTAATAAGAAATTTACCCTTTACATTCAGATATAACTACTGAATATTTGTAACTATTTTTTATGAAAATAAAAAAAGGCAGAACAGCAATTAAGCACATTCTGCCTTTTAGAGGGTTTGAAAATATTATTATTTCTGTTTGGTGCTGCAGGATTTATGGTTTTTATTCCTGCCGATAAGTTTATCCCAGAATGACCGTTTTTGGTTTGCATTCTGTGCACAGCATGCAGGGGGTGCAGACGAATCTTCCTTTATATCTGGGTTCCCTTCCAATGAAGCGGTCTCTACATTTTGTTTCCCTTTAGCACAACCTTTTTCTGAACCACCTTTTGCTTTACAACCCGAATGTTGATTAACATCTGCCGTCTTTTTACAGCATAATTCCGCACTGCCTTTTGCTTTACAGCAGGCGGGTAGTTCACTGGTCTGTGCTGAAATTATTCCAAATATTAATACACATCCTGTAATTGTTAGCCAAAATTTATTTGTTCTCATTTTTTCCCTTTCATATTTTAATTCTCTTTTCTATATAATGATTTAATTAAAAGTTCCTAAGTATCTAAAATTATATTGATCATCAAGACGATATCAAGAACATTCAGTACATCGTCACCATTAATGTCTGCTGCCCAGAATTCTGATGGTGTGGGTGTATCAGTGTCTATTACAAAATTTACCGTAGTTACCACATCCAATATATTGACAACTCCATCCCCATTTACATCTCCGATAAGTCCACTTGTACCAACAGACATAGTAATTGGTAATGCAATAGGTGATTCTGCGTTGGACTGTATAATCACATACGCATTATAATCTCCTTCAGGAGATTCATTTGAATCAGCTGTAAGTGTATGATCTGCTGTCATTCCATCCAATAATTCATTATTTTGAGCATTGGAAACTGCCAGCCAATCAGGTCCCGGTTTAAATGATATGGTGAGATCGTTATGCACATAATTTCCATTATAAGAAATTTGAAATCCGATATCACCGGCAGAATTCTGCATACCAATGGTTGGGGAATGATTGCCAGTGATGGAATTGTAATTAATTCTTACTTCGCCGGTAGCATAAAGAACCATCTGAAAATCATAGAAAGAATTTTCATAATCTGTCCACCAGTGGGCTACTTCATTAAACCAAACAACCAGTCTTTCTGAGTTTGAATGATAAAACACTTCACCAGCACAGTATTCGTTACAGTTATCATTTACCGGATTTAGATCATCCCAAAATCCCATTACTGCTGGCTTAGGTGCACCGGATGATGGTATGTTAAAATTGTCCCATTCTGTATTGTCAGCTCCAAATCCAACCCAGCCATTACTATTAATAATGCATTCGGAAAAAGATTCTCCATAAAATGGAAAATCAAATCCAATTTCGATACTTTCACCAGCTTGATCATTATGAGGAAATGTATATTGTGTTCCCATCCCTGAAATGTCTATCCAGTCAGTATCAAGATTGGAATCTATATCAGAATCTGTCCAAAAATTGCCGTCATCATCTGGCCCCTCTCCTACAGATTCAAATGGAGATTTGTTCAAATTATAGTAGAGTATGGATTCCGGTTCGCCAGTATTAGAAATACTGATGGTGCTGGTGCCGGTTTCACCCATTGTAAGTTCAAAATCCAAATCTCCTGCATCATAAGTAAGAGCAGGGTCAGGCAGATCCAATGCATCGGTTCCATCCATTACCAGAGTGCCGGTATTATCCGGGTCCAGCCAACTTACTAGACTATTGGACGCTCCTGCACCATAATCCCATGATCGGGCAAATTTTCCATAATAGTCATTCACATTATAACTGCAGCTGGCTTCTCCACCATGCAGTTGACCTACAATATGATGGTTTGCATCAAACAGTGGTGACCCTGAGGAGCCTGGTTCTGTTGTACCATCTTCCCAGTCGGCAACCCGCCAGTGAGAGCCGTCATTCCCTGACCATCCATCAGAAATTCCTGTATCATAATCAAATGAAATTTTCTTGATATCACCAGATGGATGATGGATACCTACAGGTTGGGGTGGTGCCAGATCTACAGCAGACCATCCAGCATAGTGGACATTGTAACTCTCCGGGGGATTTTCACTAAGTTCAAACAATGCAAAATCCGAATGGGAATAATTTGCGTGTAACGTAGTACCCTGGACTGTCATATTGGTTGGTCCATCCTGATTAGAACAGGACGGACTTTCATAGTTGAACATAATTATCCAACTGTCTGTATCACCATAGATACAATGATTTGCTGTGAGAAAATATGGTGTTAGATCCTGCCTGACATTGTTCACCATAGAACCAGAACATAACCTGGATCCGCTGGAAAGCAGAATCATTGCAGTAGCCCTGACCTCGTTATCCCAGAGATCACCTTCCGGACATTGAACATTATTGTTGCAGCTTCCTGAATCTCCATAATCTCTGCTTTCATTGAAAAATACATCCTTGTACCCGTGAACCACATGAGAAATATTGAGTTCTCCCGGAAATTCCACATCTGCAGGTTCATAATATTCCACTATTATCTCATCGCCTTCAATGGGCGATGTTGCCATTCCGCCATATTCCTTATTGTTGAAACTGGTAAATGCTCCCAATACCATTTCGTAATTTGGGGAATACACAAAAAGTTCAGCACCATCAGGAAGATTATATCTATCATAGATTAAATTGATGGAGTGGGCACCAAATGAGATTATATCCACCCGCCACAGTTTTCCACCATCCTGAAGTTCTTCCCAGGTACCATCCTCTAATAGTCCAATTTCAACATCCATAGGAAATCCAAATCTAAATGGAATTTCCTTGTCTGTTACTTCATCCTCCTCCAATAGTGCATCTACATCAACTTCTTCCAAAATCCGGATTTCTATTTGATTTCTAACAGAAAATTCCTGACTTTTTGGTGTACCACCATGACTCACCTGTGGATAAATGAAACTGATGCTGGCTATTGAACTAAAAATATAATAACAAAAATATCTCATTTCTTACTTCTCCTTTTTGTTAATTTAAATATCTAATATTGCGTTAATGATCTGAACAATTTCCAATACATTCAATTTCCCCTTTATTCTCCTAATATTATATTTATCATTAACACAATGTCCAGCACATTAATGACATTATCACCATTAATATCCGCAGCAGCAAATTCATAGGAATCGGGTTCATCATCACCAATAATAAAATTCACGGTTGAAACAACATCAAGAATATTTACAACTCCGTCGCCATTCACATCTCCGGGCATCACTTCTACACCACTCACGGTCAAATTCACCGGCACTGATCCCGAACCTCCCTGAGAAGAAATACCAAGGTAAGCGGAATAATCACCTTCAGTTAAATCGGATGAATTTGCGGTTACAATCACCGACTCTGTTTGGCCTGCTTCCAATTCACCATTATCCGGAGAAACTGTAAGCCAATCTGCTTCACCAGTAAATCTTACTGACAGTCCATTATGGGCATAATCGTTATTATAAGAAACCAGTAATCCCGATGTACCGGATGTATTCTGCATGCCAATAGTTGCAGAACTGTTACCGGTAAGGGAATTATAGTTTAATTGAATTCTGCCATTGGAATACAGAACAAATTGAAAATCGTAGAAGCTGTTTTCAAAATTTGTCCACCAATGGGCTACTTCGTTAAACCAGACTACCAGTCTTTCTGCATTTGAATGATAAAATACTTCACCGGAACAATATTCATTGCAACCATCATTCACAGGATTCAAATCATCCCAGAACCCAAAAACTGCAGGTCCCGGTGCATCTGCAGATGGCAGACTTGTGTTATCCCAATCTGTATTATCTCCACCAAATCCGACCCATCCATTCGCATTGATTATACATTGATCATAGGATTCACCATAAAAGGGGAAATCAAAACCAATATCTATGCTTTCTCCCGCCTGATCATTATGAGGGAAGGTATACTGTGTACCAACACCTGAAATATCTATCCAGTCGTATTCTACACTTTCTTCATTGTCAGAATCTCCCCAGTAATTGCCGTCAGTATCCGGACCACCTCCATTTTCAAAAGGAGATGCACTGATGGAGTAAATGAGTTGAGAGTCTTCCTCTCCCACATTGGATATGCTTATTGTCTCTGTCCCAATTTGATCCTGGTCAAGATTAAACTCCATTGAAGTTGGGGAATAGTCCAATTCAGGCATAGGACCGCTAATAGCGAATGCAGAATTAAATAGATTCAACCTGCCGCCGCTTACGGTAATTCCATCTAAACTTGGTAATGGATCCACATTTTCCAACATCGTCTGTTTTAATGTCAATGCGCAGCTGCCGGGGTCATCAATACACATCTGTGCCAGATTTACAGATGCCGCTGCGTGGAGAAAACCAACTGCCCCAGCTACATGAGGAGTTGCCATTGATGTACCGGTATAAGAACAGCTTACACCATTTGTGGGAACAGTGCTGCAAATATCTGTTCCCGGTGCACCCAGATCAATGGTTGTTGCTCCATATCCTGCAGAGCTGAATTTTACATCGTTTCGTGTTGTGTTTGTAACTGCAATTATCCAGTCACTGTCGCATCCGGTTGGTACATCGCCTATAACATCTACATTCTGATTTGAGTTAATTGTAGCTGCAGCACTTAAAATTCCAACTTCTCCCATCGCATTGTATAGGTCATTCCACACGGGATAGGAGTCGGAATTGCAGTCAGCATAGTCAACTCCAAAACTGCTGTTAGTAGCGACTACATAGGCACCAAATTCTCCTCCGGTCTCCAGCCAGAGGGTTTTTTGATCCAACACATATCCATATGCAATACTGATTGTAGATGTAGTTCCAGTTGACCCGGCGATTGCCATGATTTTAACATCCCAATTAACACCAACTACATCAATCCCATTATTTCCTTTTGCACCTACCGTACCCGCAACATGTGTACCATGATTATTACTTGGAATACTTCCGTCATTGCTGTAAGCATCCCAGCCGTTGATATCATCCACATACCCATTATTATCATCATCCACACCATTACCGGGAATTTCGTTTTCGTTCACCCAAATATTGTCCGATAAATCTTCATGACTTGTCTGGACACCACCATCAACTACTGCAACCACAATTTCGTCACCCAGAGCTGTCATCCCGCCAGTAGTAATATCCCAGGCTTCCGGTGCATCAATATCTGCATCCACTGTTCCGCCGCTTTGTCCCGTATTGTGCATATCCCACATTTGACTGAAATCAGGATCATTGGGAATGTCCCTCTGTGTTACCAGATGGTCAAATTGGGCATAAATAACCTCAGGAATTTCTCGGATTTTTTCAAGCCCCAATTCAGTGCTATTGTGTTCTGCAGGATCAACGGAAACCAGCCAGATATTCAATTTTGACACCAATTTTTTCTGAGGAATAAATCCTGTTTCTTTCAGTATTATGTCTATACCGGATTCAGTGAGATCCTTCGAGAATTTCACAATGAGTTGGTTTTCTACAAATGGCGTTTCTCCAATCGTTAGAGAAACAAATAATAATGGTAATAAAAATGTATTTTTATTCATTTTACCCTCCTATAATTAAATTCACCAGAATTATTATATCATAAATATTGATGATACTGTCTTCATTAAGATCTTTACAGGGATTTTCATCCACGAGACAATCAAAATTCAAAATACAACTAACTAACAGAACTATATCTTGAATGTTGATTTCAGAATCATCATTAAAATCTCCGGGGATACTGCAGATTCCATCATATTGACTGGCTGCATATACAGCATTAAACAGGTTTAATCTTCCGCCACTGACAGTAATACCATTCAGCGATGATAGAGGATCAACTGTATCCAGCAATATTTCTTTGATCAGTAGCGCCGTTTCAGCAGGATTAGAAATAAATTCCTGTGCCAGTAATTCGGAACCTCCTGAGTGTACCATGGCAACTGCTCCGGCTACTACCGGTGAAGAATAGGATGTTCCAGTTAATGAACAGGATGTTTGATTGGTTGGGCTTGTGGAACAGACACTGGTACCAGGTGCCCCCAGATCAATAGACTCCAATCCAAATGCAGCACTGGAAAATTTTATATCATCCTTGGTGGTATTGGTGACTGCAATCATATATTCACTGCTGCATCCGGTGGGTACATCTCCCTGTTCATCCACATTGGCGTTGATATTCATGGTTGCTGCTGCACTAAGAATTCCTGCTTCACCTAAGCTATTATACAAATCATTCCACACGGGATATGGATTAGAGTTACAGTCAGCATAATTGATTCCAAAGCTTGAATTGGTAGCAACCACATTGGCTCCCAATACACCATCTGTATCCTGCCAAAGCAGCTTATTATCTAAAGCATATCCATAAGCGACGGTAATCGTAGATGTTGAGCTAGATGATCCGGCAATGAACATCAAATCCACATCCCAATTGATGCCAGCAACATCCAGATTGTTGTTTCCGACAGCTCCGATCATTCCAGCAACTTTAGTACCGTGGGAAGCTACCGGAATAATTCCATTGCTATCATACGCATCCCATCCGTTTATATCATCTATGTAGCCGTTTTCATCATCGTCTATACCATTGTCGGGAATTTCATGCTGATTCACCCACGCATTATCTATCAAATCCTGATGATTCCATTGAAATCCACCATCAATTATAGCTACAACAATGCGGTGTCCAAGGGGGCTGGTACCGCCTGTGGTGATATCCCAGGCTTCTGGGGAATCAACATCGGCATCTTCCACACCGCCACTTTGTCCTGTATTATGATGATGCCACATATTTTCAAATTCTTCATCATCGGGGAATTCTCTTTCTGAGACTTTATGATCTAATTGGGCATAAATAATGAAAGGGAATTTTCGCAGGACTGTCAAAGCAAATTCGGTGTTTTTGAATTTTGTAGAATTTACTTTCACCAACCAGATATTTAATTGTTTAAACAATAATCTTTCCGGTGAAAAACCACTGTTAATCAGATTTTCAGATATTTCTTCCTTTGTTAATTCGGGAATAAATTTTGCAATTAGTTGACCCTTAACAAAATCATGAGATTCTGTGCTGGTTAAAAATTGAAATAACAAACATCCTGTAATAATTATTTTGTGATTCATTGATTTGGGTTTTACTGCACCATAAATTTAAAATCCCTGTGATGGGAAAAATAACATTTAAGTACTACAAAATGTAACTGGAGACTAACCTTGTGAAAATAACTAACAATTGAAGGTTTTTTAGTAATGTTGTAAAATTAGCTGGAAGACTTACAGTATTTGTGTTAAAATTTAAGGCAGGTGTGTTTTGAGATCTATTTATAATTATGTTTAATAAGATAGAAGTTAAATAAATGAACAACATTGGAAAATTCTTAGGCGGGTATTTTATTTGATCACAATCATATTTGGATTTTATAATTACTAAACCGTGATTATTGATTTTGTACCCATAATTTTATTTTTTATCGGTGGTCGAAAACTTCTGGAACATAACCCTAAAAGCAGAAAATGGATCATTGGTTTTTCAGGATTGGTGATTGCATTAAGTATAGTATTGTTATTTTACACACTTTTTTACGATATCCCCACAGGGTTAAGGGTCTGGAATTATGAAATTACAGAAAATATTAAACCATTAACTGTATATTTATTATCAATGGTTGCTGCGATAGTTTTTACTAGTCCATTTTTTCTGCTTAGAACAAAAAGAGCACTTGAAGAGTTTGCACCTGAAACTATACCTTAATAAGAAAAATTAATTGCAGAAGTAATTGTGAAAAACAAACTAAATATCACATTATTTATCATAGCAATTCTTACCGATTCGGTTTATTCAAGCCGATTTTGGGGTGTGATTGCAAATGAGGGTACTAATTTGATTTCTGATTGCACTGACAACTTTCCCGATTGCTTTTCTGAGAATCGTATTGATATTATTAATCAATTTAATTCATTACATAATCAGGGATCAATTCATAACAATGGTTGGGGGATATATGCATATTTAGATGAGATCCTAAATTCTAATTATGGCGATGAATTCGGTAGTGGAATTTTATGGCGTGACAATCAATCCCCAACTGAATCAGGAATTTATTGGGGTCAAATATTAAATACATTAATGTTGAATGATGGCCAAAATTGTATTATAGGACATGTTCGTAAGGCAAGCGCTGGTTGTGGTAGTGTTCCAGGCGAGGATTATCCACCTGGACCTCACCCATTTTTGATGATAGTTGATGGTGTTATCTGGTCTTTTGCTCATAATGGTACTTTAGATAAAGATGTCTTACTTGATGAACTGGTTACTACTGACTGGATTAAGAATAATGGACTTGAATTGCAAACATACGATTGTGGGGGTAATTGGGAAATAGATGATGATGATGATGATGAAATTGAAGATTGCCTGGACAACTGTGATGTGGACTGCGAAACCGAATGTGAGCCGGGATTTCAAAACGTTATTGATTCCGAAATCTACTTTTTCTGGATTATGAAGAATATTATTGAAGAACCTACAGGGAATACATTAACAGCACTTCACAAAGCGTTATCCCATCCGGATTTTATTCCTTTAACTAATCCATATTTATTTGGTGAAAATCAACATAAAAATTTTGTTCTTTCAAATGGATCAGAAATTTTTTCATTTAGGGGAAATGGTTCTGAGCTAAATGATGAAATAGATTTTATTCATAACGTTTATTGGATTTCTAAGCCAGATGATGATTCCGACGATGATGAATATGATGAGACATACAATGCTGTAATGTCACAGATATTTCCGGGTTCTACTTCCCTTGGAGATTGGCATGAATTATTTGACCATCAAATGGTGTACCTACCTCAGGATAATAAACCAATTGTCATAAGCGAATTTGATGAACTAACAGGCATTGAAATGAAACGGCTGCAAAAAGGTACCAACTGGATAGGGTTCCCACGCCTATCGGATAATGAGTCAACAGAAACTGAAGTTGTTGTATCACCGCTTCTACCGGAATTTGATATAATCTTTGATCAAAATTATACTTCATATGAATATAATGATGATTTGGATGATTGGATTGGTGATTTAAATAACTTAAACAGTATCACCGGCTATAAACTTCAACTGGACAGTGAGTATCCCAACTATTACCTGCCGGTTGAGGGAGAGAGAATTGCGGAAGATACAGAAATATCCCTGACTCCCGGAGAAAACTGGGTCTCTTATTTTTTGGATGAAACCCAACTCCCGTCTGAAGCAATACCTGACGATTTACTGTACAACCTGAACTATATTAAAGGCAAAGGCTGGTTCATGATCGAGCGGGATGGAGAACTGATCCCCAAAGCTGACTGTCCTCCGCCGGTGATTGAAGGTATTGAAATTAACTGTTATACACTGAGTTATGGTGATATGGTTGTCTTGGATGTTGATGAACCCACAACATTCCAGTGGCAGCAGAGCGACAGTGACTGGCCCCCCTATGAAGAACCCAAACCAGACTACTTCCAATATGTTGAATTACCGGATTATCAACCCCTGATCATTGAAAATATAGAATATGGAGATAATGTGGAGGAGATTGGTGCTTTTGTGGATAATACCTGTATTGGTGCCTGCAGGGTAAATGGTTTTCCCATGCCCCTTCGAGCATATACTGATCCCGGAAATGTGAATGATATCCAATTCCAGGTAAAACTTAAAAATGATGGTTTAGGAAAAGTATCTGAGCAAAGTAATGATTATTTGAATGTAAACACGCTTATTTCTGAAACATCCGAGGGAGTTACTTTTGTATCTTTATCAATGGATTCTATGGAAGATACAGCCATTATTAATTCATTCCGGTTACACCAGAACTACCCCAATCCGTTTAATCCAATTACCACCATACAGTTTGTTCTGGAGGAGGAAAAGGATGTTACACTCTCTGTATATAACATAACTGGGATATATGTTACCACTCTCTTTTCAGGGAAAGCCGCTACCGGGAATTACCGTGTACATTGGGCTGGAACCAATGATGCAGGAAATAATGTAAGCAATGGTATATATTACTATGAATTGAAATCTGCTGATTACACTGTTACGAAAAAGTTGGTTCTCTTAAAATAGATAAGTTTGGATAATGGTAAGTTAGTATGAAATACTGCTTGAAGATCATAGCAATCATTTTGATATTCATTGCTGGAGCCGGCGGAACCACGCATACAGTGTCGCAGGATGGAACCGGAGACTTTACTGAAATCCAGTCAGCTATCAGTGCCTCCACTTATGGGGATACAGTACTTGTTTTCCCCGGTACTTATCTGGAAAACATTGATTTTTGGGGGAAAGACATTGTTGTGATGTCCACGGAAGGAGCATCTCAAACTATTATTGATGGCAATGAGCAAGGAAGTGTGGTCACATTTTCTGATAATGAGACCAGGGATGCGGTTTTATCCGGGTTTAGCTTAACCAATGGTACAGGTACATTCGATTCGAGTGACATGATTCATCGGGGGGGTGGAATTTATATATTTGATGCTAGCCCTACCATACATAATTGTATTATTGAAAATAACCATATTATGGATTTTGGGTTCGGAGGTGGAATGATTGTTAAAGGAGTTGAGGTTAATCCGTTGCTTTCAGGGACGACTATCCGCCATAATACTGCCGGATTTGCTGGTGGTGGTATTTTGGTGGATGGTGATGGCCGGATTACTATGGATTCATTGAATTTATGCAATATCTATTTGAACTATGCCGGAGCAGGAAATGATTTCAAACATACCAGTGGGATACAGATTGCTCCAAATACTAATGTCTATCTGGATACGTTTACAGTTCTGAATCCTGTAAATAATTATTTTATGCAGTTGGATGAAGAGGATACATTTTCTATACAACATGGCTATATAGAGCATGTGAACGGAGACTTGTATGTGAGCCCTACGGGGTCAAATGAAAACAGCGGTCTTACAGCAGAGAACCCTCTTTTA
The DNA here is from genome assembly GCA_964345035.1 of uncultured bacterium. Taxonomy (GTDB): domain Bacteria; phylum Fidelibacterota; class Marinisomatia; order SCGC-AAA003-L08; genus CAYFPO01. The sequence goes on from CAYFPO010000001.1 coordinate 156,486, forward strand.
TCTATTAACTATGCATTGACATTAATTGAATCTGATAGTACACAGCCCAATTCCATTTATCTCGCTGAAGGTAATTATCCCTATTCCCCCCAATTTCAATCCTATCCCTTAAATATGAAATCCTATATTTCAATTCTCGGAGCGGGCAGAGACCAGACTATTCTGGATGGAAACTTCCGTATGATGGTTATTTATGCATATGAATATGAAAAACACTATTCAATAAAAGATTTATCTATCATTAATGGATATAATAATGCCTACTCTGGTATTGCATTTAGCGGTGGCTTATTAATTATAGAAAACACAAATCTTCTGATTGAAAACGTAACGTTTGATAATAATTACCCGACGGCGATCAGGTGTATTTCAATTGGCGGTGAATCCCAACCTATGCCTGATTCCAGCAGTCTGCATCTAAAGAATGTTGAAATAGTGGGCAATTATGGCAGTTTTGCAGTGAAACTATATTCCCACCGTTGGATAACATTAGAAAATTGTATTATCCGGGAAAATTTACCAGGAGATGAGGTTGGAACGGCATTGGGTGGCGGGATGACACTGGGAAATCATAAACTGGATTATCCCTACGAGTGTATTAAGACCTTCCGGAATACGGAAATTACAAAAAATGTCCACATTTCGGATTGGGGAATACAATCCTCAGCAATTGCTATTTGGGGAGGAAATGTCAACGTTAATATCATAAACTGCACTATCGCTGATAATTTTTCGTATAGCGGCGCTACAATAACAGCAGATCATATGGGTAGTATTGTTAATATTGTTAATAGTATAATTTATGGCAACGTCCCCCAGCAAATATTTCTTTTTAGTCCAGGCTTTGACGATCCCAATATTTTACTTTTGAAAAATACCTTAATTCAGGATGCCGAATGGGGCATTACGCCAAACAACGGCAATATCATCCACTGGCTGGATGGCAATATTGATAATAATCCCTGGTTTGTAGATTCTGATAACAATGATTATACTCTTTCTTCAATCTCAACTGCTATAAACGCCGGCACAGACTTTTTCGTCTGGGAGGGAGATACTCTGGTGAACTTGAGTCCTGAAGATTACAACGGTTCAGCCCCGGATTTGGGGGCGTACGAATGGGAAGATTCCTTATCGTTTGATTACCAAGCTTTACCAGAAACAATTACACTTACGAACTATCCGAATCCTTTCAATCCAGTTACAACAATATCGTTTTCTTTGACAATCAGGAGTAATGTGAAACTTGATATTTACGATATATTGGGGAACCACATCAAAACGCTGTTAGAGGGGTTAGTTTCTCCTGGGCAATATGATATTGAATGGAATGGAGATAACAAAGCTGGAAAAAGTGTTGTCTCAGGGACATACATAGCTAAATTGTCTTTTGATAACTATTCAATTATGAAAAAAATGACGTTTGTAAAATGATACTTACTTAGGCCGGCTTTCACTACACTGTAAAATAAAATTGAAAATTTAAAGGTCAAAATGTTTACATTTTAAATAGATGAGTAATTAATTAGCACTCCATAACAATCCTGAGTTACAATTTAATCATTCAAGTGATACCGGAGTGAATCATATAAATCCATATCCAGCATTTTGAGAATGTTCAATTCTTTTTTGGCAGATCTGCGTTTGTCCAGTTTGAGGTATGCAAGTCCCAACCCATAATGGGTAGCCGGGTCATCCGGATTGATATTCAGTGCTTTTTTAAATGCTCTGGCTGCATCTTCATAATTTTCCGAAAAATAATTACATTGCCCGATGTAGAACTGAGTTCTATAATCCATAGGATTTACACTCAACGATTTTTGAAATACACCCAGAGCGCTGATGTAATCCTCAAGTTCCATAAAAGACTGTCCCATCAGAAAAAATACCAACGCATCTTCATCATGTTCCAGTGCGTATGATATAAAATTCTCAATGGCATCATCATACATTTCCAATTCAAAATATGCTACTCCCATCTGGTAATTGATCTCTTTATCATCAGGAGCCAGATTCTGAGCTTCCCGCAGTGCAATAAGCGCTTGCATAAATTGTCCTAAATTTCCGTAGGCAAGGGCGAGATTGTAATACATGCTGAGTTGCGGCTCACCGCAGTCCAGGGCATCTGTTAGATATTCGGCAGCCGAGTTGTAATCTTCCAGGTTCATTGCAATTGTCCCCAATTTGGCTAGTACATCTGCATTTTCATCGTCAAACTCCAGCACTTTTTCGAAAGCTGAAAATGCTTCCTCCATATTTTCCAGATTCCAGTATGCATCTGCAATATTTTCCACAAATTCAATATTTTCCGGGAATAACGAATGAAGCCTTTGATATGTGTCAATCGCTTCGGGATACCGTAACTCATGAATAAATATCGTTCCCAATGCTTCCAGAACTGATATACTATCCGGCTCCTGGATGATAAATTCTCTCAATGGTTCCATTGCTTCGTGATATTCTTCATTCCTGAACAGAAGCATCCCCAGCCGGTAATGGACATCCAGAATTTCAGGTGCATATTTTCTTGCTGATCTAAGAGAAGCAATTGCTTTTTCTGTTTTCAGAATATTGTCATAAATAATACCAAGCTGGTAGTGGGTATATCCATTTTCTGGTGTAATTCGTACACATCTGGAATAGGCATCCATAGCCTGAACTATCCGATTGGATTTGTGATAAGCAAGACCAAGATTATAATACACCTCACCATTATCCGGATTCAGCATCAATGCCTGTGTCAGGTTGGAAATTGCATTTGTGTAATCCTCCAACATTACATAAATCCTGCCAATGTGAAAAAATGATTCATAATGGTATGGGTCCAGTTTCAAAACATTAGCATACGCTTTCAGAGATTCTGCATAATTTTCCAGTTTAAACAGGGATAGTGCTACTCCATTTCTGGCGTAAATATTCTCAGGATGAATCCACACTACCTGTTGGAAACTTTCCAGTGAGCTCAGCCAATCTTCCTGTTGAGCGTGAAAATCAGCCAGAATAAAATAACCCCTCTCGTCATTTGGTTCTATTTCCAAATACTTCTTCATATTCACAATAGCAGAATCTAATTCCAAACTCTGTGCATAACTGATAGAAAGAAAAAACCAAGGTGATGTATTTAAGCTGTCCATTGCAATATTAATCCGCAACGCTTCAATGAATTCCTGGTGTGCAATCTCATCCTGGATTGAAAACTCCATAAAATATTCTGCATCAAGAACCTTCGTTTGTAACGCTAATGCTTCAGAAAAACCAATGATGGCTTCACTGTATAATCCACTCTGAATATATGAAATTCCCAGATCCATTAATTCTATAGCCTGTTCGTCTGGTGTCTGCTGCGGGAACCAAAAAGTGGAATCACCAATCAAAGAATCGCTATTTGAAAATGGTATCCAGAGAGTAGAATCCCAAAGATTCAAAATAGAATCAGGAATGGGATATTCATTGGTACTGGATAAAATGGAAAGTTGATCTGTAACATTCTGCAGCTTTGAAAATTCACCTGTGAGTGAATATAGTCTGGACAGATTTTTTAGAGATTTAGCAAGTCTGCTCCGGGTTTTATTGAAATGGATTCTATATATCTCTTCAGCCAAAGTGAAATACTCATCAGCAGAAATCTGATCTTCCTTTATCAAATATAGCTCCCCCAGGAAATTGTATGTATCTCCAAACTCAATGTGATTAGAAGGAAGAACTTCAAGTTGATTTTCCAGAATGGAATAATAGGTATTTATGGCATTATCAATCTGACCGTATTCCCGGTACATTGCGGCTTTCTGTTTCAGAAATGCCAGTGAATCAGGAATTTCTTTATTCTGCATACCGGACATGACAGCACTAAAACAGAATAATACGATTACATAAAATTTATTGATCTTCATTTTACCCAGATTTTTAAAGGAATTTAATTCCTGCTGAATAAAAAGGTTTCTGTCTCATTTGAAAGATAAAATGGGTGATCTATAACTTTTGAACAACTTCCCGAATGCACTCAGCTATATTGTCAATCTGCCAAGTTTCAATGGTCAGTGCAGGCGCAATTCTCACTGTGGAACGATGGGTTTCTTTTGCATATACTCCCCGATTCAGTAATTCTAAAGAAACAGAATGGCCATCAAGCCTGGGTTCATCGTGCATTTCAAATGCAGTCAGAAGACCTTTTCCTCTCACTTCCTTGATCTTGTCGGGAAATTCATTTTGGATGTCCTCAAAATGCTGTAATAGTTGAGTGCCTCTGATCCTGGCATTTTCTGCAAGTTTTTCATCTACCAGGACTTTAATAGCAAACACAGAAACTACCGATGCCAATGGGTATCCCCCAAATGTTGATCCTTCAGAACCAGGGGTGAGTACCCCTATTACATCATCCCTGCCTGCTACAAATGAAACCGGAAGAATTCCACCGCCAGCAGCTTTTCCACAACCCATTAGATCTGGTTTTACATCAAAGAGCTGGTGTGCAAAATTAGCGCCTGTTCTCCCAAACCCGGTTTGAACTTCGTCCATTGCCAGTAAAATATTGTATTTTCTACACAAGTCGGATACTCCTGTCCAGTAATCATCATCAGGAATTATTACCCCTGCTTCTCCCTGTATGGGTTCCACCAGATACGCCGCGATTTTATCACCCTTTTTGTTGAATAATGATTCCAACGCTTCTATATCATTAAAAGGAACCAGCTCGATTCCCGGAATAAATGGACCAAAGTCCTCTTTTGCATCAGGGTCATCGGATATGGATACAGCCGTCATGCTTCTTCCATGAAAATTCCCCGTTGCTGCCACAATAATGGCTTCCCCTTTGGGTATTCCTTTAACACGGTACCCCCATCTGCGTGAAAGTTTGAACATCAATTCCGGTGCTTCAACTCCAGCAACTTTCGGAACTATTCTGTCCATTTCGGTTATGGCAGTTGCTGCCATCAAAAATGCGCTCATATATTTATGTCGGATCGATCTTGGGACTGTGGGAAGTTTTTCATTTTTCAAATGACTGATCACCGCATCCACAATGGTCTGATTTAACTGACCCTGATTCACTGCTGAATAACAACAGAGTCCATCAATTAATTCTTCTTCAATATAGGTATTTACATCATCCGGGTTTGGTTTTCTGCAAACAAGAGTTGATGAATCCTGAACATGGGATACCACAACATTTTCCAATGGAGCATAATTCTGCCCACCTTTGGCTTTCTCAATTTCTTCGTGTTCATTTGGGGTTAGGTCACCAATGCGAACCCCGTTAACGGTCAGATCATCACCGTACCCGGAAATGTTTAACTGCATAATTCTCCTTAATTATTTAATTGAAATATTTTGTTAAGAACTACAAATATTTGGTCTGATTTGATGCAAAATTTACACCAATATAACAGGTCCAATTAATATGTAATTATTTACTGTGTGTGATGGAGTAAAAATGCCCAGACATCCACTTTTTGATCGATCCTTTTGGACATTGGTAATCCGGCACCATGTCCCGCTTTTGTCTCAATCTGAATCAGTTGGGGGTATTTACTATTGCTTTTTTCCTGCAGTGTTGCAGTTAATTTAAAAGAATGAGATGGTACAACTCTGTCATCATGGTCACTGGTAGAAATGAGGATTGCAGGATATTGATGATTGTCCTGCACATTATGGAGTGGAGAATATTTATACAAAAAGGGGAAAAAATCCGGATCATCCGGTGAGCCATAATCTGACTCCCAAGCCCAGCCAATGGTGAATTTATTGTATCGGAGCATATCAGTAACCGGAACTCCACAATTTACAGCAGAGAAAAGGTCAGGTCTTTGTATCATAACAGCAGAAACCAGTAGACCTCCATTGCTTCTGCCTCCTATGCCAAGGTGTTTCGGGGATGTATAGTTATTCTCTACCAGAAATTCTCCAGCTGCAATAAAATCATCAAATACATTTTGTTTGTTTTTTTTCATACCTGCTTTATGCCATTCCTCGCCATATTCACTTCCACCTCTGAGATTTGCCACTGCATATACACCACCCCTTTCTAACCATGGAAGCACCCCTACGGAAAAATGCGGATATAATCCTACATTGAATCCACCGTACCCATACAAATAGGTCGGATTGCTACCATCCAACAATAAATCATTTCGGTGTACGATAAACATAGGAATTTTTGTCCCATCCTTGCTGGGATAAAAAACCTGTGTTGATTTATATTCACTAGGAATAAATTCAATCTCCGGTTTAATAAAGATTTGAGATTTGTCCGTTAGAAAATCATATTGAAATATAGTGCTGGGGTAGAGATAGGAAGTAAAACTATAAAACATCTCAGTATCTTCTCTTTCTGCTGAAATACCTCCGGAAGTTCCCAGCCCGGGAAGCTGAATTTCCTGTCTGAAATGACCTGAAAGAGAATAGATTTCCATATAATCTACTATATCACGATTATAAACACAAATGAACTCGTTATTTACCATTCGAACGGATCTCAAATTATGTTCAGTCTCAGGAATAATATCTGTCCAATTTTCAACTTCAGGTTTCTCAATATCTATTTTGATCACACGGTTTCTTGGTGCATCATAATCCGTTTTAACATAAAAAATTGTACTGTCATTTCCGATGACTCCAAAACTACCGATCCAATCTGAAATTAACGGTTTGAACGCTCCGGTATCTGATAATTCTTTGTAATACAACAGCCCCTCATTTCGTGTTCCTTCCCAGATATGTAGGAGGAGATATTTGTAATCATCGGTAATGCTGGTTCCAAAACCCCATTGCGGATGGTCAGGGTCACTGTACACCAGTGAATCGCTGGATTGATCTGTTCCTAATTTGTGGAAATATATTTTTTGATTTGAATTGACATTTTCATATTCATCCCCCTCAACTGGTTTAGGGTATCGCCCATAGAAAAAACCGCTGTTATCCGGAAGCCAGGTCACTCCCGAGAATTTTACCCATTGAATATGATCGGTAAAATCTTCCCGGGAATCTATATTTCTCACATAAATTTCCTTCCAGTCACTCCCGCTTTCAGATACGCCATAGGCAAGCAAAGTACCATCTTCAGTTATCCTTGTCATACTTAACGCAACTGTACCATCTTTTGATAAAGTGTTGGGATCCAGTAGTATATTTTCATTTCCTGATAGAGAATCTTTAAAATAAAGTATGCTCTGATTCTGCAATCCGGTATTTTTATAATAAAAAAACCTGTTACCCTTTTTTGATGGAGTCGTAATCCGTGTATAATCATAGAGTTCAGTCAGCTGGGATTTTAATTCTTCCCGGTGTGGTAGAGAATTAAGATAATCAAAGGTAAGATTGTTTTGTGCTTCCACCCAGTCAGCAGTCTCTTCTGAATCCAGATCTTCAAGCCATCTATATGGATCCCTTACTAATGTCCCGTGGTAATTATCCACCTGATTTATTTTCTTAGAAAATGGGTAAATAAATCCCTGATGTGTTACCTGTATTTTATTATTGATATTGATGCACGCTGACAACACCAAAATAGAGATCATATGTAATTTCAATTTGATTTTTTTCTTTCCTTCCAGTTTTGATGTATTACAATATGCAATAGCATTCCGCTAACGAAAGCCTGGAAATACCCTTGACCTGCTTCCAATGGCTCAGGTACTATAATTTCACCAATATAATAACCACTAATGCTTATAAGGATCAGGAAGACAAGAATTAAAAAAATCATCCTCCTTCTGTAAAATGGTTTCATAATACCCCAGACGGTCAACCCAACTATAAATCGATGAAGAAAAATTCCTAAAGGCAGGCTTGCTGTTATTATTTCTTCACCGGAAATGGAAATAGCCATTCCATCTATCATTGAATGGAAACAGATTCCAATAAGTGACAGAATGGTAACGGTTCCATGAACCTGAGTTGATCCAATTGTTTTGATTTTTTCCAACCAAATTGGTATTATGAGTCCAATACCGAAAAAAACTAATACATTCCACCCACAGATTTTAATGCTATGAGGTAGGAGTTCTGAGAAAACCAAAGTAATTACTACAAATAAGATTATGTATTTCATCATCTGTAATAATTGATTTCCCTGAGCAATAATTGACAAAATTACCGGACCCAGTAATATTACACCGCTGCTGATTAAAAGGATTTCCAAAATTACATTATTTTATTGGGTCTAATAAATATTAACTTTCCAGCAGGAGGCTGATTGCAGTGGACAATTTTAATACGGTTTTTGATGTATCCTCAAATCTATCACACATTATATTCACTACATTTTTCATAACCTGATACCCCAAATCTGAATCATTATCACAGATGTCAGAAAAATCTTTACCATCCAATACACCGAGGAGGCAATCTGTTTTAGTTGTTATATTTGCTGTTCTGTGTTTATGTTCACCAATGTACACTTCCCCAAAAACCGGGTAATCCTCTGCTTTCGCAAGATAAACCTCTTTGGCTCTGTCATCCCTTTCCAAAAGATTAGTTTGTAAAGTCAATACCATACTTACACTGCATTCACCTTGCAGCAAAAAAATCAACCTATCCTCATCCTGTCCTTCCTTAATTATTGTAGTCCCGGATTTTACAGATTCGGTTGTAATTTTTGTGAGAATTGTTTGTATATCCTCATCTGACAAACCAGAAAAGAACCTGTAATTTTTTAAAGTTTGTATTGATAATGTCATTTGGATAAAATATTTCTGAGAAAATTAAAATTATTATCACATTTCATACTCTAATAATTTAGTAATTTTTATGCTGATAGATTGAATGATAGTTTTCCCTTGTTTTGAGGTAACAAATTCACAGAAATTCCATGCATCAATTTAACATAAAAATTTAAAGAAGAGAGTCTATGAAAAAATTTATACTGCTAATTTTATTATTTTGTATTGGATGTAAAAGCGATGTAGACCTTGCCATGGAGCGTGGTATTCAGTTTTTTGAATGGAATCTGCTTGATAAAGCGATCTTGGAATTTAATCAAGTAGTTTTAATGCTCCCCGATGACCCCAGAGCATTAACATATGAAGAAACTGAAGTTCTTGCAAAAGCCTACCATAATCTTGCAATTTCTCATTCAAAACTGGGAAGGATGGATTTTGCCGAAAATTATTCCTTAAAGGCATATCAGCTTTTGCCAACTGAAGAAAATTGGAAAGTATTAAATACTTTAAAGGCACATAGAGCTGGATCTTCAGGATAATTTATCCTGTAATATCTTCCCCCCCATCTACCCGAATCGTATTGCCTGACATCCAGGTATATTCAGATAACCCAATCATACAAATCACTTGAGCAATATCCTCTGGAACTGTAAGTCGTTTCGATGGATTATTTTTCAGTGAACTTTCAATCATTTCCGTATTTCCCGGAATTTTCCGCAATGCGGGAGTATCTGTCACGCCTGCCTGAATTGCATTAGCCGCAATATTATGGAGCCCAAACTCTATTGCAAGTTGCCTACAGTAAGATTCCAATGCGGCCTTTGCTGCAGAAACAGCACCGTAAGATTTCCACTGTCGATGCCCGCCGGAACTTGTCATAGCAAAAATCTGGCTGCCTGCTTTCAGTAATTTTGAAAAATGGAGATCCTGTGTCCAGTAGATCAAACTGCTTGCCATTACATCAAGAGTCATTTCTGTTTGTTTCTGGTTAAGGCTTTTACCTGCATCTTCACCGATTACCGGTTTTAATGCACCAAATGCCAGAGAATGCATTAATACTTTAACACGAACATTTTCTTTAGAGGATAATTCTTCAATAGTTTCTTTCCTGACATTTTCATCTGTGGCACTTGCATTTTTGAAAATGACTTCCACACCCTCGCTGCGGAGATCTTCTAATAACGTATGTACAGAATCCATTCCTGACCGTCTATCTAAATGAATACCATAAATATTTAGATTTTGTTTTGCAAGTTCTCTTGCTGTTGCGGCTCCAAAACCGCTTGATGCACCCAGTATTAATGCCCAATCCTGCATAAGTATCTCCTAATTTTATTCTTAATGCTGACAACTGCTCTATTCGTTAAACGATAAATTACAATTTTCCCATAAAATGAACCGAATGAAATGAAACCATATTGAGACCATTTTGTAAATTCACCCCTGACAAAAATGATTTATTTACAAATCTAAATTATGTGGTTTTTCATGATATTATCTTATATACTGATATTTCTATCTGGAATCGGACTGGCAATAATCGGAATTAACCATTATTCCCCATTACAGCTTTTTGGAATTGGGTATATTAAGCTGGACTTATTCATCAGTATGGTATTTCTTGCTGCACAGACTTTGGTTATGTTTTTCTTTGTGGGTACCGGTGTGAGTATTAAAGAATATATTCAAGATAACCCGGATGTTGATCACACATTTCATCATGAATCAATTCAACTTAAAAGAAAACTCTATCCGCCAACCATGGCAGTAACTATTTTATTTGTAGCTATGGTTATTTTAGATGGTTTATTTATAATCGGTCAAACAAGGGAAATCTGGTTTCATCTCACTTATGGTTTAACTCTGTTTTACTTTTTTAAATCTATCATTGTGCAACATATCTGCTTTAAAAAGAATACAGAAATTATACTAGAAATGACCTGGACAAAAGCGTGAAGACAATCAACTGAATTTTGGACAATTAATTTGGTGGCTGATCTTTTGTATAATTTTTACTGGCACTAAATAATTGCTGTTTTTCATTTTCAGATAATTCATCCCAACCATTTTCTTTTAGTTTATCCAATATTGCATCAATTTTACGTTTATCTTCATTTCTCATTCTGGATGAAGCCGCCTTTCCGGGTGAAGAGTCACTGTGAAGTTTAATTTTGGGAATCCATCGGCTCCAATTTGTAAATAATTTCCCCTTTTTTAAATAAACTAGTCCAATTATCATACCCGATAAATGTGTCAGATGGCTGATGGTTGACCTTGCTTCTGAAATGGATGCCAAAAAGGCAGCAGCACCTAAGAATGCAATCAAATATTTGACTTTGACTGGAAATAATCCATAAAGATAAACAAGTCGGTTGGGGAATGCTAATGCATATGCCATTAACACACCATATACTGCTCCGCTTGCACCCACCACCGGAATATTTGATTCTAAGTCAAATAATATTGTCACAATTCCTGATCCAATACCGGTTATGAGGAAATATCGGATAAAGCTTTTTTTCCCCCAACGGTTTTCAAGATCACGTCCAAACATCCACAATACAAACATATTGATAAAAATATGAAATAGTCCACTGTGCAAAAATAAATAGGTTAGGGGCTGCCAAATTTTCAGTGATCTCCACGTATCTTCCGGGACTAAACCGAATAATTCGAAAATCTCAAATCTGAATCCGGATAACTCAATTAATACAAACACACAAACATTGATAAGTATTATAATTTTAACACCATCCGGTATCCCCCAGTTAAAATTTGTTCTGTACCCTCTGGATCCGGGACTTGTATATTGGTATCTCATTTTATCTGTATTAATCTACTTAAAAATTGTAAAATATCTGAAAATATTTTCTGTTGATCAGGACTTTTAACAAACAAATTATGGGTTGCTTGTGGGTATCCTATAACTTTCTTATCATTGGATTGAATACCATTATTAACTATTTGGATATTTTGTGGGGGAGATGTTTTATCATTCTCAGAATATAAGATTAATGAAGGAATTTTAACTTTGTGTAGATTTTTCTGAATCAATGGTGCCATTTTGAAGAATTCATCCATTGCTTTCATGGGATACCGATCATAACCGAAATATTCCATTTTATCTCTTATTGTTTTCTTATATCTTCCTTTTTTACTCAGTGACGTTACAAAATATTTAGTACAGGGATTTAACCAAGTTAATTTTTTTTGATCATTAAAACGAAATACAGATGCACCGGCAACCAATCCCGGCAATGGAAATAAAGTAGCTAAATGCAATCCCAGTACAGCACCCATACTGATTCCAATTACAAATACTTCATCATTTTTAGCCATCATTCCAGCATAATTTTGTTCGACATGATCCAACCATTCACTATATTTTACAGTGTTGCAATCCTCAATAGTAGTACCGTGCCCTGGTAAATTCTCTGCTAAAACGTGAAATCCTTTTTTTCCAAGGAATTCTGCAAGATCCTTTACTTCAAATGTTGAGCTGGAAAATCCATGTATGATATACACTCCTACATTGCTTGCAGTGTTTAATTCATAATTCTCTGTATCAAAGTTTTTAGTTTGTCCCATTAATGTAATATCCCATGTGCTATATTCACTGACCGTACTCTGGACATTCCTTCAATATGATGACACATAAATTGTTCCAGAAATATTGAAATTTGGTACAGATTCTGTTTTGGTAATTCTAAATTGTTCAGGCGTTCTATATGGGTGATCATTAATTCCACAATAAAGCTTAATTCATCGGATTGGAGTATAATTTCATGGTTTGTTTCACACTTACTACAACAGAGTTCACCGATTTGTTTTGAGTATATCCCTTCTAAAAGATGTGAACGGCATTTTGCACATACTTGAACTTCCGGTTTAAAACCATGCTGAATGGTTAACTGAATGAGATAAAACCAATATAAGATATTAGTATTATATTTGTCCAAACATAATTGTTGCAATACTCTGTATAATAACCGAAATAAGATTGGTGAAGCATGCAAAGGTTGCGTTGTTTTATCCATAATTTCTACAATGGATATGGCTGTAAGCAGTTTTTCCAGATTTTTCCGCATATCAAGAGTATTCAATTTTAAACTCGCTTCTTTTAAAATTTGAATTTCCCTATTTTCTTTCCATACGGTTTGAATTTGTATCAAATTGCTGGTCTCTAGAATGCCTGCTAATGGATTTTTCTTCCGCCTTGCGCCTTTTGCCATGACTGTAATTTTTCCTTTATCCTTAGTAAACAATCTGCTGATAAGACTGGTTTCACTGTAGGGAATAGTTCGAAGGACAATTGCATCAGTATCTACAAACAAATCCTTATACCGGACTAATATGCTTTAGAAAATATTACTGTAAATTTTGCAGGTTTTTGGGAGTAAATACATTTAATTCCCTCCATGTTTTCCGAAAAGGGGATGCACCTGATAGTTGCTTTTGTATCATTTTTTATAGCATCTTCAGATTCAGATGTGCCATCCCATCCACATTTTACAAATCCTCCTTTTTCGATTATGTTTTTGAATTCTTCATATTTGAAGACAGTAAATGTATTCTCTTCTCTGAATTGTAATGCTGAATGGAAAAGATTGCTTTGGATTTTAGTCAGGAGCTCCGGTATTTTCTTACCTGCTTCATTGATTGGTATTGCAGATTTCTCACCTGTATCTCTTCTGGCTATGAAGATATTGTTTTCTTTCATATCTCTTGGTCCAACTTCAATCCTTATAGGGACTCCTTTCATTTCCCACTCATTGAATTTAAATCCGGGTGACATTTTTTTTCTGTCATCCAAATGTACCCGGACTCGGGATGATTCTAAATCTGAAATTGTACTTTTCAGGTAGTTTCTGATGTTATTCAAATCTTCATCAGTTTTAAATATTGGAATAATCACTACCTGAATTGGTGCAACTTTAGGAGGAAGACGCAATCCTTTATCATCACCATGTACCATGATCAGTGCCCCAACTAACCGCGTACTCACACCCCAACTTGTTGCATATACATATTCTTCTTTGTTATCTTCATTCTGGAATTTTACATCAAATGCTTTTGCGAAATTCTGCCCCAGATAATGTGAGGTACCTGCCTGCAGTGCTTTTTTATCACCCATCATTGCTTCAATGCAGTAGGTATCAACAGCTCCTGCAAATTTTTCCGATTCTGATTTGGTTCCGGTTAACACAGGAACTGCCATCACTCCTTCTACTACTTCTTTATATACATCCAGCATTCTGAGTGCTTCTTCTCTTGCCTCCTTTTCGGTGGAATGGGCTGTATGCCCTTCCTGCCATAAAAATTCACTGGTTCTAAGGAAGAGCCGTGTCCGCATCTCCCACCGTACTACGTTCGCCCACTGGTTGATTAATAATGGTAAATCACGATATGAATTGATCCATTTTTTATACATTGCCCAAATTACTGTTTCAGAAGTAGGACGCACAATGACCTCTTCCTCCAATTTGGATTCAGGATCAACAATTACATCTTTCCCATCTTCTGAGTTTTTTAAACGGGAATGTGTGACAATTGCACATTCTTTTGCAAAACCCTCAACATGTTCTGCTTCTCTTGCAAGAAATGATTTCGGGATAAATAATGGAAAATATGCATCGGAATGACCCGTTTCCTTAAACCGTTTGTCAAATGCATTTTTTATACTCTCCCATACACTATATCCATAAGGTCGGATGACCATGGTGCCTTTCACGGGACCATAATCCGCCAATTCAGCTTTGGTAATTACATCCGTGTACCAGCGGGAATGATCTTCACTTTTTGGGGTTACACCTTTCGACATATTAATTCCTTAAATTTTCCTGATATGAAAGGGGAGAATTTAGTGAATAAAAATCACCGTAAAAAATATATCATTACCACAGAACGATTAAAACTTAGAGCGCTGGATATGGAAGATGTGGATAATTTGATGGAAATTTTCTCTGATCCGGTTGCAATGCAGTATTACCCATCTACAAAAACCAGGGAGGAAACGTTGCAATGGATTCAATATACTTTGGATACTCATACAGAACACGAATTTGGTATGATGGCAGTAGAATTGAAAGACTCAGAGATGTTTATTGGTCAATGCGGCTATTGGGTACAAAAAATTAAAAATAAAGAAGAAATCGAAATTGGCTATCTTATACTCAGGAAGCACTGGAATAAAGGATATGCCACTGAAGCTGCTATTGCATGCAGGGATTATGCATTCAATTCACTGGATTTGACAAGAGTAATTTCACTTATCCGCCCGGTAAATAAGCCCTCCATCCGCGTTGCAGAGAAAAATGGAATGATAGTGGATTGTGAAATTGACTATAAAGGGTATAGGCATTTGGTGTATTCTGTTAAACAAAAATCTCTTTAAAGCAACTAAGTGTTTGGTTAATATCCGTACTTGTAATCCCATTATGGGTAACCAGCCGAAATCTGTTTAGGTTAGTTTCAAAAAATTTTATCCCCTTTTCTTCCATTTTTGATACTAATTCTGATCCGGTTATTTTCTCAGAATCAATCTCAAAATAAATTATATTAGTTGTGACTTTATTCAGGTCAATGGTGAAACCATCAATAGATGCAATTCCTTCGGCAAGCTGCCTTGCATTTTCGTGATCAACCTTTATCTGTGTGATCATTGATTTTAACGCCATTATACCTGCGGCAGCAATAATACCGGATTGACGCATTCCGCCACCAAGTGCTTTTCGGTTACGTCTTACTTTCGATATGAAATCTGCATCACCACAAACAACAGATCCCACCGGTGCTGATAATCCTTTGGATAAACAGAAAGTCACAGAATCCGCATTTTTTACCAGTTCTCTCACATCTCTATCTAAAGCGACTGCAGCGTTGAAAATACGTGCACCATCAATATGGAGTTTCAGTCCGTTTTCACGGACGATATCCGCTACAGCTGAAATGAATTCCATGGATAGCGGAGCGCCAAAACACATATTATGGGTGTTTTCCAGACTTATTGCAGATGTTTGTGGAAAATGGTCATTTTCTACTCGTATTGCAGATTTGATTGCATCCAAATCAATCGTACCGTCATTGTTATTTTTAAGCTGTCTGGAATGTATACCTCCAAATGAAGATACACCACCGGCTTCATACATAAATGTATGGGATTTATCCCCCAATATCAATTCTGTACCACGGTCACAATGTGCCAGCAATGAGGCCAAATTCCCCATAGTCCCGCTGGGTACCAGTATTGCTGCTTCTTTCTCCATAATTTCTGCAGCCTGTGATTCAAGCTGATTCACTGTGGGATCCTCCTGAAATACATCGTCACCTAAATCTGCATTCACCATAGCTTGACGCATTCCTTCTGTGGGGAGCGTTACCGTATCGCTTCTAAGGTCAATTATTTTATTCAAAATTCAATTTCCTGATGTTCATTATATCTTGAATTTAATACCCCTTATGTTTGTAGCAGAAACCTAAATTTCAAGATGGGGAAAAAATTGAATTTAATCAATGGAACATTCATTACGATGGATGATCATTGTTCAGAGGTTCACTCTGTAACCATCACTAATGGAAAAATAATCGGACTAAATACTATTGAATCTACCTGGAAAACGATAAATCTAAATGGTGCAATAGTTATTCCGGGATTTGTAGATGCCCATTTTCATCTGGTAAATTTGGGTAAGCAATTAGATACACTGCAGTTAAAGGAATGTAACTCTCCCAAACTAATTGCTGATATGGTCTATTCAAAGAGTAAAGAAATTCTACCAGACGATTGGATTATCGGATTTGGCTGGGATCATAATAAATGGAAAAAAAAAGAATATCCAACCGCTAAAATATTAAATAATTTATCCATCAACAATCCTGTGATGCTCACGCGAGTTGATGGTCATTCCTGCTGGGTAAATCAGTCTGCAATAGATGCTGCCAAAATTGACATTTTCACTGAATCACCCCAAGGCGGTAAAATAATCAATAACTGTATCCTCGTAGATAATGCGATGAACCCACTTCAGGATGTGGTTCCCAAACCGGATGAAACTACTATTAAAAAATGGATCAGGTTAGCGGTTGAAATTATTAAATCACGGGGAATTACAAATATCCACGATGCATGGCAGGATCCAACAACCATTAATGTGCTTAAGGAAATGGAAAAAGAACAAGAATTACCAATAAGAGTATATGGGATGCTTGGCAGCAGCTATTCAGAATTATTAGATAAGTATTTCAGCGTTGGACATTATCAGTCAAAATTATATACAATACGTGCTGTTAAAGCATTTATTGATGGTGCATTGGGCAGTCGAGGTGCTGCGTTGTTGGAACCGTATTGTGATGATAAAAACAATTGTGGGCTTATTTTAATATCTGAAGAAGAATTTAAAGAATTGGCACATCGATGCGGAGAAGCAGGATTTCAGCTCTGTACCCATGCCATAGGTGACATGGGAAATCGTATGGTGTTGGATGTGTACTCTAATTCGGTTAATAGTAAAACTGATCACCGGTGGCGTATTGAACATGCACAAATGGTATGTGATGAGGATATACCCCGATTTGCAGAAAATGGAATAGTACCATCTATGCAGCCCAGTCATTGCACCAGTGATATGCCCTGGTTGGAAGATCGCCTTGGATCAAAACGTCTTCACCGAATTTCCAGATGGAAAACTTTTATTGATTCAGGATGCAGAATACCGGGCGGATCCGATTGTCCAATTGAAGAAGGTAATCCATTATTCGAGTTTTATGCTGCTGTCACTCGACGGAATCATAAAGGATTACCTGCCGGCGGATGGCAAAATCAGGAAACTGTAAACAGAATAGATGCGCTGAAAATGTTTACATCCTGGGCTGCGTTTGGTGAATTCGCAGAACTTAGAAGAGGAAAAATCAATGTGGGATACGATGCTGATTTGACTGTGCTATCCCAAGATATTACCGCCTGCAGTTATGAGGATATATTAAAAACGGAAGTTCTGATGACCATAGTTAATGGCGAGATTGTGTATTCAAAAATGGATTAGACAGATAGTTGAATTGAATATCCCTGATATTTACGAATGTTCAGAACACGTTCATTATCAAAATATAGATACTGCCCCTTTATACCCGTCAATTCTCCTGACACAACCGGAGTTTTTTCCAGATTGATGCTTTTTACCTTTTCAGGGTATTCTGTAACCGGGAATTCAATCTCTGTGATATCATTGTCATTGCTGTAATACGGTTTTAATTCGGTTGGAAATTTTTCCTCTAATTTTTCTTTTTCTTCTAAAAGATTTATTTCTCTGTCAGTTATATTTTTTAACATCCACTGCCAGGCAGTTTTATCAGACAAATACTGTTTCATCTCCACTTCAATTAATCCTGCAATATATCTGTTTGGAGTCTCTGCTAATTTAATAGCCTGACTTGCTCCCTGATCTATCCACCGTGTTGGAATTTGACTTGATCTGGTAACTCCCACTTTAAGTCCGCTGGTGACAGATAAATATACATACTGCTTCGACAGGCAATGTTCTTCTGCCCAATCCATATCTCGGGCAACACCTTCGTGGGCACGGCAGAGTTCCGGTCTTAATACACACTCGGAGGCCATAGGCACAGACAAAAAACACGGATAACAATAGCCTTGAAAAAAGGATTTGTTGGTTTTTATTTTACAGTTAACGCAGAAAATATCACCGGAAAATTTTAGTGTAATCCATCTGTCAATATAGTTGGAGATATTGAATTGATGTGCACCTATGGGCAGTGTGTACTCCACAGGAATTTCCAATTCTGCAATCATTTTCAGTAAAGTGCCGGTAAATTCCACCTGCCAACTTACAAAAACATTGTAAATCCTACCAATAATCTGTGTCCATTGTTTAATTATGTTTGCTTTATACATTTTAAATACAGGTAACTTTTATGCTATGGCAAAACAAAAAAACGGACTCATCATTGTAGAATCTCCATCTAAGATCAAAACATTAAAGAAATTTCTGGGAGACGAATATTCTATACAAGCGTCAGTGGGACATATAAGAGACCTTCCGAAAAAGGAATTGGGTGTTGATATTGAAAATGGTTTCAAACCAAAATATGTATTAAACAGTGAAAGATCCAAGGTGATCAATGAAATTAAATCAGAAATAAAAAATGCTGAACAACTGTATCTTGCCACCGATCCGGACAGAGAAGGCGAAGCAATTGCCTGGCATCTGGTTGAAATTTTGAAGCCTACCATTCCGGTTCGCCGGTTGGTATTTCACGAAATCACAAAAACAGCTATACGTGAATCCTTCTCACATACTAGAAAAATTGATAGTTCTTTGGTTGGTGCACAAGAAGCCAGAAGAATTCTGGACCGGTTGTGGGGATATCAGGTTACTGAAAAACTCTGGTATAATGTTAAGGGTGGATTATCTGCAGGAAGAGTCCAGAGCCCCGCAATCAAAATTGTAGTGGACAGGGAAAAAGAAAGAGCAAAATTTAAGGAAAATGAATATTGGAGTATTGCCGGTGAATTTGGAAAGGATGAAAATAGTTTTCAGGGATTATTGGAAAGTTATGATGGTAAAAAAATTGCACGGGGTAAGGATTTTGATAAATTTGCCGGTTCACTGAAAACTGATTCAAAACTATCACTGAATGAAGAAAAAGCTCAAGAACTTGCAGATTATTTCCAAACAGTCGATTGGACAGTAAATAAGGTAACCGAAAAACCTGCTGTGCAAAATCCATATCCACCATTTATCACATCCACCCTTCAACAGGAAGGAATTCGTAAGCTCAAAATGTCCTCCCAAGCAGTAATGATCACCGCACAAAAGCTGTATGAAGCCGGTTACATCACCTATATGAGAACAGATTCAGTAACCTTATCTGGTGAAGCGCTCCAAGGTGCAAGAAAAGCTATTGAGCAATTATTCGGAAAGGAAAATTTACCCGATTCACCCAAACAGTATAAGGGAAAAGTAAAAAATGCACAGGAAGCACACGAAGCCATTCGACCCGCTGGATCCACATTTAAACACCCGGATGATCTGAAATCCATATTGGATCCTTCTGAATGGAAATTGTATAGAATGATCTGGAGGCGAACCATCGCATCCCAAATGAAATCAGCCCGATTATTGAAAACAACTGTTGAAATCATCGGTGATTCTGCTCTGTTTACTGCAAACGGTAAAGTAATTGAATTTCCGGGATTCTTGAGAGTATATGTGGAAGATATTGATGATCCCAAACTGGATAAAGACGATAAGGAGACCACATTGCCCCACCTTAACGAAGGTCAGGACCTCTCTGCCGGATCGTTTACTCCAAACCAGCACTTTACCAAACCATCTCCAAGATATACAGAAGCAACTCTGGTAAAGGAATTGGAATCTCTGGGAATAGGGAGACCATCCACGTATGCAACAATTATGAATAATATTCAAAAACGGGGTTATGTTCATAAATTAAAAGGTGCATTAGTGCCCACATTTACAGCATACGCAGTGGTTCAATTTTTAGAGCAATATTTTACTGACCTGGTTAATCTCCAATTTACTGCTGATCTGGAAGATACCTTAGATGCAATCTCACGGTCAGAAATGAAATCAGAAGAATTCCTGGAATCATTTTATTTTGGGAATGGAAAAGCAGGACTTAAAACAGCATTAGATAGTGAGTTTGACAAGAATAAGTCTCGAACCATAGTTGTATTAAGTGATGAAGAACAAATTCCGATTACACTTAAAATTGGTAGATATGGTGTGTATCTAACCAATGAAAAAATTAATACAACCATTCCGGATGATTGCATCCCGAGTGAATTAAGCTATAAATCTGCAGTATCACTTCTTGAGAAAAAATCAAAAGGCCCTGACAAGGTATTCAATCATCCTGATACAAATGAAGAAATTCAGGTTAAAGACGGCAGATTTGGGCCCTATATTCAATGTGGTAAAAAAATGAAATCACTTTTACCGGGGATGAAACCGGAAGATGTCACAGAAGAAATTGCAGTGCAGATAATTTCTCTGCCAAAGGAATTGGGGGAACATCCGGAAACACAGGAAATGATCACTGCCGACTTAGGCAGATATGGTCCTTATATTAGAAGCGGCAAGAAGACAGGTAAATTATCAAATGAGGACAATCTTCTGGAATTAACATTGGACAGAGCGGTTGAATTATTAAAATCTTCTGGAAGAACAAATTCTACATCAGTAATTCGTGAACTGGGGAAACATCCTGAAACTGGATCATCCATAGAACTGAAAGATGGTAGATATGGTATGTATGTGACTGATGGCAAAATTAATGCCACGCTACCAAAGGGTGAAAATTCTGAAACCCTTACATTGGAAAGAGCATTGGATCTCATTGCAGAGAAAAAAGCCAAAGGACCGGTTAAACGTAGAAATTTTAGAAGAAAAGTAAAATAGACTCAAGTAGTTGTAATGAACAATTCACAGGAAAATAAAATGGATAAGATCATATCCCTGGCTAAACAGCGGGGATTTATTTTTCAAAGCAGCGAGATCTACGGTGGATTAAAAAGTGCCTATGATTATGGTCCTTTGGGTGTGGAACTGAAACGGAATATCATGAACGAATGGTGGCGCTCAATGGTGCACGAACGGGAAGATGTAACCGGTATTGATGCTTCAATTATTATGCACCCCAAAGTTTGGCAGGCATCAGGTCATCTGGCAGGGTTTTCCGATCCGCTGGTTGACTGTCTGATCTCAAAAGAAAGATTCAGAGCCGATAAAGCGCCACGGCCTCAATCGGGAGATGAATTACCTATTACTTGTGCTGACAAAGGTCAGGCAAAAACCTATCAGGAAACCATCAAAAAACGTTTCAATATTGAATTGAGAAGAAATGGAAAAACGCTGAATGGTTTACGGGTAATTGATGACAACAACTTTGGATTTTTTGAGGATGATATGGATGCTGCAACAACCACCTTTCCATATACCGGGTATGTAAGTCCCACATTCGGAAGCCCATTTTTAAGTGACGAACGGCAGTTTAATTTGATGTTCCGCAGTCAGATAGGCCCTGTGGACGTACTGGGAGAAATTACGTCATTTGTAGAAAAAAATCGTGATTTGGACGGAAAGGAATTACGATCCGGTATAGAAAATCTTGTAAAGGAGTCGGCAGTGTATCTTCGCCCGGAGACCGCACAGGCAATGTTTGTCCAGTACCAGAACTGCCAGCAGACAATGAGTATGAAAGTTCCATTTGGGATCGCCCAGATGGGGAAGAGTTTCCGGAATGAAATTACCACTGAGCATTATATTTTCCGATCCTGCGAATTTGAACAGATGGAAATGGAATTTTTTGTAGAGCCGGGCACACAGAAAGAATGGTTGGAGTACTGGCGGGATACACGAATGGATTGGTGGCAGAAATTCGCCAATGATCCGGGTAAATTCAGGTACCGTGTTCACGAAGAAGATGAACTGGCACATTATGCAGATGCCTGTTATGATATTGAATATGAATACCCCTGGGGATTTGATGAGCTGGAGGGTGTTGCCAGTCGAACGGATTACGATCTGAAAAAACATTCTGAATTTTCCGGGGCGAAATTGAGTTATTTTGACCAGCAGAAAACCGACCCCGAATCAGGAAAAAACGGATGGCGGTTTACCCCCTACGTAATAGAACCAGCAGCAGGTGCCACCCGGGGATTACTGGTGTATCTACTGGACGGCTATCAGGAAGAAACCGTGCCGGATGCAAAAGGTAATGAGACAACCAGGGTGGTGATGAAACTCCATCCCCGGCTTGCGCCATTCAAGGCAGCCGTACTGCCGTTGGTGAAAAAAGAAGGTCTTCCGGAAATAGCCCGGGAAATGGTGTCAGATTTTTTCAAGGCTGGGATTAATACACGGTATGATGAACAGCATTCCATTGGTAAACGCTACCGCAGGCACGATGAAGCCGGCACACCCTATTGTATTACCATTGACGGTCAGACAAAGGAAGATAATACTGTGACTATTAGAGACAGGGATACCATGGCACAGGAACGGATCCCAGTTTCGTCTGCTCTGGAAACCATCCAGAAACGACTGACCTCCAGCCAGTAGAGTTTATCAAATCTTATCACCAAATTTAATTTGGTGAGACACAATGCTATGTGTCTCTACAGTATTAAATTACTCCCCTCACCTGGATTTATACACAATTAGCAATTAACCTGTATTTCTCCTCTCCCTTAGGGAGAGGAAGGGTGAGGGATAATATAAGAATGACATCTTTTCACCGTGAATACACATTGAAAGATACAATCCTGCACCAACAATTGTAACAACAATTGGTTTGCCCCCTAAAATACAGCAACTTGATAACCCTTTCGTAAATTATTTGATAAATTATTTGATAAATTATTTTAAATTAAATGAGTGAATATGATTAAAACTTACAATACTAACTCTAAGACTTGTCCAGTTTGTGGGGGCAGGGCAGGAAAATGTTATCCGGCAGAATATGAGTGGAAGTAGTTTTGGTAGTGGATTTAATTTTGGGAGAGTAATGGTAATTGTGCCTTCGCTTAAAGTGGAGGTACAGGTTTTTAATACAAAAATATTGGAGGATAAATAAACGATGAAGAAAATAATAAATATAGTTTTGTTACTTGCAGGACTAAACACTGTATTGATCCACAGTCAAATAGCAGTGGATTTACTGGGTGATGTCAATAGTGACGGTAACATTGATATACTGGATATTATGCGGACTATTGATATTATACTGGAAATCCCCACGGTACCAGGAGAAGATGAACTCTGGGCATCGGATGTAAATGTGGATGATCTGAGCAATATTATAGATTTAGTATTAATTGTCGAAAATATATTAGGTATAGATCACTGCCCCCCCCTGGAATTCGGTCTGTAATGATAACTTCAGCTTATGCTGTGTAGATACCACCAGCCACTATCTTTCACCCCTTGAAATAGATACCATAGGTTTTGGGAATGTTGCAGATTCTGCATCAATATCTGGAGCATTTAATGGACGTGGTTTAAGATTTCTTGATCCCGATTCTATTTATTATGGTGGGTGGATATGGACTACAGATACAGTTTGGCAAGACACTGGGTACGTAGAAATTCAAAATCAGAACAGCGGACTCCATTGGGATGTTGATCATTATAATAACCTGCAGTTATATCCTGATTATTATTGTGAAGATTATTTTGAAGGATGTTATAATCGTCCCGGTGAGGATTTCTGGGTTTTTGATGAAAATAATATATGGATCATCCATGAAGACAGCCATCAAATACTTCGTTATAACGGGGAAGGGTATGAAGTAATGTGGACACCATATTCATGGTCAACCAAACCCAGAAGAATATTAGGTTTTTCACCCAATGATATCTGGTTTGTGGGTTATAATGGTATGCGTCTTCGGTATTATTATGGTGAATTTACGTTATTTGAGGATGATTTACCGGAAGTAGAATATAATTCTATTGCCGGCACAGGTCCGAACAATATTTGGGCGAGTGCCGAAGGAGACACTGATAATGGTTATAATCAATTTTATACTTCAATATCGCATTGGGACGGTGAGAGCTGGCGGGAAGTATGGGGTGAACATTGGACTGATGATGCCGGTTATGAACCTCCGGGGATGCTTCCATGGACTCCTGTGAGAGGTGTTTATACAGATCATCCCGATAGTGTTTGGGTACTTCAAAATCAAAGTCTTTATAAAATGCATAAAGACTCCAATGGTGAAGCTGAGTTATTGGAAAATTCACATCATACAATTATATGGCATCCAAGAATGTTTAAAGGAACAAGCCATAATGATTTATGGATTTCTAGTGACCGGCAGATTATTTACCACTGGAATGGAAATACGGTTCAGGTATATGATCTACCGGACAGTGAAGTGGGACATGATGGTTCACCCGGAATAGGTGTTGATGACAACATGATAACTATTGCAGGGTATTTATTCACAATGTGGTATGAAACAATGGGTTCGCGTATTATAAAAGCATATAGATATGAATAAATTAATTAAACAATGTTTTATTACAGTATCTTTTTTAGACAAGAGAGATAACCAATGAAAAAAACTAAATTAAGTATTACAACTCTTTTATTTATACAAACTTTATTGGGACAGGGAGATTATTTTATGGGTGGTGAGTCAACAGTATCTATGGATCACAATCCCCATCCTTGGCTCGTAGGAATACTGAATGATGAAGGTGGAGATATTATAGAACGGCTGCATTGCACCGGAGCGATTATCGCCCCGCAATGGATTATAGCTACTGCTCAATGTGTGAGTGAAGATTCAGAACCTTTTTCTCCTGAAGAAATCCAGGTGTATTATGGTACCCGTATTTTGGATGAGGAATTGGAAAACGAAGACCATACAGTTGCCGTCGATGCAATAATACGGTATCCTCTGTTTAATGGCTTACACACAGGCGGGAATTTTGCCCTCTTAAAACTATCAGAAATATTGGATGAAGAAATCATTGAAATCATACCATTAGTGGATGATGTTTCCCTGTATAGTGCAGGTGAAGCTGTTAGTACATCCAACTGGGTACCAGACAATGAATACAATGCATTTCCTGATTATTTATGGGTTCTTGACATGTTAGTGTATGAAGATGAGGCTTTACAGGAAGCCAATGGTGATAATTGGGTGGGAAATGATGTCAATATATTTGCAGGTAATCATGATGCCAGTCCCTGTTTTGAAAACAGCAGCAGTCCTCTGTTTACCTATAGAGAGGATGGCAGTGAGGTATTAATTGGTTTTGCTATAAAAGGTGCAAACACAGCCTGTGGTGATGACGGCTTTTATTTGGGGCATGGTATTTACCCCGTATTTTATAATTATCTGGGTTGGATTAATATGGTGATCCAGGAGCAGGAAGCCTTAGAAATAACTTTTGCTAATATTCACGTCAGTGGTAATGAATTAGGTGGAATGTTAAAAGTAGATGGCTATTACCCCTATATACCATCGAATACAGATCTTTTTGTGCCATTAAATTCTGATTTAACAATACATACCTTTGATGAGTTTCTCCCGGAAGGGACAGAAGATTTTAAACATCACCATTGGAATGATGACGAACTTAAATTTAGACTTATTACACAAGAAAATCTATCAGAACCTAGAGAAATGATTGCAAAATTTATACAACAATATCCTGCACAGATCGGCTCCAATGTCCCCTTGCTGCCGGTGTTGGAAATAAGAGATCCCTGGTATATTGAACCGGATGGTGAGAATGCAGGAGAACAACTGGATGATTTTCATCATATCGAAAGTGGTGAATATGATGTATTTGTTGAAGAAGAGATAGAAGACGATGAGGCATATTATTCCATGAGAATTGCTGAAACCTTTAATACCGGAGAAATCCAGTTGGATTTCAATGAATTTGTTACCAGTAATGTGTTAATTGATAATCCTTTGGATAACCCGTTTGATGTGGTATTTTCAATTGATGCAAATTTGGCTGTCAATTATACACCATTGCTTCATTTGAACTCTGGACAAAACCTTGTCAGTTTTCTGGCAATTCAGGTGGATAACAGTATTGGCAATATACTAAATGAAAATACTGATTATGTGACACAAGTTATCGGTGAGGGAATTGCAGCTGATTATATTGGTGGAGGTTCTTGGGTTGGGTCGTTGGAATTTATTGAATACACAGGTGGTTACTGGGTTAATTCTTATTCAGAATTTGATATGCCGTTATTGGGCGAGATTAATAATTTTGAAACTATGTATCACCTCCATGAGGGTGCAAACCTTATTTCATATCCAAACTATATTGGTTTATCAATAGAGGATGCGATGCAGATAGATATGCAAAAAAAGCTGTCGGGTATTATTGGTGAAGGAGTTGCTGCATCCAATCTAAACTTTGAAAGTGGAGATGTCCCGGTATGGGTTGGCAGTTTAGTTAATTTTTCACCTAATAGAGGTTACTGGTTTAAGGCGGGTGAAGATTTTGATTTATCATTTTATCCACCCACTGAGTTTTATTTTGATGAGGTTAACAGGATTGAAGTTCCTGAGTTGTTCAGTTATCATCAATCCACCAATCAGGCATTTTACTTTGTAGAAACTGCGGTAATTAATGGTGAACCCCTATCTTCAGAGGACTGGATTGTAACCTATTCCGGCGATACCCCCACAGGTGCCAGACAATGGAATGGGAATACCATTGATGTACCTGCAATGGGAGTAGATGATTCAGAATGGACTACCGGATACTTGGAAGAAGGAGATACCCCTATCTTTACTATATATGATGCTTCTGTAGATTCTGTGTATTTTACCATACCCCCTGATGATGACCTCACTTGGGAGAATTTGAAGTTTTATACTATCCAGAATCTGGAAGCAGTAATTCCTGACATTCCCCAGAATATCACCGTGGGTAAGCAGGGTAACCACCCCATTGTTACGTGGAGCTTAAATGGTTCTGCTCAATATAATATCTGGACAAAATATACCAGTGTAACAGAACCCAGTTTCTGGTTTTACCGTGCTTCTACATCAGACTCATTCTGGATTGATACCAATGTAACTCCCGGTAACTGGGATAAGATATATTACAAAGTTACCGCTGAAAACAGTTACGGGAACATCAGCTTATTTTCAGAAACAGTCCATATCAAAGGAGATGTGAATCACTGGTCCATGCCCCGGGATACAGATAATGGATATATTCCGGATGAATACCGATTATTCCCGGCATTTCCCAATCCCTTTAATCCGGTGATAACTAATATGTATGATAGTGGATTTAATTTTGGAATCTAAATAGTAACACTGCAACAACAGTAACCCGTTGCAATTATTTCAAAGTTTTTTTGTATGGACACAATGTGTTATGTCTATACTTTGGCAATTTGAGAATCCTTTCATATATTAAATCAACCTCAACTGTCTATTTTCTTGAATGGGCTTTTCACTCACCCTGCCATCCTCTGTAAATTATCCCCCTATAAAATGAGGTTGAAATGATACAAATCTATACTACAGAGTGGTGAGCATCCTGCAGGATGGCAAAAAACTTCCTGAACGACAAGGGTTTGTCGTTTGAAGAAATTAATATTGAAGATAAAGGTATGTCCCGCCAGGATCTTGCAGAAAAAACCGGCGGTGGTACTGTACCACAGATAGTCATTAATGGTAATTCCATTGGCGGATTTGATTCACTTATGCAGTTGAGCGGATCGGGTAAACTGGATGAATTATTAAATTCTGAATGAATTTTCTACCGGATGAAATTCAGCATTACTGTGTGGAACACTCCTGTGATGATTCACCGGTATTGGAAAAATTAACCCAATTTACAGAACAAAATGTAGAAGCGCCGGCGATGCTTTCCGGCACTCAGGTTGGCAATGTACTCCAGGGTCTGGTAAGAATGTCCGATGCAAAACGCATACTGGAAATCGGGATGTACACCGGTTACAGCGCATTGAAACTTGCAGAAGCCATCCCGGAAGATGGGGAAGTCCACACCTGCGAATTGGCAGAAAACCACTGCAGAACTGCTCAGTCATTTTTCGATCAATCTCCCCATGGTGCTAAAATTACAATCCATCAGGGAGAAGCATTGAATACCCTTGAGCAATTTTCGGTCAACTCCTTTGATCTGACATTTATTGATGCTGACAAGAGAAATTATAACCACTATTACCAGAGATGTATGAATCTGGTAAAACCGAACGGGATAATAGTGCTGGATAATATGCTGTGGGGCGGCTCCGTTCTGGATCCTCAGGATGACGATGCAAAAGCAATCAGAGAAACCGGTGACAAAATTCAGAAGGATGACAGGTGTTTTAATTTTCTGTTGCCTGTAAGGGACGGACTGATGGTCTGTCTGAAAAATTGAGTCTATTTAAAAATAAAAAAATACTAATATGTGTCAGCGGATCTATAGCTGCATACAAAACCTGTGAGGTGATTCGGTTACTGAGAAAAGAAGGTGCACAAGTCCAGGTAATGATGACAAATTCTGCAGAAAAATTTGTAGGTCCTGCAAGCTTTGCTGCGTTAACAGGTGAAGAAGTAATCACAGAGTTATTCCCGAGTACACCAAAAGCAGGGTTGGAGCATATTGAAATGGCATTTGAACTGGATGCAATTGCGGTTGTACCCGCAACAGCAAATATTCTGTGTAAATCAGCCAATGGAATTGCAGATGATGTAGTAACCACAACATTGTCAGTCTGTGAACAGCCCGTATTATATATTCCCGCAATGAACAACCGGATGTGGCAGAATCCTGCAACCATGGAGGCAGTTGAAAAACTCCGTGAAAGGGAAAGGGTTGTAATGAGTCCGGAAGAAGGACAGCTTGCAAGTTTACATGAAGGCGAAGGACGGTTACCTGAAGTTAGCCGCATAATAAATGAAATTCGAAAACTATTTAATTATCCATTACCCCTTCAGGGGAAAAAAGTATTGGTAACTGCTGGTCCCACCCGGGAAAACATTGACCCAGTTCGGTTTATCTCAAACCGCTCCAGTGGAAAGATGGGATATGCCATAGCGAAATCCGCAAAAGAAATGGGAGCAGAAGTAATGCTCATTTCGGGACCTGTATCGTTAGCACCTATGCCCGGAGTAAAGATGATCTCAGTGGAATCTGCGAGTGATATGCAAACCGCAGTTTTACGAAACTGCACAAAAGCAGATTTTATTTTCATGACAGCAGCAGTTGCAGATTTTACAATAGAAAATCCACCAACTCATAAAGTAAAACGTTCAGAAAATAGTCTGGAATTGAAATTAAATGCTGTTCCGGATATACTTAAATCCATTTCTGGAAAAACCAATGCAGTAACTGTAGCATTTGCGTTGGAAACAGAAAATGGAGTAAAGGAAGCAATGCGTAAAATGAAGGATAAGAGTGCACAATTCATCGTATTGAACTATGCCAATGAAGAAGGCGCAGGTTTTGAATCCGATACCAACCGTGTGATTGTATTTTCAAAGTCAGGACAGAAACTTGAATTAAAAATGGATCGGAAAGACAGAATTGCAAAAAGGATTATTCAATTTGTGTTAATGTAGAAATCACAACACAGCAAATAGAAATATTCACTTTTATTCATTAAAATCCAGTTTCAATACCACAGGTCTGTGATCTGATAAAATAGCATCATATTCAGACCAGCCTCCTTCCAGATATTCATCTACTAATAATGTTTGAACATCGCTTGCACCATGATTAAAGAACTCAAATAATTCATCTGTGAGCAAAATATGGTCTATATGGCTTGGCCAAGTAGGATATGACCAATTATATGAATTTCCCTCAGCAATCGTCATGTCTGCAAATTGATAGTCTTCAGAATTTGAAATAAAATTCCAGAATGACTGCCCGGAATTATTATTTTCAATATCTTCATTCCAATCTCCAACAACAATTACCTGCTTATTCTGAAAATAAGTATCAATGTACAGCTCCAACATCAAACTGGCTGATTCCCTGCGATCTTCATTTTCAGAACCACCGCAGCATTTAAAATGGTTATTAATAACTATAAAATATTGTCCATCCCAATAAAATTCAAATACCAGTGGCGATCTGGGAAATGACCACCAATCATCTTCGTAAATTTCATATATATCCACTGGTTGGATTACAGAAGCATTATAAATATAAGCAAGATTGAGATTGTAACTTGCACTGCTTGCTCTGAAGCCCTCCCATTCCACTGAACATTGATCCATACAATCCAGAGAATCAGAAAAAATCCATTCTGCATCATCAATTTCGTACTCATTTACGGTTGAACAACCTGTCAACAATTCACAGCCAGACCCTGTTTCACCCCAACCAAGTGTATCCGCACAATCACCGTATGTGTCTGTCTCCAACTGTCTGCAATGGAGTTCATCCAGTAAAATTTGGAAATATCCGGAACTTTCAATTTCCTGAAGTGCAAGAATATCTACATCTATGTCCCGTATAACCCGTCCAGCATATTCAACTGTGGTATGATAACTTTTAGGAAAATATTCTAAATTCCAGGTTCCAATTTCCAGTGTTTCATCCGAACCGATATTTGGAAATTCAGTCACAGGAACATCCCCATCACCCCCCATTGAAAAATTTTTTGCACAGCCTGAAATGAGTAAAAGTCCTATTATCAGTAGTTTTTGCATTCAGGAAAAATATGATTATTGTAAATCTCATACAAGTATCATTGTACTTAATTTCCGTAAATTTAACGAATCTGAGAACTTTTGTTTATCAAGAAATATTATGCGTAAGTCTGTTATATTAATTACTGGTGCCAATGGTGAAATGGGGCATGGATTAATTCGATCATTCAATAATTATAATTCTAACCGGATTGTTGGATTGGATTTAGAATTGCTGGATGAATCTATAAGGCCGCTTGTATATGAAAGTGTTTCTGGAAATATTTTAGATACCAATGTGCTGGAACGGATCAACAGTGAATATGAAATAACGGAAATTTATCATCTCGCAGCACTATTAAGCACGAGGGCAGAATTTTCACCTATTTCCGCCCATGACGTAAATGTTGGGGGAACTCTTCAACTCTTAAACCTTGCAGTAGAACAATCCAGATCTCATGGAAAACCAGTAAAATTCTTCTTCCCCAGTTCAATTGCGGTGTATGGTTTAGGAGGATTAGAAGAAAAAAACAAATCGGTGAAGGTGGATGAAAGTGAATATACATTTCCGGAAACTATGTATGGCTGCAATAAATTATATTGTGAACATCTTGGAAGATATTATTCTCATTACTATAATCGGTTAGCTGCAGAATACAGTCCCGGATTAGTTGATTTTAGAGCAATCAGATTCCCGGGACTCATCAGTGCCATAACTTTACCCACAGGAGGCACCACAGATTATGCTCCGGAAATGCTTCACTCTGCAGCCAGGAACAAACCATATAAGTGTTTTGTCAGAAATGATACAAGATTACCATTTATGATTATGCCCGATGCGATAGATGCAATCAGGGATATTATGGGTGTGCAAAAAAAGAAATTAACCAAAACCGTATATAACATCCGTGCATTCAGTGTATCAGCTGATGATTTCAGGACAACTATCTTAGAGCAATATCCCAATGCGGAAATCGGATTTAAAATTGATGAAAAACGGCAATCCATGGTTGATAGCTGGCCTCAAGATGTAATTGATACTGCAGCAAGAAAAGACTGGAATTTCTCTCCAAAGTTTAATTTTATAGATGCTTTTAATAACTATTTAATTCCTGAAATCAGAAAACAATATGTATAGTAACAAGGACTATTTGAAAAGTGAATTGATGAAAATTCAATCTGCCGGATTGTTTAAAAATGAGCGAATATTGGCTTCTCCTCAACAAACTGAAATTACTGTAAACAGTCAACGGGTTGTGAATTTCTGTGCAAATAATTACCTTGGTTTATCTAACCATCCAAAATTGATAAAAGCAGCACAATCCGGATTGGAAAAGTGGGGTTTTGGTCTCAGCTCTGTTCGATTTATATGCGGTACTCAGAAAATTCATAAATTGCTGGAAAGCAAACTTTCAGACTTTTTAGATACGGAGGACACCATACTGTATACATCATGTTTTGACGCGAATGGGGGGTTGTTTGAAACATTACTTGGCCCGGATGATGCCATAATTTCAGATCAATTGAATCACGCTTCCATAATAGATGGTATTCGATTATGTAAGGCAACACGGTATCGTTATGCAAACAATGATATGAATGAATTGGAAAAACACCTCATTGATAGTCAAGATGTCAGAACAAGACTTATAGCAACAGACGGAGTCTTTTCGATGGATGGGTGTGTTGCAAAGCTGAATGATATTTGTGACTTGGCGGAAAAGTATAATGCACTGGTAATGGTGGATGATTCTCATGCCACAGGATTTTTTGGGCCCACCGGAAGGGGGTCAATAGACTACTGTAATGTTATGGGCAGGGTGGATATTATTACTTCCACACTTGGAAAGGCTATGGGTGGAGCATCGGGAGGTTTTACATCCGGCAGACAAGAGATAATCGATATACTGAGGCAGAGATCACGGCCATATCTATTCAGCAATACCGTTGCGCCGGCAATTGTCTGCGCTTCAATAGAATGCATTGATTTACTTTCCGAAACAACTGCAATGCGGGATGCACTTGAAAAAAATACATTGTATTTTAGAAATGAAATGACAGATTCAGGTTTCAATATAAAAAAGGGTGTTCATCCGATTGTGCCAATAATGCTTGGGGATGCAAATCTGGCTAAGAATATAGCAGCAGATCTATTGGAAGAAGGTATTTATGTGATAGGATTTTCCTATCCTGTGGTTCCAAAAGGTGAAGCCAGAATCCGTGTTCAGATCAGCTCCGGCCATACACAGAAACAATTGGATAAAGCTGTTGAAAGCTTTTATAAGATCGGGAAGCAATATAATGTGGTCAATTAAATTTTAAAATAGTTGTCTTAGTTGAGCGAGTGATTGCAAAATATAATCTGGTTGAATATTAGTATTTGTTAAATCATCTTTTCTGAATTTTCCGGTTTTAACCAGACAACCTTTTAATCCGCTTGCCTGTGCTCCCTGAACATCAACCACCAGGTCATCACCGATCATTACAACTTGATCTAAGGATACTTCCCAATCCTGTACTGCCATTTCAAAAAATTCCTGGTTTGGTTTTCCTACTACTGCAGCATCTTTTCCTGTAGCGTATTCCAGAGCTGAAACAAACGGCCCCAGATCCAATACCAACCCATTTTCCGTGATCCAGTATTTGTTTTTATGCATCGCAATTAACTGGGAACCATTTAACATTTTTCGAAATAATTCAGTTAACAGAGTGTGAGTAAATCCATCTCCCATATCTCCCAATATTATTGCCTCCGGTTCAAGATGAGTAATATTGAATTCAGTAAAACAGTTTAATATCTCTTCATCAGGAACAACAACCTCAATTGATTTAAACTTTTTTTGTCTGCAAAAATTATAGGCAGCTGTTATGGGTGATATTATATTATCAGGATCAACATTCAAACCCATTAATTTGAGGTTGTGCTGGATAGTTTTAATCGACTTTCGTGTTGTATTGGTACAAAATTTAAAGAGTATTTGTTTTTTTTTCAGCCATTCTATTAATTTTCCAACTCCCGGTATGAGTTTTTCTTTTTCGTAAACGGTGCCATCTAAATCTATAAGAACTGCCCGAATCATCACTTTAAAAGTTGTTAGTATTTATTTCAGATTCAAATAAAATTACTGCATCCCCTGTGAGCCACACATTCTGACAATCTTCATCAAATTCGACTTTCAGATTTCCACCGAGTTCTATACAGGTTACAGGACTTTTCAGCTTACCTGTCTGGGCTCCGTGGTATACTGCAGCAGTGGATCCGGAACCGCACGAAAGCATTAACTTTTCTATTCCTTTTTCGTATGTCCAAACCTTCATATTATTTTGATCAATAATTTCGTAAAAATTTACATTTACTCCTTTAGGCTGAAAAATGTCAGCATACCGAATTTTTGGAGCGGATTTTTCTACCAGTTTTGGATAAAAATTATTGACTTCGGTTACAAAGTGCCGTGCACCTGAATCTACAAGAATTCCTGAATAATTCTCAACTTCTATTACATTTGTTTTATACTCCGGCGTTTTCATCTTCAGTCTGACTTTATCATTTTCCAAATCGGCAGAATGAATACCATCTCCCGCTGCAAAAGTCATTTTATTAACTGAATGATTCATTTGGTTCATCAATTTTACCGCACATCTTGCACCGTTGGCACAAAATGTTTCCCAGGTTCCGTCGCAATTAAAATAATCCATTTTAAAATCGTATCGGCTATCTTTTGAAATAATTATCAACCCGTCAGCACCTATCCCTGTTCTTCTTGTACATAATTTTGCTATGAACTCTGGGTTTTGAATAATTTCCGGACATTTTTCTTTTCGAAGTAATATGAAATCATTCCCGGTACCATGTGCTTTCACAATGGGAATTATCAAGAGAACAAATCCTCTTTTATTACCTGAATTGTCCCAATTCCATCTAATTGCGGTATAACCTTTTCGGCATTGGTAATTAACACTATCACCAAAGATTTTCGGGGAAAATACTCAGATATTGCAGCATTAATATCCTGTATTTTTTGAGATTGAATATTCGGGATGTAATCTGTTATCCAGTTTTCCGGTAATTCAGAGCAGTGAATACGAGTAAGCTGTGCCGCCAGAGACTCATACGTTTCAATGGTCAATGGATAGGTTCCGCTAATGTAGTTTTGAGCTGATTTTAGTTCGTTTTGATTTATCCCATTTTCCCTGAATTTGTGTAATTCTTCAAAAATTGTAGAAATTGTAAGGCCAACTGATTCATTCTTAGTAAATGTGCTAATTGTAAATGGTCCCTGATATTTGTGGGAAGAAAAACCACTGTTGATGTTGTAAGTGAGTCCTGCTTTTACTCTGACAGATTGCATTAGCCGTGAAGTAAAACTTCCTCCAAATACAGTATTTGCAATCGTTAATGGAAAATAGGATGGATGACCGATTTTAATTCCCGGTGCACCTATTTTTATTTGAGTCTGAACAATTTCAGGCTTATCTATAACAAATATTTGTACTCCCTCAGCGCAATTTAATTCATGTATTACAGGATCCGGTATTGAAGTATTATCCCAATTTCCAAATTGTGTTTCTATTGATTTTAACATACTGTTCGAGTCAAAATCACCAACAACGGACATTACAGCATTTTCAGCGTAATAAGCGCTCTGAAAATACTCTGAAATATCGCTGATATTAATAGTTGAAACAGTTGATTGTGATCCATGAACCGGCATCGCATAAGGATGTGTATCGTTATAAAACAACCTTTGGTAATAAACCGAGGATAATGCTTCCGGATTATCATTTATTCCTTTAATTGCTGACATCAATCGATGTTTACACTTTAAGAATTCCTGTTTATTAAAATCAGGGTTCATTACCATTTCAGAACTTAATTTCAATCCTTCTTGTGCTTTTGATTTTAAAAAACTTCCGGTTATGATGGATAAATCCTGTGTGGCATTTGCATGCAGTGTGCCACCAAGAAATTCAATTTTATTCAGGAATTCCATCGCTGATCTGCCGCCAGCTCCTTTATTTAATAATTCAGCTGTAATAAGAGAACAACCTTTTTTCCCAATTGGATCATCGGTACCTCCTGATTTGATCGCCAGTTTAAAATTTACCAATGGTAATGTTTTGACGGGCATCAAGAGAATTTCAAAATTATTATTAAACTTATGCGTGAAATATTTGGGTAAGTTAATCACCGGTTATTTTGGTTCTCCGGAATTAAATGAATAATGGTTCTGTTCCTGCCGGTTAAATATTTCTGGGCAGTTTTTAGAATATCCTCCCGTGTGATTTCAGAATATTTTTGGATTGATTCAAACAATTTTGTATAATCTTCAAACAGTGATTCATATTGCAGTACCTTTCCTGCTTTATCTGTAATGGTAGATAAGTTTTCCACAATAGAAGTAATAATTCCATTTTTTGATTTTTCCAATTCAGTATCTGTGATACCATTACTGCAGATTTTCTCGATCTGCTCATCAAAAGATTTCAGTACATTCCCATAGCTGTGTTCAGGTTTGATTCTGTATCCAAAAGTGATAAGTTCATCGTTGAATCCTGTGTGAAAATCACCAAATACCTCTAGAATAGATTCCTTTTCATAAACCAATTCCCTATGAAGTCTGGATGTCTCGCCTACTACCAGAATATACACCAATAAATCAATGATGGGGGCATTCTCCGAATTTCCAGAGCAACCTTGATATCCTATCAAAACCATTTCAAGTTCTGCAGGTTTACAGAATTCTATTTTTTTATTTTGGATTTCTAATTTATCACTAAAGTCCGGAAATTTTGGTACATCTTCACTTTTTGTTTTTCCATAAGTATGTACAATCCTGGAAAGGGTTGACTCCAGATTAAAATTACCTGTAATTGTAATGATAGCATTATTGACTGAATAATAGGTTTTATAAAAGTAATTACATTCATCCAAAGTTATGGATTCAATTTCTTCCATCCACCCTAAGACGGGAGAATGATACGGGTGATCTCCATACGCATTCTTATATAATAATTCCCACATTTTTCCAGACATTGAATTATCAATTCGGAGCCTTCTTTCTTCCATTACGACATTTCGTTCAGCTTCCAACACATCCGGTGTAATATTCAAATTGTTGAACCTGTCTGCCTCAAGATCTAAAATCTGTGGGAAATTTTTATGGGAAAATACCTCAAAGAAAGTGGTTTGGTCTTTACTTGTCCATGCATTTGAATAGCCTCCACATGATTCTATCACAGAATCAAATTCCCCTTTAGGATATTTTTTTGATCCATTGAACATAAGATGCTCAAATAAATGACAGGTTCCAGTCTTCAGCTTTCTGTCAATATTTTCGAATCGGGATCCTACCTGGAAAGACGTGAAAAATGCAGTAATCGGAAGAGAATGATCTTCAATTAGTAAAATTTTCAGGCCGTTATCCAGGATGTACTTGGAAACCGGAAAAGTAAGTTTCAGATCATTTAAATTATTCTTATATCTCAATCAGTGCACCATTTTTGCTGGATTCCATTAATTGCATAACAGCTTTAGTCAAATCAGCAGGAGTGTTCCAAGTTGAAAAATCTGCATTAGGCATACTTTTTCGCGCACGTGGAGTATCAATGACTCCTGGGACAATTGCATTGCAGGTAACATTATCAGATAATTCCTGTGAAATTACTTTTGTGAGCATATGTACCATTGCCTTGCTTACACAATATGGACCAGCAAAAGGCATACCGGTTTTTCCTACCTGTGAACCAAAATTTATCAATCTTCCGAATTTATTTTTCTTGAATGTTGGAAGAATCACCTCACAGCAGTTCATAGTAGTGAAAAAATTTACATCTATCATTTGTTTCCATTTACCCCTGGAATTCTCAACAACATTTCCCATGGTAAATCCGCCCACAACATTCACCCATGCATGTATTGTTCCGTATTCGTTTATTATTGACTGATGGATTTTTTTTACATCTCTTTTACGTGTAAGATCACCTTTTTTCAGATGTACTGTATGTTTAAAACTCAATTGGTTATTTGTGGATCTGACTGTACTGATCACATGTTTAACTTTTCCGCTAATGATGTTTATGAGTTCCTGAGCTGTATCTCCAGTAGCTCCGGTAATTACTACTACCATTTCTTCCAGTTTCATGTTAATTCTCCTGATAATATTTTTAATTTCTTTTCAGTTAAGGAAATAAGTTCGTCCATTGTCATTGTATTATAAGTTTTTGAATATATTGGTTCCCCTATTTTAATGAAAATTTTGCCCGGTTTAATAGTTACTCTAGTTTTTGGTTTAAATTCAAATGACCCTATAAACCCAACCGGCAATATTGGAGATTGTGTATTGATGGCCAAGTGAAATCCGCCTTTTTTCAGGGGATTCATTTTTCCATGTAGAGTACGGGTTCCTTCCGGATGAATTCCTATATGATATCCTTCCTGAAATACTTCTTCAGCTTTATTTATACCTTCAATTGCATTTGTTCTGTTTTTCCTATCAATGGGAATAGCTTTCATTCTACGCAATAACCAACTGTAAATTGGAAATTTTAAATTCTTTCTTGCAATGATACCGGTAAATTTTCCTTCTATAAATGCTCCCCATAAAAAAGGATCTATCAGACCTGCATGATTTGCCATGATAATAAATGGACCGTCACTTGGAAAATTTCCTTCAATTTTCAGTTTTACCCCGACTATAATAAGAAAAAACCTGCATACGATTTTAATTAACGGATATAAAATTTTGGGTGCAATAATACTTATCAATACAGTAATGATACCCATTAACCCAAAAATTAGTAATGCAACTGTATAAAAATATATAGTGAAGATCCAATTAAACATTACACTGTATAATCCAGTTGGTTAATATAGGGGAATAGTTTATGATTTGCTTTGGGAAAGGGATATTTATCAAATTCTGAGATTTGGATAAATTTTTTTCCTGTGGAATTGTTCAGGCTAATAGTGCCATCTATATATTCACAATTATACGCATGCATTGTAATAGAGAAATGAGTATATGCATGTTGTACCGATGTAATATAATTAAGAACTTTTACCTCAATATCCAATTCTTCAAGAATCTCACGTTTAACACATTCTACCAATGATTCATTTTTTTCTACTTTGCCACCAGGAAATTCCCATAAACCACCTAATAATCCACTTGATTTTCTTTTCGTAATTAAGACTTTATTATTCTTCCATATCACTCCCACAGCAATATTAAAATGCGGTTTTTCCCGGAATTCAATCCTCCTAGGATATTTATGAACAGTACTATTTTTATATGCCCCGCAATTTGAATTAACCGGACAGTCTTTGCATTTAGGATTTCCAGGCTTACACAATATAGCACCAAGCTCCATAATAGCCTGGTTAAAATCTCCCGGAAATTTTTTTGATATAATTTTATCTAAATATTTTTTTATCTCAGGCACACTTTTTTCAGGTGGTTTTTCCAACATTAATATTCTAGAGATAACTCTTTTAACATTCGCATCAATTACTGGTACCGGGGTATCTCTTACTATAGAAAATACTGCGGAAGATATATACTCTCCTACTCCCGGAAGAGATTTGAATTCTTTTAGGGTTATTTTATCAAAATGGACTTTGTTGTTGGTTATTATTTCGCAGGCTTTTTTAAAATTTCTTGCCCTGGCATAGTATCCTAATCCTTCCCAAGCTTTAAGAATAACATCTTCTGGAGCTTTTACTACAGATGACACATTTGGAAATTGCACAATCCAATTATTATAATATGGAATTGCTGCCTTTACCTGTGTTTGCTGTAACATAACTTCTGATATCCAGACATTATAAAAATTTGTTTCTCCACGCCATGGCAATGTCCTTTTATTTTCGTAATACCAATTTAGCATTTCTTTTGAAACTGATTGTTTATTCATTATCTCTGATACAGGTTAATGTCCAATTTAATTTTTCAAATGTGGTCTGAATCGTTTCCCTTTCTTCAACTGAGATTGTTTCAAGGATATTATTTGAATATGAATCTAACATATTTTCTAATTTTTCTGTTTTCTCTACACCATGATTTGTTAAAAAGACAAGTTTCTTCCGTTTATCGTAATTATCATATTGAATTTTGATAAGATTATTTACGGTAAGTTTCTGGACATTTCTGGTAAGTGTACTGACATCAATTCCAAGTGAAGTAGCAAGTTCTGTCATCGGAATTCCATCAAAAGGTATGCTCAACAATAACTTAGCCTGTTCAGCAGTTAGATTTAATTCTGAAGCTATTTTCCTGAATATTCTACAGAAATGGTTTGTTAAATCCAGTATATGCTCAGAGATATACATAGTTGTATATTACAATTTATTTGGATATTAATCCTTGTATAATTTCTTCAGTTAATTCATCCAGAGTTTCAATAACAATATTGGGATTCGGCATATCTTCAATTGGTACGGATCCTGTTAATCCTACAACAATACCTCCCGCTGATATAGCTGAGTTCATCCCGTGAATGGAATCTTCAATTATAATTGTATCTTCAGGAGGGATCTTCATAATATCCATCATTTTCAAATATGGGTCTGGGTGGGGTTTACTTCTCTCAGTATCCTCAGCTGTAATTATATGTTTAAAAAATTGGTTTATATTTAATTTTTGATCAATATATTTAAATACAGAAGCCGGTGATGCTGTTACAAGTCCAGATTTAAATTTTCCTGAAATTCTATTAATTAAATCAATAAATCCGGTATTGAATTCCAATGAATTATCAAATTCATCGAACAGATAATTCCTTCCTTTCTTCATAAAAGTTTCTCTGTCTTCTTGGATTTGAAATCTCTCCATTGACAACGTATAAAAATCTTCTTCCGTACACCCCCGGAATAATTTCCAGTCTTTGTCCGGAATTTCAATACCATATTCACCAAATAATTTTATTTCAACTTTCTGGTAAAGTGGTTCAGAATCTATAACTACACCATCCAAATCAAAAATTATCCCTCTAATCATTATTGTATATTACAAGTATTAATCTATTGATTGAAGTAATTTACAATGTTCTGTATACATTGTTTTAATTTTCGTATAAGATGTGTCTCTGTACTGATGTCCAACCACTTCGTGATGATCCAAATAAATTATATCCATTTTTTGCCATACATTCGGAATTGGGGTTCCGGAAAATTTATCTGTTTTGCTTCCAGTAGGACCATTCATGGAAATTGTGTTTACAATCCCATCATTTTCATACCATATTTCCGGGTATTCACCATAATTCTCCATTAATACCGCCTGCAATTTGTATTTTAATCGAACTTTCCCTCCATTTTCCGGATCCGGAGACTTTGCAGAAGTGGCAAATGAAAAATAATATACAGATGAATCAGTTTCGTAAAATGTGTTAAAATCCTCAGCACCTTCAGGAGACAGATCCCATGTTGAAAAATTCCGGGAAGTAGCTATTTCTGAATTTTTAATCCTGCTGATATATTCTAATAAATTTTCATCAGGCATTTTATGAATCCCCCATTGGTCCAAATCAAAACTGAAATATTCATCAATAGTCTGGTTTTGTGAAATGACTCCCAGCCATACAACCATTGATTGAATAAACGGAAACATTCCCTGAATGATAGGAGCTAAAGTGGTGCCATTATGTGGTGTGGAAATGGTTGTTATACTTTTTATCCATCCCACCTGTTTATTAGCTAATAGACCACCTCCCTCTCCTTCAAATTCGTTCTGAAGTAAATACTCTAACATCCTTGCGGTTTGTCCACCCTGACTGTGACCAATTAAATGTATGGGATTTTCTGAACTCCACTCCGGATAAATAGCTTCATAATTTTTTCCTTCTGGGGTTTGCATTAACCCATATTTTTCTGAATGTAATTTTCCATAATCCACCTGTCCGCCTTTAATCTGATAATATGCCTCTACTGCACGATCATAATTCGAGGATATGGGACCGACTGATAAAGTATACACTTCATATCCTTCATCTCGTAGATATTCCTGCAAATCGAATTTTCCTCCCCAATAGTAATAACTATTTAATTCATCACGACCCCAACCCATAAATCCATGTAATAAAAAAATGGGATGCCTGTTGCCGGCAAGAATTATTGTCGTCAGAAACGAAATTAAAACAAGAATTCTGCTCACTACTTTCCGTAAATTATCTCAATTCCCGGATTCTGTGAAGTACGGGCGGGTGACTGTAGTTCATCCAAACCATCAATTTGTGTGGTGTAAGATTTCCGAGATTAGAAGTGGTCAGGTTTTTTAATCCCAGGATCAATGGATCTCCACTGCCGATGGTTTTTTTAGAATACGCATCTGCCTGATATTCATTCCTTCTGGATAAGATATTCATCAAAATTCCCAGGGTAAAATTGATGGGTGTGTAGAACATAGAAAAGAATATAATTCCGGCGTAATTGGAAATTTGGTTCATCTGAAATGCGTCGAACAATCCCTGATTATTAATGAAAAATGACAGCAGAAACAGCATGAACCCTGTGAACATAATGGACATAACTATATTGATGATTTGATGTTTTTTTTTATAGTGCCCGACTTCGTGTGCCAGTATTGCTACTATTTCTTCATTGGAATGTTT
This sequence comes from uncultured bacterium, assembly GCA_964345035.1. GTDB lineage: Bacteria > Fidelibacterota > Marinisomatia > SCGC-AAA003-L08 > CAYFPO01. The sequence goes on from CAYFPO010000001.1 coordinate 198,933, forward strand.
TTCTAATAATGTGTCATACAGAACGATCCGCTTATTTTTACCAAATCCAATAAAATAGGCGTTTGAATGTGATGACCGCTTTGACCCATCCATTATATAAATTTCCTGTAGTGGAAATTTTACTTTATCCGCATATTCTTCAATTTGGTGTCGCAGGTTGCCAGACTCCAGGGATATAAATTTATTGAACAGCGGTGCAATCCAGTTTATATACACCGGCGGCATGACAACTATAAAAAATGTCATCACTCCCCAGGCATATTTCCAGGCTGTGCTGCCATACACTTCAAAAAAATACAGTATTGCCCCAAGGATTATGGACCCAATGACCAAAGCCAGCACTATGCCCTTAAGTTTGTCTAATATGAACAACTTGGGTGTGGTTTTGTTGAATCCGTATTTTTCTTCAATGACAAATGTGGAATAAATAGAAAATGGAATGGAGATGATGTCCTTCAACAGGAAAAGTGTGAAAAAATACACAATGCCCAAAATGATGTCAGAATCAAAATGGTATCCCCGTAGTCCTTGGTCTATCCAGTTGAATCCGCCATACAGAATAAACAGGAGCAGTATTACTATATTAATAGTGGATACTACAAATCCAAACCGTGTATTGTCAATAGTATATTCCTGCGATTTTCTGTATTTATCGATATCATAAAATCCAGCAAATTCATCCGGTAGATTGGGATCCATCGCCTTAAGGTTCAACCATTTTGTGACAGATGAGAGAAGAAATTCCCCTGTCAGCACACACAGAATGAAAATCAGATAGGGGTTCACTCTACCTCAGTCTTTTCTACTTGAGTTTTATCCAAATTTATAATGTTTTTTAACCGGTTCTATAACTTTCCATCGGCATTTAAGACCTTGTGGAAATACCACAAAATCTCCGGCGCCGAATTTCACGGTTTCATTGTCTGATGTGACTACCACTTTCCCCTCCAATAGCAAGCAGCTTTCTTGTTCTGTGTATTCCCAATTGAATTCTGAAACACCGCATGTCCAAATAGGCCAATCGAAAATCCTTTGGCTTTGAATTTCTGAATCTGATAATTTTATAATATTAATAGTCATATTCATTCCTTAAGATTTTTATACTGAGAAATATAATTTGCCGGTTTTTCACTCTCAAACTTACTCTTATTATCAATTACAGATTTATCTATACTTCATAAAAATTAAGTGCCCATAATTGACAGGTTTTATTCTATTATCTGTAGTGCTTCCCTGCAAATTCTTTTTTGATTTTCAAAATCTTTTGGGTCTCCCAGAGGATATCCTAATTCGTACGGTACACTGAAATATCTCGGTAAATTAACCGTTTCGGATATTTCATCAATAATACTGATTACAACACAGGCTATACCTGCTTCCTCGCATTCCTTCTGCACCAGGCCGACCGCCTGTGGACACATAGGTCAAACCGGCACCAGCAATACACAGTCCACTCTGTCTGCTTTTATCTCATTTACAATTTGGGATACCGTATGTTTAACAAATCTTCCGGTTGAAAATAGTGAACCCATAACTGAATAATGGTTTTTATTCACAGCTCCTATGGTTCCCTCCACTTCTAATTCTTGTAACTGTGGAATGGGCATCACTGTTGCCGGATTGGATCTTATTCCTTGGTGGTCAAATGAGCGGCTACGGTGAGCGTCATATAATTCTGCTATCTCTACAGACTGTGGGATTTTACGAAATGAATAATCACCACCCTTAATTGTATTGTCAAATCGCTTTTGTTTATTTTTTATATAGAGCCCTGCAGAAGTTACAATGCTGACTTTGCAATCTTTTAGTGGTTTTTTAAGTTGTGTAAGGGATTCAGGTTTGCAGTTTTTCCAGGGATATACACTGAGTAAAGATTTGGTTTTGAAGGATAGGTGACTCAGTTTATTTATTTTAAAGGCATCAAACATTCATCTTCCAGATACTGTAATAATTTCAAATGGGATCTATAGTGGTGAGTTTTAATTCCAAGGGAATTTGCAGATTGAATATTTTTCAAAGAATCATCGATAAATAATGAATCGCCTGGTGTAGTATCAGCTGTTTTTAAAGCATGAACGAAAATTGCACTATCCGGTTTGCTTTCTCCAGCTGATTCAGAAGTAATTATTCCATTAAAGTATTGAAAAAAATCAAATTTGGATTTCAATGAATTTATTTGTCTGTTAGATGTATTTGAAATGATCCATAAATTATAGTTTTTTGAAAGATTTTCCAATAACTCAGTTGTTTTTAATTCTCTAAATCCGGATATCCCCCATCCCAGCAGCACACCAAAAAGATCAAAATATATTGTCGAAGGTATCATGTCATATTATTTTTTCAATACATAACTTACATAAACAATGCCACCTGATTTGAATGCGTTATATACTTTAGAATCTATAACACCGGTTAAATCCTTAAACGCTTTTCTGATCCAATTCGGTACATTTGCTTTTATTACATTTGTCTTTCTTTCTGAGATTTTATCCAATGGACACACCACGGCCTCTGTAATGATCTCTTCTTTAACAATTTTCAATTTGCTGTTTTGAAATATCTGCTTTGTTTCAATAGTTACGGTTTTACTCCTTAAATCGCAAAATGAAAAATATCCATCTGGTTTTAATACACGGTTTACTTCCTGCACGAACTTTGGGAAATTGCCATAACAATAGGATGATTCAACGATTATCACTGCACCAATACAAGATCAGAAAAGGGAAGATTTTCTGCTTCTCCAACCTTGAAATTCAGCCCAGTTCCAAGATGCACTTTTCTGGTATTTTTTTGTGAGTAATTGGTACCCTCTTACCTTTTGGATTTCGGGAATATGTTAATAAATGATAAAAATAATCGGGACAACATTAATTTATTGCATCCAAAATTATTATTTCAGGATAAGCATTTCTTTTGTGGTTCGGTTTAACGGTAAGCAATTGTCCTTCTGTATCAAGCAGTCATCTTCAATCCTCACACCACCCCACTCCGGTATATAAATTCCCGGTTCAATTGTGACTACATAATTTTCTAAAAGGGACTTATCATTAAATTTGTTGAGTCTGGGATAGGTATGCACTTCCAAGCCTAAACCATGTCCTGTTGAATGACAGAATTCTTTTCCGTATCCTGCTTTTTCTATAACTTTTCTGCAGACATTGTCAACATCTGCACCGGTAACACCTGCTTTTGCAAATTCAATGCCGGACATTTGTGAATCCAATACTATATTATAAATTTCTCTGTGCTTTTCTGTTGCTTCGCCAATGACTACAGTTCTGGTCATGTCTGCATGGTATCCATCATACAAAGCTCCGAAATCCATCACCACAAAATCACCATTTGCAAACTCCTTATTGGACGGAGTTGCATGGGGCAAAGCACTCATCCACCCACTGGCAATGATGGGATCATAACTATCACCCTCGGCACCATTTTTCTTAACTAAATACGAAATCTTTGTTGCAATTTCACGTTCAATTGCACCGATTTTTAAATCAGGAAGAATTTGATCGAATACCTGATCTGTAACTTCAATAGCAGCTTTTAGAGAATTGATTTCCGTTTCATCTTTTACTGCTGCTATCACCTCTACAAGCTGTTCTGTTTTTTCCCAATCTGCGTTTGATAATAAAGAACTGATCCTGTCAAATGAGCTGACGGACACATGTTGAGATTCAAATCCCAGTTTAACCCCATTTGTGATCAGGTTCAGATCTTTGATAGTCTTTTCATATCCCGAGGATATCATATGGACTTTACAATTTTTTACCTGTTCCTTGCTTTGTTCATCATAACGCGTATCAGAAAAGAAATGTTGAGATTCCGGTAAAATCAAGACTGCTCCGGTCGAACCTGTAAATCCGGTGAGGTACCTTACATTTGTTAAATTCGTAATATAAATACCATCTAATGAATTGTTTGATAATTCATCTTTTAATTTGTTTATTCGACTTTGATAATTATTCATTATTACTGCTTTCATTCAACAGATTTTGTACTTCTTTAATCTCTTTATCTATTTCAGAATTTTTGGTATCCTTGCCCTTTACAAGCTGAAGCACTTGCAATGCCTGATCAAAATAGCCCTGTTTTTTATACACCTGAGCCAGTGTAACTGAAGCTAAATGTTTATTGATCGTAAATTTCTCTTTTTCAATGGTTTTCTCAGTTTTAATTTTTGGTTCAGTCTCAGATTTTTTTTCAGCTTTTGGTGTTTCAGTTGAATTCTTTTTGCTCCTACCTTTATCCTGTAATGAATTCTGCCAGTGAACGTAAGTTTCATCTTGGGGATTAATGGCAGCTATCTGCATAACCGTTTTATTGATTACCCTCTTGCTCCGTTTTAATTCCTTCTGTAATTCCAGCAGTAAGTGCATAGCCAGTAAATGTATCGGATTATGTTTTATAACTTTTTTCAACAGGATTTCTGCATTTGAATAATTTTCTTCTACTAATTCAAGCTTTGCCAGAATATAATTTCCCTGAGAAGAATCAGGGTGAATAGATAAACCAATATCGCAGACTTTTTTTGCAAGATTATATTTTCCAAGTCCAAAATATTTTTCCGCAAGAATAGGAAAAAGTGGGGTTTCAAGGTTTTCAGAAAAATATGTTTCCATTGCATTAATGTCCTGCAGGTTAATCATAGATAATACAGACTTCCCTGATTATCGCCGGTTTTCGGCAACCCAATTGGTTATATAATCTATGGTTTCCTGAATTGGAGTCCCAGGACCAAATAATTTTCCAACACCTATTTGCATCAGTTTATTCATATCTAATTTTGGAATGATTCCTCCACCGGTTAATAAAATGTCGGTTAAATCTTTTTCTTTCATTAATTCCATCACTCTGGGGAAAACAGTCATATGTGTGTTGTTCAATGTGGATAATGCAATGACATCAGCGTCTTCCTGTAATGCAGCATTCACAATCATAGTTGGAGTCTGCCTTAATCCCAAATAAATTACCTCCATACCGGCATCTCGAAATGCCCTTGCCAGCACTTTAATCCCTCGGTCGTGTCCATCCAGACCGGGCTTTGCCATGATTATGCGTATTTTTTGATCCATCAATTCTTTTTGCTGTCAATTACCAATGTAACCGGGCCGGAATTTTCGAGATTTACATTCATCATCGCTCCAAATTGACCAGATTGGACTTTGAGTCCTTCCTCTTTTAGTCCTTCAATAAATTCCAAATAGTAATGTTCACCCTTTTCCCGGTTGGCTGCCTGAATAAAACTAGGCCGTCTTCCTTTTTTTGTATCTCCGCACAATGTAAATTGACTGACTACAAGAACCTCACCTTCAATGTCCTTAACTGAAAGGTTCATGTTTAAATTGTCATCGGCAAAAATACGAAGATTAGACACTTTTTTCACAGAATAATCAATGTCTTTTTCAGTATCATCTTCAAAAACACCCACCAGTGCCAGTAACCCTGCTTGTATTTCTGCGATTATTTTTGAATTTACGGCAACATTTGCAGAGGCGACCCTCTGTAACACCGTGATCAAAATTGAAAGTTTTTAATTAATCCAGACATTTTTTTCCCCAACCATTTCCCGTAATGTTGAAATAAATGATTTATCATGCGTGACCCGCAATTTTCCAGCTCTTATTTTTTGCGAGCTGCCTACCCCAGCCAAGTGTAAAATAAACCCGCAATTGCCGGCACTTTTTAAGGCAATTTCTTTTAGATTATTTAACAACTGATTATTGTCTTTTTCTATGTTTAATCTGACGTTAATAGTATTACTCAGTCTCCTTCGGGTTTGTTCTAATGGAAATAATTCCTCTGCGATTATCTTTGTTACATCATCATCTGCATTGCTTCTGTTAGATGGATTTCCGATAACAAAAATTAGTTTGTCTTTCTCAAGTAGTTGAGAATATTTTTCATAAATGGATGAAAAGGTAAATACTTCCACCTTACCCAGATTATTACTGATAAAAACAATTGCCCAAGGATTATTTTTTTTGTCATATTTAACCTTGATATCGGTTATAATCCCACCTGCTCTCAGTTCAGCAGCGATATTTTGTCTGTTTGCACTTACATTAAAATTGGAAAATTCCATGATATCCTCATTGTAATCGGCTAATGGATCTCCCGTTAAATAAAAACCCAGGATTTCCTTCTCTTTTGATAGTAATTCATTTTGTGTCCATTTCTGAACATCAGGAAGTTGAGGCTCGATCACAATTTCACTTTCGTTACCTCCAAATAAATTCGCCTGATTGTTACTTTCGTGGTTTTGATAATCCTGTCCAAATTTCAGTGCAGTATCTACCACTTCTAAACACTGTTCCCTGTTACCTGATAGACTGTCACACGCACCGGAAAGTATTAAACTCTCAAGGACTTTTTTATTTAGTATGCCACTTGGAAAATATTTACACAAATCAAATACAGAAGTAAATAATTTTGTTTTTTCTCTTGCTTTATCAATCTCATCTGAAATTTTATATCCTACATTCTTAATTGCTGCGAGACCATAAGCAATTGTCTTTTCATCAATAGCTGTAAAATCTGCCTTAGAAGCATTGACATCGGGTGGAAGTATAGCAATTCCCATTGATTTAGCCTCTTCAATTAATGAAACTACGCTTTTTGTTTTATTCATTTCGGTAGTCATTGCAGCAGCAAGAAATTCTGCAGGATAATGTGCCTTGAGCCAGCCGGTTCGGTAAGCAACGATTGCATAAGCTGTAGAATGACTTTTATTAAATCCATATTGTGCAAAACGTTCAACAAGATCAAAAATTTCTGTAGCTAATTTTCTTGAAAATCCTTTTTCCTCAGCGCCTTCTACGAAATCCACTTTTACCGCCGCCATTTCGTCCGCTTTCTTTTTTCCCATGGCTCTGCGCATTTTGTCTGCTTCAGCTAATGAAAATCCAGCTACCTCAGAAGCAATCTGCATCACCTGTTCCTGATATACTATGATGCCGTGGGTCTCTTTTAGTAATGGTTCCAGGCTCGGATGGAGATATGTAATTTTCTTTTTCCCATGTTTCCGATCGATAAATTCTGGAATATTTTCCATAGGTCCCGGTCTGTGTAATGCATTCATTGCAATTAAATCTTCAATGCAGGTTGGATTAAGCTTCTTTAAATAGTCTCTCATTCTACCAGATTCAAATTGGAAAATTCCCACCGTTTTCCCCGATGCGAATATTTTAAAGGTTTTTTTATCGGTTAGTTCAAGTTTTTCAATATCTATTTTTTCATTATGATTTTCACAGATCATCCTAATGGCCTTATCAATTACTGTCAATGTCCTCAATCCCAGAAAATCCATTTTCAGCAGTCCCAGATCTTCCAAGCCATTCATATCAACTTGAGTTGTTACTTCACCTGCAGATGGGGATTTATACAGCGGAATATAGTCTGTAAGAGGTCCTGGTGTAATAACAACACCGGCTGCATGCACTGAAGAGTGCCTGTGTAGTCCCTCTAAAATCCTTGAATATTCTATAAGGTTTTTGTGGAGTTCATCCTTTTTAGAAATTCCAGATAAATCTTTATTCATTTTAATTGCTTTATCTAATGTCATCTTCAAATCTTCCGGAATCAATTTTGCAATTCTATCAACCTCATCATAGGACATTCCAAGAACTCTCCCAACATCTCTAACCACAAGCTTGGCTTTCATCCTGCCAAAAGTGATTATTTGTGAAACAGATGATTCGCCATAACGGTCTTTTATATAATCAATAACCTTTTGTCTGCCATCCATACAGAAATCTATATCTATATCCGGCATGGAAATTCTGTCAGGATTTAAAAACCTTTCAAACAGCAGATTATACTTTATTGGATCGACATCAGTGATTCCTGTAGCATAGGCAACCAGTGAGCTGGCTGCGGATCCTCTGCCTGGTCCTACTGGGATTTGTTTGTCTTTTGCATATCTTACAAAATCCATAACGATTAGAAAATATCCTGCATATCCCATCTTCTTGATTACACCTAATTCAAATTCAAGACGATGGTTTATTTCTTCTGTTATCTTCGGATATTTCTCCCTAATTCCAATTCTACATAACTGTTTCAGATACTCATTGGGATCATCTGTACCGGTGTCGTTGGGTATTGGAAATTTTGGAAGAAATAAAGTCCCCATAGGAATATCCAAATCACATAAATCCGCAATTTTTCGGGTATTTTCCAATGCACCGGGAAAGTCTTTGAATGTATTGAACATTTCATCCTGGGATTTTATATAAAACTGTTCTGGTTCATATTTTTGTCGGTTTGTATCATTACGCATTTTTTGTGTGCCAAGACAAAATAAAATGTCGTGTGCTTCCCAGTGTTCTCTTCTTGCATAATGGCAGTCGTTGGTAGCGATTAGTGGAAGGTTTAGTTCATTCGAGAGTTTTTTTAATATGGAATGTGCTGCTATTTCTTCTGGTATATTATGATTCTGAATTTCCAAATAAAAATTGTCGGGGAAAATTTCACTATATTCCAATGCAGCTTTCTTAGCATTTTCATAATCGCCTAAATAGGCATATTCTGTAACTTCCCCTTTTAAACAGGCAGAAGTGCATATTAATCCTTCATTGTATTGTTTTAACAGCTTTTTGTCAACTCTCGGGCGGTAATAAAATCCATTCAAATACCCAATTGATACTAGTTTTATCAAATTTCTATATCCGGTTTCATTCTGTGCGATTAATACCAAATGGTGGTATCCAAATCCTTGGCCGGGAATTCTTTTTCTGACAGTATGATCTCCAATAGATACATATACCTCACAGCCAATAATGGGCTTAACACCTTTTTTTCGAGCTTCTTTGTAAAAGGGGATCATTGAAAATAAATTTCCATGTTCGGTTACTGCTATGGAATCCATGCCCAATTCAGCAACTCTGTCACACATCATTTCCACAGACTGAGCAGCATCCAGCAGGGAATAATCTGTGTGGTTATGTAGATGTACAAATTCAGATGTCATATTATTAAATGCTAATAATTAGTAAAATAAATTGATATTAATCCGCAGACAGTAGAAAATTTCAATACACCCGAAATCCTTTGGCATCCCATTGAAGTGGGATGCTTTTGCAGAAAAAATATACTGAAAACGATAGGAAATATTACACCAAATATCACTGCAATTAAATACCATATACCATAAAAATTCAATACAAAAGGTAGGATTACAATAAAACATAAAATTACCATTTGAACTTTTATAAAAGCAATTGAATTAGAAATTCCAAATTTGACAGGAAAGGTGCCAATATTAACTTTTTTGTCTCCTTCGATATCCTGAATATCTTTTACAATTTCTCTGATAAATGTCAGACTGAAAGCCAAAATTGATGGAATTATTGAATAGCGGATATTCTGGGTTAAAACAGTTTCAGTGTAGATGAACACAAAACCCAGCATTAAACCGATAACCATATTGCCAATCAATGGTATAGATTTTAAAAATTGTGTATAAACAATAATTAATGGGAGTACAATACACAATGAGATCCATTGTGAGTTTGGATTCAGTTGGAAAGCCGAATATATGCCTGCAGAAAAGAGTATTAAACAAAAAACAATTGCCCCATTTTTTGAAATTGCACCAGAAGGTATTGCTCGATGCGGGTGATTCACAGAATCAGATTTTTGATCAAAAATATCATTTAATATATTGCTTCCAGCAATAAATAACAGAACAACAAGATATAAATACAGTAATGTAATTCCATGTACCGGTGTATCAATTTTACTTCTCATTATTTCTATTGACAACCCGCCCAGCACAACATTCAAGGGGCGAACCAAACTGATGATTTTAATCATTCAATAAAACTTCCAGAACTCTTGGATTTTTGTTAATGTCATTGTGTATTGTTACATTAAATTTGTTTTTTGTAAAGATATTTTTCAGAGCGGGAACTTGGGGTTCCCCACCAAATTCCAAAAACATTAATCCGGAATCATTTAGTAATTCATTCGCTTTTTGTGAAAACTGTTTAAAAAATAAAAGTCCATCTTCATTATCCGTGAGTGATTGAAATGGTTCAAAATCCTTTATATCGGGTTCCAGTGAAGATATATCTGTTTCTGCAATATATGGTGGATTTGAAACAACAATATCAAATTTTTGATTTGGAATATCATTTAAAAAATCTGATTTTAAAAACACAATATTATCAATGCTATGATCGCTCGCATTTTTCTGAGCTATTTTCAATGCTGCTTCAGATTTATCAATTGCAACAATATTTTTTGCTAATTTTTCCAATGAAGCAGTAATGGCAATACATCCACTTCCGGTGCCAACATCTAAGAGGGAATCTGTGGGTTCGTGTGATTTAAGCAAGTCAATAATAGTTTCTGTCTCAGGTCGGGGAATTAATACATTTTCATCTACAAAAAAATCCCTTCCGTAGAATGGCGCTGTATTAATGATATATTGAAAAGGTTCATGTTTTAACCTACGAAGAATACAGGATTTAAAAATCCGAAGATTTTTACTTTTCATAACCTCATCAAATCGGACATAAAGGTTTATTCGGTCACACTGTAAAATATGGGCGAGGAACCATTCAGTTTCTTTTCGGCTGTTTTTGATACCCTTTGATGAAAGGAATTCTTCACCCCATTTTATAAGTTCAATAATTTTCCAGGTATCTTTATTTGAGGTTGAAGAAATAGTAGATGTCATTGCAACATTATTGTGACAATTAAATAGTAAATATATTATACATCTGCAAGCTGTTGTTTTCGATCTTCAAGTTTAAGGTTTTCGTGAATTTCATTTAAATCCCCATTTAAAATTTCTTCTAATTTATATAACGTAAGGTTGATTCTATGATCTGTCACTCTTCCCTGAGGAAAATTATATGTTCTGATTTTTGCACTTCTGTCTCCTGTTGATACCATTGATTTTCTTGCATCTGCAATTTTTTGTTGTTGTTCCTGTTGTTTTATTTCAAATATTCTGGATCTGAGGACTTTCATTGCTTTTTCTTTGTTTTTGTGTTGTGATTTTTCATCCTGACAGGTAACAACAAGATTGGTAGGAATATGGGTAATTCTAATTGCTGATTCAGTTTTATTAACATGCTGTCCACCTGCACCTGATGCACGGTAAGTATCAATTTTCAGATCATCATCATGTACTTGTACATCTACATCTGCTGCTTCCGGTAATACTGCAACAGTAGCTGCACTTGTGTGAATTCTACCTCCAGATTCAGTTACTGGAATTCTTTGTACTCGATGAACACCGCTTTCGTATTTCATCTCACCGTATGCCCCATTCCCCTGAACACTGATAATAGCTTCTCTAATGCCTCCAGTTTCAGATCCATTTATATTCATTATTTCTGATTTCCATTTATTCTGTTCTGAAAACCTCATATACATACGATACAGATCTGCCGCAAACAATGCTGCCTCTTCTCCTCCTGTACCGCCTCTAATTTCTAAGATGATATTTTTATCGTCATTGGAATCTTTTGGTAAAAGTAATATTTTTAGTCCTTCTTCCAATTTTAATATTTCATTCTGAAGAATTGATATTTCTTCTCTTGCCATTTCAGTAAGCTCGGGATCATCACTATCCAATAATTCTTCATTGTCTTTCAATTGAGATATTTTATCCAAATAATCATTGGCTATGCCAACTGTGGATTCCAGATCACTGTGTTCCTTTGCGTACTCCTTATATAGTGAAAAATCATTTATAATGTCATGTTGACTAAGTAGTTGAGTTAACTTCTTATATCTGTCAATAATTTTTCTGAGTTTATTTTCCATTATGCGATTGCTTCTGCAACATACTTTTGACCTAAATGATCCGGCAGCTCCTCTCCAAAAGCATGTTTTAATGCTTCCAGAGCAATATTTGCCTGGTCATCATCCGGGATTTTAGTAGTTATTAATTGAAGCCATAAACCTGGTGTGGATAAAATTCTGAAAATAAAATGTTGTCTATATTTTGCAGTTAATTTCAATACTTCATATCCCACGCCTGCAACAAATGGAATAAACGGAATATGAAATAGAATTCGGTTTACCGCAGTCAATTTATAAATGAACTGTAATAATATGGAATCTAAAATTCCAAAGGAAATAATTGCAACAATCATTACTATGAACAGAAAACTGGTGCCGCATCTGGGATGTTGAGTAGGAAATTGTTTGGTTTCGCTCACATTCAAAGGTAGTCCGGCTTCAAATGTATACACTGCTTTATGTTCAGCACCATGATATTCAAACAATCTTTTAACGTCTTTAATAAAACTTATACCGACGAGATAAACCAGAAATAATAAAATCCTGATGCCTCCGGAAATCAAATTAAATGTAAATGGAGAATTTTCCTTGTCTGATACTATTCCGGCTGTAATAATCGGCAGTGCAATAAATAAACCGATTGCAAATAATATGGTAACCAAATTCAATAATGACTCAAGAAATTTACTTTGTGGTTTAGCATTTTCATCCTCAGGCATAGCAATATCTGCTGACCACTGTAATGTCTGCATTCCAATTTTTAATGACTCAAATAAATGAATTGCACCACGAATAATTGGTAAATCCAGTTTCTTATTTTTCTTTACCAATGATATAAATTCGTGTCTATCTAATACAATTTTGCCATTTGGATTTCTTACAGCAGTGGCAAAATATCCTGGCACACGCATCATAACACCTTCAATAACTGCCTGTCCACCAACCAATATAGAAGATTTTGAAATTAAAATCATTATGAGTCTTTTTAGTATTGACATAAAATTTCCGTAAATGAAAAACGGGGATTACCCAAATAGGAATCCCCGTTTAATTATAAGTTAATAAGCTACTGTGCGCTTTTTCCTTTTAAATTATATTTTTTCATATATTTTTCAATCCTGCCGGCAGTATCAATTAGATTTTGTTTACCGGTAAAAAATGGATGACATTGATTACAAATTTCAACATTGATTTTTTCAACTGTCATTCGGATCTCAAAAGTATTTCCACAGGCACAGTGTACTGTGCTAATTTTATATTCTGGATGGATTCCTTTTTTCATTTTACTCTCCTCAATTCAATTTATTTAATAATGATTCCAGTCTGTCCATTGCAGTATTTATGTCATTTTCTGAAGCAGCATATGAAAATCGAATATGTTCTGATGAACCAAAACTATCACCTGCTACAGATACAACAGATTCCTCTTCAAGTAAAATCATACTGAAATCGGACGGCAAATTTACGGTTTTATCCATAAATGCACATCCTAAATATTCTTTGAAATCCGGGAACACATAAAATGCACCTCCCGGTAGCCCGCATGAAATCCCATTCATGTCATTTAATCGGTTTACTATCAAATCACGTCTTTTTGCAAAAATTTCTCTCATTTCGGAGACAGATTTCTGATCACCTGCAAGTGCTTCAATGGCAGCATATTGAGCAATTGAATTGGGGCAGGATGTACTCTGTCCCTGTAATTTTGCCATTGCTTTTACAATTTTTTTATCACACGCTGTATATCCAATCCTCCATCCGGTCATTGCATAGGTTTTTGAACAGCTCTGGAAAGTCAGAATTTTATCCAAATTATCTGTAAGTGCTGCAATGCTGGTAAATGGGTTGTCATAAGTCAATTGTTCATAGCATTCATCTGAAAATATCCAGAGGTTTTTATCCTGTGCAATTTTCAGGGTTCTTTCAATTGCTTTATTTGACCATACTCCCCCGGTTGGATTAGAAGGTGAATTAATAATGATACCTGCGGTGTTAGGTGTTATTTTTTTTTCTAAATCCTCAAATATTGGTTCAAATTGTTTTGTAGGATCTGTATCTATGAATACCGGTGTCGCTCCGGTTACAGAAACAAAATCAGGGAATGAAACCCAATATGGTCTGAATATTAATACTTCATCCCCAGTTTGGAATAATACCTGGCAGGCATTATAAAGAGAATGTTTTCCTCCACAGGAAACAAAAATTTCTTCAGGCTTATAAAATAAATTATTGTCTCTGTCTAATTTTTCACAAATTGCCTTCCTCAAGGGCATAATGCCTGTACCCGGAGTATATTTAGTAAATCCGGAATCTATGGCTTTTTTAGCAGCATCGCATATGTTTTGTGGAGTATTAAAGTCCGGTTCACCCACACTGAGATTTATTACATCTACTCCTTGTTCACGTAATTCTGCTGCTTTTGCAGTCATCTCAAGAGTTGCAGATGGCTGAATTCTATTTATTCTGTCAGTAAACATCGTTTGATAGATTTAGTTTGTTAACTGCTCATTGCATCAAGGAATTCACGATTGTTTTTTGTTCTGTGAAGTTTATCCAACATAAACTCCATCGCTTCGGTGGGATTCATATCCGCTAATATTTTTCTGATAATCCACATTCTTGACATATCTTTATTATTTAATAATTTATCCTCACGCCTGGTGCCGGATCTGGTAATATCAATTGATGGAAATATTCTTTTATCACTAAGATTACGATCAAGAACCAGCTCCATATTTCCTGTACCTTTAAACTCTTCAAAAATAACCTCATCCATCCTGCTGCCGGTATCTACCAATGCAGTTGCTACTATAGTCAGGCTGCCAATACCCTCTATGTTTCTTGCAGCACCGAAAAATCTCTTTGGTTTATGCAAAGCATTGGAATCTACACCACCCGAAAGGATCTTACCACTATGTGGAATTACGGTATTGTGTGCCCGAGCAAGCCGTGTTAATGAATCCAAAAGTATTACTACATCGTTACCAGCTTCTACCATACGTCTTGCCTTTTCCAATACCATTTCAGATACCTGAACATGTCGCTCAGCAGGTTCATCAAAAGTTGAAGCAACAACTTCTGCGTCAACATTCCGTTCCATTTCAGTTACTTCTTCCGGCCTTTCATCTATCAATAAAATGAGGGCTTTTATTTCCGGATGATTCTTTGTGATAGAATTTGCTATCTTTTGTAATAGAATTGTCTTGCCTGTTTTTGGGGAAGCTACAATTAGACCTCTTTGTCCTTTTCCAATTGGTGCAATCATGTCGATTATTCTCGTTGAATATTCCTTGGCATGAATTTCCAGTTTGATTTGTTCTTCTGGAAAAAGGGGGGTCAGGTTCACAAAACGAATATTATTTTTTGCCTCATCAGGCGGTTGACCGTTTACAGTTTCTACTCTTAGTAATGCAAAAAACCGTTCATTATCCTTGGGTGGTCTCACCTGACCTGAGATTAAATGACCTGTTTTTAAACTAAACCTTTTAATTTGAGAATGGGAAACATAAATATCATCAGGTCCGGGAAGATAGCTGTATTTAGGTGACCGCATAAATCCATACCCATCGGATAGAATTTCCAGTACACCAGTCGAGAATAGGTTTCCATTCTTCTTTGCCTGAACCTGTAGAATCAACTTTATGAGATCCTGTTTTCTTAAGCCCGAATAATCGTTGCTACCGATTTCTTGGGCAAATTTTTGCAGCTCTTTTACAGTAAGAGCTTGTAATTCATTAATGTCCATTATTTACCTTGATTAATTTTTTTGAAAAGAAAAAGTAGGCAGATTTCTAACTTGTTGCAGAAATAGCGGCACAATCCCTGAAAACTAATTTAATACAGGATTTAGAGTGTATCAAATAAAATTTTATAAACACTTTGAATTGATTTACCTAAATAATGTGTGCCGATTATTGCCAATGAATCACCAGTTTCTAACGAATTAGTGCAGTTTCCTATTATAAATTCCGGATTATTAGCTATTTTAGATTTCTTGTTTGAAAATAATTTTTTCAATTTCGCTGCCGGCATAAAGTTCCGCACATTCGATTGAGTACAGATGATGATATCAAACTCTCGTTCAATAGCATGAACGACTGAATTAATATCTTTTCGACCCTGAATTGCAATAATCAATATTTTTTTTCCCTTGATATCTTCCTGTGAATATTCATCTAAAAATGCCTGTATTCCAAGGGAATTATGACAAACATCAAATACAATCAACGGATCTTTCCTTAAAATTTGATATCTGCCATACCATTTTGTTTTTGCAATGTTTTGAAAAACAGTATTTCTGTCAGAATCTATAAAACCAAGTTGTGTCACAGCTTTCACTGCAAGGGTTGCATTTTCCATTTGATGGACTCCTTTTAAATATTCTAAATTGATTGATGACTCAGTCTTACAAAATGTTACTATTACATTCTTTTTTTTTGCTTCAACTTTTATAATTTTTTCTACTTCAGGTACTTGAATTGCAGAAATTAATGGAATGTTGTCTTTCAATATTCCGGTCTTTTCCATTGTAATTTTTTCTAATGTATCTCCCAGAATTTCCTTATGATCGTAAGAAATTGGTGTCATTACTGTCAATTCTGGTTTACACACCGTAACACTGTCAAATCTCCCTCCGAGTCCAGTTTCCAAAACAGCAAAGTCAACTTTACATTTACAGAAATACCAAAAAGCAAGCGTAGTAATGGATTCGAAAAATGAAGCATCAATCTCATTAATTACATCCTTATATTGAATGATGAACTTTTCAATTTCTGAAGTTGGGATTGGAATACTATTAATTCGAATTCTTTCATTTATATTGGTAAGGTGTGGGGAAGTAAATAATCCAGTTTTGACTCCAAAATTCTCAAGAGCTTTTGAAATCATTGCTGCAACAGATCCTTTCCCGTTTGTACCTGCAATTTGAAGACATTTCAGTTGGTTATGTGGACTTCCACAAGCTTCCATTAATGAATATGTACGTTCAAGGCCTAATTTTATTCCTTTGGACTCAATGGAATACAAAAATTTAACTGGATCGGTCAATAATTTCTCTTTTGGAAGAAGCTTTAGTTAGTACCTATTATAATACTCTCATATCTGTCCTTGAAATCAATAAGGGCATTGAATATTCCTTCAGCTATTTTCTGACGATGACCGGACTTTCCTAATAATTTTGCTTCTTCTCTATTTGACAAAAAGCCTGTTTCTACTAGAACATTTGGCATAGACCCGCCTACCAATACATAAAAACCTGCTTGTTTAACTCCCCTGTTTGGAGTTTGGATTCGTTTATCAAGTTCCTGTTGGATAACATCCGCCAGGTATTCGCTTTCTTTCATAAATTCGTGCTGTGCCATTGTTGCCAATATGATTTGTTCATCTGTAAAATCTCCATATTCGTGTGCTGCCTCCTCCATTGCTATAACAGAATTTTCTCTTTGTGCAACTTCGATTGCATCCTCAGTTTTACCCGGTCTTAAGAGGTAGGTTTCAAATCCTTTCGCTTTTGTGGAATTGTGTGATGAGTTTGCATGTATGCTGATAAAAACTTTCCCTCCGGATTCATTTGCAATTCTCGTTCTTTTCCAAAGAGGAATAAAGACATCCTCATCCCGTGTATACACTACTTTAATTCCCATTTTTTTTTGGATCAATCTTCCTAATCTTTTACTGATATCCAGGCAAACTGTTTTTTCCTGGAGTCCTGAAGCACTTACTGCACCCCTATCTTTACCGCCGTGTCCAGCATCTATTACGATTGTATCAAGTAACCAGTTTCTACGTGATTTTTTTATTCTGTCAGAATTCTCCGAAATGGCAATTCGTAAAGAAATTTGAATTTCGGTACCATCCGGTGATTGTATAATTTCATAATCATCCACTTTTGATTTAAGTAATAATGATATCTGAGCTGACTCAGGTGACTGTAAGCAACGAACAAGTTTTATTGGATAATCCACAGGTGATTCGACAATATTTAAGGAATCAATTAATCCATTTAAAATTGTAATATTCATCCATCCTGCTTTATTGATAGATGATGCTATCGTTGCAATGTCAAATTTCTGTGAGGATTTAATCCTCACAAGGCTACCATTCATTTTTGTTTCCACAGTGAGCCCGTGAAGATTAAAATCAGGTGCAGCAGTAATCAGATATTCCTCAGAAGTATCTAATACAGCATCGGGTAGATCGGTCGCATTCAGCAAATGGAGAAAATGTTCAAGCGACACATATAATTCACCTTCATCAACAACAACTGGATTGATTATTTGAAATATATTATCGTCAATTTTTACAAATGAACAACCAGAAGAAAAAATTGCTTTCTTGCCATAAAATCTGATTTCAAATTTATTCTTTTCCGAATGGTGAATGCCTTGCATTGTATGATTTTTTGCAAACTCCATGACCGGCACATATTTTTTACCATTTATTGCAGTGAGTTTTGTTTTAACTGAAATTGGAAATAATATGCTTATACAAAAAATACTGATAAAAAATTTATTTGTGTTAGTATTCATCTATATCTTATAATCAATTTGAATTGTAATATCGGTTTTTAAGTTTGTTGATTGTTTGTTAATCAAATTGTGATTGTATTTTAAACCAACATAAGTATTTTTTCCAATATTCATCTGTAACAGATGTGTTAATTCCGAACCATTACCGTAAAAACTCTTAATTTTGAACTCCCCGGGGAGCCCGTGTGTATAACTGTATAACCTGGAATCCCAGCTATCAGTTTCATAATAGATAATATTGACTGAATATTCAATATTGGCAGTTTTAAAAAAATCAAAATCCTTTGAAAGCAAATAGCCCGATTCGGTAGCTTTAATTTCTGAGTGTATGGTTGAATAAATAAATTTGATAGAACCAACAATCGGCATTACCATCTGTAACTTGCCAATTCGTATTAAATTCGCTGTCCAGATTTGATGGGTGATATTTTGTATATCTACTGTGACTAATGCATTTTTTTCTTTTTCACGGTAACTTAGAGAAATTGATTTATTAGAATCGAAAGGAATTTTAGATGAAATGTAAAAATCATATCCAATTTTCATCGGTTCATTGGCTATAAATTGTAATTCTTTATATAAATCAAGCCAAGAACTTATGGAAATATTATTGACTTTTTGATATACTGACAACAGAATCCCTGTCTCATTTTTATCTCTGTAAAAGGCAGAATATGGTCTCCCGGTGACAGTGCTCCAATTTTCAGGCAAATATCTGTAACTTATCATCCATTTATTTTTTCTGGTATTAAATCCTACTGATGTTATGTATGCGTTTAATGTATTGTGGACACCAATCTCTCCGGAGAAAAAATATCCAAGTTTTTCCAGTTTCCAAAATGAAGATCCTGCTGAAAATTTTTCTGAGTGAAAATTAGAAGTAATACCAAAATGTTTATCCCTATTCCCTATTCTAGCGAGATATGTGTAACTGTCTTTATTTTCACATATTACTGAGCTGGAAAAATTATTTGTATTATATTGAATTGCAACACCAATACTGCCATCAATAGCGGTGGAAGATGAATTCTGTTTTACTCCCCAAGTAGATTTTACAGGTGAAAATATATTATTACTACTCTTAATACGGCCATATTCTGATGAATACAATAATCCTTGTCCAATTTCTGTTTTAAAAGTACCTGCAATTATTGAGAATTTTCGCCAATTCCCTCTTATTGCATACCCCGTAATTGAGTTTGAACTACCTGGTGATTTGTAATCAGATCGTAGCATTATTGCATATTTATTATTATTAAAATTTAATTTATTATACCATTTCTCAGATTCAATATTTGGAGCAATTCTTAATCTGACTGCTAATATTTCCAAAGTTTCCTGGTTATCAAATTCTTCTTCTAACAGATTTTGGATTATAATTGCATCATCATCAAGTGGAATATTTTCAGTAATCTGCCCTATTAATAAAATTGATGTTGTAATAATAATTGTTATTGATTTATTAAATTCCAAGGTTTATTCCTGTTGAAATACCCAGTGTGGGATTATATAAAATGTTCAGATTAATTTGAAAATATCTATTATTAATTCCACCGGAAATTAAAACTTCCATTGGCTCTGTTAATAACCCGGAAGATATATTTAAATCTCCAATTGTGTTTGTCCATTTTATAAGTTGACTTAACGGAAATAGTGGATCTTTAATGAGCCCAATTTCAAATATGTGATTTTCTTTCCATTGAAAATAGCTGTGTAATCTCATAATTCCTGCAATTTCTCCACTGATTGTGTTGTTGCTGCTTCTAATGATATCTGTCATTTCGATTAGAAATTTTAAATTTTTACTTGATGAAAGAAATATGGAATATCCCCCTGTCAAACATTTAGCAGAACCATAATTTTTTATAAATATTGAATATAAATCCGCATGGACATAAATGCTGGTGTATTCCTTTACAAATATTCCTGATTTTAATTGAATATTATATTCTCGATATAATTTATCACCAGAGGTGTACAATGATATATTTTGTATATTATTCAACAATGGGAATGAGCAGGAAAATGAGCTTACATCTAACCATTTCAGTTGATATGGCTGATAATAGCTAAAGTTAAATTGAAATACCTTTTTGTTGTTTAATACATTATAAAAATGAATATTATAATTAATTAAATCCAATTTCTTTTGATTTTCAAATGCAGAAAACAGAAAAGAAAAATAAAGTGAAATGACAACTATTCTGGATACAATCATTTTTGTATTAATCCGAAATCATCCATGATATCCGCATCAATATAAATTTCAACACGCCGATTTATTCCCCTGCCTTCTTCGGTATTATTGTCAGCTATCGGTTCAAATTTACTGCGTCCTTCCGCAGAGAAAATTTCTGCAGGTATATCTAAATTTTTAGAGAAAAACTCAACTACGCTAACTGCCCGTGCTGATGATAATTCGAGGTTTGTTCTATATCTTCCAGAAATGATATTTCTATTGTCAGTATGTCCTTCAATTCTGATCTTTACCAGTAATTTTTTATTGTTCTCAGAAAGAGAATTGTGTATTTCATTAATATCGTTAATAAATTTCATCTGGATTGCATCCTTTAAGGATGAACCAATTTGCAATAATTCATCGGTAAAATCATCTCTGATGTCTGCTCTGTTCTCTTCAAATAATTGGGCTGAGGGAATTGTGATTTGCACACCTTTTGTATATCTTTGTAATGACACTGTTTCATCTTCTTCAAACTTACTGTCCAAATAGGAATACGTGTGTTTTAACAATTGTTCAATTGTTACATAGATATTATTTTCATGTTCATTGATCAATACTACAGAGAGAATAAAAAATGTTAAAAGAAGTGTAAATAAATCAGAAAATGCAATCAGCCAATGATGGCTTAGTAAATTACTTTCTTTCAATTTTAATAAATACTTCTATCCTGTTCAGGTACGAATGAGTCCAATTTTTCTCGTATTTTTATGGGGTGATCGCCGTGGTGTATTGACAATACTCCTTCAATTATTATCTCTCTGTACAACAGCGTTTCTTCTGTGCGACTTTTTAACTTGCCGGCTATAGGGAAAAATATGAGATTTGATATTACAATTCCGTAAAGAGTTGTTTTTAATGCCAATCCCATTCCTTTTAACAAAACAAAATATTTTTCACTGAAACTTGTTCCAAAACTGAATTCCTCGCCTGTGATCAATGTGTTTCCTTGAAGCATTATGATAAGACCAATTATGGTTCCGATCAATCCAAATGCTGGTGCATAATTGCCCATCTGATAAAATATATCATGAGCAATTCTATGTCGTTTTTCCATGTTTACCAGTTCAAGTCTTAAATGACTTGCCAGCTGTTCCGATTTTTGCTCACTTAATGCTAATTCAACACCACTTCGTAAAAATGAATCCTGAATTCTGTTTAGTTGATTCTCAAGACCAAATACACCTTCCTTCCTCTTCAATTCACCCAACCTTACTATTTCATTAATTAATTCAAGACCTTCCAGTGTGACTTGAGTGAATGCATATTTTACTGCTTTTATGGAACTAATTACAGTCTTAAAGGGATAATTAACAAAGGTTGCAGCGAGAGTTCCGCCCAGAACAAGCAGATAGGATGACCAATCTGTAAAAATTGAAATGCTGCCTTCATTTGCAAAAATTGAAATAATTATCATAGACAGCCCGGCGATTAATCCAATAATTGTAGAAAGATCCATTATTGGTGGAAATCTTCAGCCGATTTATTTTTTATGACTCTAAATATTTTTTCTCCTTTCTTTGCCATTCTTAATTCTTCCCGAGCAATTCTCTCTATATAATTCAAGTCATTTTCCAATTTATCAATTTGGTCTGATAATTGCTTACTTTCATTTATCATATTATTTATATCAGATCGAAGAATTTCGCTTTGTTTCTTTAATTTAAAATATTTCACTAATCCCATATCGCCAAAAACCAGTATTATGATAATAATAAATCCTAAAACTATACCGGAAATTAATTTTATGAGGTGTTTATTTTTCTTTTTTCTTGTATACCGGATATTACTCATGGAATAATTTCTTGATTAATTCAGGCCCGGCAAATTTTGAGCTTGAACCTAATTTTTCTTCAATTCTTAAAAGCTGATTGTATTTTGCTGTACGATCAGTTCTTGAGGCAGATCCTGTTTTTATCTGACATGAATTAGTTGCTACAGCAAAATCAGCAATGATTGTATCTTCAGTTTCTCCGGATCTATGGGAAATAATTGTACCTAAATTGTTGTCTTGAGCTAATTGTACCGCATTCAGAGTTTCACTTAATGTACCAATTTGATTTAATTTGATCAAAATTGCGTTTATTGCATTCTCATCAATTGCCCGCTGAAGAATTTTCGGATTTGTGACCGTTAAATCATCACCAACAATCTGCACAGAGTTACCAATAGTTTGCTGCATCAATTTCCAGCCCTCCCAGTCATTTTGATCGAGGCCATCTTCAATTGATACAATAGGATATTTATCAATTAGAATTTTGTAATAATCAATTAATTCATCCGAAGTTAATTTTCTATTTTCTGATGCAAGATGATAATGATTGTCAGATTCATTATAAAATTCACTTGAAGCCACATCCAATGCTAGAAAGACTTCTTTTCCAATTTTGTATCCGGATAATTCAACCGCATCTAAAATAACTTCTATCGCTTCTTCATTAGATGATAGATCCGGTGCAAATCCGCCTTCATCACCAACAGATGTGTTCAACCCTCTTTTATTAAGTGTTTGCTTGAGATAATGAAAAATCTCAACGCCCATTTGCAATGCATCTGAAAAGGTATTTGCCCCCAGAGGATAGATCATGAATTCCTGAAAATCTATATTATTGTCTGCATGGCTTCCGCCATTTAAAATGTTCATCATTGGTGCCGGGAGTGTAAAAATATCTTCCCCGTTCAGAAATTCAAAAAATTCAAGACCCATACCATTTGCTCCTGCACGGGCAGTAGCTAAGGAAATACCTAATATAGCATTTGCACCTAAATTTCCTTTATTGGGAGTGCCATCAAGATCAATTAATTTCTGATCAATATTTATATATTCTGCTGGATCCATTCCTATAATTTCTGGTGAAATTATTGAATGGATATTTTCAATCGCCTTCAGTACAGTTTTACCAAGATAGGCATTATTACCATCCCTGAGTTCTACTGCTTCATTTTCACCGGTGGACGCTCCTGAGGGAACTGCTGCTCTGCCGGATATTCCATTATTTAGAATTACATCCACTTCCAGTGTAGGGTTTCCTCTGGAATCTAATATTTGTCTGGCTTGAATCTTTTGAATTATCATATTTAATATATTGTCGGCAACTTTTTATTTTTACCTGTTTTTAAAGTTTTACTTTTTTATTTGTTTTACTACGTCGCAAAAGAGGTTAATTTATCTGTATAATAACTATTGTAAGAATCTTGGATCTTGAAATTTATTAATTCCTTGGAGGGATAATCTAAAATAATAATGAAACATTTTATAAAGAATATTTCATTATACGTAGTTGGATACATGCTTGTTCGAGCTGTCTCATTTATACTTCTACCGTTGTTTTCCAATAAACTGACAGAATCAGAATACGGGACCTATTCAATTATATTAATCTTTATTGCATTTGCTCAGTTTTTATACAGCTACGGAATGGATGCATCATTGATGAAGTTTTTTGTCAAATATAAAGGGCAAATTAAAAAAGTATATTCTTCAATTTTCATTTCTATTTTAATTACATCAATTATTCTTTCCGGGATGATTTGGTTACTATCCGGCAATATATCAATATTGCTTTTAAATGATATTGATGGAAATTTAATTAAAATAGCATCTGTTATTCTGTTTCTGGATTCCTTCTCATTTAGAATTCTTGTGATTCACCGAATGGAGGGTTACCCCCTCAAATATTTTATTTTAACTTTGAGCAATGTCCTGGTTACACTGTCAGCTAATTTTTATCTGGTGTTTTCCTTGAATATGGGAGTTACTGGTGCAATGTATGCAACTCTTCTTGGATCAATCACAACGTTTGTATTAGCACTGCCATATATAATTAATCGTATTCAGTTCAGTGAATTTTCATTTTCCACCTTGCAGGAAATTTTAAAATTCGGACTGCCTTTCCTGCCCTCAATTATTTTTCAAATGGTGTTAGACTTTTCTGATAGAATAATCCTTTTAAAATTAACTAATTTGGATATGGTCGGGATCTATAGTGCAGGATATAAAGTTGGTGGTGTAATGCTGATATTAATTTCTGGATTCAGGCTTGGGTGGGAACCTTATTTTCTAAAATTGGAAGATAATGAAAAAAGATCCAGGATAATTTCAGCAGTTGCAACTAATATTATTATGCTCCAGTTATCTATTCTTTTATTCACAATTCTATTTGCTGAATTATTTCTTACATCAAATATACTGGGTTTCAGTTTGCTTGGTAAGGATTTTTGGCAGTCAATAGATATAATACCAATAGTAATGGTTGGATATGTGTTTTTAGGGATTTATTACCTACAAATGCCGGGTATATTTTATTATGAAAAAACATTTGTCCTACCATTTTTTCGAGGATTTGCAGCAATTTCTAATATACTTTTGAATTTTCTACTCATTCCAATATTTGGAATTTTTGGTGCTGCTTATGCGACAGCAATAGCATTTTTTCTGATGTGTATCCCAATGTATTTATATACAAACAAATTATTTTCAATTAAATATCAATGGGGCAGAATCATTGTTTTTTCTATGTTGATTGGTTCAATTTATATTTGGAAAGAATATTGTGATCCTGAAATAAGTTTATCATTGCTTGCTTTTATTTTTGCGATGGTTTTTCCTATTCTGACAATTATTCAGTCTAAGCGGTCCTTTAAATGAAGATTTACTATATTGATCTTAATAATATGACACCCCAATATTCATATCCATTGATATCATCTTTGCAGAATAAATCCAATATAAAAATGATTTTTATGAAGGCATATTCAATAATTGATGAGGAATTTTATAATTCAAAATATTCTGTAAATTCAATGAAAATTCCATTTTCATTTAGTAAAAACAACTGCCCGTTCAATAAGCTGCTAAAACCATTCTTTATTTTTGCTGATTTTATATATTTGACAATGAAAATTGATGATCCCAAAAACACAGTCTTACATTTCAACTGGCTCTCAATTCCAATTATAGAATGGTTTTTTATTTATCTATTTAAATCTATGGGATGTAAAGTTATTTTAACTCAGCATAACTATTTACAACATCAACAACAGAAATTAAGAATTGGTGAAAATCGAATCTTCCATCTTGCTGATACAATAATTTGTTTGAGTAATTTTGTGAAAACTCAATTTTCCGAATCCCTGCAAAAAAAAATAACCCTCATCCCACACAGAAATTGCTATGAAAACCTAATCGCAGATAATGACATACAAATTGATAATGAAAAATCTGAATATCGTTTGGTATGTGTTGGTAATTTAAAATCCTACAAAGGTACGGATTTGGTAATCGATGCATTAGAATATTTGATAAAAGTGAAACAAGTTAATAACTTATATCTGGATATATTTGGGTTTGGACCAAAAGAAGTGGAAAATAAAATTCAATCCAAAATAGAAGCACTCAGTTTAATAAACAATATCAATTTTGAATGCAAATATCTGCCTTTTACAGAGCTTTGCGACATTATAAAACATTCAACGATTGGGCTGTTGCCTTATACAAAAGCAACACAAAGCGGTTTGCCTTATTTGTTTGCATCATTTAATAAACCAATGATTATGACGAATATTGGTGGATTGCAGGAGCAATATGATAAATCCATTTGCATACTTGCTGATTCGGATGTTGAAAGTATATCGGTAAAAATATTGATGTTAATAGACAGAATTAAAAATAATACAATTAATAAAAATCATTTTGCTAATTATTTGAAGAATAATTCCTGGCATAAAACAGTTGATGAATATTATGGAGTGTATGCTGCTTTATGTCAGTAGACCTTCGAACAGGTGTATTGGGATTGAACTATGGATGGATAACCATCCTGCAGCAGGAAGGTATCAGCTTCTCTGAAATAAAAGATGTAAACAATTTGATTTCAAACAAATCACCTATTTTAATTATCGGAGAATTTTATGATACAGCTGGAAAGGAAAAATTACTTGAATACGTAAATTCCGGTGGTATGTTATTGGTGTCTGGAAAAGTTTGGAAACAAGTATTCCAAAATAAAACTACCAAGAGCTATTGTTCCTATCTTATGCCTCAACCAAACTCTTATTTTTCTTCCGCAGGATTAACAAATATAGATCATAGTATAGAATATCCAACACAAAATAATTTGGTTTTTGATAAATCATTATACATCTATAAATTTGATTACGGCGATGGTACTATATTGATCTATCCGTTTGATATTAACAAGCTGATGTTAACTTCTAAAAGTACAAGAAGAAATTTTTATTATTCTGGAAATGAGTTACCATCAGAAGTTGTGTGTGCCGTTTCAAAATCAGGTGTAAGAAAAATAATGTGTTTATGTCTTGAGTATTTATGGAATCAAAAAGATTTACCATTTATCCAGCAATGGTATTTTCCCGAAAGAACTAAATCATTATTTTGTTTTCGTATTGATACTGATTTTTGCACAAAAACCCAAGCTAAAAATTTATATAACTTATGCAAAAAATTTGAAATTCCAGCGACCTGGTTTATCGAGACTTCTTCAATAACAATGTTAAAAGAAGTTTATAGCAATTTTAAAAATCAGGAAATGGCATTTCATGGAAACAGACATTTGGTATTTAAAACCAAAACTGAGAATTTAGAAAATATCCGCATTGGATTGAGGAAATTAAAGGATGTTGGTATTAATGATATTTCCGGATTTGCAGGGCCGTTTGGAGAATGGAATGAATCTTTAGGTGAATCCCTTGAAAACAATTTTTCATATTCATCAGAATTTTCCTATGACTATGATAATTTACCCTCATATCCAATTGTAAATGGAATTAAAAGTAATGTAATACAAATTCCAATACATCCTGTAAGTGTAGGCAGGCTTAAAAGGTCTCATTATTCTTTAGAAGAAATGAAAAATTATTACGATCAATTAATAGATGATAAAGTAAATAATAATGAACCGGTTATTCTATATTACCACCCGGGAAATGATGCAATAGAAGTTGTAAAATTCATTTTTAATAAAATAACTTCAATGAAACTACAAAAAATGTTTATGAGCGATTTCGCGGATTATTGGAAAACCAGAATTAACAATATTCCTGTTTATAAATTTTCAAATTCAATTTTAACAGGACATAATAATGTTCAAGATAATCAATATATTCATATTAAGTTGAATGGTAAACATACATTAGAAATTGCAAATAAATATATTGAATTAAAAAAATTGAAATTTAAACAGAAAAAAATTAGTTTTATTCCAAATGACATTAAAAAGCTCAGACAATTTAGCTGGAGACATTATTTGTATAATTTTGAATTGAGTAAATCTAAGACAAGAATGTGAAAATTCTATTTAATAGTTATCAGTCAATTTCTTTGATGAAGGGTGGGCCTACTTATAAGATCATCCAATTGAAAAAATCATTAGAAAAAATTGGAGTATCCGTAGAATTATTCAATCAATGGAAACAAATCAATTATACGGATTTTGATTTAGTACATATTTTTAATGCACATTCAGGTACCTATCATTTTTCAGAAAGCCTGAAACTCAGCGGTATCAAATATGTGGTTAATCCAATTTATTTTAGTAAACATTCTTCTTCAAAAATTAGATTATATCTGAAAGCACAAAAAATTGTAAAAAAACTCTTAAATGGCACTCTGTCTGAAATCGCCATGGCACAGGAAATATGCAAGAATGCAGAATTGGTACTCCCAAATACAAACAATGAGAAAATGTTGATTAAAAATGGTTTGGGTATTGTTGAAAAAAAATTAACCACTATTCCAAATGGTGTTGAAAAAAGATTTTTATTTGCACAACCGGATTATTTTAAGGTCAAATATAAGATGACTGATTTCATTTTGCATGTTGGTCATATTGGTGCCAATAGAAAAAATACATATAATTTGCTGCAGGCAGTTTTAAAAATAGATCATCCTCTGGTAATTATTGGTAATGTTCTCAATAATTCCGAAGGTGTAAAATGTATGAAGATTATACAGAATGCGTCCAACATATTACATTTAGACTGGGTAGACCATGATGATGATTTATTAAAATCAGCATATGCAGCCTGTAACACTTTTGTTTTACCATCTAAATATGAGACACCGGGGAGGGCCGCATTGGAAGCTGCATTAGCAGGAGCAAAAATAGTGATAACACCCAATGGCGGTACAAGAGAATATTTTCGAGATATGGCATATTATTGCAATCCAAATTCAATTGATGACATTAAAGCAAAAATCACTGAATCGTTAAATGATAAAAATCCCGGGAAATTATCTGCTCATATTAGTAAAAATTATTTATGGGATAAAATTGCTGATCAAACAAAATTGGTATATACACAATTAATAAATAATTTCTGAAGTTGGAAAATCGCAATATATTTCTATCCATCATTATCATTGGATATAACACAGAAAAATATCTAAAAGGATGTTTGGATTCCATCAATTTAAAGAATGATAAAATTAATGATGTTGAAGTGATTTATGTAGATGATGGATCAACGGACAGGTCAGTAGAATTATTTAATACATATCCTATGAAATACCAAAAAAAAACCATTGTAAATCCATCCAATTTAGGACGAAATCACGCAAGAAATTCCGGTATTAATAATTCATCCGGAGAGTGGTGTTTATTTACAAATAGCAATATGAAATTTTCAGAAAATACTGTGCAAAACTTTTATGATCGATGTAGGAGAACTCAAGCAATCGGAATTTCCGGTTCAATTCAATATTTATGTTCAGATACAAAATTTCAAAATTATTTAAATCACCAAAAAAGAGGGCTAAAACAATTTAAAGATGGAACAAAAATTCCATCGAATTTATTTCTTTTTAGTAATTCCTGTGTGAAAAAAAAAGTTTTTGATATTGTGGGATTTTTTGATAAAAATTTAATTGGTTATGGTGGCTCTGAATTGGAAATGGCAAAAAGGATTGAATCTAAATATCCAGACAGTTTTGTATTTGCTTCAAATTGCCGGTCAATTAGAAAAAATCACCCCGGCTTGTCTGATCATATTAAGAGACTTGAGGATTTTGGTGCAAATAACTTCAATCAATTAATTAATTTAGTTGACAGTGAAAGGTTGTCAATTGTTTACAGGACAGCGAGGGGATTTCACTCTCACGCTTCTAATTGGTTAATTCCCATATTTACTATTATGCAAAAAGTTAATTTATTGTTAATTGCGCTACTGCCAAATATTTTCAACAGATTTATTATTAAATTCCTGCTCGGAATTTCTCTAATTAAGGGCGCATCTTATACAAAAAATTAAATTTGATCCTTCCTAAAACAATTGCATCTTTAGATATCGGAACCAATACAGTTACATTATTAATTGTAGAAATTATTAATGGTAAAATAAAAGTGAAATATGAAAATGAATTCATAACGAGATTGGGAGAAGGTATTTCAAAAAATGGTAATATTAGTAGCCAGGCAATTGAACGATGTAAAAATATACTAAATGAATGCAAATCCTTTCTTGATAAATTTAAAGCCAAAGATGTTCATAGTGTAGCTACCAGTGCACTAAGAAGGTCTGAAAATCAAGAGGAAGTCATGTCTGTAATACATGGCTGTGAATTTTATCCTGAAATTATTTCCGGTAAAAGAGAAGCTGAATTAGTCGGGATATCAGTGATTAAAGAATTTTCTGGAATATTAGATAGTGCAATTGTAATTGATATTGGAGGAGGAAGTACAGAGTTTATTTTTATTCAGGGTAGAAAAATTGTTGATGTAAAAAGTATAAATATTGGTACTGTAATTCTAACCGAAAAATTCATCTCCACAGACCCTGTGTCCGAATTTGACAGAAACCAAATCATCAAATATATATCTCAACAAATAGAGCGAATAAATTTTTCCCGGAATACTATTAAATCTTTAATTGGAGTAGGGGGTACTGTTACGACCATAGGGGCAATTATCAAAAAAGTTGAGCCCTATGATTCACAAAAAATTCATAAGATGATATTCAATAGAGATTCTTTAGAGCTGTTAGAAAAGGATATTTTGTATCAAAAATTAAATTTCAGGAAAAAGATTCCAGGATTACATCCTTTAAGGGCAGAAATAATTCCTTCCGGTTGTTTATTACTTTCAACAATTATGGATTTATTGAATTTTCAGGAAATAACAGTATGTGATCGTGGGCTCAGGTGGGGAGTTTTATGGGACAATATTTAGGCTAATTCATATTCATCAGAAGATAGTTCTTCTTCGGTTACTTCCTCCCATTCATCATCGTTATACTCTTTGGCTTTCTCTTCTTGTTGGCTTGCATCGTTTAATGTCAATTTTCTTTTATTAACAAGATTCGGTAATGTATCTTCTACTACATAAAAAAGTAGTGCCGGTACTAACGAAAACAAGATCACTCCGAGTGATTTTGCAATTCCAGATGCTTTAAATTGAAAACTTCCTCTTGGGAAAGCAACTTCCTCTACTCCATACACAAAAAATATTGCAATTCCCATAATAATACCTGCACCAATAATTACATTTCCAATAAGTTTATAATTTTTTCTATTCTCTACAACCAGTGAATAACCAATCCAACTAATGAGAGTAAATGCAGCCACAATTATACTAAAAGTAAATTCTTTGGCTGAAACTACAAATAGAAAAACAATAAATCCTGCTATTAAGATTGTCCAGCCAATTATTTTTTGTACGTTTAAATTCATTTGTATCTTCCTAAGATGCTTAATTTGTCCACTGGGTTAATTTCTAACACAGATGTAATAAATATCAAGATTTAATTATACATAGATAGAATTTTTAGATTACTACTATTATACCATATTCTATTTAATCATTAATTTTATTACAATGTCAGAAAATAAATCAGTGAAAGTGGGAATTATTGGTGTCGGTCATCTTGGCAAGTTTCATATCGAGCAGTATTTTAATATTAAAAAAGCCGACGTTGTTGGAATTTTCGATACAGATTCAAACAGAATGAAAGAGATTTCAAAATCGTACAATATTCCATTTTTTTCTAACATAAATGAATTGTTAATTAGATGTGATGCTATATCTGTTGTGACTCCAACGAATTATCATTTTTCTGTAGCAGATAAAGCTTTGGATAATAACTGCCATGTATTTATAGAAAAACCCATCACCCAAACAGTAGATCAAGCCAGAAAATTATTGGATAAAGCTGATTATAATGATCGTATAATCCAAGTAGGTCATATTGAACAATTTAATCCAGCATTCCTTAGTTTGAACCTGGAAAGTATTTCCCCCAGATTTATTGAAGCTCATCGTTTGTCACCTTTTAATCCAAGGGGGACTGATGTCCCGGTAGTATTGGATTTGATGATCCACGATATTGGAATTGTATTGGAATTGGTTAATTCTGAAATTAAATCCATTCAGGCAAATGGTGTCAATGTAGTTTCAGATTCTGCTGATATTGCAAATACAAGGGTTGAATTTGAAAATGGGTGTGTTGCAAATTTAACAGCGAGTCGGATTTCCCAAAAGAAAATGAGAAAGCTGCGATTTTTTCAAGAATATAATTATACTACTATTGATTTTACACAAAACAAAGTAGAAATATATGAAATTTGTGACACTGAGCCTGAATTGAAAAATAACGAAATATGCCTCTCATTGGACAGTGAGACAAAAAAATATGTGATCTACAAAACTCCTGTGATTAAATCTGATAATGCTCTTAGATTGGAATTGGAACATTTTATTGAATCCATCTTAAATGATAATAATCCGATAGTTGATGGTCACAGGGCTACAGAAGCTCTTAGTGTTGCACTTACAATTCAAAATATTATTGATAAGAACACATAATTATCTACTTAGTCTGAATACAACTACAATTCTAAATGGCTGAAAATTTATCTTTTTACATTATAGCAGGGGAAACTTCAGGTGATCAGCATGGTGCTTTGTTAATGAAAGAGCTGAAAAAATTAAATCCTGGAATTGCATTCTATGGAGTAGGTGGTCAAAAAATGGAAGAACATGGATTGGGTTCTTTATACCCAATCAAAAAGCTTTCTGTGATGGGATTTTGGGAAGTAATTAAAAACATAGTGTTTTTCAAGCAATTAGAAAAAGATATTTTACAGGATATTAAACGGATCCAACCAAATAGAGTAATTTTAATTGATTATCCCGGTATGAATCTGAGGCTGGCAAAAAAAATAAAACAAATGATGTATGTTCCAATTACCTACTACATAGCGCCACAGGTTTGGGCGTGGAGAGAAAAACGAGTTGAAATTCTAAGAAATTACACAGATCAAAGATTGGTTATATTCCCATTTGAGGAAGATTGGTTTTCAAAAAGGAATTTATCTGTAAATTTTGTCGGTTACCCCTTTTTTGATGAATGGACATTAAAGAAAAGGGAAACGCAAAATGCCATTCCTATTCTTGCACTTTTTCCTGGAAGTAGAATCCAGGAAATTCAAAGGCATCTTTCAATTTTTTTGACTGCAGCAAAATTAGTTAAAAATAAATTACCAGATATAAGAATAGTACTCGGTTTAGCTCCCTGTTTATCTAAGGAATTACTAGGACAATTACCTGAATACATTGATATTGAAACTGAATATACTCAGGCATTGTTAGAAAAATCTGATGCAGCAATTATCGCATCCGGAACAGCCACAGTAGAAGCTGCAATTTTTAATGTACCATCAGTCATTGTTTATAAATCGTCTTTTTTATCATGGTATATTGCCAAATTATTAATTAAAACACCATATATTGGAATGGCGAATTTAATAGCTGGTAAAAAAGTATTTCCTGAATATTTACAATACTCAGCAATTCCGATTAATATTTCTGATGATATAATTTCAATGCTTTGTGATAATAATAAATCAAATGAAATTAAAATTGAACTTACAAAAATAAGAGAAAAACTTGGTGGACCTGGTGCATCTAAAAAAGCAGCAAATTTGATATTATCTCAGCATTAACATGGAATCACTTAAAAACAGTCTGATAGTTTTTTTTGCACGGATTTTATTTTTTCTGTGTTTTGGTTTATCCCGATGGAAAGTTGAAGGTGCTGAAATTCTTGAAAATGCTGTTAATTCAAATAAGCCCGTGTTTGTATGTATTTGGCATGGCAGGGCTGTTTTTGGAGCATATTATATTTCAAAGAAAAAATATTCGGCATATGCAATAGCCGGTCACCACAGAGATGCTGAATTAATTGCAAGAGTTCTCGAAAAATGGGGATATGGTTTAATTCGTGGATCCAGTTCAAGGGGAGGTCAGGACGTTGTAAAAGAAATGAGGAAATATTTCCAAAGAGGTCACACAATTTGTATAACAAACGATGGTCCCAGAGGTCCTGTAGAAATTGCTAAAAAGGGTTCTGTTCGTACTGCTTTGGAATGTGGAGCAATTATACTACCCATGACAGGAAGTTCATCAAGTTTTTGGCAATTTAATTCATGGGATAAATTTATTCTACCAAAACCATTAAGTACCATTAATTTTAAAATTGGTGCTCCAATTATGTATGATGAAAAAAACATAGCTGATGTAGATGGAGCGAAAATGGTTACCGAAGCAATCAATAACTTGCAATATACAACTAATAATACTTGAAATTAATCTTTTACTTATTATCTCGATTGTATAGTGGTATTTCAGCAATTCGTAATTACTGCTATGATCGAAATATTATTAAGATCCATAAAATAGAAAAACCTGTAATCTCCATTGGTAATATTACAACCGGTGGAACTGGTAAAACCCCAATGACTAGATATCTTGCCGAAAAACTCATTCAATTAGGCTATAAACCCGGTATTATCAGCCGTGGGTATGGCAGGTTTTCTAATTCACAAGTAGTTGTACATAATGGGGAAAAAATCTGCTGCAATTGGAATGAATGCGGTGATGAACCTTTTCTTCTTGGAAATTGGCTTAAAACTGTCCCAATCATTGTAGATGCTGACAGAGTTTCTGCTGCAAAAACAATGATTGAACAATTCGATATTGATGTAATACTGCTGGATGATGCATTCCAGCATAGGAGAATCCACCGCGATCTTGATATAGTTCTGATAAATTCATCTACATCAAATAACTCTCTTGATTTATTACCAGCGGGTCAATTAAGGGAGAATCTGTTAAATATTAACAGAAGTGATGTGGTTATTTTTACAAAATCTAACAGTAACACCCAATTTAATCCTGTTACTTTACCAATTAAAATTGATTCAATGATTTTAAATAGTACTGCTCAATATATTCTAACTAAACTTCCAAATGATGACCCTATAACACCAGATTCTGTAAAACAACCCTTTTTCGGTTTTTGCGGAATTGGTGATCCTGAGTCATTTCATGATGGATTAAATTCAATTGGAGTAAATTCTGATCATTTTCAATTTTTTAAAGACCATCATAATTATGACTCCGGGGAGCTCAGATCACTGTTAACCAAAATAAAAAGCGATAACATAAATTCAGTAATTACAACTGAAAAAGATGCTGTAAAATTACCCGATTGGTTTATAAACGATGTGAATTTATTTATTCTTCAGACGGCTGTTGTATTTTCTCATCGGTTTGAGGGGATTCTTTTGGAACGGGTGAAGAAGGTTCTTGTTTAGGTTTAACTGATTCTTCAACTATTGGATTATTTTTCACACCAACAGTATAAGTGATTTTTGAAGTCAAACCATTGCTATCGCTTGCCACCATTGTCATTTGCTGAATTCCAACATCCTCGGAATCTGGTATCCAAACAAAATTACCATCTTCATTAAATCTCATTTTGTCTGAGGTACCATTTATAAACTTTATTGAATTTTCAGTACCCATAAAACTCACCTCCGGTATAAAAGTATATTCAACACCTACAAATGCTTCAGTTGGAGCCTGATTTGTAAATTCAGGATTTTTATAAACAAATAAAAGCAATTCTTGTTTGGAATTTGAATTTTCAAATCCGTCGCTTGCCTGAATAGTAATAACATGTTTACCGAGGTTGGAATTATCTGTTGACCATTTAATTGTATCTTCTATTAACGATATAGTAAATGATGTGTCCGCCAGTTCGAACGAAATTTTATCGCTGTTTTCATCCAATGCCGTTAATATGTGAAGCAGGTTTTCCCCTGCCTCTACTGAAATACTGTCTACGGAAGTTATAACAGGAATATGATTCACCATTATTTCCATAGTTTGCTTTACTCTTGCTATTCCGTCAGTAGCTGCAATTATTATTTTATTCAATCCAATTTCTTTTTCACCCGGTACCCAATATAATATATTATCACTCTTAATCTCAGCGGTGGGTGACCCTTCCAAAATGAGATATTGTATGGTATTTTTCTTTGTATTGTCAAATGGTGATAACGTATTTTCATCAACAGCTTTTAAAGCTAAGGTAAGTGTATCACCAAAATTAATCAATTTTGGTGGTTTTGATGTAAAAACGGGTGTGAAATTAATATATACAGACCCAGAAAACTCAGTCATATTATACCCATCAGATAATTGAATTTTGTATTCCGCAAAATTCAGGATTTTTGGATCCCATGTTAATACGCCGGTTGAATCTAACCACATTCCTTCCGGACCATCTAACAGGTACCAAGATAATTCGGTATCTTCATTAGCATCAAAACTTTTTAAACTGAAATGGAAATTTTCATTCGTATTTAAATATGTAATACTTGGAGGATTTGAGAAAATTATCGGCGGACTATTTACATACACAGAAATAATTTGTTCTACGGATGTTATACCATCTTCTACAACAAGTGTAAAATTATGGCTGTCAACTTGTGATGGTATTGGTGTCCAGGTAATATTGCCATTAATATCCACGTGCATATTCTCTGGTGCATCTTTCAAAGTATACCTATATTCATTAAAGTGATAAGCTGGTGCCGGCTTAAATGAAGCGGTAAACAAGTTTCCCGGCTGAATAATAAAGGTGGAGTCAGTATTATTAAATTCAATTGCTGGATGAACTTGAATTATAAAGTCAATAGAATCTTTTTGAATTCCATCAGAAACAAACAACCTGAATTGATTTTTTCCAATTATTTCTTTTCCCGGAGTCCATTGAACCAGCCCGGTGTCTGAAACTGTTATGCCAGAAGTATCTGAATCAGTAAAATAAAATGTTAATTGAGCATCAACATTTCTATCCTGAACAGAAAATTTCTGACTAAATAATTCTCCGGAAACAGTTATATATTGATTTTTATTTTCACTAAATGCTGGTGGATCATTGACATAAATCAGCAAGGAATCTGAAATATTAATTAATTCTTCTTCCAGTTTTATTGTCTGCACACTGTCTTCCTGGGTAATAGATAAATCTCCAAGATTCCTGAAATGTCCGGTATAATTTATTTCGTGAAACCCAAGTTGGTTTAATGTTGGCATCCATTGAATCAATTTCCCATCATCACTGAAACTCATTCCTTCAGAAAGATTACTGCTCATAAACTCAACGAATGTTAATGAATCAACCCATGTCAAAGGAATGTTTTCTGTTTTATTTGCTTCCAGAAAATAATCCGGATTTCTTTTATCAGTTCTCTGTGATGCAAAATCAATTTCCGGTTCTATGTATGAATTATGAGATAAGAAAAACAGTTCATTATTTGAATTATTTTCACCTGAAATTATCAATTCTCTTGAATCCGGAAAATAAATGGAGGATATATTTTTTAATGATTCAAAGGAAAATGTTGAATCTGTAATTTCAAATATTCCCGTAGATAGATCGCCATCTGTTGAAACTATACTATATCTACCTACTTTCCCATCTGGGTGAATGGTTATTATTTGACTTTGATTTTCATTTTTTATTGTGTACAAATGATCCACAGATTCAACAATTAATTTTGTTTTAACTGTTACGGCTTGATTTGTAGTCCCAATGGTTTCGACAAATATATAATGTAATCCTGAATTGGCGGAAGTACAGAATATTTCACTCCCTCCGTTACCGTCAAAATCTACGCCCGTTGGGTTTAAGTATGAAAGGTGCCCCACATCTTTAAGCCCTAAAATTCGTATTCCTATATCTGGTTCTCCATTCATATAGATTCTTGCTTTCGCCTGTAATCCATTATCAATAATCACCACGTCGTCCTTATTATCTCCATTTAGATCACCAGCACTGATCATTATTGGACCAAAATTGTTTGGAAGAAAATCTTTGCCTAACTCATCCAGAACAATCAACTCACCATTTTCAAAATCACATATCAACACTGTTCTGTTTGGGCTTGTAAAACTCACCGCTAATTCAAGGTCGCCATCATTATCCCAATCAAGTGAAATAGACTGGTTTGGATTCCTTAATTTCGAGTATGCTGGTGGTAATTGTGCAGTAATTGCGTTGTTTTGTGAAATATTTTCACTACTGAAAATATATAGTATAAATGAATTATTTTTCTGTGAACCAATCAATAAGAGCTCAGAGTCTCCATCGCCGGATAGATCTGCTAATACAGCATCTGTAAAATACGCTGACCTATTTTCGGGTAATGAATATTCCCAAATATTGCTGAGTTCCGTCTTATCTATATCAAAAATAATAGCGGTCCGATGAAAGTTTTCTCCTAAAAAACACAATACATCATTCAAACCATTGCCATTGATATCTTTTGTATTTGTAACAAAATTTAATGGTTTATCGCTTTTAACAGGATTACCGGAAATGATTGAGCAAGTTAATAATAATATTGACAGAAATTTAACCATATTTAATTTTACTGATGCCATTGATGAACTTAAATACATAACTGATATTTACAGGTCTATAAATCAAATCTATATGTTATTTTTATCGGTAACCAAGAGAAAAAAATAAATATATTTCCTTCTTAAATACAGATGTTATTGCTTACCTTCCTATATGATTTTTAATAAAATAATGGATATAATGAAATATAGATTGGCTGTTTTATTTGGAATATTATCATTTGTGATATGTCAGCATCAAATTCCTTATTCAGGAAAAAATTTAAGAATTACTATTTATAATCAAAATAAAGCATTTATTCATGAATCCCGAACTACGCATTTTTCCAACACCGGTTTTCAAGAATTTTGGTTTAAAAATATACCAGAAGAAGTGATGCCATCCAGTATAATTATTGATTGTGATGATTGCGAAATTACAGGTAAACAATTTATCGATAATACTATAAATCAAAATTCATTATTAGATGTATTTATTGGTAAGCAGGTTGAATTGGTAAGATATGAAGATTCTGGTAATAAAACTATTACAAAAACTGCCACTGTGATATCAAACGATGGTGTTCCAGTTTTTGAAATTGATGGTAAAATATTAGTTGATCCGTCTTTTGAAATAATTTTTCCACATCTTCCTGAGGAAATGCAAAAACAGGATATGCTCCTATGTTCCGGTAAAATAAATAATAAGAAAATGAAATTTGATTTGGATTATTTATTAAATGGAATGAGTTGGAATGTAGATTACTACTTAGTCTTGAACAGCTTAGAATCGGGGATTTTTTCAGCCTGGTACACTATCAATAATAATTTACATCAGGAATTTGATAATGCTGAAGTCGTGTTGGTTTCCGGAGATGTTAATTTTAACAGAAATACAATTCCTAAATCGTTTCAGAAAAGAACAGCATTTGCAGATACTGAATCCAATCCTATTGTAACATCAACCCAAGATTATGCTGTATTTCACCTGCTGGAAGAAATCAATTTGCGCAGGAATAGTCTGACACAGCAGAATTTTATAGATCATAAAGAGATACCTTTAAAACGTATATATCGGATTGATCACTCAATAAACAGGTATTATGGAAGATCCAATAATCAGAACTCTTTTCCGGTACCGGTAATTTCAGCAATAGAATTCAATTCTGAGGATATCGGTGCATTTAATCTTCCCGAAGGATTATTACGTGTTTATGAAACCAAAAAGGGCAATAAAATTTTTGTTGGTGAAAATAATATTCCATTAACCCAAACTGGAGAAAAAGTTGAAATCGAACTGGGTAGAACAGCGGATCTCACCGGAACATTTACCATTAAATCTACAGAAATCGACAGAAAATCAACTAAGCATTATCTCACAGCAATCATAAAAAATGTTCGTAATCAATCTGTTACAGTCATTTGGGAAGAAAA
Organism: uncultured bacterium; assembly: GCA_964345035.1. Lineage (GTDB taxonomy): Bacteria > Fidelibacterota > Marinisomatia > SCGC-AAA003-L08 > CAYFPO01. Next base: position 238,598 of record CAYFPO010000001.1, read on the forward strand.
TATTACGGGTGATTGGAAAATAACATCCACATCTCAAGATTTTGAAAAAATCGATTCTAACACAGCGCAATTTACTGTAGAGATTCCATCAATGAGTGAAAAGGAAATAAGTTTTACAATAAAAATAGACAAATTATAAGTAAAAACCAAAATTGAAAAATAACTTAACAATTTTATTAACATTATCTTTTTTATTTCCAGTAGAAATTGTCATCCAGCCATATTTACAGAATGCCACGCCCCAGTCTATATATATAATGTGGGAAACCTCGTCTGGCACTGAAAGTATAGTAGAATGGGGTATTACCAATGAATTGGGTAGTATTACAGAAGGAATAGCAGAATCAGGTTTTGGTTTATCATATCTCCATACAGTTAATTTGACTGAATTGGAATCTAACACTCAGTATTATTACAGGGTTGTTACCGACGATGCTGAATCCGATATTTTTGAATTTATTACACCCCCCCTCCCCGGAGCAGAATATTCATTTCATTTGATTGCAATGAGTGATATGCAAATAGATTACGGTAATCCGGATAAATTCTATGAAATAATCCACAATGGAATAATTGATTATGTCTACAGTGAATATAGTGATAATCTTTCAGAAGGATTACAATTAATATTAATTCCCGGTGATTTGGTGGATTATGGATGGAATTACTGGAGTTGGGAACATGAATTTTTTGACCCTGCATATCCTTTGTTTTCTCATGTTACTATGTATCCTATACTTGGAAATCATGAAGCAAATACCAACTATTATTTTTCTTATTTTAATCTGCCAGATAACGGGACGCCGGGATTTGAGGAACATTGGTGGTATACGGATTATTCTAATGTGAGAATTATTGGACTGGATTCAAATTATGATTATCAGCTAAGTATCCAGTTGGACTGGCTTGATAATGTGTTAAATGAGTCTTGTTATGATTCAGATATAGATTTTGTATTCGCAGAATTACACCATCCTTATAAGTCAGAACTATGGTTGGCTGGAGAGACCGAATTCACCGGTGAAGTAATTACACTGTTGGAAGATTTTTCAACAGAATGTGAAAAACCAAGTATCCATTTTTTCGGACATACGCATGGTTATTCCCGTGGACAGTCAAGAGATCACAATCATCTGTGGGTAAACGTTGCCACAGCGGGTGGTAATATTGACTACTGGAATGAATATGCACAAGCAGATTATGATGAATTTACAGTTTCCCAGGATGAATGGGGTTTTGTGTCTGTGGATATTGAAGCGGGGGATTTTCCACAATTTACTTTAACAAGAATCAGCCGTGGTAATGAGGATTATTTCCGGGATAATGAGGTCAGGGATGTAGTTACTGTTAAATTGATTAACAATCCGCCTGTAAAACCAACTGCTTTATTTCCATTTGGAGATGACTATGATCCTGATTGTGTTTATTTACAAGCTACAGAATTTATTGATCCGGATAATGATAATCATACTGCCAGTCATTGGCAGATAAGTGATGACTGTTTAGATTTTTCTGCACTCATTTTCGATAAATGGACAAATGATGAGAACTGGTATAATTACACCGACACACAAGAAGGCGATGATCTTACAGATGAATTATTAACAGGACTCACCGAAAATACTGATTATTGCTGGCGAGTCAGGTATAGGGATGAAAGTCTGGACTGGAGTGAGTGGTCAGAACCGATTTTATTTTCCACCGGAGAATCTGATTTATCCTCTAATATGCTTATAAACCCCGGGGCAGAATCAGGCACTGGTGGATGGATTGAAGTCGAAGGTATCATTGAATCTTTGACTGATGGGGAATGTGAGGGTATCAGTCCGCATTCAGGAAATAGGTATTTTGCTGTTGGCGGTGTATGTGAAAATTATCCCTATGGTGAGGCATATCAATCTATTGATGTTTCGTTGTATGAGGATGAAATAGATTCTGGAGCCGGATATGCACATTTTGGAGGGTTTTTATCTAACTGGGGTGGTTCAGATTTACCGGAATTTAAGCTCTTATTTCTGGATATTCTTGGTAACGTGATTTCAAATACAGATACATATTCTACACTCAATCCCAGTTGGACTAATTTTAATGAAACGGTGTTAATTCCTGAGAATACAAGGGAAATACAATTTGTATTAATGGGCACCAGATATGCAGGTGCAGACAACGATAGTTATTTTGACGATATGGTTTTTCGGTTTTCTACTTCTGAATCTCCCTGTGAGGACAGCTTTTTGCCTGGTGATGTAACCCAGGATGGATTGATCAATATATTGGACATTATTTTGGTGATTAACATAATTTTAGGAGAAGAACCCACACCCTACCAGCAATGGGTTGGAGATGTAAACGGAGATGGTGCTCTTGATATTCTGGATATTGTTTTAATTGTAAATTTAATACTTGGTAGAATTGGTTATTAATAATTATGATTAAGAAAATAATTCCAATTTTTGTTTTCCCTGCAGCTCTATTCAGTCAGGGTTGGACAGTACAGATAGTTGCAGAAATTGACGGTTGGGGCTTGGGTGGTGATTTTATTGTTGATGATTCAGAAAATTATCTTGGAGTAAATACTACAGCCGCCGATGGTTATGATGATGTTTTTGATGTACCTGAACCTCCACCACCGGCGGGTAACTACATTCAATTCTATTTTCCCCATCCGGAATGGGAGAACCCATTTGAGGAAGAAAAATTCACACAGGATATCCGTTATGAAAATGAATCTCTTTTGAACGAGAGTGGAATCACCTGGAACGCTGAAATATATTCAGAAATGGATGGTCCAACTACTCTTACATTTCTTGTAATTGGAGAATTTTTCGACTGTAATATAACCGTTGCATTAGATGGAAGTGTTTATGATGTTTTTGATGGTGATACCATTCATACAGAATTAAATGCGTTTGTAAAAAAACCTGTTGAGATAAATGTAGGTAATTGTGATTATCAACTGTCAATATTAAATACTCAGCCTGTTTCACCATTGATATTAAACGCTTATCCTAATCCTTTTAATAATACTGTCAATATTGAATACTATGTATCAGAGCCAGGTATGGTTTCTGTATTTGTATATGATTTACTTGGGAAAAAAATAATTGAATTGAAAGATATTGGCGGGTATAAGCCTACGGGGAACCATTCAATGAAATGGCAACCTGTTATTACAAATAGTGGTGTATATGTTATAAAAATTGAAACTGAGACCTCAAATTATTCTAAACAGATTACTTTGCTGAAATAATACTTATTCTTTGCGCTTTTCCGGAATAATTGTTAATGTCAGAGTTGTACCTCCTCTATCAATAATCACTTGAACGGGGGTTTCAGGCTTCGCATCCTGCAGAGCATACATATAATCATATATACTGAGTATTTCTGTTTCTCCAAATTTTAACATAATATCTCCGGTTTTTAACCCTGCTTTACCGCCGGGTCCCTTCTCACGAATACCATTTAATCGCATTCCTGTTCCTTCAAAGGTATAGTCCGGGATAGTGCCTACATACACCGAAAATCCTGTTCGGGATTTTCTTTCTGACTCAACTTTTTGAAAATCGGGTTTTATTTCCATTGTAATTAATTGTTTTGTAATCCGTTTTATATATTCAGTAATTAGTTGTAACCCTGAAAAATTGATTTTATCAATATCATCTGATGGCCTATGATAATCTGAATGTGCCCCGGTGAAAAAGAATATTACCGGGATATCCTTTAAATAAAATGACTGGTGGTCACTTGCACCAAAGCCTTCTTCATCAAAACTCAAATGAAGGCTGTCTTCGTTTAAATTATTCAGAAGTTCATGCCAGACTGACGAAGTGCCCGTGCCTCCTACAACTAATTTGTTTTCTTCAAGTCTGCCAATCATATCCATGTTCAGCATCGCAGCAATATTGTTAATATTTACCGGTGGATTATCAACAAAATGTGATGATCCCAATAGTCCTTCTTCCTCTCCTCCAAAAGCAGCAAATATTAAACCCCTTCTGTTAATGCTATTAATGTTTACCATTGAAAAATATTCCGCTAACTCTAATAAAGATGAGGTGCCTGAACCATTATCATCAGCACCATTATGGACTGCGTGTGCATCCGGGTCCAGAGATCCTGAGCCTTCTCCACCCCATCCTAAATGATCGTAATGTGCGCCAACAACTATAAATTCTTCCTTAAGATTACCAGAGCCGGGGATAAATCCAATTACATTTTGTGATTCAACAATTGTTTTTTCAATATCTGTAGTAATGACTGCTATCAATCCAGTGTCAAACGAAATGGGAGCTGGGTTCTTATTATATACAATTGAATCCTGTAACTGTGATATGCTTGTTTTTAATTGAATTAATAAAAAATCAGCTATTTCTCTGGTGATTTGGACCACAGGAATTCCAATATCAGAATAACTTTTATCAGTTTTTAATTTTTTTAATGCTGTATTTTCAGCTTCCGGATTTCCATCAACCAATATGAAACCTCTTGCACCATTTTCTCTTGCAATCATTGCTTTTTTTCTTAGTGACTCATGCTCTTCAATATTTATATGGGGATTATTAAATTCTGGTGAATATCTCAATGCCAAGACTATTTTATCCTGTACATTAATATTCTTGTAATCATTGTAGTTCAATTCATCTCCCGTAATTCCATACCCTGCGAAAATAACACTGGCAGAACATGACGCCGATGATGAAAATCCGAGTGGTAAAAAGTCTACTCCTGGTTCCAAAGTAAGGTCTGATAAACCCATTTCATTTCTTGAACTTAATACTAAACCTGATGCAAAATTAAATTTTTGTAAGTAATTTTCATCAAAATCTTTTAAGGAAGCTTTATTAAAATATTTTGCAATATACTGTGCAGAAATCCTTTCTTTTTCTGTTCCGGCTTTTCTGCCTTCCAATTTATCAGATGAAAGATATTTTATATGCTTTTTCAGATCGTTTTGTGTAATTTTTAAAGGGCTTGAATTACAGGAATAAACAAACAATAGTATGATTAGAGAATAAATATTTACCATTCTTTTTCTACCATCATTTTTGTATTATCTGTAAAAATTCCATCAACATTATGCGCTTCAGCTCGTTCGTATTGTTCTTTTGTATTAACAGTAAATGCAAGAATATGAATACCTCTTTTTCTGGCCCAATTGACCATGTCAGTATTTAGAAACTCTATATCTGGATGAAATGTATCTATTTTTATAAAATTCCCCCAAAAATATGTTTTTAAAATCCATGGAACTTCTTGTTTACTGTATAGATAACCAGTGTAAATATTATTATTTATAGATTTTATTTTTCTTAAAATTAATGGGTGAAATGAAGATACTATTGTTTTATCTATAATATTATTTTCAAGTATAAAATTGACAACTAATTCTTCTATTCCATTTGATAGAAATTTATCCGATTTAATTTCAATATTCAGAATTTTAATTCTGTCCAAAATTTTTTTTATATCATTCAATGCTGTATATTTATTTCCCGTTTTTTGAAATAATTTCTTCAATTCTCTTTTATTAGTCATTGATATTTTGGACGTACCATCAGATAATACGGTATCATGAAATACTATCATATCATTATCTTTGGTCTTTTGCACATCTAATTCGATACCATCTGCACCGTGTTCCAATGCTTTAATAAAAGATGAGATTGTATTTTCAGGTTTGTACACCGGTGTACCTCGATGTCCGATAATTACAATTCTGTTTTTTTGAAATAATTTATTATTCATTAAATTGATTTCTTTCTTCTATAAATGGAAATACAGATTTATAAATAAATTAATTGATTAATTGTTGTTGTACCACGTTTATTTTTTTTAAATAGAGTACTTTTATTAACTAAGTGAACATATAATTGATGTAATATTTAAATGATGGGAAAATTAAACTTTAATTTATTTTAACAGAATATATGTTAATAAAATGTTAATAAATAATTAATGAATGTAACAAAAGACCAAAAATTAAATAAAGAATCCCTTTGGAGCAACTGTCTGATTTATATAAAAGACCGTATTCCTGAACAAGCTTATCAAACATGGTTCTCCGGGGTGCAGGCTGCAACTGTAAATGAAGAAGAAATTGTCCTTCAGGTGCCTAACAAATTTCATTATGAATGGCTGGAATCAAAATACCGAGTTTTGATAGATGATTCCATTAAGAAAATTTTTGGACATCCATTAATTGTGAATTACAGTATAGTAATCAGTGATAAAAAACCCGATGATATTCCATCAATACAAAATAATACAATGCCAGTGCCACGGGGATATCATCATAGATCACAATTAAACAGTCGTTATACATTTGATAATTTTATTGAAGGAAAGGATAATCAACTTGCAAAGGCTGCTGCATTTTCTGTATCCGAAAATCCAGGATCTACTCCATTTAATCCACTTTTAATTTACAGTGAGACAGGTCTGGGAAAAACGCATCTTTTACAGGCAATTGGTAATTTTGGAATCAAACAATTTCCATCTTTGAAAATTGTATATTTAACAAGTGAAAAGTTTATGCATGATTTTATCAGTGCAATTCAAGGTAACCGAACTACGGACTTTGCAAATTCCTATCGAAAAAGTGATTTATTGTTAATAGATGATGTTCAGTTTTTCCAAAATAAGGAACAAACCCAGGAACAATTTTTTCATTTATTTAACGATTTATATCAACGCGGCAAACAATTGGTATTAACAACTGATAGGCATCCTGGTGAATTGGTAGGAATTAAAGACCGTCTCGTTTCACGATTTAAATCCGGTCTTGTTGTTGATATTCAATCACCGGATTTAGAAACCAGAATCGCTATTTTAATGCGCAAAGCAGATAACGATGGATTAGAAATTCCATACGAAGTCACAGAATATATAGCGACCTGCATTCGGGGTAATGTCAGAGATTTAGAGGGTGCACTTCGTAGGTTAATGGCTTTTTCTACACTGAAAAGAAAAGATGTCAATATCAATCTGGCAAAACAGGTTATCAGGGATATATTAGGTAGTTCCGCTTTCAGTGAAGTTACAATTGATCATGTGGTAAAATACATTTCTAGGGAATTAGGGATAGCAGAAAGGCTTCTAACTGGGAAAACAAGAAAGAAAGAAGTGGCATTAGCCAGACAAGTCGCAATGTATTTAGCAAGAGAATTAACAGGTTCATCATTGTTTAATATCGGCACACATTTAGGAAGAAGAGATCATTCTACCGTTATACATGCCTGTAAAACAATTGAACATAAAATGGTTAAGGAAAAAGATTTTAAATTACGTATAAATAAAATGAAAAAAGAAATTGGCGGTGTTAATTTACTGTCTTAGAAAAGGAAGGAAATTATGTCTAATATATTTGTAATAGATGATGATACAGAATTAACCGATCTTCTTATTGAATTTTTCTCCACATTTAATTATGAGGTAAATTGCAGCCATACTCCTGAGGATGCCCTCAAATATCTTGAAAACAATCAACCAGATTTAATTGTACTGGATATTATGCTTCCTGGAATGGATGGTTTACAGTTGCTGCGGAAAATCAGGGAAAATTCTACAATTCCGGTGATTATGCTGACTGCGAGGGGTGAAGTAACAGATAGAATTGTTGGTTTGGAGTTAGGAGCAGATGACTATATGTCAAAACCATTTAAACCCCGTGAATTATTGGCTCGAGTGCAATCAATTTTACGGAGGAGTCAATCTCCAACAGCAATGCTGGATATTATTGAATTTGAAGGATTAGTTGTGAACAAACTAAGGCAGGAAGTTGAACTCGACGGAGAAATTATCCATTTATCAACCACTGAGTTTGAAGCGTTGTTATTGTTTGTAGAAAATCCGGGTGAAGTTCTTGACCGAGAATTTCTTGTTGAAAATATTCGTGGAATTACCTGGCAGACGTACGATCGCTCAGTTGATGTATTGGTCAGCAGATTGAGAAATAAATTGGGCGAAACCCCAGTCAATACAAGATTTATAAAAACAGTGCATGGAATAGGATACAAATTTATCGGAGCCCCAAAAAATTAACCTCTTTTTAGGTTTTAAATTTTCAAAAAGTCTGTTCTTCCGCCTGGGATTAATGGTATCCCTGTTTGCAGCAATATTGATATTGATAATCTATCAGGTTCTCATTTTTTCCTATTCCGAACAGGATACGATCCTTGATGCCCATGAATATTATTATTATTCCCAAATGGTGGAATCATGGGGGTTGCCGCCAGATACAACCAAAATGCTTATGGATATGGAAAACCTTCAACTGGAAGGTTGTGTATTTTTGGTAAAAGAAGATTCAACAATATTTTGGAAACATCCCAAAGAGTTTATTCCCGGTGCTTATACAAGTTATTCAGACAGTGAGGTATTGGAAGATATATGGGGGGTTCATGTACCAATTTATGTATCTTTTGGAAATATGGGTGAATTCCTTGCAACTTATGCAGAAAATGATATTTACAGGTATTTTCTGACAATTGACTACGATGAACCATCAGATTTTCTGTTAAGATTTATACCTGCATCTTTATTAACTGTGTTTTTTGGTATAATACTTTTCTTTTTTATTAGTAGATATCTTAAACCAATTCGACTGATGAGGGAAAGAGTAAATGCCCTGGAAGAGGGAGATTTGGATTCATCAATCCCTATAATTTCTGAAGATGAGTTGGGTTCTTTGTCAGAAACAATAAATGAGATGATTAATAATATAAAATCATTATTATCACAGAAACAGCAGCTCCTATCAGATGTGAGTCATGAATTAATGTCTCCACTTACACGTATGAGGTTGTTGATTGAAATGTTGCCGGAGCATAAAAATAAAACTAGAATAAATCGGGAGATCATCAATTTAAGAAATATGATTTCCAATCTTTTGCTTTCAGATAAATTGGATATACCATATACAAATTTAGAATTAAACAAGATTAATATTTCTGAATTGATTGATAAGGTAATTGCAAAGTTCCCAGATACAGAATCCAGGTTGAATGTAATAGGAAAAATACCAAATGTTGATTTATATATTGATGAGGTTAAAATCGAACTTGCTATTAGAAATCTGATTGAAAATGCTTTTAAATATGGAGATCCTGACAAGCCAATAGAAGTTTTAAGTAAACAAATTGGTGAGGTGATTTCTATATCAATACACAATTATGGTAATGGAATACCTGAGGATGAAATTGATAAATTGACAGAACCATTTTACCGCATTAAGGATGATAAGAATAAAAATATCAGGGGATTTGGTCTTGGTTTATCCATAACTAGAAAAGTGATTGATGCCCATAAGGGAATATTGAAAATAGATAGTAGCCAAGCTAAAGGAACAACATTTACAATTCAACTGCCTAAAATACTATAATGATAAATTTATTTTGTGAATATTTGGTATATTGTTTAACTTTTACGGTAAGATGTAGTTGTAATACATAATAAAAGAAAGGATGTAGAAATGCAAAGATCCAGTATCAACAAAGTTATCGTTGTTGGTCGTATAGGGAATAAACCTGAGGGTCGGTATACTCCTTCTGGAACGTCTACAGCACGTTTCTCAGTCGCCACAAATGAATCCTGGATGGATTCTGACAATAATCGACAGGAACATACCGAATGGCATGATATTGAAGCATTAGGCAAAAACGCTGATTTTGCAACTCAATATCTTCAAAAAGGTCAATTAGTTTGTGTAGAAGGTAGATTACATACAAATGCCTGGACCGACAAAGATGGTAATAATCGTAAAAAAACAGAAATAAAATGCCAAAGCGTTACGCCGTTAGAATGGAAAAATGAAAAAAAATCGGACAATTCTAATGATTCTGTTAAAGAACCTGCAATCGAAGGAGAAGAGGAGCTTCCCTTCTAGAAAAAAGGGTATTTAAAAATTGTGTTACAATTTGTAACATGATATTAGTTTATTTTTGTATATTACCTCGCTACATTTATACAAGAAAATGGCTAATATTTAGCTGAGGATCGTAAAATGATAAAAGGAATAACAAAAATAACTGTAATGTTTATACTGACAGGTTCTATTGTTTTTTGTGGGACACGGTCGGCAAAAACCAGTCGTATTATTACTGGGAAAAGTGCTGTTTTATTATCACCTGTTGTTGGTGAAAATAAACGTGCTGTATTTGAAGAAAGGTATTTTTCAACCCAGGAAAATGATACAATAAAAAAGCGTTCACATAAAAGACGCAGAAAGGTTCGCAGACCCAGGGAAGGTCGGTAAACATTAAAATACCTAAGATCTAAATTGGGCGTCTTCGGGCGCCCTTTTTTTTCTCCTTAAGTAATTATGGCTGTTAACAAAAATAATAATTGTCTGGAAACTGCAGAAAATCTATATCATAATAAAGATTATGATGTAAATATTTCTATACCTGAATTTACTTGTGTTTGCCCTCGCACAAAATTACCTGATTTTGCTACTATAACAATTAATTATGTTCCTGATAAATTCTTAGTTGAGTTGAAATCACTTAAAATGTATATTCTTAAATATCGTGATGTGGGAATATTCCATGAACATGCTGCCAATAAAATTTTAGAAGATTTTAAAAATGCATGTTCACCAAGAAAAATAACAGTTACAGCCCAATTCCATACAAGGGGTGGAATAAATACAACAGTGACTACTTCCTGGCCAGTTTAATATTTTTTTGAGTATAATTATTTTAGTAAATTATTGGGCTATACTAATATAAAATTTAATACGGATAAGACAAATGAAAATTTCAATCACAGTCAGCAACAGAAAAAGAAAAAACAAGCATGGATTTTTTAAAAGAATGAAATCCCGCTCTGGCAGAGCCATGTTGGCTAGGAGAAGAAAAAAGGGAAGAAAAATTCTTTCTGCATAATATTTGCATTTTTCATTTTCTTCTTCACAATTCTCACTCTTTCTAAAACATGCCAAATCTTCCACCCATCAAGACATTAAATTCTATTATGCAAATAACAATCAACAAAAAATCGGATTTATGGTTTCTAAACAATTTGGAAATGCAATTAAAAGAAACCAATTTAAGAGACGCTGTAGATCCCTTTTTATGGAAAATCTGGGAAATTTGTCTTTTAACCAAATTGTAATCAAACCGAAACGGAATATTAGAAATTTTCACAGTATTGTGAATTCCATTAGTAGTTTTATTAAATCTACCAATAATGAATAAATTTTTAATTTTATTAGTTTATATATATAAATATTCAATAGGTCAATTATTTCCGCCATCATGCAGATTTCAACCAACTTGTACCAATTATATGGTTGATTCAATAAACAAGCATGGATCATTTAGAGGTTCATATAATGGAATAAAACGTATTTTTAGGTGCCATCCACTTTCCAGAAAATTTGGATATGATCCCGTAGAATAAATGGATACAAAACGAAATATTCTGGCAGTTTTACTCATTGGTATAATAATTATTTTGACTCCATATTATATGTCATTATTTGAACCTGTTGGTACAGAAAAACCCACAAACACATTACCAAATAACTCCTCAGAAACTAAAATAACCCCGGATGATTATGCTCAAACTACATTAAATAATCCCATTAACATTTCACGGGAAAAGATTATATATATAGAAACGGATTTATATATTGCTGCTATTTCCAACCAATCCGGTGGATCATTTAAAGAATTTAGACTAAAAAAATATTTGGGGGGATTTAATGTTGAGGACAAGTATGATCCTTATTCTTATGTTTCCCTCATACCAAATACGTCAAACGCTTGTTCCCCTTGTTTAACCATGAAGAAAAATACGCAAATTAATTCTTATATATTTAATGATTATTTCACATCTGCATTTATAGATGGGGACACCATATTCATTGCTCCTGATGATGTTTATACTCTTGATTTTACATATAATCACACCGATGGTTTTACTATCACTAAATCAGTCGAATTTGCCGGAAATTCATATCTTACCAATCAATATATAGAATTTATCGCAGATGATTTTAATTATTCAGATGTGTTACAATTAAGCTGGGATGAGGGGCTACTGCCTACTGAATTAATAGAAATGGATGATATACAAAATGCGGGTGTTGTTATAAACCAAGCAGGGGAAATTGAAAATTTCCATCATACGGATAATACTGAAATTCCTGAGACTGTGCTCAGAGGTAATACAAATTGGATTGCACTAAAGTCAAAATACTTTATTGCAGCAATTATCCCGGAATCAACTGGAACCTACGGTTCATATTCCTATAAAAATATCTTATTTAATGATAGAGAAATTACACCGAAATACAGTATGAGTGTGGGTTTTCCTTCAGCAAACTCAGTTAATCTAAACTTTGGTTTATACTTGGGTCCCTTGGATTATAATATACTCTCTCAATACGGTATTGGACTGGAAAATGCTTTAAGTCTGGGTTGGCAATTTATCCGTCCCTTTAGCAAACTGGTATTGAAACTTCTTGAGTTTTTACATCGGTTTTTAAATAATTATGGGTTGGTTTTAATCGTTTTCGCTTTGTTGATTCGTATAATAACCGGCCCACTGACCAAAAAAAGCGCTATGTCCTCCCAAAAAATGCAGAAAATACAACCTATTATAAAGAAGGTTCAGGAAAAATATAAAAATGATCCACAAAAAAGGAACCAGGAAACAATCGCACTTTATAAAAAACACGAAGTAAATCCACTTGGCGGTTGTTTACCAATTCTTATTCAAATGCCTCTTCTTTTCGCATTATTTACTGTATTTAGGACAACAATTGAATTCAGAGGTGCGGAATTTTTCTGGTGGATTAAGGATCTTTCTCAACCTGACGCAATTTTTCAACTTCCTTTTTCAATACCGCTATATGGTGATAGTGTCTGCGTTCTTCCTGTTTTTATGGGAGTTACAATGTTTTTTCAACAGAGAACCAGCATGGCTACAATGGATAAATCCCAAAAGGTGCCAATGTATTTTATGTCAGCATTTTTCTTTCTTTTATTTAATCAATTCCCATCCGGTCTAAATTTATATTATTCCGTATCAAATGTTTTAAATATCATTCAACAGAGATCTATCCGCAAAAATGTAACTGCTAAAAAATCTGCATAATCCCTCAAAATGGATTATAACATTAATACGAACTATCCAATAGCAGCATTGGCTACTGCAAAAGGAGTTGGGGCAATTGCTGTTATAAGAATTTCAGGATCTGATTTAACTCCTCTAATACAAGCTTTAACAAATGGAATTGAATTATCCCACAGAATGGCAACTTATGTTAGTTTATTTTATCCTGGTACTGCCCGGCTGCTTGATAAATGTATATTGACTTATTTTAAGGCACCACATAGTTTTACTGGCGAGGATGTATTGGAAATCTCATGTCATGGGGGCGATTATGTGCCACAAACAATTCTTGAATCTTTGTACTCTGCAGATGTCCGGGTCGCTGGTCCTGGTGAATTCTCTTACCGTGCATTTTTAAATAATAAAATTGACCTTGTGCAGGCTGAATCGGTTGCATCCTTGATATCTTCTAAAGCCAGCCATTCTGCAGATGTATCATTAAATAACTTAACTGGTTATTTTTCGAAAACAATAATAAATCTAAGGACCAGATTATTAGATTTGTTGTCCGTCCTTGAAAAAGAATTGGATTTTAGTGAAGAAGAAATTTCATTTATATCAAAGAAATCAATATTAGATGATTTATCAATTTTAAAAAAATCATTTATTGAATTACTTAATACTGCTCAATTTGGAAAAATTATATCATCCGGACTAAGAGTAGTGTTATTGGGTAGACCAAATGTTGGTAAATCCAGTTTATTCAATCATCTTCTAGGAAATGATCGTTCTATAGTATCTGAATTGCCTGGTACAACGCGAGACACTATTGAAGCTTGGACTGAAATAGACGGGTATCCAATATGCCTTGTTGATACTGCTGGATGTTGGGAAAGTGAGGATTATTTAGAATCTCTTGGCATTGAGAGAACAATTAATGAATTAGGCAATGCAGATTTGGTGCTATTTATTGATGATATCAATCCAGTCAAAGAGTTTCAATCGCTAAAATTAAAAGAATTATCCGATAAAATTATATTTATCAAATCTAAAACAGACAAGGACAAGACTAATCAGAATGAAACCTTTGGTATATCAGTAAAAAATGGTAAAGGAATATTAGAACTAATTGAAAAAATTACATCCTTTTTGGGAAATTATTCTAACACCAATAATAATGGTCTTCCAATTATTGCATCTTCCAGGCAGAAGTCACTGATAGAACGGTCTGTAACTTTAACCGAAGAATGTATTAGAAAACTTGAGAATGATATGGAAGTTGATTTAATTATTTCAGAATTAAGGGGTATTATTACCAATCTGGAAAATATTATTGGTGTTATCCCAAATGATGAGGTTATGGAAAATATCTTTAAAAATTTCTGTATTGGTAAATGAAAAATAAACACACAGTAATAGTTGTTGGTGGCGGACATGCTGGAATAGAAGCTTCTATGTCCGCGGCTCGATTGGGACAAAAAGTATTAATGTTTGTTTTGGATCCAAACGCAATCGGTAGAATGTCTTGCAATCCTTCAATTGGCGGCTTAGCTAAGGGTCATTTGGTAAAGGAAATCGATGCACTTGGTGGTGTGATGGGTGAAATCGCTGATATAGCCTGCATCCAATTTAAAACTTTAAATAAATCAAAGGGTCGTTCGGTTTGGGGTCCAAGGGCTCAGGTAGATAAAAAATTATACACAGAAACTGCGTTTCAATATATCAAAGAAAACCAAAATATATCAATCGTTACAGAAGAAGTTGTTGATATAATTGTAAAAAAAAACCAAGTAGTGGGTGTTATAACAAGGAATGATAATGCATACGCAGCAGGGGCTGTAATCATTACAACTGGAACCTTTCTTAACGGTTTGATTCATATTGGTAATGTTTCCTATCCTGCGGGTAGAATTGGCGAAAAGCCGTCTAAAGAATTAACAAGTGCCCTGGTTGAAAAAGGAATAGTTACAGGTAGGTTAAAAACAGGAACTCCACCTCGCATAGAAAAACAGTCAATTACATTTGATTATTTAGAGCCTTCCATGGGTGAAAAAAACCCCATACCATTTTCCTGGAATACGAAGCGTCCATTTCAACCATTAGATACTCCATCCTACGTTGCGTATACCAATAATGACTGTCACTCAATAATAGAAAACTCAATTACACTTTCTCCATTATTTACCGGAAAAATAAAAGGCATTGGTCCTAGATATTGTCCAAGCATTGAAGATAAAATTGTACGCTTTTCAGACAGGGAAAGGCATCAATTGTTCCTTGAGCCTGAGTGGAAAAACTCAAACCAGATTTATGTTAACGGGTTTTCAACCAGCATGCCGAAAAACGTACAACTAAATGCCCTAAGATCTGTTGCTGGGCTTGAAGAGTGTAGAATGATCCGCCCTGGTTATGCTGTAGAATATGATTTTTTTCCCACAAGACAAATTAAAGCTTCACTTGAATCAAAAAACTTACCGGGTTTATTTTTTGCCGGTCAGGTAAATGGCACCTCTGGGTATGAAGAGGCTGCTGCGCAGGGTTTGGTTGCAGGTATAAATGCTGCACAATTAACATTAGGTAAAGAACCTATGATCATAAAACGTCATCAAGGATATATTGGTGTATTAATAGATGATTTAATAACAAAATCAATTGACGAACCATACCGAATGTTTACGAGCTCCGCTGAATATCGACTTTCACTTAGAACGGATACAGCGCCATTAAGATTGACAGAAATTGGACATGGGGTTGGTCTTGTATCAGAAAAACAATACCGGAAATTTCTGTCCTTCCGGGAATCTATTAATTCCGTAAAATCTGTGTTAAATTCTTCTAAGATTTCTTTAAACAATAATAAAAATCATAGTGCCGTGAATCTCTTAAAACGGCCGGGAATATCAATAGATACTTTTACTGGTCATCTATCAAAGTTACGAAAATATTCAAAAGAAGCATTGTTTACCGCAGAGACAGATATAAAATACGAAGGATATGTTTCACGTGAAACTGAGCGTGTAAAGTTTCTATCAAAATCAGAAAACTTCAAAATACCAAAAGGTTGGGTATATAGTAATATTCCCGGACTATCTTCAGAATCAATTGAAAAACTAAAGTTGGTGAGGCCCGAAACATTGGGGCAGGCATCACGAATCGCGGGTGTGCGTCAATCTGATGTTTTTATACTCGGTATACATTTAAAAAAGTCTCTTTAGGTTTCACGTGAAACCGTTTATCGAACAAATCTCTGATTGCCTGAATCCTGTATTAGATGCTATTGAAAAAATTGACCCCGAGCGTTCTGGCGTTTGTGTCCATGGGTTTCATTCGTCTCTGATACCAATTCTTTCTGATTGTTCAAATAAAAACTTTATTTATTATTTTTCTGAGTCAGATCTGTTTGCTGCCTTGCAGCATATTGAACTATTTATAGATGAGGGCGGGTTGTATATCCCGAAAAGTGATGAATATCCATCTCCACCTGGTTTCAGGTCGGATCAAGAAAAACTACATACTTCTGCAATATCATCCTTGTCCAATACAATTAATCCCTTTAATTATATAATTACATACAATGATATTAGGACTAAAGGTGTGTTTTTTTTTAAGCCTAATAATTCCAGTTATACTATTAACCAATCCATACAGTATGAGGATTTAATTGACTGGTTAAAGAAGAGTGGTTATTTACCTGTGGATATTGTTGTTGATCAAGGAAATTATTCAGTACGCGGTAACATTGTAGATGTCTTTTCAATTTCCTCATTAAAACCTGTTCGGTTTAATTTTTTTGAATCTCCAGTCTCTATACATCGATTTAATCCGGATACACAATTAACGATGCACCACGTTAAGGCTGTCACCCTGTTTCCTCTTGTAGAAAATGATGGTGAAAATATCTTATTTAAAACTTTAATTAAAAATAAATACATTGAGGTGTTTTGTGAAGGAGGCATTTTCTCTTTTGGTAACGGTGCGCCTAATATTAAGATTAATTTGCCATTCAGCTATTTAAATTATTACAATTTCTGTAAATATAATAAACGTGATAACTCTGTTGTTGCGACGACAAAATTATACAATGTCTGCATTCAAACAAATGGTTCTTTGTTTGCTCCTGTAACATTCAAGTCAAATTCAAATTTCGATAATCAAGATCGTAATTTTTCTAATTCATTGACTATAAAAGAATCTCCAATAAATGTCGGAGATTATGTTGTACACAGAAATTACGGGATAGGAAGGTTTGAGGGTCTTCGTGTTTCAAAAATTAAAAATCAAAGTTGTGAGTCTCTTGTTTTACAGTATGATGGCGGTGAATATGTTTCTGTTTCAACTGAAAATATGGATCTTGTTAGTTATTATGCACCGGGTTATGAAGAAAAGATTAAGCTGGGTTCCTTGTCAAATCTTGTTGGATGGAAACGAAGGATTTCTTCAATAAAGAAAGAAATTAGTCTAATTGTTGATTCGATATTATTATCTATGTCTGAAAGGAAGATGTTTAGGAGACAGCCTTTTTCGGTTGATTTAAAAATCCTGGATGAATTTATTAAACAATTTAAATTTACTGATACTGTTGACCAGGCGGAATCCTGGGAGGATATTTTAATTGATTTGACATCAAATAAACCAATGGACAGGGTGATTTGTGGTGATGTTGGTTTTGGTAAAACGGAGCTTGCCGAGAGGGCTGCTTTTGTTGTTTCTATGTCGGGCAAACAGGTAGTGTTGTTAGCACCCACTACTATTTTGTCTCTTCAATTATTTAATTCTTTCAAAACGAGGTTTTCCGGGTTCCCTCAAAATATTGGTTTACTATCAAGGCTAACCTCTAATGGAGATTATATAAAAACTGCCTTGTCTAATGGTGATATTGATATTATAATCGGTACACACTCATTGTTATCTGATGATATATCATACAAAGATGTCGGCCTTGTTATTATTGATGAAGAACATCGTTTTGGGGTGAAACAAAAAGAAAGAATAAAATCGATTTCTAAAGGCATTGATGTTTTATCGTTGACCGCTACACCAATTCCAAGAACACTACAATTAACTGTATCGGGTATTAGAAATATTTCAACAATTTTTACTCCGCCAAAGGATCGGCGTCCGATTATAACTTCGGTTAATTATACTGATAGCCGTTTAATTCAGCGTTGTATTCGTTTTGAGCTGCATCGTGGTGGGCAGGTTTTTGTTGTTTATAATAATGTTAATAACATAGATTCATACACAGAACGTCTCTCAAAAATAATTCCTGAGGCAAATATAGAATTTATACATGGTCAAGAGTCGTCATCAAAAATTGAAAATCGATTAGTTAGATTCATATCAAAAAAGGTTGATGTTTTGGTTTGTTCTTCGATAATCGAGGCGGGTATTGATATTTCGGGTGTAAACACAATTATAATTGAAAATTCACACAGGTTTGGTCTTGCACAACTCTATCAGCTTCGCGGTCGCGTTGGCAGGTCTGATGTTCAGGCTTTTGCATATTTGTTAATTCCAAAGGGTTATACGCTTGGATTGCTGGCAAGAAGGAGGCTGGAAACCGTTGCAAACAATACTGCGCTTGGTTCTGGTTACCATGTTGCTGCTGAAGATTTAAAAATTAGGGGTGCCGGTTCCCTTTTCGGATACAAACAAAGTGGGATTTTTAATTATATTGGTAAAGAATTATATTCATCCCTTATAGGTGAAGTATATAATAACACAATAAATTCCTCTGACAATAATTTGAATTCTTTAGATGATGTAACTGTTGATATCTTTGTTGATAATTCTATTCCTGAAGATTATATTAGTAGTCAGTCTGTAAGGTTTAATTTTTATAAAAACATCTTCCAGTCCCGCGAGTTAGGTGAATTAAATAGTATAAAATATAGGATGGTTAACCAGTTTGGTAATTATGGTTCGACAATAGAGTCACTTTTTAAAACACAAGAATTACGCATAGCAGCATCACGTGTAGGAGCAGGGAGTGTGTTTAAAAGGGAGGGAATAATAGAATTCAGTTTTTCAAACAAAGTAGTAGAAATAAATCGAATTATTAGTAAAACTACAGAATATTGTGAATATAAAAATGTTGAATTTCGATTTAACGCAAATCAAGGTGATTGTTTAGTTCTTTCAGTATCACCTGTAAATAACTATGATACTTTTGAATTTGTAAGGGGTTATTTGAATATATTACAGGATTAAATTTTTTAGTTAATTTGGATTGTTTATGAAGACTTTAATAATTTCATTTTTTTCTGTTTTAATTTGTTATGGCTCAGAGGTCGTATTTAAAATAGATGGTGAGCATTATACAGAAAACTATTTTTACAATTTTATCCCTAAAGACGAGTGGGAAAACATTGCCGAAAGACAAAAGGGTGATGTGCTGCATGATTTTATTAATCGCCTTGCTGTTTTTAAAGAGGCTTCAAGTAACGGCTATTTAGAACAACCCTACCTCGCAGTTAAGCTTAGAACCAGGAAAAACCAGGTTTTAGTAAGGTCTTCGTATGAATATTTTGTTGCCTTGCCTTTGGTTGATGAAGATTATATAGATCTTACACATACAAATTTAAAACGCAATGTAAGGGTAAAACATTTACTTCTCGGTTATAATGGTTGTCGTTTACCCAAAAGGATTGCCCGGTCAAAAGAGGGCGCCAAAAACCTTGCATTAGACATCTGGTCACAATTAATCGATGGTGTTGATTTTAAAGATCTTGCTTTGGAGTATTCTGATGATCCAAGTGTCCAGCAAAACAAAGGTGATTTGGGCTGGCTAAGTTGGGGGCAAACGGTGCCTAACTTTCAAAATGCTGCTTTTTCACTTCAGGTTGGGGGTTTTTCTCGTCCGGTTCTTACGGATTTCGGCTTTCATATCATTCTTTTGGAAGATGAGCGGGATTCACAGTTTATATATATGGACTCAACAAGTTACGATGCCAAATGTATTGAAACTGCTATGAATTTAATCCCGGTAGATGAAAAAAGGGTGGCAGCAGAAGCTTATGACAATTCAATTATTGAAGGGAATAATGTTGTTTTTAATTTTCAGGCAATACTTGCCATTTTAGATGGTGTTAAAGAAGAAAATAAAAAAAATAAAATTGTGGCGAGTGGTAAAGGTAATTTAATTTCTGTTTTAAATAAATTAACCAACATTGGTGTTGTTTGTGTTGTAAATGGAAACGGGTTTGGGTTGAAGTGGTTTTCTGAACATCTTTCTGGCTTCCCGGCTTCACGCCTGCCTGAATTTAAAAGTATTGAAAACATAAAATCTGCTATTAGGACCGTTATTTTACAAAACATTGCTTTGGATAAATCTGATAAGATGATTGCTGGTTATGGAAATGTTGTGACACCCAGGATAACAGAGATGACGAAAAACCTGGTTTATGACTCATACTTGAAATATGTTGTTAACAATGTAGAAGCTCCGTCTAAGGATGCTGTCAGATCATATTATGAAACAAATAAAGATGAAAAATATACAGAATATGATTTAGTTGAGGTTAGAGAGTTGAAGGTTGTTTCAAGCCTGTTGTCTGACAGTTTATATCAACTCTTAAATGAGGGTTTTGATTTTATCGGTATAACAGAACAGTTCAGCCTTACACATCCAAATAAAGGGGGTTTAATTGCTCCTTTCACTGCTAGACGATATGGACCCATGGGAGAGGAAGCTTTTAAGCTGGAACCCGGTGAGTTTTCCAAACCAATAGAAAACCTGGATGGTACTTGGTCAATTATATTTTTAGAAAGGCGGATAGAAAAACAATATATGCCATTTGAGCGTGTGTATAGTAAAATTGAATCAAAGCTTAAAAAGGACTTACAGTCATCCGCTAAAGAGTCTCTTTTTGCTGATTTATTTGAAAAATACAATGTGTGGATTAACCCTGAATTTTTATCTTCTGAAAATTAATGAGAATATTTAATTTTGTTTTTATTGTGGTTTCAGCTGTTTTTGCTGAAAACTTAGCAGATGGGCTTGTCGCTGTTGTTGGAAACAGTCCTATTACGCAAAGTGAGGTGCTTCAGGGTGCACAAATGCAATTGATACAATCTGGCAGGACTGGTTTTTCTTCGGAACAAGAGTTAGATTATTACTTTGAAAAAAGCCTTGAAAGCATTATCAGCCAAAAAGTTCTTTTTGAACACGCACAGCTTGATACAGAAATTGTTGTGTCAAATGATGATATTGATTTATATATAGAAAACCATGTTCAAACACTAATTGACCAGCATGGTTCATTGGAAGCTCTTGAGCGTTTACTGGGTCAATCGATTAGCTCTTTTAAAAAAGAGTCCTGGGGTGATGTTTACAGGTTAATGATTTCTGAAAGATATCAACAAAAATTGTTGTCCGCTGTTTCTGTCTCAAGGAAAGAGGTTGTTGCTTTTTTTGAACTAAACAAAGATAGTTTAGGCATAATGCCTGCCAGGACAAAGTATAGCATTATTGAAATACCCGGCGTTCCCGGTCCGGCAGCAGAAGCTGAAACAGTTGAATTTTTGAGAACAGTTAGAGATTCTATATTAAATGGTGGAGACTTCTCAGATTTTGCAAAAAAATACTCACAAGATCCTGGCACCGCAGCGTTGGGCGGTGATCTCGGATATGTGCAGCGCGGGACCCTTGTGCCGGAATATGAAATGGTAGGATTTTCTCTTGTGCCCGGTGAAATCAGTTTGCCCATTAAAACTGAGTTTGGTTATCATTTAATTAAGTTATTAGATCGACAAGGTGAAAAAATTCACACAAAACATATTTTAAGAATACTTGATGCTTCAGAATCTGATAGAAAAATGGCTTTAGATTCTTTAAAATTTATTTATTCATTAATAGAAACAAATCCTCAAATTTTTGACTCTGTTGCTCTTAATTTACGTGCTGTAGATAATAACATATCTTCAGTTTATGATTGGACATTTAATTCAAACATCCCTGAGAAATTTTTAACGATAATTAATGAATTAGATATTGGAGAAATATCATCTCCGTTTGAAACTGAAGAAGGTTTTGCTTTTATAATGGTTTACAATAAATTAGAATCTATTAAACCTGATTTGGACAATTCCTGGAAAATTATTAGCGATATGGCTCTTCAAGATAAATTATTTTTAACAATGAACCGTTGGCTGGATGTTGCTAAAAAAGAAATTTATATAAAATATTATTATTAATTCTAATCTTTGATTTTTATTAACGTAAACAACTACTTATTAACAATATTATTAACATGTGATTTTGTGTAGTGTTAACTATAAATGTCATATAATCCAGCTTATTGTTTCTCCTTTTTAAATTATCAACTAGATAAACATAAATAATAAAACAAATAATTTGTACAAAATAAATTTTAAATAATATTAGTAGGAGTTTTAAATGAAAATTACAATCGATAAATCTGACTTACAAAATGCACTTCAAAAATTAACAAAAATATCTCCCACCAGGACAACGCTTCCAATCTTAAATTCAATATTACTGCAGACTGGAAATAATTTTGTAGAACTTAGAGGCACAGATTTAGAAATTTCAATGAAAATAAAAGTGCCTGCAAATATAACCAAAGATGGTGTTCTTGCAATTCCGCTTAAAAAACTAACCGATATTACGAATGAAATCCCGGAAGGTGATATCAATATAAAATTAACTGAAAACAACCAAATTGAATTGACAAACGAATTTGGTAAATATACGCTTATGGGTAATGTCCCGGAAGAATTTCCTTCATGGTCAGATATAGGTGATTCTGAAAAACTGACCATAGATTCTGATATTTTAGATAAAATAATTACAAACACAATATATGCTGTAAGTAAAGATGAAATAAAACCAGCATTACAGGGAGTTCTCTTCCATACAGAAAAAGACACATTAAGGGTTGTTTCAACGGACGGCGCAAAGCTTGTTAAGGTTTCTTATAAAAAACCGGGCAATACAATCGATGGAAATGTAATTATACCAACAAAATTTTTGTCTGTCTTAAGAAACCACCTTGATACAGATTTAATTAACATAATGATTGGAAAAAATCATGTTATGGTATCAACAGAGCAGATAGATTTATCCACAAGAATAATTAATCAAAAATACCCAGACTACGAGAGCGTTATTCCCACAGAAAACGATAAAAATGTTACAATTGAGAAATCATCTCTACTGGCAGCGGTTAGACGAGTATCTATTTTTTCAAACAGGTCAACAAATCAGATTTCATTACAATTTAACAATAATCTTGCAACAGTCTTCACACAAGATCCAGAAAATGTGTCAACGGGAACAGAAACTGTTAATTGCAGCTACTCAGGAGAAGAATTTACAATTGGATTTAATGCCGAATTTCTAAAAGAAACATTAAGCCATATAGAAGAAGGAGAGGTTGAACTATCAATGAAATCACCTATCAGTGCTTCTATATTTAAAAATGTAGGAGATGAAAAGAAAATAGATATGATTTCACTTTTAATGCCAATCCGCATTGGAGATTAACACCTTGGCGAGAGAAATAAAAAATTCCATACGGGAGTTTTTTATCATCCATGAACAAGAGGACCCGCTTTTTTACCGTGATCTTATATCAGCGTGGAAAGAGGTAACGAGCCAAAAAATATTTGAAAACTCAAGCATATTTAAAATTGAGAATGGAACACTTTTTATTAAAACAAATAGCCCATCATACAGAAATGAAATCACTTTAAAAAAAATGCAATTTGTCAGGAAAATAAATAAATTGTTAAATAAAAATAAAATCAGAAAAATACAGGTAACATGACAACCACAACAACACAACACGATTACACCGCAGATAAAATAACCGTATTGAAGGGACTGGATGCTGTAAAAAAACGCCCAGCAATGTATATAGGAGATGTTACCAAAAAGGGTTTACACCACCTAATCTGGGAAGTAGTAGATAATTCCATTGATGAAACGCTTGCCGGACATTGCACGCAAATTACAGTTGAATTAATACCCGACGGCGGTATTTCTGTAAAAGACAATGGACGCGGGATACCGGTAGATAAACACAAAGATGAAGGGATTTCAGCGTTGGAGCTTGTAATGACAGTGCTTCACGCTGGAGGCAAGTTTGATAAAAACACGTATAAAGTATCAGGAGGTCTTCATGGTGTTGGTGTTTCTGTAGTAAATGCGCTTTCTACAAAATGTGTTGTAGAAGTAGAAAGAGCTGGAAATAGATATGAGCAATCTTTCAGCCATGGAACACCCAACGAAAAGGTAAAACCCACCGGTAAGTCTAATAAAACAGGCACAAAAGTCACCTTTTTTCCAAATTACGATATTTTCAAAAATACAAAGTTTGAATTTGAACTGATTGATGAAAAGCTAAGAGAACTCGCATATCTAAATGAAGGATTAAAAATAGTTCTTAGAGACACAACATCAGAAGAAAAGAAGGAGACAACCCATCACTACAAAGGTGGATTGAGCGAATTTGTTAAACACCTTGATACAGGACACAAACCGTTGTTTGAAAAACCGATTTCCCTTTCAGGAGAAAAAGATAATGTTCAGGTTCAGCTTGCACTCCGCCACAACCACTCTTATACAGAGAATTTATTAACATTTGTGAACAATATTAATACAATAGAGGGCGGAACACATTTAGCAGGTTTCAGAGCAGCGCTAACCCGATCGCTAAACAAATGTGCGCAGAAAAATAATTTATTAAAACCGGTTAAAGGTAAACAGATGTCACTATCCGGAGACGATGTCCGGGAAGGAATGACAGGTGTTTTGTCTATAAAAGTTCCTGAACCACAATTTGAGGGGCAGACAAAAACAAAACTGGGCAACGGTGAGGTTAAAGGAATTTGTGATTCAATTATCATGGAGGGATTAACAGACTACTTTGAACAAAACCCCTCTGTTGCAAAAAAAATAATACAAAAAGCAGAGCAATCAGCAAAAGCAAGGGAAGCCGCAAGAAAAGCCAGAGAATTAGTGAGAAGAAAATCAGTATTAGAGTTTTCCAATCTACCCGGAAAGCTCGCAGATTGTTCTGAAAAAGCACCAGAGTTATGTGAATTATATCTTGTTGAGGGAGATTCAGCGGGGGGATCCGCAAAACAGGGAAGAAACAGGCGATTCCAGGCAATATTACCCCTTCGAGGAAAAGTAATAAACGCAGAAAAAGCACGAATTGACAAACTATTATCAAACAATGAAATACAAACTATTATTACCGCACTTGGTGCAGGTTTTTCTGACAACGACAATGAAGAATCCATTGGAAATTTTAATATAGAAAAACTCAGGTATCACAAGTTAATAATTATGACGGACGCAGATGTGGATGGCAGCCACATAAGAACATTGCTTCTTACATTTTTATATCGGAATATGCCTGATTTATTTTATAACAACCATGTATACATTGCCCAACCACCATTATATAAAATCACCCAAGGCAAAAAGTTTAATTATGCCTATGATGAACAGGAAAAAAACATCTTGATTAACAGATTTAAAAAAGAAAACAGCCAGACAAAAGTCACCCTGCAAAGATACAAAGGATTGGGTGAAATGAACCCGGAACAGCTTTGGGAAACAACAATGGACCCAGAAAAGAGAACCCTACTTCTTGTAGATGTAGAAAGTGCAATGGAGGCGGATAAGACATTTACTACTCTAATGGGAGAAGAGGTGGAGCCAAGGCGTGAATTTATTGAGAAAAATGCAAAATTTGTAACTAATTTGGATATTTAATGAGTAAAGAAACAAACATACCCAGCATAGTAGGAAGAACCGGCAACATTGCATCCCGTGACATAGTGGATGAAATGCGCGAATCCTATTTAAACTATTCTATGTCTGTAATTGTAAGCAGGGCATTACCCGATGTAAGGGATGGATTAAAACCAGTACACAGAAGAGTGCTGTATGGTTCTTCTGAGTTAGCGGCGAACTGGAACCGACCGTATAAAAAATGTGCGAGAATTGTTGGTGAAGTGCTTGGTAAATATCACCCCCACGGAGACAGTTCAGTATATGATGCTCTGGTTAGAATGGCACAACCATGGTCGCTAAGATATCCTTTAATAGATGGTCAGGGAAACTTTGGATCCATAGATGGAGACAGCGCAGCAGCGATGCGATATACCGAATCAAGAATGGAACGCGTGTCATCTGAAATGTTGCGAGACCTGGAAAAAGAAACCGTTGAATGGGAATCCAATTTTGATGATACACTTCAGGAGCCCACAGTGTTACCAACCGTTATACCAAACTTATTAATGAATGGTGCTGACGGTATTGCAGTGGGCATGGCGACAAAAATACCGCCACACAATTTAAAAGAAATTATTTCTGCACTACTCGCCTTATTGGAGAATCCGGAAATAACAATTGAAGAAATAAATAATAATCATATCAAAGGACCAGACTTTCCCACCGGCGGTCTTATTATTGGAGACGATGGAATAAAACAGGCATATCTAACAGGAAGGGGTCGTGTAGTTATGCGTGCGCGTGCATCAATTGAGGAAATCCGAAATAACAGAGAACAAATCATAATAAATGAAATCCCCTATCAAGTAAATAAATCCAATTTATTAGAAAAAATTGCAGGATTGGTTCGAGACAAAAAACTTGAAGGTATTTCTGACCTTAGGGATGAATCAGACAAGGATGGCATCCGAATTGTAATAGAATGCAAACGAGATGCAATTGCCAACGTAGTATTGAATAATTTATTCAAACAAACACAGTTACAGGATACGTATGGTGTCATAATGCTCGCACTTGTTGATGGTGTACCAAAAGTAATGGATTTAAAAATAATGCTTCAGCATTTCTTAAATTTCCGCAGAACGGTTATTATCAGGAGAACCAAGTATGAACTTGCAGAAGCAGAAGAGCGCGCCCATATATTAGAAGGGTTGAAAATTGCACTGGACAATATTGATGAAGTAATTGCGCTTATCAAACACTCTTCAGATGTCAAATCCGCCAACAGCGCACTCAGAGAAAGATTCAAATTATCAGAGAGACAAGCGAAAGCCATTTTAGAAATGCGTCTGCAGAAGCTAACCTCATTAGAGATTGACAAAATAGTTGCAGAATACAAAGAAACATTACAACTTATTGAAAAACTAAAAACCATTCTTGAAAACTATAATCTTCAAAGCCAGATAATTAAAGAAGAGTTTTTAGAGATATCTGACAGGTACGGCGACGAAAGGGCAACCGAGATAATTGAAGGGTCTGGTGACCTGACAGTAGAAGATATTATTGCAGAAGAGGACATGGTGTTGACCATTACACATAATGGATTTATTAAAAGACAGCTGCCATCGTCCTGGAGAAGACAAAGACGAGGTGGAAGAGGAATTAAAGGAGCACAGGCAAAAGAAGAAGATTTTGTAGAACATTTATTTATAGCTTCTACCCACAACTACATTTTGTTTTTTACAGATCGCGGAAAATGTTATTGGTTAAAAGTCCATGAGATTCCTGTTGCAGGCAGGACATCCCAGGGGAGGGCTATTGTAAACCTGATCAAATGTGAACCGGGAGAAAAGGTAAAAACCTTTGTTTCTGTAAAAGAATTTAATGAGCAGGATTGTATCGTAATGGCTACAAAAAAAGGGATCATTAAAAAATCCAAGTTGAATCTATATTCCAAACCAAGGAAAGGCGGCATATATGCAATTGAGATTCGAGACGACGACGAGTTGATTGAAGCAAAAATAACAAATGGTGAAAATGATATTCTGCTTGGGACTCATTTTGGAAAATCTATTAGATTTAATGAATCAGATGTTAGGCCTACCGGTAGAAAAACAATGGGAGTTAAAGGAATTCAACTCAGCAATGAGGATGATTTTGTTATAGGAATGATTGTGGTAAAACGAGAAGGAACAGTATTGGTTGCTTCAGAAAAAGGGCTGGGAAAGAGGACAGACATTATCCAGTACCGTGTTCAGAAAAGAGGCGGAAAAGGTATTATCACCCTTAAAACAACGGAAAAAACCGGTAAAATGGTGGCAATGCTGGAAGTGGTAGATAATGATGATTTAATGATAATTACCGACCGTGGTATTCTAATTAGACAGTCAGTAAGCGGAATTCGTACCATTGGCAGAAACACCCAGGGAGTAAAACTTTTAAAACTGGATGAAGGAACCTCAATTTCTTCTATTACCCGCGTAATGGAAAAAGAAGAGGAAGAAAATGAACCACCACCTGCAATCGATATTGAATCCAGTGATGTAGAAGCAGGAAATTAACTCCAGCTGATTACCCGGGAAAAACTTACACTTGTCCGAAATGTAATACAAGGATCTGCCATTAAATCTGGAAGACAACTTTCAGATATTACGATTATTGCTGTCACCAAAACACACCCCACCCCTGTATTACAAACCGCAATAGATATTGGACTAACCACAATCGGGGAAAGTCGTGTTGCAGAAGCAGAATCAAAATTCAAAAACCTAACCAATAGAAATATTATCGAAACCCACCTGATTGGTCACTTGCAATCCAACAAAGCACGAAAAGCAGTTGAATTATTTGATGTTATTCAATCTATTGACTCACTCAAACTTGCTCTCAAAATAAACAATATCGCCGAGGAATCAAATAAAGTTCAACGGATTATGATGCAAGTAAACACAGGCAATGACCCTGCAAAATACGGTTTTTCACCCACAGAATGTCCGGATGTTTCCCAGGAACTGAATGAAATGCACAACATACAATTAGAAGGTATAATGATGATTCCTCCTCTTATCAAGGATACATCAGAATTGCGAAGTATTTTTTCCCAGACCCAAGAAATTCAAAAAAACATTGCAGCGGTATTTCCTGGTTGTAATTGTTTATCAATGGGAATGACAGCAGATTATCCATTAGCAATTGAAGAAGGAGCAACTCATGTCAGGATTGGCACCGCCCTATTTGGTGAAAGAGTATTTTATTGAAAAAAATCTATATTACTCCCTTACTCCAAAGATCCGATTTATATACCGGAAAGTACACAAAAATATTAGACCCACAGGACACTAAGTCGGTCGTAGAAGAATTTTCTAATGAAAAAAATTCTAAGATTGAAGTTTGGGGACTTACACACAGCAACACAGTTAATTCCGGAACAATCTTGAGAGTGAATGATCATATAAACTGCACAGGACGGAATCCGCTACGGAACCACCTTTACTTATTTGATATTACCTTTCCAGATTTGAGCAATATTTATAGACAGACCAAAGACGGGTTTATTACTACTGGATTGGGAAGCAAATATCCCAGCCTAAAAAATGAATCATTACCAACAGAATATTTCTGTTACTACGGCATTATTGCAGGTGCAATGGGGATGCAGCCAATTTATGGTAAATTAATAAATGGATAAAATATTCAATTACCGCACGATTAATGATAATCGGGTTTTTGGTGCTGGTTCTATTAATTCCCTCAATAATGATACAAACCTTAATACATGAAAGGCAGAACAGGCGAAATAATGCAGTCAGTGAAGTAAGTGAAAAATGGGGACAAACTCAAACCATAACCGGGCCCATAGTCTCCATTCCCTATAATGAATTCTACAACACAGAAAACGGTGGACAATCCTCCAAAATCAGTTATGCACACATTTTACCCGACGAAATAAAAATTGAAGGAGTAATAATGCCAGAAACGAGAACCCGAGGAATTTATGAAGTGGTGCTGTATAGTTGTGATTTAAGATTTGAAGCGAATTTTACCATTCCAGAATTAAATGATCTGAAAATAAATAATGCTGATATAATGTGGAACAATGCAGTTGTTAATGTGGGACTATCTGACATGAAGGGTATTCAAGAGTTAATACAATTCACTATAAATAAACATAAATACATTGCCAACCCTGGAATTGAAACCACCGATGTTGTACCCTCAGGAATCAGCACTCTATATGAAAAGATCAATCCTGGAGCTAAGGTTGATTTTTCAGCATCAATAGAACTTAATGGCAGCAGTGAACTCAATTTTACTCCAGTTGGAAAAGAATCATTTATATCGATAAACTCGAATTGGATCTCTCCAAGTTTCATCGGGAATTATATTCCTACAGATCATAACATAAATGAAGATGGATTTTCAGCAGCCTGGAAAGTTCTACATTTAAATCGAAATTATCCACAACAATGGACCGGAAGTAGATATGATATCAAGAGTTCATCATTTGGAGTGGAACTCTTAATTCCTGTAGATGAATATCAACAAAATACGAGAACCGCAAAATATGCATTTATGTTTATCAGTCTCACATTTCTGTCATTTTTTATGATTGAATTATTAAATAAAAAATTAATGCACCCTATTCAATATTTACTGATAGGATTTGCATTACTGGTTTTTTATTCATTACTATTAGCAGTTTCTGAACATTTGCGATTTGATTATGCTTTCTTGATTTCCAGCATCGCAACGATTTCATTGATATCCTTGTATACTTTCAGCGTATTAAAAAACAGAATACAAACAGGAATAATATTTTTAGTACTACTTCTCCTATATGTATATTTATATATTGTAGTTCAGCTCCAGGACCATGCATTATTAATTGGGAGCATTGGGTTATTTTTTATTTTAAGTTTGGTAATGTATTTAACAAGAAATATAGATTGGTTTTCCAATCTCAATAATGCCAACAATATATAAAATAAAATTTTTTCATTAATTTATTTTACGGGGGAAATAATAAATGTAAAAAATAACAACCACAAAAATCCACAGGAGTTTCTGGTTGATTTCTATCATAGCTTTTATATGGAATGGTTTGGGCGTATTGAATTTTGTTACTCAATTGGATGCGGTAGCAGTTTCCCAATTACCAGAATTACAGCGGACAATTATCGAAAGCCGCCCAACATGGGCATTCGCATTTTTTGGGTTGGCTGTTTTTACAGGAATGTTCGGTTCCTTATTTCTCTTGTTGAAAAAGTCCATCGCATATAAATTTTTTATAGTCTCACTCATTACAGTAATTGTACAGGCAATACCCTATATAGGAATAGATACTGAAACGAGTTTTGTCTTTATCCTCATTATGATACTCCTTCAGATCCTATTCTCTGCATTTTTGATTTGGTACACAAATTTTGTAATTAATAAAGAATGGTTGAAAAGTTAAATATTTAAATTATTATTCAAACTACATTTAATGAATTGAACAATGCTCTCCACAGATTAAATCATAAACTTGTAATAATATTTAATCTAACTTAACTCAATAAAAAAGCAATTAATATTGGCTTGTTGATAAAAGTAGGCGGAGGGATTGTAATTGGTGCAATTTTTGGAGCAATCCTTGGAATCATATTAGTAAATCAAGGCTTGTCTCTTGAAGAGATTAAAATGACCACCAAAACAGGAAATGCAACACTAACAGGTGGATTAGTTATAGGATTTACCTTGAGTATTATTGGAGGGTTTTTTACCACAAAAATTGCTCAATCCGAAGTCATCAAACATACAGTAATATTAGGGACTATTGGTCTTGTAATTGATTTATTATTCTATTTATTAGTTGGACAATATCCCAAATGGTATTTATATTCAAGTTATATTCTAGGCGTACCATTTGCGGTTTTAGGAGGTATATTTTTAAATTAAAAATGTAAAAAGAAACCAGGATATTCCCCAATTTTCATTTATAATCTCAGAATTAGTCGTTGAGATACTATTTATATGATTTATTTTTATATCTCGATTACAGCTCTATTTTTAATCTGTAATAATTCAATTTTATTAGCATCACAATCTCCCCCCATTGCATTTGACCAATATGAGATCGAATTGGGAGATGAAAAACACCAGACGATTTTATCCGGAGATCTTATAGGTGATTCAACAAACGAAATATCAGTTACATCAAGAGACACTCTGGGAAACACGTCTATATCTATTTATTCGTTTGTAAATGAATTTTGGACGAAATCAATTGATGCTAAACTCCCCAAAAATGTGCTTTTTGTCGATATTTGTAAAATCGCGGGAAAGGACAGATTAATATATTATGAACCTGGTGTTTTTTCCTGGTACGATCCTGAAAAATATTTGATGATTCCTCTATTTTCTTACCCGTTAAATTATACCGGAATGATTGGTGAAAGAATCCATTGGGTGAATATGACCAAAGATTTAAACGATGATAACCTTGATGAGTTCATCATTCCCGGGTTTGATTTTTATTCGATATTCATTCAAAATTCGGATGGTTCATTTTCGGACCCCGTCAAGCTTGGCCCGCCGGAACCATACCTTGATGAAATTGCAGTAGAGGACATCCGAACCTACCGGGAAGTTGGGTTAAATGCACTAACAATTCCATGGTATTTAAGCCGCGTTCATTTTTATGATCATAACTTAGATGGCAATAATGATCTGGTGTTTTGGAATAAGGACCAATTTGATGTGTATTATCAAACAGAGACAGGATATTTTGATCCAATTCCACATTCCTTCGAAATAGATTTTACAACCGGCACAGATGCTCCATATTCCTTGACGTTTCAATTCAGCGGAAAAGGAGGCATAGCCCTTATATTAGGATTGAGAAAATCATCCACCCATAAGTACCTCCTTGGAATAAGGGATATTAATGGTGATGGTATTGCAGACATGGTGACCCACACATTAAGTGGTCGCAGTCCATTAAAAATGAAAAGTAAATATAATGTATATTATGGATCTCGAACGGAAACAGGGACTCAATTTAGGGATAAAACCAGCTCTGAAATATTTCCATCAGGAAAAGCTGGCCTAGGGGAAACAGCAGGATATTCTCATTATTGGTTTAGTGACCTAAATGGAGACAACAAAAAAGACCTTTTTAGGTATGATGTTAGAATAAGCATCGGATCTATTTTGCGTACATTTTTAATGAAAACCGTATATATTGATTATGAATACTTCCAAAACAAAAAAGATGTATTTTCATCAAAACCCGATGTCAAAGGTTTATTAAAAACAAAGTTTGATTGGGATGCCGGCTTTTTTCCTACGATAAAAATCGGTGATGTGAATGGAGATTTGAAAAAGGAAGTGATTATTACAAAGAATCCGGAAGAAATTCATATTTTTCCCTGGAATATACAAAAGGATATGCTTTCAAAGACACCGCAAATAATAAAATCCGATATACCCGGCATTGAATTGAATACTTGGCTTTTTGATCAAAACAATGATGGGAAAAAAGATATATTTTTGTATCATCCTTCTGATACAGATCAACATCGTTTAATCCTGTTATTAGCTGATTAGAAAATGGTCACAAATTCAATACCATTAACCAAGAGTGGACCACCAATTATTGTGTAACAGAACTAAGAACAACCGGTCTCCACAGCTTGGAAAGCCATTGCCAAAATTGATGAAATGAGAAAATGGTATTTTGAACAAATTCCTGACTTTAGTCCGGAAATTGGATATAAAACCCGGTTCAATGTACATTCTTAAAGTAAAAACTTTCTTCACTTATGGGAAGTAACTGAAGTTATTCCACTGCAAAGGATCACCTATAATTGGAGATATGAAAATTATAAAGGGGATTCTTTTGTCACATTTGATATATTTCCAAAAGATAATATTACGAATCTAAAGGTTACCTGTGATATTGTAGAGAGCTTTCCCGATAATATACCTGAATTTACACGGGAACAATGTTTAGTTGATTGAAATTATTTATTAAAAGGAAATTTAAAAAAATATTTTGAGACTGTTACATAATCAATTTAGAAGATCAATTCGGATATTAATTACAATTCTGCCTGTATTTGTTTTTTCAGGTCTATACTCGCAAATTGTAGATATAAGCAACATGGTTCTTATCCCCGGAGGTACATTTGAAATGGGGAGGGCAGACGGGAAACCGGAATATGACAACACACCGGTAGTCATCGTACAAATTGATAGCTTTTATATGGATAAATATGAAGTAACGGTAGGAGAATTCAACAAATTTCTGGATGAAACAGGATATGATTTTGACCGGTCACTATGGCAGGCAATATGGGCTGATTACTGGGTTTCTCCCGGTGAAGACCATCCCGCAGTAAATATTAATTGGTATGACGCAGCCGCTTATGCAGAATGGGCAGGTAAACGACTGCCAACTGAGGCTGAATGGGAATATGCAGCTCGTGGTGGTTTGAAGGGAAAGCGGTACCCTTGGGGAAATACGATCACAAAAGATGATGCAAACTTTCATAGGTATTGGAAAGAGGATGATGAATATGGTCAACCCTACAGTAAAAAGCGTGGTAAAGACAAATGGAAATACGGTTCTGCACCGGTTGGCAGCTTCGAACCTAACGGTTTTGGATTATACGATATGGCAGGAAATGCAGCAGAGTGGTGCAGCGATTGGTATCAATGGGACTATTACAAAACATCTCCCATGGATAACCCTCAAGGTCCTGATAGTGGCACTACAAAAGTATCCAGGGGCGGACACTGGTATAGCTGGCACAAAGGTCTGCGAGTGTATAACCGAGGCGATAACCCACCGGATGTAGAACGATGGCAGGATGTGCAGGGATTCCGATGTGTAAAAGATATTAATTAAAAATTTTTATTACTCCTTCAAAAATGCAAACTTCTGCCAAAACCGAACCGATTCTGCCCATTCTTCCGAAGTATAATACGCCCTCGTACCACCCGGAAGTTCAAGTTGATTTCTCATCATTGTCACAGGCCCCATTGGCATTTTATTGATAC
This sequence comes from uncultured bacterium, assembly GCA_964345035.1. Classification (GTDB taxonomy): domain Bacteria; phylum Fidelibacterota; class Marinisomatia; order SCGC-AAA003-L08; genus CAYFPO01. Next base: position 273,408 of record CAYFPO010000001.1, read on the forward strand.
TGTCAGGAATTGCATTAAAGCTTATAAGTTCCCAGTCAGCTTCTGTAGATTGTTCATTGTTTTCAGCAAGAACATCATGATGATATAGTATAAAATCCACTCGATGTGCAGGTAATGGTTTTCCAGTTATTGCCCGGATTTGAATATAGGTTTCTTCTTCTTCTCTCCGTCGGGTCACTTCTGCAACAAGCTTGGTATCCGATCCAATCTTCACCAATGGACAGTAAAAGTGATTTACATACGAAGGATCAGCAGTAACCAGACATACACCTTTCCTGTATCCGGGAATAATATGGTCACCGGGAGTATTTAATCTTTCTTCCGCATGATGAGCCATGGTTTCAAATGGTAGATCAATGGCATACGATTTTCCTGACCCCTTTACCTGCCGCCTGACAAATTCATTAACTGCTACTGTTTGATTTTTCAATTGTATCTCTCCGTTTTCAATTGTGTAAATTTAGGCATACAGATGGGCTGTATTCAGAAAGAAATCATAATATCTTCAATGCCGAAAGGTTTCCATGTTATTACTCAGCAAATTACAGAACATCTTCCGGAAATTCAGGAGTTAAAATCAGGAATGCTGAATGTTTTTTTAAAACACACTTCTGCATCTCTTACAATCAATGAAGATGCAGATCCATCTGTCAGAAAAGATTTTACTTCGTGGTTTGACAGAGCAGTACGTGAAAATGAACCATATTATACCCACATAACAGAAGGCCCGGATGATATGCCTGCACATTTAAAAACATCCTTAATAGGCAACTCTTTGCAAATCCCGGTGACCAACGGCTCCCTGAATTTGGGTACCTGGCAGGGTATTTATCTCTGTGAACATCGAAATCATGGTAGTAATAGAAAGCTGGTTTTAACCCTGTACTGGTGAAATCAAGATTAATTTTTAAAAAATAATTTATCCAACTTTTGCAGGAACATCTGAAAAACTACTTATACGAATCTGATCCTTTCGAAATGTTTGGTTTTCAGCATTTGTTTTCATTGTTTCTGGCAGTATTCTTATGGATTGCCATCCCACTTTTTGTTAAGAGAAAATGTTCTGAAAAGTTGCAAAATCAGATTGGAATAATACTCGGATTTTTCATCATGAGCAATTATCTGATTTGGGTTGGTTTAGAAATTGCGGCAGGAACTTTTGATTTTAAACTACACCTTCCATTTCAATTGTGTAGAACTGCCAACCTGATACTACCATTTGTAATGATTAAAAGAAAACAACTAATGTATGAAATTATATATTTCTGGGGCTTATCGGGTATGCTTCAAGGAATTTTCACTCCGGACATTAACAATGCATTTCCACATTTTCATTTTCTCAGATACTGGGTTGGGCATAATGGAATGATTTTGGCAATACTGTATTTAACAGTTGTATTCGGAATGCGACCCAGGCTTACAGGAATTCGAAATGCTTTTATTGCATTAAACGGGTATTTTCTACTGACCATACCAATTAACCTTTTACTGGATGCCAACTATTTTTGGATTTGCGGAAAACCACCCACCCCTTCACTGTTAGATATTATGGGACCCTGGCCGTGGTATATTCTTGTAGGTGAAGTTGTGGCGTTGCTGCATTTTGGTTTAGCCTATCTGCCGTTTTATATAGCAGACAGCAGAAAAAAACCTGTACAACTGAAATAATATTATAACCTTTTAAACAAATTTTTTCCCAAAATTGAGGAAACTGTCACCATCCCCGACATTAATGCACTGCTGACTCCCACGGTTAACACATCCTGCCCTGTGAGATACAGACCTTTGATTTCAGTTTTTGGTTTAAGCCAGCGTTGTTTAAATCTTTCGGGAGTGGGGTCAATTCCATACATTTCACCAACGGGATAATTCGCCAGACTTTTTACTGTTAATGGTGTTGAGAGTTCATAGTAATCCAACGCATCTTGCGCCTGTGGAACCTGTGCAAACACTTGTTGGAGTATCCGTTGAGATAATTTTTCTTTTTCTGATTCGTATTCATCGCCACGGTTTTTCCAGCTTCCATCTTTCCATTTATCATACCAACCCCAATGGGAAAGAGTTATGGCTTCCATAGTAGTGTTATTTGGATATTTTTCCTGGTATTCTGGATCTTTAGCCGATGGAAATGAAAGAAATAAAACGGGAAATTCAGCATTTTGATCTGCTATATAATTTGCTACATTTTGATCATGATCATACCCAGGATAAATCCATAAATTAGTATTTTGCAAACCCAACTCCTGTGCAGATTTGTTGAGTCCTATATACAAACATACATAGCTGGCAGATTGCCGGATATTACCTAAGCGTTTTTTAAATGTTGAATGTTGGGGATGATTACGAAGTAATTTACTGTAAGTATTAACAATCCCGGCACTGCTGATTATTAAAGGGGCAGAAATAATTTCACCATTTTCCAACAGAACTGATTCAGCTTTGCCATTTTTTATAACAATTTCGTCAACACCGGCATTAACTGCAACAAGTCCACCTTCTTTTTCTATAACATCTGTTACTGTTTCAGCAATTCTGCGGGCTGTTCCTACGGGGTAATTTCCACCGTCCAGATAATGCCGAGCAACAAGTGCATGCAATACAAAACTACTTTGTTTGGGTGGTAATCCATGATCACCCCATTGACCAGCCAGAACTGAAATTAATTTTTCATTACTGGTGATATCTTTAAGAACATCATAAGTTGTTCGTTCAGCAAAGGACAGAAATTTTCTGCTCATAAATGGGTAAGTCAAATTACGGATCAAATCCGGAAGCGCTTTATTACCAAAATATGCCACACCACTTTTTACTGATGTTTTGATTAATTGAATATAATCATAAATGGCTTGTTTATCATTGGGGAATTGAATGGATAATTCTTCGATAAATTTTTCTTTTGGACAAATAAAATTATAATGTTTATCGGGAAATATAATGCGGTCATAATTATCATCCATTTTATGCCATTTTAATTTGCCATCTGTAATGCGGTCAAACAATTTTCGTATAGGTGACCATGGTTTGTGCACATCACCAATATAATGAATACCCACATCCCATTCATAATTATTACGTTTGAATGTATGAGTCCATCCCCCAACTTTAAAATGTTTTTCAAGAAGCAGCACTTTTTTACCTTCTTGTGCGAGGAGCGCACCACAAGTCAGTCCACTCATACCGGAACCAATAATTATCGCATCGTATTTTTCAGATGCAATTTCAGTTCTATATGATTTCCATTTTTTCATAACTAAAAATTTTGTAGTTTAATTTGTGAATAAAATATTAAATAAAATGTAAAGTGAATATGTTAATTTAACATAGTTTCCACAGGTAGAATATTTATATTAAATTTTTTGTTTATTCGTCATACAATAAAAATTGCATTTGGGATAATCTTGGTGGTCATTGGTTTAGTTGGAGGAATAATTCCTTTATTTCAAGGCTGGATATTTGGAATCCCCGGACTGCTTATTCTTGCAAATTATTTTCCACCTATCAAGCGGTTATTGAATTGGCTAAAACAAAAATTCAAAACAGATCACCAGCGATGATACGCAGGATGTCCCGGATCAACGGCTACAAATGTTCCAACACATGTAGCACAAATTTTACCATCTGCTGATAATAATGCTTCAACTGTTGCCCGTTTTTTACTTATGTCAGTTATTTCCGCCGACATATGTATAGACTTCCCTGATGGTGTTGGTCGAAGTAATTTAATGGAATAATCTGCTGTCACCGTACAAGGGGTAGATTCATCAGAATTGTTTTTCATCAAAAAATATGCTGCGGTCCAGTTTGAATGACAATCCATAAGCGCACCGATTATCCCTCCATTCAGGACACCGGGAAATGCCTCATGATGAGGTTCAGGCATCCAAGTACAAACCACAGTATTACCCTCAGGATAACTCTGAATTTTTAATCCTTTATCATTAACGCATCCACAACCAAAACAAATTCCATTTGGAGCATATTTTTCTTGTAAACTTTTCATCGACTTGATTAATTAAAAACACACAATGGAAAATATACAGGAAATTTACCTTACTCTTTAAGGGAATGAATGAAAATGTTTAAATTTTCTATCTAGAAATGTGCTGAAAATGGAAGATTTATTCTCTCAAATAGACAGGTTGAAAAAGGAACGGAATGCTGTAATCCTGGCCCATTATTACCAGGAGTCCGACATTCAGGATGTAGCGGATATGCTTGGTGACAGCCTGGCACTAGCACAATATGCTAAAGAAACAACAGCTGATGTAATATTGTTTTGTGGAGTTCATTTTATGTGCGAAACAGCCAAGATTTTAAATCCGGAAAAAAAAGTGATTCTTCCTGACCTCGATGCTGGTTGTTCACTCGCAGAAAGTGCTCCCATTGATAAATTTGAAAAATGGATACATCAATATCCTAATCATACGGTTATTTCTTATATTAATTGTTCGGCAGAAGTTAAGGCAGTTTCAGATTTAATTTGTACATCTTCCAATGCAGAAAAAATACTTAACAGTCTACCGTCAGATGAAAAAATAATTTTTGCTCCAGACATGTATCTGGGAGATTTTCTGAATAAAAAAACCGGAAGAAAAATGCTGCTCTGGAATGGTTCCTGCCAAGTACATGAAATATTTTCTGAAAGAGAATTAATCCGATTGAAAACAAGAAATCCAAATGCAAAAGTTTTAGCACATCCGGAATGCAGTGAGAATATTTTGTTTCACGCCGACCATGTTGGCTCTACTACATCCATAATAAACTTTTCACAAAAATCAACTGAACGAACATTCATTATTGTAACAGAACCCGGAGTGATTCATCAAATGAAACTTCAGAATCCAGAAAAAGAATTTATACCGCTGCCGTCCAATGATGGTTGTGGCTGCAATGAGTGTCCACATATGAAGTTGAATACATTGGTAAAAATGGTATCTGCATTGGAAAATTTATCGCCTGAAATCCGATTGGATGAATCTCTTCGGCAAAAAGCCTTAAAACCACTGGAAAGAATGCTAGCCCTAAGCTGATGTTTTACGAACAGATCACAACCCTGCCACCAGAATATGTGAAAAGGAAAATTAAGGAATTTCTACAGGAAGATTTGCCATACGGAGATGTAACAACAGAGTCTACAATTCATTCCAATACAAACATCTCTGCAGAGATTCAGGTAGTGTCTCATTGTGTGTTTTCAGGAGTAGATGTGATACCTTGTTGTTTTCCGGAAAGTTACGCAGTAGAAATAAATAAAAACGATGGAGATAGACTCATTCCAGGAGATATAATCGGCACTATAACTGGTCCAGCCAGTTATATTTTAACAATTGAGAGAGTCATGCTGAATTTGGTTCAAAGACTATGTGGTATCGCATCATTGACAAGAAAATTTACAAAAATCGCAGAACCATTCAATGTTAAAATTCTTGACACCAGAAAAACTACACCGGGATTACGGCTGTTTGAAAAATATGCAGTTAAGTGCGGAGGTGGGTGGAATCATCGGTCGGACCTTTCTACAGGAATCCTGATTAAGGATAATCATATTCAGGCAGCGGGAGGAATCAAAGCAGCGTTAGAAAATTGTAAAAACAGCTCTCTACCAATAGAACTGGAAGTTGATACGTTGCAGCAGGTGGAGGAGGGGCTGGTATGCAAGGCAGATGGATTTTTATTGGACAATATGAGTCCTGATTTGGTTAAAAAATCCGTTAATAAAATTCGTTCATCAGAAAATGGTAAAGAAATTTTTATAGAGGCATCCGGAGGGATCAATTTGGATACATTACTCGGGTTCATGGATACCGGGATTGATGCAGTTTCAACAGGAGCTATTACGCACAGCGCTAAAAATACTGATTTAAAACTGGAGTTTAAATCTTAATCAAAGCAGAAATACTTGTTATAGGATCCGGTCTGGCGGGAGGAATTGCAGCCCTTACGGCAGCAGAGAATGGAAAAAATGTAATCCTGATTGATAAATCAATGGATGTACTGAGTGGAAATACACCAAAAGCTCAGGGAGGCATCATTTTTAAATCTACTGATGGCAAATCCGAAAGTTTAAAGGAAGATATTTTGAAAGCAGGTGGAGAACATTGCTGGAAACCTGCAGTGAATCAATTGTGCGATCTTGGCCCAGATCTGGTTAAAAAAATACTAATAGACAAATTGAATATTGATTTCGATAAAAATGAAAAAGGGAAGTTAGACCTTACATCAGAAGCAGCCCATTCTCAAAAGCGTATTATTCACCAAAAGGATAAAACTGGAATGGGAATTCAAAAGAACCTGCACACTGCTCTTGAGAAACATCCTAATGTGACCATTGTAAAAAATCATACCGCAATAGATTTGCTTACCTTGTCTCATCATTCTCTCAATTCAATTGATATCTATAAAAAGCCCGCCTGTTTTGGAGCAATTGTGTTAAATAATATTTCCGGTGAAGTAGAGAAGATTGTTGCCAACAGGACAATACTTGCTACCGGAGGCATGGGATATATCTACTTACACACGACAAACCAGCCTGAAGCCCGGGGTGACAGTGTTGCCATGGCCTGGCGGGCAGGAGCCAGATGTTTTAACCTCCAATTTATGCAATTTCATCCCACCACCCTGTTTCATGAATCAGGCAGATTCCTTCTTACCGAAGCCCTGCGCGGCGAGGGGGCAAAACTGATTGATGCATCCGGCAAAGAGTTCATGGAACAGTTTCACAGCCTCGGATCACTGGCTCCCAGGGATATTGTAGCGAGAGGAATTCACCAGATTATGTTGGATAATGACCACCCATGTGTTTATTTGGATATATCGCACAAAGAATCTAAATGGATTAAAAACAGATTTCCTTCAATTTACCAGCATTGTGATAATGTCGGCATTGATATTACATCTGAACCAGTTCCGGTGGTACCTGCAGCCCATTACGCTTGCGGTGGTGTGGGTGTAAATTTGTGGGGAAGAACTTCCTTAAAAAGGTTGTATGCAGTTGGTGAAGCATCCTGTACCGGTGTGCATGGTGCAAACAGACTTGCTAGTACATCCTTATTGGAATGTGTAGTCTGGGGACATATTGCCGGAAACGATGCATCCAAATTTAGAGAAGGAGACGATTATTTTCCAGATACCGAAGAATGGAAAACAGAAAATGAAATTGTCGATCCCGCATTGATAGCTCAGGACTGGCTGACTATAAAAAATACGATGTGGAATTATGTGGGATTGATCAGAACGCGGCAAAGATTACTGCGTGCAGCTACAATTTTACGTCACCTGCAGACAGAAATAGAACAATTCTACCAAAAAGCAAGGCTTACGGATGAAATTATAGGATTACGAAATGGAGTTCAGTCAGCAATTGCTGTAACATCTGCAACACTCGAGGCAAGGCAAAGCCAGGGGACTCATTATATTGCAAAAGAATAAGTAAAATTATCAATTAACCTTGTATTTCCAATATATACTGCCACAGTTACCAACACATCATTTTCAATATCGCCGTCAATTTCACCAAGATTCACACTATCTGCAATAGAAACATATTCTATTTTCAAAAGAGTTTCTTCTCTCAACACTTCTGAGATAATTGATTTTAATTGATTTGTAGACTTTATACCGCCCTGTAATGATTTTTTTCCGCATTCAAGTGCTTTAAAAATTATCCCAGCTTTTTTCCTTTCTACAGGAGATAAATACTCATTTCTGGAACTCATTGCAAGACCATTACCTTCCCTGATAGTTTTGCCGGGAATTATATCAATATTAAAATTCAGGTCATAGCACATTTTTTTTATTAGTCGCAATTGTGAAGGATCTTTTTCACCAAAAAATGAGTGCGTCGGCTCAACAATATTAAACAACTTTGCTACAATTGTTAAAACTCCCCTAAAAAAATCTGGTCGACTTTTACCCTCCATACATTTGGTTAATTCTAATTCATCGACAAAAACAGTGGAGTTTTCAGAATACATTTCTTTTTTTGAAGGTAAGAACACACAATCCACTGAAAAATCATTTAATTTTTCCAAATCATCCTCCAATTGTTGAGGATATTGATCTAAATCCTCATTTTCACCAAATTGCGTTGGATTTACAAAAATACTGACGATTGTATAATTACAGTATGAATTTGAGAGTTCAACCAGAGAAAGATGGCCGGAATGTAAAGCACCCATTGTTGGTACAAAGCCAATAGAGCCGGTTATATTTTGCCGCCACTGTCTGAATGCCTTGATATTATCAATTGTGGTTATTTAAAAATTTCCCTGAGAATTTCTGCTGTGTTATGAGATAATTTTTTTGAATGGCTTTCAGTTGGAAACCGGCCTTTTTCTACATCAGATTTATATTTTGCAATTGCAAAGGTGATTCTGTCGGATAAATTTTCATATTGATGTGTATGTGCAGGTACAAATTCTGAATACATTCCAAGAATATCATGATATACCTGAATTTGACCATCGCAATGTGGACCTGCGGCAATCCCGATTGTAGGAATGGACACTTTTTCTGTGATCATTTTTGCAAGCTCTGCGGGGATACCCTCCAATACTACTGCGAATGCACCTGCTTGTGCCACAGCCATTGCATCATTGAACACTTTTTCAGCATCTTCCAATGATTTTCCCTGAATCTTGTAACCCGACATTTGATTCACAGATTGGGGAGTCAATCCAACATGCCCCATTACCGGAATTCCAATGTTTACAATTGCCTCAATTTGCTTGAACATAATGCTTCCACCTTCAAGTTTTACTGCATTAGCATCAGCGTCTTTTATGAATCTTCCCGCAGACTCTACAGCTAATTCAACAGATGACTGATAGCTCATAAATGGCATATCTGCCACTACGAGGGCATGTGTTGTACCCCGCGCCACCGCCTTAACCAACATCAGCATTTCATCAACGGTAACTGGAATCGTAGATTGATGTCCGAGAACAACCATTGCAGCGCTGTCCCCGACGAGAATTAACGGTATTTCTTCCGAATCCACTAATCTCGCTGATGGAAAATCATACGCTGTTAAAGTTGCAAAAGGAATTTCAGATTCCTTTAATTTTTTTATTTTTTCAATAGTTACTTTTTTACGCACAATCAGTATAACCTTATTTAAAAAGTTTCTTAAATTTTAGACTAAGAACCGTATTTTTTGACAAATAGAAAATTTCATTAACAGAATTCAAAAAATACAATTCTTATCGATTGATTCAGGGCAAATTTAAAAATACTTTTGAATGCTAAAATACCCAAAGTATGTTGGTAATTTTTTAATGAAAAAAAATCATTACACCAGATATAGTATTATTTGAGTAGATATAACACAATTTTTACAGGAATTTTTCTTGGTATTAGTGTCTAATACTAATATATTCAACCATTGAATAAATTAAACAATTCAATTCAAAATATGAGGAGATCTTGGTTCTAAATGAAAACCAATAGAATAATATTGACGGTAATTTTAATACCGTTTTTTGTATGCAGTTGTGCAATGCTGAAAAAATCAGCACCAATAAATGGTGTAAATAACGGCAAATCAAAGGTTGTTTCAGATAATAAAAAGGCAGAAGCAAAGAAGGAAAAATCGACATCAGTCGGTTCCAGTTCGGAGACTGCAAATAAGCAAAATACAAACTCAACTGAACGTGGAGCTGAATCTGATGTTGTAGAATCCTACATTGCAGATGAAATGAATTTTGAGATTAAAAAATTAAAAGCAGAGCTCAAGCATGCGAAAACAGAAATTAGGGAGCTGAAGGCAAAAAGTGAGATTTGGACAAATCCACTCTCTGTATATAACAAGGAAATTATTTTAAACAATGGAAGTACCATATTTGGGAAAATTGTATATCAAGACAAGGATGTTTTAAAGGCAGAGACATTGATAGGATATTTAACTATTGATAGAAGCACCATCGTCAGAATTGTAGAAAATGTTACAGATACTCCACCGGAGAAAGCGGAACAAGATATTATAGAAGCAGCCGGTATTGACACCAAAGGCGCCTCCGGCATTGATTTTATCAGCAATAAAGAGGGTAAGGATGGTGCTAATGTAATACTCCTTGGCAATGTTAACGAATTCAAGGATAAATCTGGGAATACTATACTCACAGGTGAAGTAAAGAACATTGGCAATAGAAGAGGAGATTTTGCAAAAATAAATTTCATTTTCAGAAAAGACTGGAAGGGTGAAACTGAAACCCTGACTGCTTTTGTGCAGGGTACAACCCATACCTTTGACACAGGAATTGTAACAGATTCCAGTGTTTTACCCGGAGCAACAGCACAATTTGAGTTAATTGTTCCTCAAACATTCGGATTATTCATCGGATATTCTTACAGTTTAGATTGGGAAGAATTTTAAATAATCTTGAAGCTGCAATTCTTTTATATCATCAGCATATTTGCTGGGGTTACTATTACACAGGAGAAAATTTTCTGGGATTTAGGTTTGGTAATTTATCCAATTCCGCAAACCCAATCTGCAGTTGCAGTACAAACACCGGTTGAAAATTCAGATTCTTCGGTTATAGAAATATTTACAAAAAACGAAATTAAGGGAATGCGTGTAAAACTTCCCGAACATACTTTATATGACCATGTTGAAGGATTAACAGAAAAATTGCATATAACAACTACTACGGCACCCATCCAGGTTAATGAATCACAATCTGATGAAAATCAGGAACAAAATCTGCCGACAATATTATTCGAGAATCAGGATAATCAAATAAATTCATTAGAGAAGCAAGGCACCGAATCATTTCGTTCCGGTAGATATAAGGAAGCGCTGGAATATCTAACAAAGATTGATTTTAACAACTATACCAAAGGTGAACAGAATAAAATTACATATTTAACAGCAAATGCATATTTTCAGCTTGGTGAATATACCAAAGCTGAGGAATATTTACACCATTTGACAGTCCAGAGATTTTCACCGGAAGCTGATGATGCTCTCATGCTGTTGGGAATGGTTTATAAAAAACAGAATAAAAAAGATTTTGCAATACAGATGTTCAGACAGGTAATTCTGGACTTTCCCGACAGTGAGTTTTATGAAAGTGCAAAGATTCAAAACAGAATTCTTTCACAGAACACAGAATAAATACATGACATCCATAAAAACGCATATTTTCATTATAGCAGTCTGCTATATGGTTTACCCGGTTATACTTGAAGGAGGCTCAAGAGTTGCTTTTTCACGTCCTGGTTCTATGATGAAAATTCCTACAAGTACAGTTGAAATACCCACCAATTTATTTACAGTTGGTGCATCTGCTGAAATATTCAAAATTGACCCATTTAACCAGGGTGGCGGGATGTTCCTGAACGCATACCTTTCACAACGGTTTAATCTTGGATTTTCTGTTATTTCATTCGCAGATACTTCAACATACATAGAAAAAGACAGCACACTTTTTAAACCAGTTAATGAAACCGGATTACATTTTCAATATACAGTATATCAAAAAAAATCTGTCAGCATAGGAATTGGTATTCAGGATATTTTGATTAGGAAAGGTGAGGATATCAATCAGAATAAATGGAGTATATATGCAGTTTTTTCCAGCGAACGGGATTTTGATGAATTTACGCTTGGTTCCTATTTGGGATTTGGTTCAGGCAGCATTGGTTTTGACAGCGGTATAGAGTCAGATACAATAACAAATGAAAATCAATCTTCTGGTGGTGTCTTTTTAGGATTTCTCCTGAAAACACCTTATATGAAAGAGTTCGGTGGGATGGATTTTATGGCAGAGTTTGATGGCTCGGGGTTGAACATGGGTGTTAAAATTCCAATTACACAGGATTATAAAATCATGCTTGGTGTAACGCATTTTGAAAATCTGGGAGATTATGGAACACAAAGTGATGATACAGAACCATTACCACTTTCGCTGGAAGCACCCTCAATTACAGTTGGTTTTTCTATGTCAATCCCGGGAACCTTTAAAGGTTCAAAACCAACATTTAAGAAGCCTGGATTTACTGAAGATGATGCGGAAATTAAAACAGAACATTCTCAAGAATTTGATGAAATGCTCTCAACATTGAGAGATTCTTTAAAATATGATAGATTCCAAATTGAAAATTTGACAGAACATAATTCACAATTAGAACAGCAGATATCTAAATTGGTTGATTCAACCCGGGTACTGCATTTAGAAAACCAGGTTTTTGAATCAAATCTAAATAAAACAATGAGACATCTGTCCCGATCCTTGAGACATTATTATTCCGGGGACTATATGATGGCACTTCAAGAAGTTGAACTGGCACTCCATTTAAACCCTGAATTGGCAGTAGCGTATGCACGAAGGGGATCTATTTATTTCAAACTGGGAGATGAACAGAAGGCAATCATAAACTGGAATATAGCTTTAAAGCTGGATCCGGAATATGAAGAAGTAAGAACAATTCTACAGGCTCTTCACGAAAATCGGCTGAAGTCTGCAACCAATCTTAATGATGATCAAAATGGATTGTAGGAGGATCACCTAAACTATGGATTTTGCAACAATATTTGGATTATTAGCTGGTATTGCACTTATTGGTACAGGAATGTTTTTTGGTTCCATTGAAAATTCGGTTCCGATTTATAAATTTTGGTCGGTCAACAGCATTTTTATAGTTCTGGGTGGTACTATTGCAGCAACTGCAGTTGCATTCCCCATGAAAGAAGTGTTGCGGATTTTAGGGTTAATTGGGATGGTTTTTAAAAAGCCACGCATACAGTTAGGTAATCTTGTTGATGATATAGTTTCAATATCGAATGCACACAGAACGGGAATGGGTGAATTGGTTAAATCAATGGATACAGTTCGCAATTATTTTTTAAAAGATGGTATACAGTTTATAATTGACAGTATAGAAATTGAGGAAATACAGGAGCTTTTGGAAACCAGGGAATTTTACCGGAGTGAACGGGAAATTCAAGAAGCAAATTTAATGAATAAAATGGGAATTTTTGCTCCGGCATTTGGACTTGTTGGAACGTTAATCGGACTGGTATTCATGTTATTCGGTATGGGAAATGAAGCCACAGCAGCTGCAGGAAATCCTGCGGGCGCTTTAGGCGGTGCTATGGGAATCGCCCTGATTACAACTTTTTATGGAGCTGTTCTGGCAAATCTTATTTTTATACCATTTTCTGAAAAGATTAAATCCAGGAACGCTGCCAGCGCATTAGAATCGGCAATTATTATTGAAGGCATCAAAATGATTTATGGAAAACGTCATCCCTTAATTGTTCGTGAACATATGAATTCTTTTCTTCCACCCAGGGAAAGAAAGAGAGAAACCATTTAATCACAGATGTATCTGAAAAAAACACAAATTGAAGATAATCCCGTTGGTTGGTTGATGACTTTTGGTGATATGATGACATTAATCTTAACATTTTTTGTGTTATTATTTTCAATGTCGACTCTGGATCCGGTAAAAATGGCACAAATGGGCGATGCAATGTCGGAAGCTACCGGCAGAGTGGAAGAACGGGTAGCCAAACCATTGGCATCAATGGAAGAAATAAGAGAATCACTTAATACCATTGTTTCTGAAGCAGACATGGCAGAGGAATCAACAATCAGTTGGGATCCACGCGGTGTTGCCATTGAATTAAAAGGAGATGTATCCTTTTCTGCAGGTAGTACGGAATTACACCCGAAGATGGAACAACTTATAGATGTGATGATACACGAATTATTGAATAATGTAAATGACCTTCGGACAGTCTTAGTTGAAGGCCATTCTGATAATCAAAAAATATCAGGTGATCTGGCAGAAAAGTATCCTACAAATTGGGAGCTTTCGTCAGCCCGTGCTTCTGTTGTTGTGAACAGAATTATTGACAGAAGCATTGAATTTGCAGGGAGCGGAATCATAGATGAGGATTATGTTGACGGCAGGATTTCGGGAAGGCTATCTGCATCAGGATATGCAGATCAATGGCCCGCTGATATTAGTTATGAAGACCGTAGAAATGGTTTGATTAGTGAAGAAAAAATTAAATTATTAAATTCGACCAAAGAATTAATGGCTAAAAATCGTAGAATAAAAATTATTTACTCAAGGCAATAGTTCTATTAAATTTAGGAGCAAAAAATGCAAAGTAAAAGACAACTCTTAGTAATAATTCTGGCACTGACAGTGCCAGTAATGATTTCCCAGAATGTAGATCTATGGACTCAAAAGATTACCATAGAAAATTCTTTACGGGATAAACTGACATTTGCAATCAGCCGGGTACTGGACGAAAACCAATTCTTCGTGAATGTAGAGGTAGAACTTGCAACCCAGACAGGGCCGGGCGTTGGCAGCATACCCGGGTCTGAGGATGGTGGTACACCGGAATATCTTGCAGATTATGAATCTGTTACACCGGGAATTACAGAAGAATCAGAGCAACAGCCAGAACCCGAAACTACTGCACCTGTATACAGTCCTATTCCCGGGCTTCCTGCAATTCCAGCGGTGGAAGAAAAAGAGGAACCAGTTAAAGAAGAACCTGCAATACAAAGCCCTGCACCAAGCGGGAGGGATGAAGTTCGCCAGCAATATAGCTATCAGGATGTGACTACCTCCGCCATCAGCAGTGTTGATGTTACTATATATCTAGAAGAATCTGTTGCCACTGCCGGCACAAAACGAGATGTAATTGAAATTGTATGTGGTATTATCCCAAAAACTCAGAATTGTGCAGATTGTAATGACTGTGTAAGTTTCAAACAAATGGAATTTAAAGGTGAATTAACAGAAGAAACAAAATCCACCGAGTTGGAAGACCGTTTGTCCACTCTGGAATCCACTATTGATGAGCAAAAAGAAGAGATTGCAAAAATGGAGAAGGAAAAATTAAATAATATGTTATCCACGCTCCAATCGAAGCTGGAAGGCATAGAAACAGAACGTAATTTACTTGTCAGACTCGATAGAATTGAAGATTCCACCAGGCTTGCTAACCTTGTAAGAAAAGAAGAAAAATATCAAGACAGACGGGATTCATTGCTGCTGGTGTTGGAACAAAAGAGAGAAGAGGCTTTAAATCAAAGGATCAGCGCTGAATCAAAATATGCTGAAAAGTTATTTACATTAGCAGAAAAACAGCTGGAAAAAGCATACCAGGCACCGGGATCACAAATGCAGGCTCCCGGGAATAATCAATTTAACGGTTCAGGGCTGGGTTTACAATATCCCGGATCTTCACAGGCTTCCAATGATTGGATTTGGGTTTTAATCACATTAATTATTGTTGGTGGATTGGTTGTATCATTAATATTATTAAAAAATCAAAAGAAACCGGTTTATTTAAAACAAAAAACAGTTAAAAAAGACACACCTCCTGATAATGGCGACAATAACACGCATGATGTACCTGCAGCGATCCCGCCTACTCCTCCAGTGCAGCATGAACCGCCGCCGGAAACACCACCGGCAACCAGTCATGTTGGCGATGATACAGATGTAATAAAATCAGAGGTGAAATCATTACGGCAATCGGCTGTAACAATGAGCGTGGGACAAAAGGAAGCTGCTACAAAAATAATTCAGGACTGGCTGGATGAACCAGCCAAGGGTGAGTCTGCAGCGGAGGGAGAATAAATGGAAGCTTTTGCAACACTCCCCGGGATAGATAAAGCGGCAGTTCTTTTTAATGTTCTGGGAGAGCCTTTGGCATTGACATTGTTCAAACAGCTTGAAGAAAAGGATATCATAAAAATTCGTGTACGAGCCAAGGAAATTGGTATTGTTGATCCTACAATACGTAAAACTGTGTTGGAGGAATACTATTTTAAGATCATTTCTGAAAAATATGATAATGAATCTTCCGGAGACTCAACCGAATTATTTGATTTTACAAAATCCTTATCCGATGAACAAATATTCTACTTATTAGGAAAGGAAAAACCCAGAATTATCGCTCTGGTGATGGAACAACTTGCTGAGGAGAAAAAAGTATCATTTCTAAATCGTTTGGACACAAAGATTAAAAATAAAGTAGTTTTGGAAATTGGTAATTTATCTGAAATCCCTTTGGAAGCAGTAGTGAATATAGCAAAGGAACTGGAGAAAAAAATCCCATTCCTCCCGGAATCAAAAGAATTTTCCCGAGGTGGTGGCAAAAGCATGGCACAGATTCTTTCTACAATGAGTGAAGATGATGCAAAATTATATTTGGAACAGATTGAGAGAGAAGACCCGGAACTTTTTGAAGAAGTCAGAAAATATTTTTATACTTTCGAGGATCTACTCGGATTACCGAAAGAAAAAATGCGGGAGTTGTTCAATACAGTAGAAGTTGATGATGTTGCACTTTCACTCAAAGGTTTGGGGGATGATAAACTGACTTTGGTTACAGACACGCTGCCACCTAAAAAACAGAAGATGGTAGAACCCATTACAGGACCGAGACCAAAAAGAGATGTACTGCAAGCCAGAAATCGGGTTCTGGATGTTGCAAAAGAGATGGAAAAAGAAGGTAAGCTGACCATTGAAGATCTGACCGGCGGCGAAATGATAGATTAAAGAAAAACTGAATAATAAAAAAGCCCCGGATGTATCGGGGCTTTTTTATTATAATAAACTTTTTATTAAATCAACTGCCTGTTAAAATGATATTTACAATTAATACAACATCCAGTACATTCACTGCACCATCACCATTTACATCTGCACAGGGATCATCACTGCCGGGGCAGTCCGGACAAAGAATGATATTTACAGTTACTACCACATCCAGGACATTTACAACACCATCATCATTCACATCGCCAGCAGGGTCACATTCGCCGCCGCCGCCACCAACAGAAATGGGTAGTATAATCTGTGGATCAGGATAATCATCAACTGTAGAATCTATAAACCAGAAATGGGCTTCATAGTCACCATCAGCAACATCTTCTGATGTAAAAGATGCAGAAAATTGTACACCATCTGCATACGTATGTGAATCAGGGATCAAATCCATTGTATGAAAACATACTCCGCCATCTTCCGGTGAATAACAAATTTGTGCACTTTTGAACCATGGCAAGTTGCCATCAGCATCCGAATATTGTACACTCACTGTTTTAGCTGCATCATCATAATCAGGTGAGGTCAATACAATTGGAAAATTATCATCTTGGAATTGTGTTACCAATAAGTCCATACCCGGATTGGTTTGATCCAGCACTTCTGCGGTTACATCGATGCCATCCAATCCTGCCTCAACAGTGACCCCTAATACAGCGAGACCGTTTCCAAAAGTATTTGGCCAGGGCCCAAAATCAGGATCTTCCAAAAAGTAACTCATTAGACATGAAACATACAGGTCATTTCCATCAATTTCATAATTAATATTTGTTGTAATGTAATCAAATCCGGAAATCTCACCCGATTCCAGGTCGCCTGATAATTTTAGCAATCCGGGTGTCAGCTGGCCGAATCCACCATCACCATAACCAATTGCATACGCCACTGGAGATTCAGATTCCGGATTAAAAAATCCAACTCCATATAAGTACCAGGGTCCGAAAAAAGAACCCTCATCACAGCAGCCGCCGTCAATAGACATCTTGAAATATATTCTGTCATCTTTGTAGGTTCCCTGAATATCATATATATCCTGTCCTGAGGGTGCATCCCCGGAATCTTCATCAACAAGACGCTGGAAGTAATTATCAGGTGGGTCCCATAAAAAACCGTCATACTTGGGAGTCTGAGTTACATAAATTCTGCCATAATCGTAGCCTAAGGCAGATGCATCCACTTTTCCTTCAACATACCAAGCGGCAGTATTCCCGCCGTCTGTATTTACAGATGCTTCCCAGGTGGTTTCATACCCGGGTGTTCCCAGGGGATTTGCAACAGCATCATACCATGAATCCTGATCATTGGTAGAAACATATACAACTGCCTCCGGCTCTCCGGCTTCCACATCTTCTCCAATATCTGCATTAATAATAAAAGGCGTGGTTGGTGCCGTTGATGCCAGATTCGAAAGGAAATGTTCATCTCTGGAAATATCCTGAAATGCAACCTTCGCTTTCATTGATTCTGAATAGATTTTTTGCATCATTGCACGCATAGCTTCATTTGCTGTTTGCTTTTCTTCCTGTGTGACTCCTGACAGCAATGAAGCAGCACAAATAATTGATACAAAATAATGTTTATTATTCATAATTACCTCCGTTAATCTTTACTAAAAGTTATGAAATAATACCGGTATCATCATTCAAAAAACATTATTGTTAATTGTTGTTACATTCCTTAAATTTCTGTGACTATTATGAACAAAATTCTTCACGGATCACCGTACATACCATTAGTAATTAAACACCAACCATTAAAAATGAATGCAGAGGAAATATTTTCCTCAAAACTGCTAAACCGGCTATTTTTGCAGTATAACCGGAAAGAAGAAAAGAGTAATTATGGGTGTAATACCTTTAATTACAATGAGTTAGTAAATAATAATGAAAA
>CAYFPO010000002.1:0-179753 GCA_964345035.1 uncultured bacterium
TTAAAAATATTATTGGTAGAATTTTCCGATGTTTCCCATGATATCAATTATTCTGCTACTCAAAAAATAATTCTGTTGAAATAAGGTGGATATGAAAATGAAGAAATTATTTATATTTTTATTTATTTCCTTCCTTTTTTCTCAAAGTGATTACTCTGAATATATCATCAATTCTGATAATCCTTCCTTTGGGGAAAATTATGGCGCATTTCTTGGTTTAGTAAATAATCAACTAGTGACTAAAATAAATGATATAGAGTTAGGTTCGATTAGTAAATTTTACAATTTTAGTTATAGTGAATGGGTAGAAGTTCAGAGTTTACAAGACATAACAAACTTTCAATGGCAGCAACTTGAAGATAGTTATTTTACGAAAAGTGGGATTGGGCCTTTTAACCAAAATTACCCTGGTATTATTTATGAATATCATTTTTCAGACTTGTTTGATACGTGGATGGTAGAAAATCAAATTTATAATCCAGATTCAGAAAATTACCATCTTTTTGGAAATGGTTTTCATCAAAACGGTAATTTATTGGTTTCCTGTTCAAAAGAAAGAAATTCAGTAGATAGAAAATTTCATCTTTTCGAAAAAGTTAACACTAATTGGCAACAAATATTAGAAATTAATTTTGACTATGACAATGGAGTGACAACAAATTCTGCATTTGCTATTAATGAGGACTACTTTTTTATTGGAATGCACCAATATGATTTTGGAGGTGGCAATGATGAAGGTGGCGTATTAGTTTATAAAAATACGGATGAGGGA
The DNA here is from genome assembly GCA_964345035.1 of uncultured bacterium. GTDB lineage: Bacteria > Fidelibacterota > Marinisomatia > SCGC-AAA003-L08 > CAYFPO01. The sequence continues at coordinate 773 of CAYFPO010000002.1, forward strand.
TGGGAGTATGACACATTAATTTCTTCCATTGGTGGGCTTCCGAATGGAGGATTTGGATCTACTGTAATTGAAAATGAAGGAATATTATATATTTCTGCACCATATGAATTGAATTATACTGGTGCGGTATATATATATGAAAATATAAATGGAGAATGGACTCAAACACAACGGTTAACATCTAGTGATATTGAACCAGGGGATAGATTTGGGAGCAGTTTTGATGTTGAAGGGAATACAATTATTATCAGTGCAATTTATAATCAAGATGCAGGACCTGGTTCCGGCTCAGTATATGTTTTCCAAAAAAATGATGTTGAATTATTCATTGAAAAAAGGAAAGTATGTTCAAGTGACCTAGAAAGTTTAGATTTGTTTGGTCAATTTATTAGTGTTTCTGGTGAAAATTTTGCAGTTGGTGTCCCAATGAAGAATAATTTATCAGGGTCAATCTATATTTATCAAATAGACGATACAATGCTCCACTCCAATTTTGCCACTTACCCAGTTACAGGTAATGCTCCCCTTACTCTATCTTTCAATGATCTCTCCCAAGGTAACCCAACTTCATGGCAATGGGATTTTGACAGTGATGGTATTATAGATAGCGAAGAGCAATACCCAGAACATACTTATCAGTTCGAAGGGGATTTTACCGTTACCCTAACGGTAAGTAATGAAGAAGAAACCTCAACTTTCACCAAAGAAAACTATATCTCTGTTACCGGTGGTCTTTTATACGGCGATATTGATCAAAACGGTGAAGTGAACATTCTGGACATCATTTATGCTGTTGATTTTGTATTGGGTAATACCACACCCACCCCGGAACAGGCTGAAGCCGGGGATATGAATAACAGCGGGACGATTGATATTATTGATCTGGTGTTGATTGTTAATGTGATTTTGGAAAATTGACGAATGGATTTATAAAAAAGACTCCATTTAATGAAATTAAATTGGCACACTCAAGAAGGAAAGACTACTTAAAAAAAGAAATGAGTGATTTAAAAAAATATATTGATAAAAGGAAAAGGTCTGATAAGGAATTTGCCTTCGAGTATGACGCTGGATATGAACACTTTAAAATAGGTGCAATGTTAAGATAAGCACGCGTAGAATCCGGATTAACCCAGGAAGAATTAGCAAAACAGCTCCATACCTAAAAAACGGCGATTTCTCGTATAGAGAACCATGCTGAGGATATTCGCTTATCAACATTGGAGAAAATTGCAGATGCCTTAGGGAAAAAGATAATTTTGAAGATTGCTTGATTTTTCTTAATCTTTATATCCTGTCACCAGCTTTACAGAAATGCAAACTTAGCCCAAAATACTAAAAATAGATTTGTAAATAATCTTTGTAACTGGCTTAATATTAAGGGGTTCCATCTGTTACGGCTTTCTCTAATTGACCAAAAATGGGAGTTATGTTTTTCGTAATGGAAGCACCACAGGAAAATAATCCTGATTTCTCGAGGAGGAATTGGGGTTATTTGGTTTAAGTGACATATTTGTGGAGTTTAATTATTAACTCTGCATACCCAATTCAAAGTGACCTAATTTTCTTACCAGATCTACTACTCTATTGGCATACCCAGACTCATTATCATACCAGCCTGTAATTTTTATAAAATTCTTTTTCAGGACTTTTGTTAATGGGGCATCATATATTGCTGAATAAGGATTTCCAATGATATCCACGGACACAATGGGTTCAACTGAATATTGCAAATGATTATGCAGGTCATTTTCAGACGCATCCTTCATGACTGAATTTATTTCAGAAACAGTTACATCTGATTCCAATTCTAAAGCAAGGTCCACAACCGATCCATCCGGAATGGGTACTCGATATGCAATACCGTCAATTCTTCCTGCTAACGACGGTATTACTTCACCCAGTGTTTTTGCTGCTCCTGTAGTAGTGGGAACAATAGACAACGCGGCAGCTCTTGCTCTGCGCATATCACTATGGGGATAATCCAGAAGGCGTTGATCCATCGTGTAGGCATGCACGGTTATCAAATATCCTTCCCTAATACCAAAATGTTTCTGAATGGGTGAACAAAGAACTGCTGCACAATTGGTAGTACAACTAGCATTGGAAACAATTTTTTCATCCCCGGTCAGGATTTGGTCATTTACCCCCAGAACGACTGTTGCATCGAGTGCATCCTTTGGCGGGACTGTGAGAACAACTCTTTTTGCTCCTGCTGTTAAATGTTGAATTAAATCTTTCTTGTAACGGAAGATCCCTGTGGACTCTACAACAACATCAATTTCTAATTCATCCCAAGGTAAATCACGGGGATTTTTTATTGCAAGGCATTTGATATGGTCTCCGTCCACAGTGAGGATATCCTCATCTATAACTTCAATGGAACCTGGATAGATTCCATGAACAGAATCATATTTTAATACGGTTGCCAGTTTAGTAGGATCTACAAGGTCGTTTATTGCAACAAAATTGATATCCGCATTCATTATTTTTGCAGCCCGCAGGACAGATCGTCCTATCCTTCCAAATCCGTTAATTGCTACTCTTATCTGTTTCATAGAATAAAATTTTATATTTGTTAAATTTAACAACTTTACTCACTTGATAAAAAAGAATCAAGTTTAATTTTAATTGAATTTATTATAATCTATACATAATTGCTTTCAAATTATCCTTCTACAATTTGTTAATATCCTTAAAAGTAAGTAATTTCTCACTCTGATGCGCAATGAATTAAGTAAAAGAAAATATCTGCTGTTGATTCTTTCTGGAATTTTATTGATATCCATATCATTTTCAGAATCAAGAATAAGAATTTTATCACCAAATGGAGGGGAGGAATTACCCACTTCATCTAATCAAGTCATTCAATGGCAGGGGAGCGGAAAAACCGGTAGTTTTGTAAATATATACTTTTCTGCCAATCAAGGTGTAAACTGGGAAAAAATCAACTTCACTCAGGATGATGGTTCCTATGTTTGGGAAATACCAAACAGTGGGTATACCAATTGCATCATAAAAATTGAAGATTTTAGAAATCCAGAAATTTTTGATATTTCAGATGAACCATTTATAATTGCCGGACCATCTATTTTGGTGGTCCGACCCGGACCTGATGATGCATTGGAATCCAGAAAAACATTCGAGGTTGAATGGCAGGGAATTGATTTAACCAGTAGTTCAGTAAAGATTTTTTATTCTTTAGATGATGGGACTAATTGGGAGTTGGTGACAAATAAAACAAAAAATACGGGAAGATATACCTGGCATGTTCCGGATATTTATGGTACAATAAATCAATGTTTGATACGTGTAGAAGAATTTGGAAATGCATCCTTGTATGATAAATCTGACGGAAATTTTACAATTCTGGGTGTTGAGCCTACCATACGAATAACCTATCCTCAAATTGAATCTGTGCTGGCAGCAAACAAGACTTATAAAGTTACATGGGAAAGCCGCCATTTACGGAGTGATTTTGTAAAGTTGTATTTTTCTACAAATAATGGAATTTCCTGGAAAAAACTGTCTTCGTTTACTCCCAATGAAGGAAGTATCAATTGGACAACTCCTGATGAGACATCTGAGGATTGTTTAATTCGAATTGAAGATGCAGGAGATAATAAGACATTTGCGATTTCAGAGGGAAATTTCACAGTTTCTAAAAAACCAAATATCAAAATGAATTCTCCGAGCGGCGGGATGGAGCTGGAACCGGGGGTATTGTTTAACATTTCCTGGGAGAGTATGAATTTATCCAGTGATGAGGTAAATATTTATTATTCACTGAATGGAGGAACCAATTGGTTAAGCATTGCATATGAAGCAAAGGACACTGCATCTTTTAATTGGTTAGTACCTGAATTTGATTCTAATCAGAATGAATGTGTCGTTAAGGTTGAAGATGTTGGGAATTCAGAGGTATTTTCAGAAAACGAGGAAGTATTTGTGATTCTCGGGGTACCGCTTATTGAACTAATGTACCCCATCGGTGGTGAACTTTTTCCCTCAAATACTACAGAAGTGATTCAATGGAGATCAAGCAACTTAAAAGATGATGTCATAACCATATTATTATCCGGAGACGGTGGAATGATGTGGGAGGTGTTAGTTGACGATGTACCGGATGTAGGTATATTTGATTTAACAGTCCCTGAAATTACATCCACAAAATCCTTGATAAAGATTGAAAGTCCGTCTGATCCGGGGATATTTGATCAGACTGATCGTTATCTGCATTTGACAGCAGATCCATTAATACTCATAGATTCTCCCATAACCGGAGATAAATGGATGCCGGGAGGTATGCAGATGATCAGGTGGAGAAGTTTTAATTTACCTGGAAACAAGGTGAACATATATTATTCCATGGATAATGGATTGAATTGGATTAATTTAGCAACAAAAATTACAAACTCAGGGAACTACCCTTTAACAACACCCACTGTAATGGCACCTACCAATAATGCACAGATTAAACTAGAAGATTATTCCGATCAGTCTGCAAGCTTTATTTCAACAGGTAATTTTTCCATTATAGCTCCACCAATTATACAAATTATTCATCCGAACGGTGGGGATATTGTTCCGACCAATATGGATTATTCCATAAGCTGGAATAGCTACAATGATGTGGGTAAATATGTAAATCTGTATTTTTCATTAAATGGCGGCAATAAATGGAAGAAGATTAAATCCGATGTTCCCAATAATGGGAATTATACATGGAAAACACCGGAATTGAAATCCACTAATGGTGAAATACTGTTAAAAATTAGAGACAGCTATAATGCATCTACCTATGATGAATCTGATGCAGTATTTACATTAAAAATCCCTGATCCTGGAATTACAATTTACAGACCGTTAATTAGTGAATCCATAGCCTCTGGAAAAATCTTTAATATTGAATGGACAAGTGTAAGCCTGAGTGGGAAGGGAGTCAATTTGTACTATTCAACTGATAATGGTAATAAGTGGGAAGACATCGGTGAGTTTTTACCGGATGAAGGAAATTTTCGATGGGATGTACCAAAATTACCGGTATTATCAGATGTTTGTCAGATTATGTTACAGGACGCCGGTAGCCATACAGTTGTAGAAATTTCTGATAATTTTACCATTGGTGGTTATCCAAGCTTTACAGTCTTGTCACCCGGTTCTGGTGAAACTATCACAACCGGATCAGAACAGAAAATAGTATGGGAATCAAATAATATTTCCGGAAACTCTGTCAATCTGTATTATTCTGATGATGGTGGTGAAGCCTGGAGAAATATTTCTCAAAATATATCCAATACCGGAAGTTATACATGGAATATGGAGAATGTCAGCAAATCAACGACTAATGCAAAAGTTAAAATTGAAGCAGCAGATGACAAGTCTATATTTAATGTTACTACAACTCCATTCTCAATAAGAGTACTGAATTCTGTCTTAACAATATCCACCCCTAATGGCGGTGAAAAATTGACTATGGGAGAGAGTGTATCTGTAAATTGGTCAAGTAAAGAATTATTCAGTTCTAAAGTAGATATGTATTATTCTATTAATGGAGGAATGAAATGGAATGTAATAAAAAAAAATATTCCAGATAATGGTAGTTTTAACTGGAAAATTCCAAAATTAAAAAAAATTTCATCGAATTGCTTGATAAAAATGGTTGATTCAGGAAATAATACAATTACTGATGTGAGTGATGCCAAATTTGCGATTAAACTTCCATCAACCATAAAAATAACAACACCAAATGGGGGTGAGAGGCTAAAGACAAAAAAAGGCGTTTATATTGCTTGGGATGCTTCAAAAATGCCTGGAGAAAAAGTTAATATATATTACTCAATTGATGATGGGAATACTTGGGTAGAGATAAAAAATAATAATCCAAATTCCGGAAGTATTATTTGGAAAGTTCCAAATACAAAATCCAAAAAATGTCTGGTAAAAGTTGAAAATGTAAACGACATTGATGATTTTGATATATCAGATAAAAATTTTACAATTCGGTAAATTTAATAGTCGATTGACAGGAGGTTAAAATTGAATTTAAAATCGTTGTTCATTTTGGTGTTCTTTGGGATGTTGGTATCAGTTGAGCAGGAATCACCATATTTTGATCTGGAAGGGAATGAAATAGTTTTCAAAGACCAGAAATGGCGTTATGTGAATCCTCCTGTTGTAGATTGCAATATTCCCTATCATGCATTTATTCAATATATTCGGGAAAATGCAGATATTCGATTCATAAATGATGAAGAAGCATTTCGATATGGATCTTATAAATTGCCACATATGGATGTATGTCCGCCAATAGACTATTCACCAGTGGTATTCCCCATTAATGCTGAATACGAGTTCAAAGCAAATTGGGACTCTCTGAAAATTGGTATGTCTCAGAAAACAGTACGTAAATGGTTTAGGTTTAATCCTAACCTTACGTATCAAAAAAATGATCGAAATATATGGACCTATTATGGATTTGGTGATCTTGAGTTTGATGAAAATGGTAAATTGATCCAATGGACATTTAAAGGTTCAGATAATCATACTATTTATAAAAATGAAGCTGTGATAGATTTACATAAATTAAGGGACCCACAGGAAGAAACTTCCTGGTATAATAATATATGGGAAAAAATCAAAAACCTGTTCCCGAATTAAATAATTATTTATCATATCCTGCCGTTTTAAAAATCATTATTTATTCTATAGAATCCCTTCGAAAAACTACAATAAATTAACAATCTGAATAATTTGAGAATTGAGGTAATATGTCCGGTCACAGTAAATGGTCAACAATAAAGAGAAAAAAAGCTGCCAATGATGCAAAAAAGGGTGCAGCATTTACACGTGTTTCAAAGGATATTACGCTGGCCGCCAGGGAAGGTGGCGGTGATCCGGAAATGAACGCTGCTCTTCGTCTTGCTATTAAATCTGCAAAAGCAGTCAATATGCCAGCAAGTAATATTGAAAGAGCAATCAAAAAGGGTACAGGAGATCTCCCCGGGATGAAATATGTAGATTATGTGTATGAAGGATATGGTCCCGGCGGTGTAGCGATAATGATGGATGTGATGACTGATAATAAAAACAGGACAGTCCCTGAGATACGCCATATTATGGAGAAGAATGGTGGAAAATTAGGTGAACCCGGATGTGTAAACTGGATGTTTGATAAACGCGGTACTATATTGATAAAATCAGAAAGTGTAGATGAAGAATCTCTGTTAGAACTCGTATTAGAAAACGGAGCAGAAGATTTTGAAGTTGAAAATGATTATTTTTTAATCACAACTAAACCGGAGAATTTTGAACCTGTTGTGTCTTGTCTGGAAAGTTCACAATACAATATTGATTCATCGGAAATTGCACTCCACCCAAATAATACCATTAAGGTTGGGGGTGCTGATGCATCACAGCTTCTGAAACTTCTTGATTTACTTGAGGATTCAGATGACATACAAAAAGTTCATTCCAATTTTGACATAGACGAAGCAGAACTGACGGAAGTAAGCTGATTTGAGAATACTCGGGGTTGATCCCGGACTAACACAAACTGGATTTGGTATAATAAACGCTGGTAAATCAAACCCGGATTTAATTGATTATGGAATCGTTAAACCACCTGGTCCGGACACAAAATTAGCACAGAGATTAAAATCAATTCACAAAGATATTATTCAGATTATTCAGGATTATAATCCAGCAGTGATTGCTGTAGAAGAAGTATTTTATGGAAAGAATGTTAAATCAACATTATTATTGGGACATGCCAGAGGGGCAGTCCTCCTCGCTGGAGCAGAATTTGATTTGCCTGTATTTGAATATTCAGCAAGAAAAATTAAGCAGGCAGTTACAGGCAATGGAAATGCACATAAAAACCAGGTCCAGTATATGGTAAAAGCACGGCTTAATATGAAATCTGCTCCTGAACCGATTGATGCTTCAGATGCCTTGGCAATTGCAGTTTGCCATTATCAGCAATTTAGGAATGAACAGTAATATGATAGTAAGTATAACCGGAAAATTGATGAAGAAACATCCTGATCATATCATTATTGATTTAAACGGATTGGGGTATTTTTGTCATATTTCTACAAATACGTACGATAATCTTCCCATTGAAGGAGAACTTGTTTCGCTGTTGACGTATTTTAATGTAACCGAACATAACCAGGAACTATTTGCTTTTTCTGAGGAATTGGAACGGGAATTATTCTTAATGTTGATAGGTGTATCCGGAATTGGTCCAAAAACTGCAATTGGGCTGTTAGCTGCTGTTTCTCCCAATGAATTCAAAAGACGACTTATTGGAGGTGAGGTTGGAATGCTCACTGCACTGCCTGGCATCGGACCAAAAACTGCCCGGAGAATTATTGTGGAATTAAAGGATAAATTTGTAAAACTTCAGAGTGAAGATTTACCTGTGGAGGATTCTGAAGAAATTTCACTTGTAGAAACTGAGGTTGTTAAGGCATTGGAAACGTTGGGATATAAACCAGTACAAATCAATAAAACTCTCAGGAATCTGAAAATAGAAAATGGAGAACTTTCTACAGAAGAATTACTTAAACTCGCTTTGAATAAATTAAGATGAAGAAGACAGCAATATTTGACAAACACAAAACTCTTGGTGCAAAATTGATGCCATTTGGCGGTTTTGAGATGCCTGTCAGCTATCCGGATGGAATTAATAAGGAATGTTTTGCCGTCAGAAATAATGTGGGGATATTTGATGTTTCTCATATGGGTGAATTTTTTGTATCCGGTGAAAATGCGGAAAATTTTCTTCAACAATTATTGACAAATGACATCTCAAAATTGAAATTTGGGGATGCTCAATATACTGCAATGTGTTTTGAAGACGGCGGTATTGTGGATGATTTGATTTTATTTAAGAGAAAAACCGGATTTTTACTCATTGTAAACGCATCAAATATTGAAAAAGACTTTCAATGGCTCGATAGTCAAATTATTGACAATGTCATCTTGGAAAATCGATCAGATCAGTATAGTTTAATTGCAATCCAGGGTCCAAAAAGTAGAGAATTAATTGAGTCTATACTGAAAGAAAAACAACATCAAAAATTTTATACATTTATTGAAGCCGAATATAGTGGAGAACCAGTCATAATCAGTAGAACCGGATATACAGGAGAATTGGGTTTTGAAATATTAGGAAGTCATAAAGCAATTGTGGATCTCTGGAATAACTCCATTGATGCTGGTGCAACGCCATGTGGACTTGCTGCAAGGGATATCCTCAGGATGGAAATGAAATATTGTCTTTATGGCAATGATATGGATGAAAAAACAACACCATTAGAAGCAGGTTTAGGATGGATTACCTCTTTTAAAAAAGGCGGATTCACCGGGATGGAATCTATCATCGACAGAAAAGAAAATGGTAGAAACAAAAAACTAATTGCTTTTGAAATGTGTGAAAGGGGAATCCCAAGGAAGGATTATGAAATATTTTTAGATAATGAAATTGTAGGCAGAGTAACCAGCGGCACTCAATCACCAACTTTAGGAGCAGGAATTGGCTTGGGATATATGTCCGGGGAAAACACAAATCCTGGGCAGGAAATTGCTATAGCAATCAGAAACAATAAAGCTAAAGCTATAATCATTCAACCACCATTTATCAAAGAAACATCATTATTGACTTAAAATGAATAAAAGGCAAAAGGAAATTATGGGAATTCTGCTTGTGGTGATGGCAATAATAGTTTTCATCAGTCAGATAACTTATGACCCAACTGAAGAGCCTACTATTTCTCCGGAATTAGCAACAAAAAATACTTTCGGTATTATAGGTGTTTACATAGCCCATTATTTGATTAAAAATTTCATAGGGTGGGGATCACTTGTCTTCCCAATAATAATGGTCATTTCCGGAATAACTTGGTTTCTACAAAAGAGATTGAAACCACTGGTAAGATATTTCACTAATCTTCTGTTGACAGGATTACTTATAAGTGTTTGGTTGGTTGTGCCGGAATTATATTCATCAGATAGTATTTTGTCCTTCCATAATTCAGGGTTGCTTGGAGGAATGATTGGGCGTTTTATTCATGATTTTATGGGCTTTTCCGGGTTAGTAGCGATATTATCGCTTTTAACAATAATACTGCTAACCGGGATTTTCAAAATATCAATTTCAGATGGATTAATAAAATTAGTTGAATCCATAAAAAGAAAAATTGGTGATATTGTAGAAAAAAGAAGACTCAGGAAATTAACTGAAAAACCGATTGAAGAAGAAATTCACGTAAAAGATAAACCAAAACCGGAACCTGAATTTAATGATTTTCGTGAAGAAGAAAATACCGAAGTAACTGATTCTGAGACCACTGAGGTAGATGAAATAACACCAGATACAGAACTACCAGAAGATGTAACAGATTTGGACACTGGGCAATTACAATCACCAGTAGAATCTGAAATCCCAGACACACCTGAAGATGATATTGAAATAGGAGAAATCGAATCCATTGAACAGGGAGATCTGGATGGGTTAAAAGAACGACAATCCCGATACAGAGACTATAAACTTCCTTCCATCAATTTGCTTAACAGTCCCATGGAATTTGACGAAACAGCTTCAAAAGAAATATTAACTGAAAAAGCGAGCCATCTGGAGCATGCATTGGAGACTTTCGGTGTTCAGGGGAAAATTGTCAGGATATCTCCCGGTCCCGTGATTACCTTATTTGAGATTGAACCTGCTGAAGGGGTACGTGTGAATAAATTTACAAATTTATCAGATGATCTTGCACGAGTGATGAAAGCTCAAAGTGTAAGAATTATTGCACCGATCCCCGGTTCCAAAACGGTGGGAATTGAATTGCCCAATGATTCACCGGCAATTGTAAATATGAAAAGTATTGTAAATTCTGAAAAGTATATAAACAGTGAATCCAAATTGACTCTGGCAATTGGCAGAACCACCTCGGGTGATGCCTATGTTTATGATTTGGCAAAAATGCCGCATCTTTTGATTGCAGGTGCAACCGGAGCAGGAAAATCCGTATGTATTAACACCATTATCATTTCCATCCTTTACAAAGCAAAACCGGATGAAGTGAAATTTATTATGATCGATCCGAAAAAACTGGAGCTATCTGCTTATAAATCATTGGTGGGATATCATTTGATTACCTCACCGGATATAGATGAATATGTTATGACAACAGCCGATAATGCAGTAGCGGTTCTAAGAGCAGCGTTGATCGAAATGGAACGACGATATGAAGTATTTGCTGATGCTACTGTGAGAAATATATCTGAATATTTGGATAAAACAGATTCCAATCCTGATTTAGAAAAAATCCCCTATCTTGTGGTCATAATAGATGAGTTGGCAGATTTAATGCTCACATCCGGGAGAGATGTTGAAGAACCTATCACCCGCCTTGCACAAATGGCTCGTGCAGTGGGAATTCATTTGATTGTAGCTACACAACGTCCATCGGTGGATGTCATAACAGGGTTAATTAAAGCAAATTTCCCTGCACGAATAGCGTTTCAAGTGTCATCTAAGGTGGATTCAAGAACAATTATCGATCAAATAGGTGCAGAAAAATTACTGGGACGCGGCGATATGTTATTTCTGCCGCCTGGAAAATCATCTCCGTTAAGGCTCCATAATGCTTTGATCACATTAGAGGAAATTGAGAATATACTGGACCAAATAACCAACCAGCCAAAACCGGAAGAAAAACATCTTCCCAAAGCAAAACAAACTTCAGGTAATTCCGAATTTACTTTAGAAGGGCAGGATGAACTCCTGATGGATGCTGCTAAGCTGGTGATTGAACATCAACAGGCATCAGTTTCCTTACTGCAAAGAAAATTCAGAATTGGTTACAGTCGTGCCGGGAGATTGGTTGATGAATTGGAAGCACTTGGTATTATTTCCGGTTATAGTGGAAGTAAGGCAAGAGAAGTTCTCGTAGATTCATCCTACCTGGATACACTCACTCAATAATATGAATTTTAAGAATTTAATTTTAACAGCAATTTTTACAATTTCTATCCTGTTTGCTGACAATGAAATTCAAAATCGTATCAATACCTACATCAAAATGCTGGAAATCCAACCGATTGAAATTGCATTTAATTATGAGATTAGATCAGAGAATTTTGAAAAATCTGAGCCATGGAAGATCATTGTAGATTCAACCAATAAATTCAGATTCCAGACTGGACCTAAAATTTTGGTTTCCGATGGAAATTATTGGAAAATGTATGATGAAAGAACCAATCAGATCATTTTGCAGGACAGAGATACTGTATTTGAAAACAGTATATTGAAATGGTTGGAGAGGAATCATCTAAATTCTCTGAATTTCGAACAGAAAAATTCCAGTGAATATGTAATTTACCTGAAAGATGATGTCACATTACAAATTGAGTTACAAAAGGATTTATTAAATATCAACTTCGAGGATGGTGATTTTATTCACAACTTATACAATTTGACAATTAGAAGGTATAATGGTCCCGAAAACTTTTACCAAATTGAAATTCCTGATGCTTTTTTAATGGATATGCGCAGTCAGCCATGAAAATGAATACTGCAACAATTACCGATCCAAAATTTATTATAGGGTTAATATTAAGTGCTGCTGGTGTCTGGTGGGCATTTTACGATTTTGAATTTGAAAGTTTTAAGATAGCTATTTTTGAATCCGAAATTATTTTTATAATTATTGCAATAATTACCCTTTTACTATCTGTTTGGATCCGTGCGATCCGATGGAATTATCTGCTTTCACACGAAAAAAATATTTCTACCAATTTACTTTGTAAAGTAGAACTCATCGGATATTTTGGGAATAATGTACTACCCCTGCGATTGGGTGAAGTATTGAGATCAATCATACTAGGTAAAGAAATAAACCTACCAAAGTCACTTGTATTTGGTTCAATAATGCTGGAAAGAATTCTGGATATGGTAGGATTAATTATTTTATCTGTTTTATTGATATTTACGTTTGATGTTTCTGAAGAAATAAGAAATCTTGTGTACTTTGGGGTAGTTATTACACTTGGTGTAATAGTAATATTATTTATAATCAGAAAACTATTTAAAAATAAACTGTTTGGCGGTCAATCCAGTGGAATTATTAAAAATTTAATTTCTGGAATCACCGGATTAAAACCAGAATTACGGATTAAATCTCTGATAATAACAATTATATTATGGTTGATTTACTGGTTAAATATACATTTGGTCCAAGAAGCATTTAATCTTGATATGACAATTACACAATCCCTTTTAGTACTTGTTATTTCATCACTTGCACTCTCAGTTCCTTCAGCTCCCGGAATGATCGGGACCTACCATCTTGCTGTCAATTTTGCCATGGAAGGAATTTTAAAGTTTCCATCTGCTATTGCAAATCCATATACTATTGTCTTGCATGCGTATGGATTTATTACATTAACATTGGTGGGAGCATATTTTTTTATGCAGAACCAATTTCACAGTCATGCAATTTCAGAAGTTAATTTATCAACTGAGTTAATTAATAAGTAATGGCACGTATTTTGGTAACCGGAGGTGCCGGATATATCGGCTCACACGTCGTATTTGAATTAATTGACAATGGGTATGAAGTAACCATATTGGATGATTTGTCATTGGGTGTAAAAGAAAATATAGATCCAAGAGCAGAATTTGTATTGGGGACAACATTATCAATGAAGGATTTGAATTCTATTTGCAAACCTGGGTTTGACGGAGTTATACATCTTGCTGCATTTAAGGCTGCAGGTGAATCAATGGAGAATCCGGGAAAGTACTTTCAAAACAATGTTACAGGAACAGTAAATTTAATAAATGCCTGCCTCGATCATGGAATAAACAATTTTATCTTTTCATCAACTGCGGCTGTGTATGGAGTTCCAAAATATATTCCGTTAGATGAATCTCATCCTGTACACCCGATAAATTATTACGGAGCAACAAAATTGATGATTGAAAATAATCTCGAATGGTATAGCCGGCTGAAAGGATTGCGGTTTGTCGTGTTGAGGTATTTCAACGCCGCCGGATATGATTTAAAGGGTAGAATCACCGGACGAGAAAAAAATCCGCAAAATCTCATACCAATTGTCATGGAGACTGCCTCCGGTTCAAGAAAAAATATGGAAGTTTTTGGGAATGATTATGATACCAAAGATGGAACGGGTGTAAGAGATTATATCCATGTATCCGATCTTGCAATTGCACATAAAATGGCATTTGAGTATCTGGTAACTGAAAAGAAAAATTTATTGGTTAACTTGGGTACAGGTGAAGGATATTCTGTGATGGATGTAATACGTAAAGCTGAAGAAATTTCAGGTAGAAAAATAAATTTTTCATTCACAAGCAGAAGGGATGGTGATTCAGATACTGTGATTGCATCCTGGTCTAAAGCTAAATCACTACTGGATTGGGTACCGGAATATTCAAGTATAGATGAATTACTTAAATCTACGTGGAACGTTTATAACAAATCATTTGAGTATTCATTATGAAGATATGTTTTGTAATAGGTGCCAGACCTAATTTTGTAAAAGCAGCTCCCGTTATCAGGGAATTTAACAATCACCATCGATTTGATTGTACGGTTATTCATACGGGGCAGCACTATGACAGAAATATGTCTGAAGTCTTCTTTGGTGAGCTTGACATGGCTCCTCCCGATATCAATCTTGAAGTAGGGAGTGGTTCTCAAGCAATTCAGACCGCAAATGTCATGGTAAAAATAGAAACCCATTTAATACAATTGACTCCCAACTGGATATTTGTTTTTGGTGATGTCAATTCTACAATCGCTGCCTCATTAACTGCTCAAAAACTGGGCATCAAAATTGCCCATATTGAATCTGGTCTGCGCAGCGGTGATATGACAATGCCGGAAGAAGTTAACCGGATATTGACTGATAAGATTTCTGATTTATGTTTTGTTACAGAACCAAGTGGAATGCAGAATTTGATTCATGAAGGAATCTCTGAAGAAAAAATCAAATTTGTTGGCAATACTATGATTGATTCTCTTGTAAGAGTTCAAGGTGATCTTGAGAACCATAAAATCCTCCAAGAGCTGAACATACAACCAAAAAAATATATACTCGTAACACTCCACAGGCCATCAAATGTTGACGAAGGAAAAAGACTTCAGAGGCTTATTGACAAAATCACCTTGTGGAATCCGGAAACTGATATAATTTGGCCGGTACATCCGAGAAATGATCTCTCAAGTGTTCATCTTAATTCCCAATGGAAAAAAATCAATCCTATGCCATATATACCATTTTTATCTCTTATATCTCAATCAAAAGGAGTGTTTACAGACAGTGGTGGCATCCAGGAAGAAACCACATATTTGAATATTCCCTGTTTTACCCTTCGTGAAAATACTGAAAGACCCATAACATGTGAAGAAGGAACAAATGTTCTCATAACAAATGGGCAGTTGGAGATTGACGATATTTGGTCACAAAGAAATGTCAGAAAAAATATACCTGAGAACTGGGATGGAGCCGCCAGTAAGCGGATTTTAAATAATTTTATTAATTCATAGAAATTTATTATAATAAGTTCTTATGTTTAATACAGTTTGATTCCATAAAACACACTAAATTACTAAGCTAATTATGCAAGAGAATATACAAACAGCTGATCATGATCAGATTCTCAACACCCTGGAGTTGAAGGATTATGTGCGGTTGGCTAAAAAACACAAATGGATAATTTTACCTACAATGCTGGTAGTACTTGCAATTGCTGGTTATATATCAATTTCTACACCGCCGGTATTTGAAGCAACTACACTGGTAATGGTAGAGGAAGAGAACCGTACCCAGCAATTTATAGGGATTGAGTCTGGTTTTGAACAAATGAGTATGAAAAATGAAATTGAAATACTCAAAAGCAGATCACTTTCCGAAATGGTAATAGATTCTCTTCTTCGGTCACCACACAGAGATAATTTATATACAATAAATTCACGCATTTATGAACCTAAGACACTACAATTAAATACATGGTTCAAAAAGGTTTTTTCCCTTGGGATATATAATGAATCTCCTGTATCACCCTCAGATCCAAAAAAATTGTTAAAAAATGGTAAAACACAATTATTTTCAAATAAATTCAGAAAGAACCTCGATATATCTACTATTCGGGATACCCGAACTCTGGAGATTTCATATAAAAGTCCAGACCCAGATGAAGCAGCATTTATAGCAAATATTGTTGTTTCAGTTTATAAAAGACTTGACAGAAACTGGAAAAACAGTGAGATAATTGAATTATCTCATTTTCTTGAACAACAGCTAAACAAGGTATCAAGAGATCTCAGCCTTGCAGAAAATCGTATCAGGGAATTTCAGGAACAGGAAAATATTATGAATCTGTCTGACGAACGGCATCCCATCTTAAACCAATTGGCTAACTATGAGACTACGTATTTTTCTACACTTGCTGAAGTAAATGTTATTGAAAATCAGATAATCCATATGCAATCTTTACTGGATAGTTCTGAAAAATCGCTGGTCAAAGATCTTCAGAATACGATGGATCCCAGAATAAAGGAATTACGTCTTCATTTGGCTGAACAGGAAGCAATATTGGTGAATACCTTAAAAGATGTCAACATGGATTTTGATCATCGGGCAATACAGGAAATACAGGATCAAATAGAGTATTTAAAAGAGCAATTGACAGATGAAACTTCAAAATTAGTTGCAGCTGGAATTACGGTACAAGATCCATTATCCCATTCTCAGGATCTGGTATTAAAAATAGTGGAATTGAATTCTGAACAAATTCAGCTTGAGTCAAAATGCAAAGAATACTTAAAACTGATTGATCAGCTAAATGTTGAAATCAAAAAACTACCCAGTAAAACACTCACGTATGCACGACTGACAAGGGAAAGAAAAGTAAAAGAACAGTTATATATTCTACTCAGTGAAAAACTGGAGGAAACAAAAATAACTGAAGCATCTCAGTCAGCACATATCCGTATTATTGATCCAGCCGCACCAGGAATAAAAGTCAAACCGGATATACCTAAAAATCTTTTATTGGGATTAATCCTTGGATTGGGATTGGGTATTGGAATTGCATTTTTAACTGAATATATGGACCAAAGTTTAAGATCCATCGAATCCATCCAGAGGCTGGGTGTATCAGTTATGGGCATTATACCTCAGATTGGAACAAAATACGGGAGGTATAAAAAAGGTGGTTTGTTTAAGAAAAATCAAGTAAATCAAAATCGAAATCAAAATGTTAATAACTTTTCTGAAAGACTCATTACACATTTAGACCCATTAAATCCGGTTTCTGAAGCATATAGGAGTATACGTACTAATATTTCCTATTCTATGCCTGACAAAGAGATTAATTCAATTATGGTCAGTAGTCCTGGACCTTCGGAAGGGAAAACAACCACCGCAATAAACCTTGCAGTTGCATTTTCTCAGCTGGGTAAAAAGACCTTACTGGTAGATACTGATTTGAGAAAACCAATTATCCATAAAGTTTTCAATATGGAAAGGCAACCTGGAATTTCAGATTTTTTGGTTGGCATCAATGGTCATGATGACCTGTTATCAATAATTAATAAGACTGAAATTGAAAATCTCCATCTGATAACCAGTGGAAAGCTCTTCCCAAATCCCAGTGAATTATTGGGCTCTAAGCGTATGAAAGATGTAATTAAAAGACTTGGAGATGAATTTGATATTGTCATTTTTGATTCACCTCCAATTATTGCAGTAACTGATTCCAGGGTATTTGCGAACGATATTGATGCTATGGTTTTAATTGTTAAATCAGGACAAACTGATGCACATCATTTAAAGAGAGCGGTTAATATGCTTCAATCTGTTAATGCACCTATGATTGGGTGTATACTAAATGGATTCACTCACCGGCATAGTTACTACGGTGATTATGATTATTATTATGAATATTATTATTCAGAACATCTGAAAGACTAAACACCTACAATTTTCAGTAATAATTAATGGATTCCTCCTCTATTCTAATAACCGGCGCAGCCGGGTTTATTGGATTTCATTTATCAAATAGGCTATGTCACGAGGGATATAATGTCATTGGTATTGATAATCTTAATGACTATTATGATGTAAATCTGAAAAAATCCAGATTACACATACTTAATTCTCTTGATAGATTTTCCTTCTCTCAATTGGATATAAACAATTGGAGTGAATTAGTGAATCTTTTTAAAGAAAATGAAATCAAATCAATCATCCACTTAGCGGCTCAGGCAGGTGTCAGATATTCACTGGAAAATCCCCATGCGTACGTTGATGCAAATATCCGAGGATTTTTAAATATCCTTGAAATTTGTAAAAAATTTAAGTTAACTAATTTGGTCTATGCGTCATCCAGTTCGGTGTATGGTGCAATTGAAACATTACCCTATTCTGAATCCGATAAGACAGATTCTCCCATATCAATGTATGGTGTAACAAAAAAATCCAATGAACTTATGGCACATACCTACAGTCATTTATTTGGTGTTACCACCGTTGGGCTTAGATTCTTTACTGTTTATGGTCCATGGGGAAGACCGGATATGGCACTGTTTAAATTTACAAAGGCAATTCTGGATGAAAAACCATTAAATGTATATAACAATGGTAAACATTCCCGCAGTTTTACCTATATTGATGATATAATTGAAAGTATGGTCAGGTTGTTGAAAAAGGCAGAAATGAAATCTACTATTTCAGGAGAAAATTTAATTTTTAATATTGGCGGGTCCCAATCTATTGCTTTGATGAATTACATCAAATGTATTGAAGATTGTTTGGGAAAAAAAGCCGAAATTAAATATCTTCCAATGCAGCCGGGTGATGTAGAAAACACTGATGCTGATACTAATGCACTTGAACAGTACATTGGGTATTCACCTCAAATACCTATAGAAGATGGTATTCCTAAATTCATTGATTGGTACAAGAAATATTATCAGATTAATGTAATATGAAATTTATTGATTTAGATACTCAATACAATTTATTAAAACCTGCAATTAATAATAAAATTCAAGAGGTGCTGGATAGTGGACAATACATTCTTGGGAATAGAGTTGCAGAATTGGAGATCAAATTAGCAAATTATGTTGGAGTTGATTACTGTGTAACCTGTTCATCCGGTACAGATGCCCTTTTAATGTGTTTGTTGGCATGGGATATTGGACCAGGTGATGCGGTATTTACAACGCCATTTACGTTTGCAGCAACGGCGGAAGTGATCCATTTATCTGGTGCTACGCCTGTTTTTGTAGATATTGATTCGGAAACTTTTACTATTGATCCACATAAATTAGAAGCTACTATTCATCAAATATCAGATAATGGAGAATTGAGCCCAAAAGCAATTATTCCGGTAGATTTATTTGGTTTATGTGCAGATTATAAACAGATCTCAAAAGTTGCTGAAGAGAACCAATTATTAGTTTTGGAAGATGCAGCCCAGTCTTTTGGTGCAGTACAGAATGGTAATAAAGCAGGTAATTTTGGTGATGCTGCAGGTACTTCATTCTTCCCTGCAAAACCGTTGGGTTGTTACGGGGACGGGGGAGCTATATTCACCAATGATTTAGAATTGACTAAAATTCTTCGATCAATAAGAGTACATGGTCAGGGTACAAATAAATATGAAAATGTGAGACTGGGAATTAATGGAAGACTGGATACAATTCAGGCTGCAGTATTACTGGAGAAATTAAAGATATTTCCAAGTGAACTGAAAAAAAGGAATGAAATTGCCAATCAATATACTACCCTTTTGAAAGACATTGTCCAAACACCTGTTATTCCATCAAAAAATACATCATCCTGGGCACAATATTCAATTTTAGCTGAAAATAGTAATAAAAGAAATAAAATCAGAGAAAATCTGAAAAATTCTGATATTCCTACAGCAATTTATTATCAGACTCCATTACATCTGCAGCATGTTTATAATTCTCTGGGATACAGGAATCGAGATTTTCCAGTTTCAGAAAATATCAGTGAAAGGATTTTCAGTTTACCAATGCATCCATATTTACATTCAGAGGACATCGCCAGGATTTGTGAAATTATCCACAAAACATTGCTAAAAACTGCCAATTAAACTGTTTTAATAAAAATTAATAAATTATAATTTAATGAAAAAAGATATTTTACATCTGCCATCCCATACTTTAAATGACAGGCAAATTTGTGATTTGGAACTCATATTGAACAGTGGGTTTACCCCGTTAAACGGATTTTTGAATAAATCTAATTACGATTCAGTCTGTTCACATTTGCGATTGGCTGACGGTGCATTATGGCCGATTCCAATTACTTTGGATATTTCACAAAAGGTTGCAGATTCTCTTACAGATGAGCAACTGGTATTACGAGACAAGGAAGGATTTGCTCTTGCAATTCTGGAAATTGAAGATATCTGGCAGCCGGATTTATCCCATGAAGCAGAAGTCATTTTTGGAACAACAGATCCAACACATCCCGGTGTATCATATTTAAACCATCAATCTCAACCAATGTATGTTGGCGGAAAGGTGAAACAAATATCAAAGCCTCATCATTATGATTTTCAAAACCTTCGGCATACACCTGATGAACTGAAATCTCAATTTCAAAAATTAGGTTGGAATAAAGTGGTTGCATTTCAGACCAGGAATCCACTTCATAAGGCTCATTTTGAGATGACCCTTCGAGCATCAAAAGAATTTGGTGCTAATATTCTAATTCATCCGGTAGTTGGATTAACCAAACCGGGAGATGTGAATCATTATACACGGGTTCGATGTTATCAAAAAATTCTGGATAAATATCCCGTGGATACCGCAATGTTAAGTTTATTACCGCTGGCGATGAGAATGGGTGGACCACGTGAAGCATTATGGCATACGATTATTCGTAAAAATTTTGGGTGTACCCATTTTATAGTAGGTAGAGATCATGCCGGACCGGGGTCTGATAATAATGGGAATCCGTTTTATGGTCCATACGAAGCTCAAGAATTGGTAGAAAAACACAGTGAAGAAATAGGTATAACCTTAGTTCCGTTTAAAAAAATGGTGTATAATGAAGAAAAAGCTGAGTTCTATCCTGTGGATGAAATACCGGAGGGTATGCGGACATTAGATATTTCAGGGTCTGAACTCCGCCGCAGGCTGGATAGGGGATTGGATATTCCTGATTGGTTTTCTTTTTCAAGTGTGATCAGTGAATTGAGAAAATCCAGACCCCCGCTGATCCGGCGTGGATTCACCGTGTTTTTTACCGGACTTTCCGGATCGGGAAAATCTACACTTGCAAAGGCATTAATGGTAAAACTACTTGAAGACGGCAGGCGACCAGTGACACTGTTGGATGGAGATATTGTGAGGACCCATCTCTCAAATGAATTGGGGTTTTCCAAAGAGCATAGATCCATTAATGTACAGCGGATTGGTTTTGTAGCAAGTGAAATTACTAAAAATAGAGGAATAGCAATTTGTGCTCCTATAGCACCCTACAGAAAAGACAGAAAAGTAAATAATGATTTAATAACACAATATGGTGGATATATTGAAGTGTTTGTATCAACACCGTTAGAAGTGTGCGAATCCAGGGATGTAAAAGGTCTCTATGCGAAAGCACGAAAAGGATTAATAAAAGATTTTACCGGGATTGATGATCCCTATGAAGAACCCCGAAATCCTGACCTTTGTATTGATTCAAGCTCTACTCCACCGGAAAAATTGGTCCAAGAGATTATTCTGAAAATTGAACAATTGGGGTATATGTAAAAATTAAAAATAGAAAATATTTTAAAGGGTGAATCTTAGATTCACCCTTTTTTATAAATCCTATAAAAATATATTGCATTATATCTAATAATGAGTAAATTTATTACTCATTAAATGATTTATAATTTGTGTTAGAATCGTTAGTCACATCAAAAACGCGGGTAAAACTGTTGTTGAAATTCTTTTTGAATCCGGAGACCCGGGCATATCTTCGGGGGCTTGCTGCAGAATTCGGTGAATCCACTAATGCCATCCGGGTGGAATTAAACCGCCTCACGGACGCAAATCTGCTAAAATCTACAAACAGCGGCAGAACGGTATTATATAGAGCTAATATGGATCACACCCTGTTTGGAGATATTCAAAATGTAGTCCGTAAATATGTTGGGATTGACCGATTGGTAGATGAAATGGTAAAAAAACTGGGCGATCTGAAAGCGGCGTATATTACGGGTGATTATGCTCATGGCCTGGATACAGGCATCATAGATTTGGTGTTGGTAGGTAAAATCAATCCAAAGATTCTTTTCGATCTCACGGAAAAAACCAGCGTCTTAATAAACAGAAAGATTAGACCATTGGTTTTATCTCCTAAAGAATGTGAAAAATTAAAAATGCAACTGGATATTGAACATGCATTATTGGTTTGGAGTAATTGAATATTATGGAAAATGTAATTAATAATAAGTCTGTCTTAATTACTGGTGGAACAGGTTCTTTTGGTAAAGAATTCATTAAAACTGTTATTGAGAAATCAAATGTTAAGAAGTTAGTCGTTTACAGTCGTGATGAATTGAAACAGTTTGAAATGCAACAGATTTGGGCAGAGTCAGATTCTTCACCTATGAGATATTTTATAGGAGATGTTCGAGATTATAATAGATTAAAAATGGCAATGACCGATATAGATATTGTTATACATGCTGCTGCATTAAAACAAGTTCCAGCTGCAGAATATAATCCGTTTGAAGCAGTTAAAACAAATGTGATCGGTGGTCAAAATGTTATTGATGCTTCAATTGAATGTGGTGTTAAAAAAGTAATTGCACTTAGTACAGATAAAGCTGCAGCTCCTATAAACTTATATGGAGCAACTAAATTAACCTCAGATAAGTTGTTTATAGCAGCAAATAACTATAAAGGTAAAAAGAACATAAAATTTTCAGTTGTAAGATATGGGAATGTGATGTGTAGTCGAGGATCTGTTATTCCTTTTTTTCTCAGTAAAAGAAAGGAAAAAGTCCTTCCTATAACTGATGATAAAATGACACGATTCAATATTACACTTCAAGATGGCGTTAATTTTGTAATTAATTGTTTAGAAAAAATGTGGGGCGGGGAATTATTTGTGCCAAAAATTCCAAGTTATAGAATTTTAGATGTTGCAAAGGCTGTAGCTCCTGAATGTAAAACTGAAATTATTGGTATTAGACCAGGTGAAAAACTTCATGAAGAAATGATAACATCAACAGATTCAATGAATTGTATAGAATTTAAAAATTACTATGTTATCCTTCCTTCTACGAAGCTCTGGGATATAGAAAAATTTAGATTAGAGAGTAATTCAGAAGAGGGTTCATATTGCAAAGATGGATTTTCTTATAATAGTGGATCAAATGAGATCTTTCTAACAGTTGACGATTTGAAAAGTCTAATAAGATCTATTTATAAAAGCACCAATGGATCTTAAAAAAATTGCAATAGGCTCTGCTCAATTTGGGATGGATTATGGAATTTCTAATAAGATTGGAAAACTTAGTTATAGTTCAATCAATGATATTCTAACAATTGCGAATAAAAATGATATAAATACGATAGATACAGCCCATTCATATGGTGAAAGTGAACTACAAATAGGGAAATATCTGCATTTACATCCCAATGAGGATTGGGAAATAATTACTAAAGTTAGTATCTGTAATAATTCTCTTGAAGATAAGATCAATCAAACTATATATAAATTGGGAAGTACTCCAACTGTCATTCTATTTCATAATTCCTATGAATATCTTGATTCAAAAAATATTGAAGAACTAATGAGGATAAAGGAAAAATTTGATATTGAAAAAATTGGTGTGTCAGTTTATACAATGGAAGAAATTGATAATGTAATTTCACATAAGATTCCTGATGTAGTTCAATTACCAATAAATATTTTAGATACAAGATTGTATAAAAATGGTTGCTTAGATCATCTAGATGAACTGAATATAGAGATTCATGCACGTTCAATATTTTTACAAGGTTTGTTTTATTTAAAGAAAAATAATATTCCTTCCCAATTTTCTGAAGTTATTCCATATTTAGAACAATTGAATGAAATTTCAAACACACAGAAATTAACAATTCCTGAACTTTCATTATTATGGGTACTGTCCCTTCATCAGATTAAAAAAGTTATAATTGGAATAGAGAGCTCAGCTCAATTATTAAAAAATATACAAACTGCGGAACTAAATGTTCATCCCTCTATTTTTGAAGATGCATTAAATATTGAATTTCATAATGATAATATTTTGGATCCTTCAAAATGGAATTAAAAACTTTAGCTATTGTCCAAGCCAGAACTGGGTCCTCTAGATTGCCTGCAAAAGTTTTAAAAAGAATCAATAATACTCCAGTTATTGAATTATTGTTAAAAAGGCTTTCAAAATCAAGTGCAATTGATAAAATCATTATGGCAACAACTTCTAAAAAAGAAGATGATTCTCTTGCCAATCTTGTTAATAACTTGGGATTCGATGTTTTTAGAGGATCTGTTAATAATGTGTTAAAAAGATTTTATGAAGCTGCTAATTCATGTAAGGCTAATTATATAGTTAGAATTACAGGAGATTGTCCATTGATCGATGTAGAAATTGTAGATCAGATCATAAATAAAATAAAATCGTCAGATTACGATTATGTTAGCAACACAATAAAACCCACTTTTGCTGATGGGTTAGATACAGAAGTATTTTCATTCGAGGCTTTACAGATTGCATTTAGTAATGCTAAGTCAAGTTATGATAAAGAACATGTTACTCCATTTATCAAATATAATTCTCAATTCAAGACTTATAACGTTGAATCATCTTTCAATTATTCAGTTGAAAGATGGACTATAGATGAATCTAAAGATTTTGAATTGATTTCATCAATATTTTCACATTTCAATCCAAACATTTATTTTAAATCAAAAGATATTTTGGATCTAAAAACTGAAAAACCAGAACTGTTCGAATTAAATAAAGATATAATAAGAGATGAAGGTTCGAAATTAAATTCAGGACAGAAATTTTGGAAAAGAGCAAAATCAATTATACCAGGAGGTAATATGCTCTTATCTAAAAGACCTGAATTATTCTTACCTAATGAATGGCCTACATATTTCAAAAGAGCAAAAGGTTGTAAAGTATGGGATCTAGATGATAAGGAATATTTAGATCTTTCGACCATGGGAATTGGAACTAATACTTTAGGATATGGGTACCCAGAGATAGATGAAGAAGTTAAAAATGCAATTTCATCAGGAAATATGTCAACATTAAATTGCAAAGAGGAGATCCTACTTGCTGAAAAATTAATAGAATTACATCCATGGGCTGACATGGTCAGATTTGCTAGAACGGGAGGAGAAGCAAATGCGATATCTGTTAGAATTGCAAGAGCTGCTAGTGGAAAGGATAATATAGCAATTTGTGGTTATCATGGATGGCATGATTGGTATTTAGCATCAAATCTTTCAGATGATTCAAATTTAAATGGATATCTTTTACCTGGTTTAAAACCAAAAGGAGTACCTCAAGTATTAGATAAAACTATATTTCCATTTCGATACAATGACCTGAATGAGTTAAAAAAAATAGTAAAAGAACATGAAATTGGCGTAATTAAAATGGAAGTGGTTCGTAACATTGCTCCTGAAAACAATTTTCTATTAGAAGTTAGAAAATTTGCAGATAAAAATAATATTATATTGATCTTTGATGAATGTTCATCTGGGTTCAGAGAAACGAATGGTGGTATTCATAAAAAGTATAACATTTTTCCTGATATGGCTATATTTGGAAAGGCATTGGGAAATGGATATGCAATTACAGCTGTTATTGGAAAAAGAGTGATAATGGAAGAAGCTCAATCTACTTTTATTAGTAGTACATTTTGGACTGAAAGAATTGGACCTGTAGCTGGACTTAAAACCTTAGAAGTCATGAATAATCTAAGCTCATGGGACATAATAACTCAACAAGGATTGAAAGTGCAGAAAAAAATAGTCCAAATTGCAGATTCATATAAAATCCCGATTGAAGTATTTGGTATACCAGCATTGACAGGATTTAATATACTTTTAGATAATTGGTTAAAATACAAAACACTCATATGTCAAGAGATGTTGAAATCAGGGATATTAGCATCTAACTTGATCTATTTATGCATTGACCATAATGATGAGATCTTAGATATTTATTTTAACAAATTAGATGAAATTTTTAAACTAATAAAAGATTGTCAAGAAAAAGGAAACATTGATGAATATCTACACTCTCCAGTTTGTCAAACAGGATTTCAAAGGTTGAATTAATGAAAGTTCTTATAACAGGAAGTTCTGGAATGTTAGGTTCAATGTTGGTTGAAAAATTCAAAGATGTTTATGAAGTTTATTCAACGAATAGATCAGGAATTAATTTTAGTTCTATCAAAAAATTTTTACAGTTTGATTTGATGAATAGATCCTATACACCATTGATAGATTGGGCTGATCCAGATGTGATCATTCATTGTGCTGCTAATACCAATTTGGAATTTTGTGAGAACAATATCGAAGATGCAATGACGATAAATGGACATGCGTTAGGTCTTCTAGAAAAATCTAATGCAAAGATTATATATATTTCTTCAGACGCAGTGTTTGGAGATAATTTAGTATCTAATGAAAATGATTCCCCTCGGCCTTTAAATGTTTATGGGAGGTCTAAATTGTTAGGAGAACAACAACTCCAAAGTAATATTCATAAACATTCGATTATTAGGACAACTATAGTAGGAAAAAATAAAGATCGATCAAAATCGAGTTTTTTAGATTGGATCTACAGGTCTTTAATATTACAAAAAAGGATCACTCTTTATGATAATGTGATTTTTACACCGATCTCTATTTGGCAATTAGGAGAAGAAATTCAATATATAATAGATAATTCAATATCTGGATTGTATCATATTGGCTGTTGTGACCCAATTTCTAAATATGACTTTGGACGAAAATTTTCTGAAAAATTACAATTAAACACCCACCTGATACAGAAAGGAAAGATTGATGATCGATCAGTACTTAAAAGGTCAATCAATCAATCTTTAGACTCTAGAAAATATGAAAGCGTTACTGGCAGTAAAATGCCAGGCATTGATCTAGTTATAGACTCGACAGTTAATCATTATCAGGAATATAGAAATGCATAGGTTCAAAATTGGAGAGAATTACATAGGACATGAAGCCCCTTTATATTTCATTGCTGATGTTGCTGCAAATCATGATGGAGATCTAGATCGTGCATTCAAACTGATAGAATTAGCAAAGGAGTCTGGAGCAGATGCTGTCAAGTTTCAAAATTTCATTGCTTCAAAAATTGTAAGTAAAAATGGGTTTGAAGATCTAGAAGGACAATTGTCACACCAATCTAAGTGGGAAAAATCTGTTTATGAAACATATGAAGATGCTAGCATATCTTTAGATTGGACTCAAAAACTCAAAGAAAAATGTGATGAGATGGACATTGAATATTTTACAAGTCCATATGATTTTAAATCAGTAGACTATGTGGATCCATATGTCCATGCTTATAAAATTGGCTCAGGTGATTTAACCTGGCATGATATAATTAAACATATTGCATTAAAAGAAAAACCAGTCTTGATTGCAACTGGAGCTTCAACGCTTGAAGAAGTTAAGTCTGCAATGTATATTATCCTAAAACATAATCAACAAGTTGTTTTAATGCAGTGTAACACTAATTATACAGCAAAATCTGAAAATTTTAAATATATCAATTTGAATGTACTATCTACTTACAAAAACATGTATCCAGATATCATCCTTGGATTATCAGATCATACGCATGGACATTCTACTATATTAGGCGCGATAGCACTTGGGGCGAGAGTGTTCGAAAAACATTTTACTGATGATAATTCACGTATTGGTCCAGATCACACTTTTGCAATGAATCCAATTACATGGAGATCAATGGTAGAAGCAGCTAATGAGCTAGATCTTGCATTGGGTGATGGAGATAAAAAAATTGAAGAAAATGAAAAAGAGACTGCTATTGTTCAAAGGAGGGGATTAAGATTTACCAAAGATCTTTCAAAAGGGCAAATATTACAAAAGGACGATCTATTCCCATTGAGACCCAGAATGGTAGATGGGATCCCCCCTTATGAAGTCAATAAGCTGATAGGGAAAAAATTAAATGCAGACGTAAAATCAGATGACTATATCAAATGGGAGATGATAGAAGATGCTTAAAGGTGATTTGATCTCACTACATGCTGTTGAAAAGGAAGATCTGAAACAATTGATGGATTGGAGAAATAATACCCAATTCAGAAAATATTTTAGAGAATTCAATGAGTTGAACATGGCACAGCAAGAAGAATGGTTCAATGAAAAAGTAATAAAAGACCCAACCACACTCATGTTTTCAATTAGGAAAAATGATACTAATGAGCTCATTGGCTGTTGCGGATTTGTTTATATCAATTGGGTCCATAAGCATGCAGACCTGTCTCTTTATATTGGTTGGGAAAATGCATATATAGATGATGAAGGATTTGCAAAAGAGAGCTGTAAGATCTTACTCAACTATGGATTCGATGAGTTAAGTTTACATAAAGTTTGGACTGAGATCTATGAATTTGATGATAAGAAATATTCGTTGTATAAAAGTCTTCACTTTAAACAGGATGGTATTTTAAGACAAAACTATTGGTATGGTGGCCAATGGTGGAATTCAAGAATATTATCTATATTGAACAGTGAGTTTTGAATGAACTTAGAATTAGAATCTAGAGTAAGGGAATTAACTGTGATTGTCTGTTGTTATAATGAAGTTAAAAACATAAAAAAATGTTTAGAGAGCATAATAAAACAAAATCCAGCGAAAACTCTTGTTGTTGACGCAAATTCAAATGATGGAACAAGAGATATAATTAAGAAATTAGGGATAAAAATATTAGATGACCCTAAAAAAGGATTAGCAATAGCAAGAAACATTGGTTTGAGTGAAGCTAATACTAAATATGTAATATATGTTGGACCAGATAATATAATGCCACCAAATTCATTTTCTTTAATGATTGAAGAATTAAAGGTGAATAATTGGATTGGGAATTCCTGTCAGACAATCACAAAAAACAATACTAAATCTCATTTGATTAATGCATTAAATATTTATAGAAAATCACGATACTTTCCTGGAGAACGTGATATAATTGGTACTCCTTGGTTGTATTATACATCTGTATTAAAAAAGTATAAGTTTGATGATAATATGCCATATTCAGATGACACTGAATTATGTTATAGATTAAAAGAAGATAATTATAAAATTGGTATCGGAAATACAATCTGCTATGAAATTGGACGAAATACAATTAGTAGTATCAAGGAAAAATGGATGATGTATGGTAAGAGTGATTGTGATTTTTATATGAAAATAAAGGGTACATTAAACATATCAAGTAAAATTAAATCAAGGTTTAATTCAATTAGAGTTGATTTTTTAATTCCTCTGAAAAGTAAATATTTATCAATTTCAGAAAAAATTTATCTGTTACCTTTTTTAGTAATGATCAATTATTTTAGGATTCGAGGGTTTCAAAAACGAATGAAAGGATGTTATAATTGAAAAAAGCATTAATTACAGGAATTACGGGTCAAGATGGTTCTTATTTAGCAGAGCAATTAATTGAAAAAAACTATATTGTGCATGGGGTTGTAAGAAGGAGTTCATCTTTTAATAGAGGTAGAATTGAACATATTTATTTAAATAAGTCTAATAATAACAGCATCAACCAAAGATCTTTTTTTCTTCACTATGGTGATATCACAGATTTTTCCAGTTTAGTTAGTATTCTTAATCAGGTTCGCCCTAATGAAATTTATAATTTAGCTGCACAGTCTCATGTTGCTGTTTCGTTTGAAACTCCAGAATATACTTCGCAATGTGATGCGGTTGGTGTATTAAAATTATTAGAAGCAGTTAAGCAATTAGGAATAGATACTAAAATCTATCAAGCTTCCACGAGTGAAATTTTTGGCAATGTACAAGAAGTACCTCAATCGGAGACGACATCCTTTTACCCAAGATCTCCTTACGGTGTTGCAAAATTATATGGATTCTGGATTTCAGTAAATTATAGGGAAGCTTTTGACCAATATATTAGTAATGGCATTTTGTTTAATCACGAATCACCAAGAAGAGGTGAATCGTTTGTAACAAAAAAAATAACATCAACTGCAACACGAATAAAGTTTGGTAGTGATGAAAGGTTAATATTGGGAAATTTAAATGCAAAAAGAGATTGGGGATATGCACCTGAATATTGTGAAGGAATGTGGAAGATAATGCAATTGGATTATCCAGAGGACTTTGTACTTGCAACTGGAGAAACCCATACTGTCAGAGAGTTTTGTGAAACCGCATTTAATGTATTAGATATTGATGTAGTTTGGGAGGGTGAAGGAGTTAATGAAATTGGAATTGATAAAAAAACAAATAATATTATAGTTTCAGTTAATAAAAAGTATTATCGACCAACGGAAGTAGATTTACTAGTTGGCAATTCAGAAAAAGCAAAAAAACTAATTGGGTGGAACCCTCAAGTTAAATTTCATGAATTAATAGAAATAATGGTTAAACATGATATGAGTTTACTAAAAGGAAAGATTGAATGAGAAAAATATTTTTACAAGAACCATCCTTTAATCAAAATGAAATTAATTCAGCAATTGAAGTATTAAATTCAACTTATTTAACAATGGGGAAAAAATGTAAAGAATTTGAAAGAACCTGGACCCTTTACCAAGAGTCTAAATATTCTACATTTGTTAATTCTGGTAGTTCTGCTAATTTGTTGATAGCTAGCCTATTAAAAAGTAAAAGGGGACAATATAATTTAAAGAGTGGGGATGAAATCCTGATTCCTGCCTTGACATGGTCAACAACTCTCTTTCCGTTTATACAATTAGGATTTAGTCCTGTTTTAGTAGATGTTAATCCTAAAACATTTAATATCTCAATTGAGTCTTGCAACAGAGCTCTATCTAAAAATACTAAGGCAATATTTATTGTCCATTTGTTAGGCAACCCCTGTAATATGGAAAAAATTCAAAATTTCTGTATGTCAAATAATTTGATTCTAATTGAAGATTGCTGTGAGGCTGTAGGTGCAGAATGGGAAGGTGAGAAAGTTGGAAATTTTGGTATAGCAAGTTCATTTAGTTTCATGTTTGCTCATCATATGACTACTATTGAAGGCGGCATGATTTCATGTAAATTTGAAATTGATAGTGAAATATTAAAGGCACAACGTGCACATGGTTGGATTAGAGAATTATCAAGTGAATTAAAAGAAGAAATTGTTAATGAATCAAATTTTGATGATGATCGGTTTGTTTTTTGGGATTTGGGATATAATCTGCGTCCTAATGAAATCAATGCAGTTTTTGGATTACATCAATTAACGAAATTAGAAAGTTTTATAAAAATCAGAAAAAAGAATTTTAAAATATATAAAAAGTGTTTAAAAGATTTAAGTGATAAAATACAAATCCAAGAGTTAGAATGTGAAAATCGAAGTCAAATCTCAAATTTTGCTTTTGGAATAGTAATTAAAGATAATTCATATAAAAGGAGTGACTTATATAGGTATTTAATTAATAAAAACATTGAATCAAGACCATTAGTTGGCGGGAATTTGAGTCAACACCCATTTTATGATTTATATTTAGGGAAAGTAAAAAGAAATAAATTGGATAATAGTCAATTTATTCATGAAAATGGTTTATATCTACCAAATCATCAGGGCATTAATGAAAACGATATATATTATATTTGTGAACAATTAAACTCGTTCTTTGATGCCTAATACATTAGTTACAGGTGGTAATGGGTTTTTGGGTAGAAATCTTAGAATAGTACAACCAAATTTTAATTATACAACACATAATGAATTTGATTTAACCAAAGAAAATGATGTAATGTCAATGTATAAAAAATATAAACCTAATGTTTTAATTCATTTTGCTGGTAAAGTTGGTAGTATAAAAAATAATTCAATTTATCCTGCAAAATTCTATTATGAAAATATGATAATGAATTCGTTCATTATTCACTATGCATATTTATTCGGTGTAAAAAAAGTAGTGGCCTTAATGAGTACAAATGCATTCCCAGAAAAGGTTAAAAAATTCCCTATAATTGAAAAGGATTTACATTTTGGTCCACCGCATATTAATAGTTATTCCTATGGTTATACAAAAAGAATGATTGATGTGCAAATTAAGGCATATAGAAAAGAATATGATGTAAACTATTTTACTATATCACCATGTAACTTATATGGGTATTATGATAAATTTGATTCAAACAGAGGACATTTGATACCATCTTTAATAAAAAAAATTCATGATGCAAATTCAAATAAAATGAATTTTGTAGAATTACTTGGAACTGGAAAACCAAGAAGACAATTTCTATTTGTGGATGATTTCATAACAATTTTATTGGAACTACTAAATGTTTACGATGATTCTGAAACAATTATTATTGCCCCAAATAGTAATAATTCAATAAAGGGAATTGCCCAATTAATAAAGAAAATAACTAATTTTAATGGAGAACTTAAATTCAATGGTAAATTTGATGGCCCAATAAATAAAAGTGCATCAAATGATAAATTAATTCAAATAATTGGAAATTTCAAGTTTACACCTTTACAGGTCGGGTTAGAAAATACATATAATTGGTTTCTAGATTCAAAAAATAAAAAATACCAATTCGATTATTAAATTTTGAAAATATTTTTTTATGTTTAAAAAAATAATTACATTACCACTTGGTAATTCATGGTTGTTATATTTTGAATTTTTAAAGAAGCTCCATGAAAATGATTATTTTGAAAATGCACAAATCCTTACTTCTGAAGATCATATCTTTAATTCAATAGAACAAAAAAACTATTCATCTATCAATCCAGTATTGATAAAATTCCCATTAAACAAAAAATTTGAATATAAAGATAAAGTCAAATTTGAAGAGAAGTATGGGATCCCCAATTTAGGTCTAATAGAAATCTGTAACTATAGGGACGAATCGAAAAATATACCTATAGAATCATACTTTGATTATTGGGAAGATAAGTTATCATCGCTTCATCCCGATCTTGTAATTTTAAGTTGGCCTGCATCAGTCTACTCTATCTCTTTTTATCTTGTTGCAAAACAGTTGAATATCCCGATCACTATTCCTTCCAATGCAAGAATGTTCGATAGGTCAATAATTAGAAATGGGAATCACATAAATGATCTATTCGATATATGGTCTGGACTCGAAGAAAAATATAATCATTATAAGAAAAATGGTTTATCATTTAAAAATATAGAAAAACAAGATGAGTTGATCTCACTTATAAAAAATCAAAATCCAAAACCTTTTTGGTTTAACAATTCCAATCATAGGTCACGATTTAAAAGAATAAAAAATTATATAAAGAATTTTAAAATTGAGATGTTATTTTTCTCAGTGACATTAAGAGTAAATCGGATTATTCAGTATAAAAATAAAACAGAATTACCAGATCAAAATTATTTTTTCTTCCCACTGCATTATGAGCCAGAGATGGCCATTGATCTTTTAGCTCCTTTTTTTAGAAGACAGGAAACATTGATCGAATATATTCATCAATCGTTACCCGCAAATATTTTACTAGTTGTAAAAGAACATCCCAGTATGATTGGTCGGCGAAGGAATTCTTTTTATAAGCATTTAAAAAACTTAGATAATTTGATATTAAGTGACCCTAGAATGAACAGTTATAAGATCTTGAAGAATGAAAATTGTAAGGGAGTTATTACAATAAACTCGACAGCTGGATATGAAGCAATGATGTTAGGTCTTCCAGTTTTAGTTTTTGGAAATACATATTATATGGTTGCTAGAGATTTAGTGAAAAATGTTACTGATTTAACTCAGTTACCTGAATTGTTAATAGATTTATTGAAATTTAAACCTGATATAGATTCATTAAGATGTTTTCTCCAAGCATTAGAAGATTTGACGTTTAAGGGGATAGTTGGTGCAAATTTTGAAGAAAATCCACATATTCTGAGTGAAGAAAATATTGATGCAATAAGTAATGAATTTGTTAAAAGATTTCCACCGTGTTAAAAAAACAGATCATTCACACTTTTTTTTATAATTCTATAAGTTTTCTGATAAGATTAACGATCTTTCCAATAATAGTGAAATCGTTCTCTTTATCTGATTATGGAAGCTATGGAATAATTGGACAGATCATTGCATTTGGGACTCTAATTGGTTCAGCCGAACTTTATTCCTATCTAAGGAAAGAGCTCCCCGGAAAAGATAGAGAATCTCAAATCCAAATGTTTAAGTCAGTTCATATACCTGCAATATTCATTCTATCTTTCTTAGTAGTTACAAGTATAGTTTTTGGAATCCCAAGTATGTTATCAAACTTTTTTGGTAATAATGCATACACGGATGTAATAAACATCGCTATTATGATAATAATCCCATCAGTCTTAGTAACAGATATCATTAGATATTTTAGATCAATTAAACAGATTCAAATATCAAATAAGTTAAATTTCTTATTTAACCAAGGGTGGGCACTTTCATTAATATTATTTTTCTTTTTTGGTCATCAAATAACATTGTCTTTATGGATCATTAATTATTTGATCTTTGGGATTATAACCGCAGTAATAGGATTATATTTTATCGGTTTCAAATCACTTTTAGGTTCAAAAATAAATCTACAAATTATAAAAAATGCTGTAATTTTTAGTTTCATCATTTTATTAACAGTCATAATTGCTCAATCTGAATTGATCTTTTCTCGAATGATCATTATAGACCTTTTAAGCATAAAATCTCTCGGATTTTTATATTTTGCATCAAAATTACCAGATATTATTTCCAATTTTTCTATTACTATAATTAATCTTGTTTCAAACCCTTATCTAATTGAAACAATTAATAATGGCGATAGAGTTAATCAAGCATCCTTAGGTGGGAAAATTATTGTTTCAACATTAACTTTTTACTTTCTATTATCAATCCCTCTTATCCTTAACCTAAATGAAGTTATCTTATTCATAGGAACTGCTGAATATCTACAAACTATTTCAATGATCAAACTATTGTTCATCATTGGTATTTTTAATACACTCCAGAATCCATTTTATTATTATAATTTTGCTAAAGGTTATAAAACCATCATATTAAGAAATAGCATTCTCAAATTCATCATATTGATCTTAGGAACGATCATATTTGTCAATTATTTTGGCATTGTGGGTGCAGTATATGCGATGATTCTTGGTAGTCTCGTAAACTTGTTACTGTATTATTTACCTCTTAAGAGATCTAATATCATTCAATTCCCGACTAAATTTTTGAAAGTGTTGACCCCTGCTATTCTTATAACTTTTATCTTATTAGTTTTATCAGCTCAATTAAATATTTTAATCAATAATCAGATAAGTATAATTGTAATCCAATACTTTACATCATTTTCAATACCATTATTCATTTTATACATTTTTAAAAAAATTAGAATTGAGAAAGAAAAAAAGGAATTATCAATTGTTTGGAATTAGATTGAAAAAATGAATAGATCTCTCTCAACTTATTTTAATACAGGATGTTTAAGTAAAATAGATTTAATATACTCATTAATTCTTCACAGAATGATCTTTTTAAAAAATGCATTTAAGATATCAAATTTGTATAATTTCCAATATTACCAAAATGATAATACAAGTGTTCAAAAAAATATAGTAATAGAAAAATATAAAGGAATCAATCCATACGTTTTAAAATTAATCAATTATTTTAATCAAAGGAATACTGTTGATTTGATAGGTGTATATATTCATGGAAGTCTAGCATCGAATGAGGAGGTCAAATATAGTGATTTTGATGGACTGATCATCGTTAAGGATGAATGCCTGTCGAGCCCAATTCGATTATATAAGCTTGCTCTTTTAATGTATAAGTCTCTAAAAATTATCTATAAAATTGACCCACTTCAACATCATGGATGGTTTGTTTTAACAGAGAGTGATTTAAAAAAATATCCTCAGACTTATTTCCCTTATGAGATTTTGTATAAGACCAGAGTATTGATCGGTTCATCAGAATTATCATTAACGTTAGAAAGTCCAGATAGAGACTATGTGGATACTTTTAATTCATTTTCTGAGAGTTTGATGAATCGATTAAAAGATCATAATAAAATTAACACTCTTTATAAAATCAAGAGTTTTTATAGTCAAGTGTTACTTTTACCATCAAAGTATTATTTATCAAGATTCAATAATGGTATTTATAAAAAGGACAGTTTTCAATTTATTAAACAAGAGTTTGAAAATGATCAATTGGAAGTTCTGGATCAAGTATCTTTAGTAAGAGAAAATTGGGATCAGAGTTGTATTAGATGCCAGTTTTTATTTCAGATCATAAATCCACTCTTTAGAAAAGTTATTGTTAATACAAATAACAATATTCCTGAATCTTTAAATCTCTTAAAGGATAATTCTTTTCATTTAAAATTAAAAAATTTGATAACTGAAATGCAGGCTAAGTTAGTTTGAGATCAACAACAATCAAAAAGATGAATTGTTTATTTATCCCAACTTCATTTCCTTCAAAATTAGAACCATTTCGATGGTCATTTATAAATAATCATCTTCAAGTTGCAAAATCAATGTTTTGTTCTGTTGTGGTAATTGCAAACATATGGAAAAGTAAAAATATTTTGAATGATAGTTGTGGTAAACATTCAATATTTTTAGGCGATCAATTATCAAATAGAATAAAAATTTTAGATTTTCCATTAACTATTTATAAATATCTGAAATTGGCAAAGTCTCAACATGAAATTAAAAAATTCGATATTATATTTAGTCAAGGTATTAAATGGGGGGCAATAATATCCACATTAATATCAAAACTTTTAAAAATTCCAATTTTACTTCATATTCATAATTCAGGCCCTCAATACAATTCAAAATGGTTCCAGCCTTTAATAAGATATTCATTGAAAAATTCGACCATTATTTTATTTACCAGTCAGTACCAATTTAATAATTATCTTGATATGTATCCATTTATTGAAGATAAAAAAAACGAAATTGTAGGAAATCCAGTTGATATAGATTTGTACAATTATGATAGTAAAAGCATTGAACAAGATATTGTTAATATTCTCTTTGCTGCTCGTCCAATAAAAGCAAAAGGGCTCGAAGAGTTAAAAATAGTAGCAAAGGAGTTAACTGAGTTATATCCCAATCTTACGATTACGATACTCACTCAATTAGAATTAATTGATAAAAATGAATCCATTTTAATTGAAAATATAAATTCAAGAGTCAAATTGAAGAATTTCAGTAATGCTCAAGAATACAAAAATGAGATTGATCATTGTTCTTTTTTCTTATGTTTGTCAAAACATGAAAGTTTTTCTTATGTAATAGCAGAAGCAATTTCATGTGGTAAACCAATAGTATCTACTAAATGTGGTGGCCCTGAGGATTACATTAATAATTCAAATGGGATAATAATAAAAGATTTTGAGATTTCATCTATTATAGAGTCAATAAAGTGGATGATCAATAATTTTTCAGAGTTTAAACCAGAAAAAATTAGAGATACTATAACCTCAAATTATTCATACAATATGTATCAACAAAGGATTGAAGAATTGTTAAGCTCAGAAATAAAATGAAAAAAATACTTTACCCAAAACAAATTAATATAAATAAATATTCAAATTGTATCAATAAAATTGTAGAAAAGTTTTCGAGAGAACCGCATGTTGTTTCTATTTATCAAATTGGATCTGTTACAACTCCAGGAATTTCTGATATTGATTTATTAATAGTATTTAAGGATAATTCATCTAATAAAGAAGACCCAAGATCTGATTTAAACTATGATGAGAAATACTTAGTTGTACACAGATTATTTGGTACTACTGTATCTGATTTTTTAATGACCCCTCTCTATAGCACTATAAAAACTACAAAAATTTTATATGGAGATTTGCTAACTCCAATAAATAAAGTAAACAAAAATAAAGTAAAGGAATTAGAGATACAGTCAGGGTTTGAATATTTGATTCAGTTTTACATTTCTTTATCGGTTCAAATTAGATATAAAGTTTTGAAGGTCAGACCATTATTACTCCATGTAAAGGGATTATTGATCGATCTTGAATACTTGGGAATAGAGAATGAAAAAGTAAATCAAAAAATAGATGAAATATTAACCATCAGAGAAAATTGGTTTTCTGGTAATTATTCGTCTAAATTGGAAAAATTAGTTTTAGAATTGTTTCTACTTCTTCAAAAGATCTTCGATGATATTTTTTCTTTATTTAAATTTTATATTCCTTTACGTAAAAACAATATAAAAATTTCTAGAAACATCAAACTGACTCAATCTGATCAATTTAGTTCAAAGTGTAAAGGAATTAAAATTCCAGCCCAATTCTCATTTAATTCAATAAGATACTTTAATCTATTAAATAGGTTGAATTGTTTTGAGTTTTTACTTCCATTAACTTCGATTGAAAAAAATAAATTCTTAAAAGATCGAATTGATCATTTAGTTCGTATAAAAAACTATAATAAACAGTTTTTGCCACATTTTCATCCATTAATTCCAAGTTTGAATTATTTTTAAAATGATATGAGATCAGTAAAACCATCACAAATTATTGATAATATCTTAAATAGATATACAAATGAAGAAGGATTGTTATCAAGAACATATCCCTCATCTAATAATCATCTATTATCAGATCTAGATGATTACCTACCATTTTTACTTTACTATGACCAATTTGATTATGCAAAAAATCAAGTAACAAAAAGTGTGGAATTGTTAGGACTAAATAAATTGGTATATAAGAATGGTAGATTAATCTCATATCTAAATAATGAGTACATCGGAGGAATTTTACATTTATATAATAAAACAAAAGATGATGATCTGAAGCTTATTCTATCTCATATTTCTGAGGAATTAAGTTCAGATTTAACTATTGATAACATATTGATTTCTTATAAGGATGAGAATGGGAATAAATCTAAGATAGCCACCCCTTTATCTGGAGGATTACTAGAAGTAATCATTGAACTTTCAGAGTACTTCCCTGAATTATTAGAAATAGCAACCCAAACAATTAATTTTTGGTTAAATTCTAATTTTTATCAGAAATATAGTTTATTCCCTTCAAAATATCATATTTCATCATCAAGATGGAATAGGATATTCATGAAATCTAAGATGTTTATTCCTTTAAAGATTCAGAATAGATTAGGTGCAAATTTTTATCACCAAAAAAAATGGAATGATTATCTTTATAAAATGCCGATAGGGATCAAAGTACAAACTGCAAAAGATAATACAAATTTAATATTTTCAATAATTGAGTTGTATAGAAAAACTAGAGATGAAAAGTATAAAAATCATTTGTACAATTGGGTTAAAAGTTTTTCAAAAACAATGACAAAGGATAACGATGTATATAGGTTTTGGCAGTTAAATGATAAGTTATATTTTGTTTCATTGGACCATATTTTCCCTATTATTGATATCCTTTGTGATATTTACTATTTTGTAGAAAGAGATAAGTATTTTATAGAGCTTGCCAGAAATATTATTGATAGATGTTTAACAAATTATCTATGGGAAAATGGTCTTTTCCCTAAGGAGAAAACTGGGAAAGTAAATCATATAGATATTCAAACAGATTTTATAGTTTCATTAAAAAGAATGTATGAAATTACAGGAGATGTAAAATATAACGAAGCAGCGAAGTCGATTTTTAATTCTATTTTACAATATCACTATTCTGATGAGGGTTATGTCACTAAAGTTGATGTTTATGGGATTCAAGTTGATCAGAAAATTGAACCCAAATATAATGCTTTATTATTAAAAGCATTTATATTGATTGAGGATAGATTCTCAATTTATCACTCTAAAGAAAATCATAGTTTAATGAAGGATCGATAATGTTTATTATTAAAAGTATATTATTGTTTATTTACAGATTAGTTTACATACAGAAGATTTCAGTCTTGAATGTAAAGAGGTTATTTATAAACTCTTTTAAAAAATCCAATGATAAAGATCTAATAAGAAGTGAAATGCGTCATATTGCACATATGTTAGAAAAATCACTTGAAAATAAATCAAACAAAGATATTTCAATTGAAAAAAATGAAAAATGTTACCATAGATTAGGATTTTTAATTTCAATTTGGAAACAAGAATACAAAGTTTTACCTAAAGATATAAAATGGACACAAAAGATATATAATGAGTATACTAATCATCGAGAGACTGGATGGTATTGTATATTATTAGATAAAATTGAAAGTAAATTAAGGGGTATAAAGGAAATAGAAAATAATCAGGGTGGATTGTGTAAAGTAGCTGAAATCGATTTGTTACAATTAATGAAGGGTCGTAGATCAATTCGAAGTTGGAAACCTGATAGAATCACAAATGAAGAGATAAATTTATTAATTGAAGCTGCTGCATCAGCACCAAATTCTTGTAATAGACAAACTAATAGATTTATAGTAATACAGAAACGAAAAACTATCGGAGATATTTCTAGAACAATTAAAGGTGGTAGATCCTTTTTTTATAAAGCCCCATTACTTATAATTGTTTTAAATGACCTTAGAAGATATCAATTCCCTGATGAGCTTCATACTCCCTTTCAGGATGCTGCTGCTGCAATTGAAAATATGCTTTTAATGGCATATAGAATTGGGCTTGGTGCTTGCTGGGGCTCATACACTTCAAATACTTTATTAATTTTAAATGAAAAAAAGATTAATAAGATGTTGAAAATTCCAAATTATTTTTCAATTTCTGGAGTCGTGGCAATCGGAAAACCAAATATGCGAGTCTGTTTTATCCCCAGACCGAACATAGAGGAAATAACAAATTACGAGGTTTATTCAGGATAATGTGTGGGATTGCAGGATATTGGTCCAAAAATAAATTAATCGATAAATGTATGTTATCGAAAATGGGAGATGCTATTTCACATAGAGGTCCTGATCATCAAGGCATTCATTTAAATGATAAATTCAATTTTGGGATGGTTAATCAAAGACTGTCAATTATAGATATTAATCCAAGATCACATCAACCATTTCATACAAAAAATAAAAAATATTCAATTGTTTTTAATGGAGAAATTTATAATTACAAGAATCTAAGAGAAGAGTTAATTGGGTTAGGTTATAAATTTGAAACTGAGTGTGACACTGAAGTCATTCTTTATTTATTTGAAGAGTTTGGGATTGGGTCATTAAATAGATTAAATGGAATGTTTGCCTTTTCAATTTTTGATAATGAGAAAGGTGAAATT
Source organism: uncultured bacterium (assembly GCA_964345035.1). GTDB lineage: Bacteria > Fidelibacterota > Marinisomatia > SCGC-AAA003-L08 > CAYFPO01. Next base: position 42,289 of record CAYFPO010000002.1, read on the forward strand.
TTTATTGCAAGAGATAGGTTGGGCATTAAACCACTTTACTATTATCTACATGAGGGAGTTTTTGCATACACATCAGACCTAAATGCATTTTCAGTTAATTCATTTATTGAAAAAACAATAAATAGAGATAGTATTAGTCAATTCCTTTTTTTTGATTACATTCCTCAACCCAACTCTATTTATAATAATGTAATGAAGTTATTACCAGGGCATTATTTAATATTGGATAAGTCATTTAGAATTAAAATGAAGAAATATTGGGATATTGATTTATCTAAGTATATTCTCGATCATAGTGATATTGTAAATCAGTTTTTAGAATTATTTCACGATAGTGTATCCATTAGAATCAATGCAGATGTAAAAGTTGGAGCATTTTTAAGTGGAGGTTTAGATTCTTCGGCAGTAATATCAGGAATGAAAGGAGAATTTTCCACCTATACTATTGGATTTGATTATGCAACAAATGATTTAGATGTTAAAAGGTCAAAATTAATGACTGAGAAATTTAGTTTAAACAATATATTAACACTAATCGGTGAAAAAGAACTTAAAAACTTCACCAAATATCTATCCATTTTAGATGAACCGATTTCAGAATCTTCAATGGTTTCATTACTGGCTAATTTTAAGAGAATTAAAGAAGATAATGTAAAAGTAATTTTAACAGGAGATGGCGCTGATGAATTGCTAGGAGGATATAAACATTTTTTTAAATTGCTCCAATTCTATAATATACCTAAATACAAAAATAGATTACATAGATTTTGCTATACTATTATAAGTAGTTTATTATCAGGTATAAACTCAAGAAACAAAATAGGAAAATATAGAGATCTAATTATTAAAAGAAACATAGAATTAATAAATTCAAATTCAATTTCTCAAGCACACCAAATTATGTTTTCAGCTAGAAATGCAAATAGCCTAAAAAAAATATTGGGCGATAATTTTCGATTGGAATTAGATAATTACTCAAAATATTTATATATTGACAACGAATTAAGTTTAAAAAATATTTTATTCAACGAAACAAAAACTTCTTTGGTAAATAGACATCTATCAAAAATAGATAAAGTTTCTATGGCTAATAGTATTGAAGCAAGGGTACCATTTTTAGACCATCGATTAGTTGAGTTCGTATATAAAATACCAGACCATTATAAATGTGAAAAGAAAATACTAAAACTTGCTATGAAAAATATTTTACCAAACAAAATTATTACTGATAAAAAACGTGGATTTAGCTTACCGATTCAGAATTGGACTCATAATATAATACTTAAGAAGATTGAAGAATTTATTATTTTTGATAATTTGATAGATGTAGGATTAATCAAAAGCAATAATGTAGATAAAATAATTATTGAAACAAAAAATCAACGAATTGACCATAGTAGAACTATTTGGAATTTTTTTGTTTTATCACAATGGCTCGAAAAGAATTAATAAAAATTATATGAAAAGATTAACAGCAGGGATTATTCATCCTATTCCCGCACCTTACCGAGATAGATTTTTTACAGAATTATCCAATATACTACTTCAAGATAATATTCAATTGAATCTATTTTTTGAATATGGATCTATTAAAAGAAGATTGTTTTGGAATATAGATACAACATTAAAAAAACAAAAATATAGATATATTTTTTTAAAAACTTCTCTATTCAAAAAAAAATCAATTAATCCAATATCTGTACCAAGTATAAAATCCATTCATCAGATTTTTAAATTGGATGCATCAGTTTATATATGTACTGGTTTTTCATTGCACACGATTATTTGTTTTTTTATCTGTTATTTAAAAAAAATCCCCTTTATTATATGGACAGGTGAAAATAAATTTAGTTATAAAATTGGATTTATAAGAAAATTGATTAGAAAATATTTAATTAACAAAACCAGTTTATTATTATCATATGGGAGTGCAACAAACCAATATTATATTGATAATTATAATTATCCTGAAAAAAAGATTTGTAAATTAATTAATTCAATTCCAATAAAACATAAATTGGAAATTGAAAATGCAATTAAAATTAAAATAAAACAATTAAGAGAAAAAAAAATAAAACTAATTTTTATAGGAGAGTTAAGAAAGAAAAAGGGTGTTTTATATTTTAAAAATTTATTAATAGAGATTAATAAATCTCTAATTGGGTATACTATTGAATTCACGATTATTGGTGAAGGTAAATTTGAGAAAAAGTTGAAAGACCAATTTATTGGATTGGATGATAGTATAAAAATTTCATTTTTAGGGAGACTAAGTAATGATAAAGTTTTACAGAAATTATCAAAACACCATTTTTTAATCTTTCCTACTTTAGGTGAACCCTGGGGGCATGTTATATCCGAGGCATTCCATGTTGGGACTCCAGTATTATCAAGTAAATATGCTGGAGCTATTTACGATATTCTCGAACATTCTCAGAATGGATTTGTTGTAGATTTTACAGCACCAAATGAAGTTTCAAAGACAATAAAAGAAATAATTGTAAAACATGATGATTACATTCAAATGTGTAAAGATTGTTATTTAAATAGTAATAATCACGATCGCTCAGTAGAAAATGCTCAAAAACTGAAATCAGCAATTTTAAATTTGATTAATAAAAAAAACACCTTGATAAGTTCAAATTAATAATTGAATTTCAGTAAGTTTTTAGATGTGTTATATTAAAAAATATTTTCCAATTATTGTATTCCTATCCCTAATTATTTCTCTAAATATTCATTTATATACATTTCAGATGGTTTTATCTATACTGAGTGTTTTTTATTTAATTGCTATCCACATGAGATTTGGATTAAAAGAGACTTTACTGAAATTATTTTTATTGAAACCAATAATTGATTTAACATGGAATGTATCTATTAATTTAGGAATAATACATATATCATCTCTAAAATTTATAGCGGTTGTTATTTTTATATTCCTTATCAAAGAAGTAATAATTAGTGATAAAATAAAGAATGTTAAAAAAATTAACACATCTTTTCTAAGTTTGTTTTCTGTATACCTGATATTTTCAACAATAATCAAATTATCATATACTTCAGATTTGGTTTGGCACTTTAATAATTTTATTTATTTAATTAGAATTTTAGATGGTTTATTGATTTTCTATACATTTACCTATTTATATACAACTAAACAGGAAATAATAAAAGTAGTTGCGTATGGGTGGTTGGGTAACTTATTGGTGATGCTGACAAATTTATTTAATTATTTTTATGGTAATTTTACAGTTGATTATTCACAGGGTGTTGAGAGATTTAATTCAATTTATAATGATCCAGGTGGGCCTGCTTTTGTAGCTCTTTGTGGATTAATTTTTTCCATTGTTTATAAATGTTTGTTGAAAAGAAAATTTGATAATACATTGAATTTAATTTATTTATTAACTCATTTTCTTACTATTTTTACTTTGTATTTAACCTTAACAAGAGGTGTAATGGTATCTATTATTGTATTTTATACTCTATGGTATGGCTTTTATCAAAGAAGAAAATTATTAGTAATTCCAATAATTATTACATTTTGTTATTGGGCATATAATAATAATGAAGGAATAAATAAAAGATTTGAAACTGAAGTGAGATATTTAACATCTGAAGATAAAACATTCGATATGGCACAACATTTAGGAGGAGGTAGAGTTGCGTCATGGTATAGATATTATGATTATTTTAATTCTCAATTTGATTTACCAGAAAAAATATTTGGTAAACGATCATTTGGTGTCCATAACGAATATTTAGCGTTTTTATTCAAATATGGAATAATTGGATTGTTCTTTTATGGCTCATTAATTGTAATGTTTTTTAAATTAATATTTTACCAAAAAAGAATTAGTAATTTTATAAATCAGATACAGAATGACATACTTAACATATCCTTGATAATTCTGATAATTTGGTCGGTGTCAGCTATTACTGGGTCATTTTTACACTATACAACAACCTTGTGGTATTTAATGTCAATTATAGGGATCTCCTGTTCTAATGTTTTTTCAAATTTAAATAACGATAGAAAATTGAAAGTAAATATTTGAATATACAAAAAGAATATTGGGAGAATTTTATAATTGATTGGGATAAAAGCGTATATAAATCTCAATCAAAAGGATTGCCTTTAAGAGAAAAAATTGCTACATACTTCAGAAAGATATTAATTCATCGAATGAATTTTGCAATTAATTGTTTAAAACCATTTATCCAGAATATGAATATTATAGAATTCGGATGTGGGACGGGGAGATTTTCTTTAGAGTTAGTTAATTTGGGGGCTGATCAAGTTGAGGGGATCGATATCTCCCAACAAGCTATTGATAAAGCCAATCAAATTTTTAAAAATAAAGGGATTCCACTAGAAAAATATAATTTTATTGTATCTGATCTATGTGACTATGAAGCAAAAAATGACAATGATACGATTATCGTAGGTTTAGGAGTGTTACAATATTTAAATGATGATGAGATATTTAAATTACTTAAAGATAAAGAAAACTCCAGATTATTCTTTGAATTCCATGAGAAAAAATGGTCAATCCTAGAGTTTATTCATTCAATATATCGAAGATTAAATAAAAATTTACCATTTTATAGAACATTATCTAGATCCCATTTGAAAGGACTTTTAGAAGATTGTGGATTTAATGATGTTCTATATTGCAACGAAAGAGGAGTATCATTTTTCACTACCATTGAAGAATATAATTCATCTTGGGAAAGATTGTAATTGGTCACTCTTAATATAAATGCAGATGATTTTGGATTAACCAAAAATATTAATAAAGGAATAATATCATTATTAGAAAATGATTGTATATCTTTTACTTCAGCTATTGTATGTGGTAAATATTTTGAAGATGGTATTTCTAATTTAAAACCAGAACTATATGATCGAATCGGACTTCATTTATGTTTAAATGACGAAAATCCAATTTCTCCTATTGACAAGATAACATCACTAGTCGATCAAAATACTGGAAAGTTTTTTGATCGATGGGAATTTGTTAAAAAATTATTTAAGAACCAAATTCAAAAAAATGAGTTAAGAACTGAAATTTCTGCCCAATTCAGACATTTCCAAAAAAATGGAATAAGAATTAATCATATTGATGGACATGGACATATTCATGTGATTCCTCAAATTGCACAGATTGTATCTGAAATTGCTAAAGAATACAAAGTAAAATATATAAGAAACCCAAAAGAAATGGATTTATTAAAATCAATATTTTCTCTTAGACAAAGAAAGATTATACCAATTGGTGTTTCTGCATTTTCTCAATTATCATTTAATCGATATTATCATTCGTATCATTCTTCAAACTACTTTTTTGGTTTGATTTATAGTGGAAAATTAAACTTAAAAATTCTTAAATCTTTCATCAAGAAAATTTCTTATTTGAACGATTGTTCGATTGAACTAATGTGTCATCCTGGCTTAAAAAATATAGGTAATAGTTATGAATGGGGATATAGCTGGGAAAAAGAATATAAATCTTTGATTATGATTTATGATATTATTAAAGATGCTTCTAATATGAAAATAATTAATAACTTAAAAGAGTTATAGTTTTAATGGAATTAAGTATAATTGTCCCATTGTTTAACGAAGAAGATGTATTGATTTTATTTTACAATTCATTAATGGAAAGTATGAACAAAATTGATGTTTCTTATGAAATTATTTTTATTGATGATGGTAGCAGCGATAAAACAAATCAGATTCTACAAAACCTTTCTAATAAAAATTTAAATATAAAATTTATTTCATTCACTCGAAACTTTGGACATCAAAATGCAATATGGGCAGGGCTTGAATATTCGAGTGGAAATGCAGTGATAATGATGGATGGTGATTTACAGCATCCACCAGAATTAATACATCAATTATATGAACATTGGGATAGTGGATATAGAATAGTCCAAACAGTGAGAAATGATGTAAATACGCCAAAGTTTAAAAAATTTTCATCGATTATATTCTATAAGTTCCTAAATATGATCTCAGAATTACCGATTGATAATTCAACGGCAGACTTCAGGCTAATTGATAGAAAAGTTGTTTCGTGCCTTTTACAATTTAAAGAAAGTGATTTGTTTATTAGAGGTCTTATACCCTGGTTAGGTTTTAAAACAAAATTTATACATTTTAATGTTAAAGAAAGACTTGCAGGACAGTCCAAATATACTTTGGTAAAAATGTTAAAATTTGCAATGACAGGTATAACATCATTTTCTACGTTTCCCTTAAAGATTGCTTCATATAGTGGGATTCTGATTGCGAGTTTGAGTTTTTTAGTTGGGCTTTATTCAATCTATACCAAATTAGTCTTTAATGAAACGGTACAGGGATGGACCTCTTTAATGGTAGGTGTATTTTTCATAGGAGGGATCATATTAGTCTCTTTAGGAATACTTGGTGAGTATATTGGTAAATTATTTCTAGAAGTTAAAAAAAGACCAAAATATTTAATCAATCATACATCTATTGAAAGTGAAAAATAAAAATTTCATCATTTTCATTATAGCTTTTTTAATAAGAGTTATAGCAGCAATAGTTTTTATTATCCTTAATCCTGAATGGCCAACAGGGAGTTCGTCAATTTATCGGTTAGGACTTGCAGAAAGTATTGCTCAAGGTAATGGTTTTTCCTTCAATTCGATTCCTAATATTTATCAAACACCTATATATCCTTTTTTTATTTCTGTTTTAATTAATTTCTTTGGGAATACTTGGTGGATTATTGCTGTTGGACAGTCGATTTTAGAAGGTATAACGAGTGTTTGGATAAGTAAAATTGGTGCTAATGTTGCTAAAAGTGGCTGGTACTCCGGATTTATATATGCATTGTTTCCATTTTCTATTTTGCAATCTAGATCTATAGTTGATACTACTTTATTTACCTTTTTATTTATAGGATCTGCTTATTATCTAATTTGTTTTTACAAACATTCAGATTTAAAATACTTAATAATTGGATCTATACTAGTTAGTATTGGTTTTTTAAACAGACCTTCAATATTACCTATTTTAGTTAGTTTTTTACTGATCTATTTTATAAATAGGGAAATTACAGTAAAAAATAAAATGAAGATATTGATGATCTCTACAATTTTATTTATTTCATTTCCTGGAATTTGGTCTTATAGAAATTATAAATTAATTAATGAGTTTCCTGTGATATCAGTCGCAGGAGATCACTTTCTATGGTTTAGTCATAATAATCATACTCAAAAAATTATGTTGAGAAAAGAATCCCCCGATTTGATTGGGGTTGATGAGAGATATCAAATGAATCCAAACATTAAAGTTTCATCATTTTTTAAAATTTCACCTATTGAACAATTTGAATTAGGTGAATTATGTAAACAACAATATTTAACATGGATCAGTTTAAACAAGATACAATTCATTAAAAATATAATAAATAAATTGATCTCATTTGTCAGCTGGAATTATACACTGCAAAGTGTAGATAATAAATTCCAAAAGTTAAGAATAATGGTATATAAAATTTGGAGTATCCCAATTACTATTTTGGGATGGATTGGAATCAGCTTATTATTGTATAGAAGATCAACTTTTGGAAAATATATTTTCCTTATTGTTTCTGGATTTATTTTGATACATTCTATCTCTCAATTTGGAAGTAGACATAAAGTACCTATGGATGCGTTATTTATTTCGTTGATACCATTTACACTGGAGTGGATATATTCTAAATTAAATTTAATTAAAGAACGATTTGCTTCCTAAAATCATTTTCCTAGGACCTCTCCCACCACCCTATATGGGACCATCAGTTGCCACAAAGATTATTATAGAATCAAAATTGAAAAGTAACTTTCAATTGATCCATCTTGATACTTCTGACCACAGAAGTCTAAAAACATTAAATGTGATTGATATTCAGAATATTTATTTAGCAGTTAAACATTATATTCTACTCATTCTGTATATTATCAAGTATAATCCAAAAATTGTCTATATTCCAATTAGCCAGACAACAATTGGCTATTTAAGAGATTCAATATTTATTTTAATATCAAAACTTTTTAATAGAAAAGTAGTGTGCCATTTAAGAGGAGGAAATTTTAGAAATTGGCTATCGAAATCGAATTGGTTCATAAATAAATTCGTTAAGGCGGTACATTCATTGGTTGATGGCCAAATAGTCCTTGGTGATTGCTTGATAAAACTTTTTTCGGATATAATAGAGACAGACAAGATTTATGTTATCCCTAATGGTAGAGATTTTATAAATATTTTTAATGATTATAGGATTCATAATAAGAAAATAGTTAATTTATTATTTTTATCAAATTTCATACCGTCCAAAGGAATTTTAGATGTAATTTATTCATTACAGTATATAAAGGAATTAAATGTTGAATTTAACTGTACACTGGCTGGTAGTTGGAGAGATAATGAGACTAAAAAAATAGTTGAAAATTTCATTCAACAAAACAAACAATTTCGGATATCAGTAATAGATTCACCAATAGGTGGGGAAAAATATACAATTTTAACAAATGCAGATATTTTTTTAATGCCAACATATTATGAATCTGAAGGTCATCCCTGGGTTATTGTGGAAGCTATGGCAGCAGGATTACCAATAATTTCAACCGATCAAGGTGCAATAACTGAATCTGTTATTGATGGAATAAATGGATTTATTGTTGAGAAAAGGAATCCCAAACAAATTGCTGAGAAAATTGAATTATTAATGAACAATAAACAATTAAGAATCTCAATGGGAAATGAGAGTAGAAAAATTTATGTTAAAAATTTTACTGAAGAAAAATTAGTAGAAAATTTTACTAATTGTTTTAATTCAATTTAAATAAAATTAATGAAGCAACTCCTTCAAAACACAAAATCCGGTACAATTGAAATTCAGGAATTACCACCTCCACGATGCCATCCTGGAGGCATACTTGTAAAAAGTTATTATAGTGTTATCAGTGCAGGTACTGAAAGTCAATCGGTGTCAACAGCAAAGGCATCACTGGTTGGAAAAGCGAATTCCCGTCCGGATCTGGTGCAGAAAGTTGTACAATCAGTTCAATCAAATGGACTTAAAAATACTTACGATATGGTGAAGAACAGGCTGAATTCCCAAATGGAATTGGGATATTCGTGTTCCGGGCAAGTCGTTGAAGTAGGGAGTGACGTTTCTGAATTCCAACTACATGATTCTGTAGCATGTGCTGGCGGTGGATTTGCTTCTCATTCAGAATTCAACTATATTCCAAACAATCTTGCAATCAAAATTCCGGAGAATGTAAGCTATAAAAATTCGGCATATACAACACTTGGATCCATTGCTTTGCAGGGGATTCGCCAATCCGGTGCTACTGTAGGAGATACTGTTGCTGTTATTGGTTTGGGATTAATCGGAATGTTAACGGTGCAAATTCTGAAAGCAGGGGGCTGCCGGGTTATAGGATTAGATATTGCAGAATTTCCAATTGAAAAAGCAACAGGAGATGATATTTGGTCACTGGATATGGGATTAAATTCAAATGATCCAACAAACATTGATGCTGTAAAATCTTTCACCAATGGATATGGCGTAGATCAGGTGATAATTACAGCAGGTTCAAAATCCAATGATCCCATAATTATTAGTGGAGAAATCCTTCGTGACAGAGGTACCTTGGTGGTAGTAGGCGCAGTACCTGTGGATGTCCCCCGGTCTCCATTTTATGAAAAGGAGATTGAGATAAAATTTTCAAGATCCTATGGACCAGGGAGGTATGACAGGACGTATGAAGAAAAGGGCATTGATTACCCCATCGGATATGTCCGTTGGACTGAGAGACGAAATATGGATGCATTCCTCCGGTTAATTTCTGATGGCAGAATTAATCCGTCTGCAATTACCACTCATATATTTTCCCTGCAGGATGCTCCCAAAGCCTATGATATGATATTAAAACACAGTGAGCCCTATCTGGGAATTTTGATCAAATATGATAACACTGATAATTCAATGAAAACCACTTTTCAAAATACAGTCAGTATTTCTCCAACAGATAGACCGATCAGTATTGGATTTATTGGTTTGGGCAAATTTGCTCAATCTTTCTTATTATCTCATCTGAAAAATAAAACATCAGTAATACTACATACAGTTTCCAATAGCACAGGTACCAGTTCAAATACAATGATGCAGAGATTTGGATTTACCCAATGCACCACTGATTCTGACACAATTTTCAACAGTGAAGAAATTAATACGGTATTTATCACTTCCAGACATGATACACACGCAGAATATTTAATAAAGGCAATTCAACATAATAAGCATGTTTTTATTGAAAAACCGATTGTAATTAATAGAGATGAACTTAAAGACATTAAATCTTCAATCCTCAATCTTCAATCTTCAATTCTAATGGTTGGATATAACAGACGGTTTGCTCCGGTGACAACAAAATTAGTTGAAAAATTAAAATCACATAATAGGTCAATTTCTATTAATTACCGAATTAATGCCGGCAAAATTCCAATAGATCACTGGATTCAGGATAAGGAATCCGGTGGTGGGCGCATTGTTGGCGAAGTATGTCATTTTGTAGATTATGCTATTTATTTAACAGGATCAGAAGTAATCAATGTGTTTGCATCCTCGATTTCAAATTCTGATGTGAGTATTCCCAATGAAGATTCCGTGCATATTCAATTAATGTTTAAAAATGGATCAATAGCAACCATCCAGTATTTATGTGATGGTTCCAGAAAAGTAGAAAAAGAATGGATTGAAGTGACCGGTGATGGGAAAATGTATCAGGTGAATGATTTCAAAAAAGGTATACAATATTCCGGATCTAAAAAAGAAACATTTTACACAGGGAAACAGAATAAGGGATATAAAAATGAAATTGATTCCTTTATCAATGCAATTCTTTCCACACATGAGCATCCCATCAATATTAATGAAATAATACATGGCATGGATGTATCATTTGCAATTCTTGAATCTCTCAGAAAGCAAAAAGTAATCCAAATTAATTAACTTAATATTTTTCCCATCAATTGAATCCCTCCAATTCCATAACCGATATTGTTCTATGCCTTGAAAATTGGGTATCTAAAAACAATTACTCGGGATACGATCCCTATGACGGATTACGGTCTCAAATATTACAATGGCTGCCATTACCCGGAAAATATTCAAAAATAGCATGGATTCAATTTTTTAAATTATGCCCGGTTAATCTGAGACCCTTATTTTTTATTTCTAAAGGGAGAAACCCAAAAGGGATGGGTTTATTTTTATCGTCATACGTAAAATTGTTTAAAGCAACTGAGGAAGATGTCTGGAAACAAAAAGCTATTGAAGTAGCAGAATGGTTAAAAGAGAATTCATCAATTGATTTCAGTAACTATTGCTGGGGTTATAATTTTGATTGGCAGAGCCGTTCATTCTTTATTCCAAAGGGTACACCTACTGTTGTAAACACATCTTTCATTGGACATGCTTATTTGGATTTATTCGAAATTACCCAAGAAAAGAAATGGCTGGATATAGCCGGGTCATCCTGTGATTTTATAATTGAAGATTTGAACCGGTATGAAACTGAAAAACATTTATGTTTTTCTTATACACCCATAGACCAAACCAGAGTTCATAATGCCAGTATTTTGGGTGCAGGATTACTCGCGCGATATTCTAATTTAATTCAGGAAAATAATTTTGATTTGGAAATTCAAAAGGCATCCAAATACCTTTTGGACCATCAATTAGAGTCCGGTGCATGGGTATATGCTGAAACAGAATATCAGAAATGGATTGATTCATTCCACACAGGTTTTAACCTGATGTCTCTTAGATATATTCAAAGATTATTTCCGGAAGATGACAGTATAACCGGATCCATTCAAAAAGGGGAACTATTTTATGAATCCAAATTTTTCTTGAAAGACGGAACTCCAAAATACTATCATAATAAGATCTACCCAATTGATATCCATTCCGCTGCAATGGGAATAAAATATTTCTCACAATATAATCTACAGCTTGCTGCCAACATTACCAATTGGATGATAAATAATATGTTGGATACAGATGGATATTTTTACTTTAGAAAAGGGAAATATTTTATCAATAAAATTCCTTATGTACGTTGGTCTCAGGCATGGGCATTCTATGGTTTTACGGAGTTACTGATTTGCAGGAACTAAAATTACTGGGTTCAAAAATTCATATCTGTACCAGACAGGAATTGATTCAAAAAGCAGAATCGGCTTTAAATCAGAGAGATAAATCCTATCATTTTTTTTCATTGAATCCTATTAAAGTAATCCAATCACAAAAAAATAAATCACTCAGGAAATTTATAGATGACGCAGATGTAGTATATGCAGATGCAGTTGGAATTTGCGTAGGGGTTAAACTCATTCACAATATAAAACAGGATAGAATTCCTGGCTATGAATTCCATTTTGATGTATTAAAAATTTGCGAGAATTCACAGTTAAAGGTGTATATTATCGGGAGTAGACAACGAGTCCTCGAGAAAGCAATAAAGATGTATAGAATTAAATATCCAAATTTAAACTTAGTAGGATATCAAAATGGATATTTTGATGATGAGAAATTTATTAGTAAAATACATCCTGAAATACAGGCAAAATCACCGCATTTGGTGTTGGTTGCTATGGGAGCCGGTTTACAGGAAAAGTGGATAGAAAAGATTCGAGGTGAAATACAAGTACCACTGTTAATGGGGGTAGGTGGCAGTATGGATGCTTTTACCGGTGTTTCACCAAGAGCACCAATTTGGTTGTGTAAATTGGGACTTGAATGGTTTTACAGGTTAGTTATGCAGCCAAAAAGAATTAATGCAATGAGACCATTGCCGGTATTCTTTTATCAGATATTGAAAGAATATATTACATTAAAATTATTCAGGAGATTACATTGATCACACTTGGGATACATGATGGACACACTGCTACTTCGGCAATTGCAAAAGACGGGAAAATACTCGCGTGCATTTCTGAAGAAAGAATTATCCGCGAAAAAGAATGGGGAGGTTTTCCTGTTGAATCTATTAAAAGGTGTCTTGAAATTACAAACATTAAACCGGGTGATATAGAAGGTGTTGGCATGGTCGGGCTTGGAGAGCCAACAATTCATAATTCTTATGGAACCCCAAATATTTATAAAAAGATATTTTATTTTGCCACATACATATTACCAAATTCATTTCTTAGGTCTGATATCTGGGTAAAACCAGCCCAATGGATCATGCACAAATCCAGAAAGAAAGATAAGCATAAAACCATCCTGAAAACTCTTGGTATAAATGCACCGATTAAATATTATGAACACCATTTTCTCCATGCAGCAACTGCACATCTTCAATGTCCCTGGGGGAAGGAAGAAAATTTGGTAATCACTAATGACGGGTCGGGTGATGCAGTTGCTGCTACTGTTAATATTGGCCGGGGAAATAAATTAAAACGTTTAAAAACAATCAGTAATTATAACTCCATGGGTGAATTTTATACCCGAATAACACAATTTCTAGGGATGAAACCAATGTCCCACGAATACAAAGTGATGGGTATGGCACCCTATGCAAAGGAGGAGTACGGTAGTAAATCCTACTCAATCATAAAAAATTGGTTTAAGGTATCGAAGAATAATCCACTGAGTTTTGAAAATTCCAGTGGATTCTGGCGATGGAGGTATCTAAACGGTTTTAATACCCTATTCAGGACCAAACACAGATTTGATAATATATCCTGGGCTGCACAAAATCTTATTGAAGTAGTACAGACACAGTGGATCAAAAATATCATTAGAGAAACCGGTATTAAAAATGTTGTGCTTTCGGGAGGTGTATTCCTGAATGTAAAAGCCAATCATAAATTTCTCGAAATGGATGAGATCGATAATTTATTTATTTTTCCAAGCGGTGGGGATGAATCTCTGCCAATGGGTGCTGCCTTACAATTGCAGGTCGAGAATGGACAAACCCATACTGAACCGCTGGGTGCTATCTATTTTGGAGATGAATTTACCGATGATCAAATTGAAATCACATTATCTAATTGCAATGGACAGATCAAATATACAAAACATGATGATATTCATTCGTATGTTGGTAAAAAGTTAAATGATGGGGATATTATTTCACGTTTTTATGGTAGAATGGAGTGGGGCGCACGGGCATTAGGAAATAGAAGCATTATTGCAGACGGCAGAAAACCCAATGTCATAAAACGGATAAATGAAGCAATAAAAAACAGAGACTTCTGGATGCCGTTTGCACCTTCTGTCCTTTTTGAAAGAATAAATGAATATTTTGAAAACCCAAAAGACTTTTTTGGTCCTTATATGGTAATGGCATTTCCATCTAGACAAATTGCTAAGGAACATATAAAAGGAGCACTACACCCATACGATTTAACCGGCAGACCGCAAATGGTGAAGGAAGAGTGGAATCCTGAATATTATAAGGTTTTAAAGTCATTTGAAATTGAATCGGGAGGTGTAGGTGGTGTATTAAATACATCATTTAATATTCATGGAGAAGCCATTGTGAGGACACCTGAAGACGCGGTGGAGACATTTTTAAATTCAGGATTAGATGCGTTAGCAATCGGATCTTTTTATGTTACTAAACCATAATTTTATTTTTTTAACAATTAGTTTTTTTCTCGCGTTTTCCTCCACTTATTTAATCCTGCCGTTTCTTATTAAAAAATCCAAATCCTGGGGAATGATAGATAACCCCGGAAGACGAAAAGTTCACAGCCAATCAATTCCATCAGTGGGTGGAATCGGGATTATATTTTCATCAGTTACAGTTTTAGTATATTTTTATTTTAGTAACGGATTATTTACTGAAATATCACCAAGGATTATTTCAATCATTATGGGAACAATCATCATCATCCTGACCGGAATTATTGATGATATACGTGGATTATCCGCATTTAATAAATTTCTCTTTCAAGTATTGGCATCCATGATAGTGGTTGTTGGAGGTACCACATTTTTTAACATAGATATCGGTTGGGTTGGGAAATATAGTTTTACATCAGTTGAATACATTTTATCTATTATATATATAGTAGGAATTACGAATGCGATCAATTTAATTGATGGATTAGATGGATTAGCAGGTGGTGTGGCAGTAATAATAACTGGTGCTTTTGTAGGTCTCAGTATACTATCTGGAGCTGAACAAGGATTACTGCTGATTTTTATACCGTTAATGGGATCACTTATAGGATTTTTGTTTTATAATAAAGAACCTGCACGAGTATTTCTGGGGGATACAGGCAGTCTTTTTATTGGCTGGACTTTCGGAATCACATCAATAGTTTTTGCACAAAAAACAACACTTACTTTGTCAATAGCAATCCCATTTATCGTTTTGGGATTACCAGCATTTGATGTTTTGTTGGTTATGGTAAAGCGGTTTATACAAAAACATGATTACAGTTTGAAACAAAGATGGATTGAAATGTTCAATCCCGATAAAAATCATATCCACCATTTATTGGTATCTTCAGGTTTGTCGAAAAAAGTATCAGTGTATGTGGTTTATTTTTTAACACTCATAACTGCAATTATTGGTATAACATCCTGGATATTCAGGGATAAAACTAATTACCTTTACAACTTGATTGGAGTATTTTTTCTGATATTTATCATTAGATTTATTATTGAATGGAGGATACACCGAAAGAAGACGATTACAAGGACAAGTGAAAGTTAGATATTTAGCTTTAAGTGTAATTCTTAATTACGCTTTCAGTGCAGTAACAATAAGTCCGGAAATTTCTTTATCCACATTTTCAATTCCATTACAGATACAACTTGATGTACATAATTTTACAATTCAACATCAAAACAATTTTTATCATTTAGACCATCCCCTTGATAGATACTTGTGGTCAAATAACAGCCGAAATGATATAACAGCTATTACAGAATACAGCTTTATTCAGGGATCATGGATAAATTCCCAAATTGAATTTTCGTTAGGTAGAAAATATTTACAATCAGGACCCGGAAAATTTAACGGTGTTTTCTTGTCTCCCGTATCTCCTTCCGTAGATAATATTCAAATTAAGTGTAAATCACCCAATTCTACCTGGAAATTTGAATATACACTTATTAAACTGGATAACCGAATTAGTAATTGGGATAATTCAGATCACTATATCAACAGATGGTTTTATCACCGCCGAATAAATTTTAGATTTAGTGATAATTTTAATTTCAGCCTGATAGATGCGGTGATGTCAACAGGTGAAAACCGCGGAATAGAATGGTATTATTTCACGCCATTTGCTGTGTTTCAGGCAGAACAGCTTCACGAAATCTCCAGGACTGACGGTATCACCGGATCCGGAAATAATGATAATGGAATGCTTGGGTTTGATTGGGAATATACAATCAAACCGGAATTAACTATTTATAATGAATTGCTGATTGATGACTTCCAAATTGATTCGGAGGATAGAGATTCAATGCAGACTGTGTTTGGTATTGTATTAGGTTGTAATTATCAATTTAATAAATTGGAAGTTAATTTTGAATATTCCTACGCAAGCCCCTGGATGTATTTAAATAGAGGAATTTTCACTTCCCCTGAAAGGTATTCCCTCCCATTGGGATTAAGGTATCCACATTCACAGAGTATTGACTTGGGACTATATTATTCAATAAAAACAGGAGAGAATCTTTACCTTGAACTCAGATTCGAACAGAGTGGAAATCAAACCATCGAAACGGAATGGGATGCATGGCAGAATAAAATTGGGTATTTCAATTTTACGGACCATCCGCCAATAGCTTTTAATATAGGATATAACAATGAAAATGGAAATTGGATAAATACGATCCAATTCAAAAAGAATTGGTTAGCCCAGGATGGTTATTATTTTTTGGTAGGCAAAAAGGTGAATATTTTTTAACCGCCCAGACTGTAACCGATATTTACACCAAAACCAATAAGGTCTGATGTTCCGGCATCCTGTCCAGGGTACCCCAGTGATTCCATTGCTCTGAATTTGAGTGCAATGGAAACAGGATCCATCTTAATCGGAACCTTGTATGAAGCATCAACAATTACAGACATAGATGTCTTCGAGTCTTCACCAATTGATGCAGGTGACAATCCAACACCGGCAACAACATCAAATACAATTATTTTAGTAGTCATTGTACCCATTATATTGGTTATTGAATAGCCGTCTCCACTGGTTTCTATTGCACTTAAATTGATAAACGAAATTTCACCACCAAATATCAATTCAAATGGACCTAAATACATACCGATGGGTGTATTAATAGTCAGCCCAAAATTCATTCCCGAATTGAAACGGTCTGTTGTGTTTTGACCGAACGGTAAAGTTGAACCTACAGCCAGCCCGATACCAAAACTTCGTGGGGTACCTTCCTCATATACACCTTCTTCTTCCTCTAATTCAAATTCTTCCAGCAGTTCATCGAATTCACCTTCATCAAATTCCAATTCATCGATTCCTTCAATGTCAATATCTTCTATGTCAAATTCTTCATCTTCAAATTCAAATTGATCATCATCTTCATCCTGGGCAATCACAATGGTCAACAAAGAGAACATAAGTATAAAAGCGGTGCGTAAAATTCTGTTTATGTGTAGATTAATCATCATAACTTTCCCTTCTTAATATTTAGTAATTTTCTTAAACTTTATAACAATTAGACAAATATCCATACAAATATTAAATATTCCCTCGGATATGTATCAACAACTATTTAAAAAATTGAATTTTAATAAAATCGGTAATTTAAATTAATTTAATGACGGATTCCCCCCAAATTTCCATACTGCTTGGCGGGATTTCTTCTGAAAGAGAAGTGTCCATGGAAAGCGGGTTGGCAGTTTTTGCTGCGTTGGAAAAATCCCACAAAGTGCGATTGGTGTATTTAAATGAAGACCTGAAGGAGATTCTGGATGAATTAGCTTTATCCGATACTGTATTCAATGCTCTCCATGGCGGTGCTGGTGAAAATGGTGATATTCAATCTGTATTTGACCTGTTGAAAATCAAATATACGGGATCTGGTCCAATGGCGTGTAAACTTGCCATGTCCAAACACCAGACTAAATTGATCGCAGTTGACAATAATATTCCGACACCGGACTGGATCTTGTTAAAATTCACTGATAACAAAAAAGTTGAAAAGATACATATTCCGGAAAATAAACTACAATTTCCTTTGGTTGTAAAACCGGATAATGAAGGATCTACAATTGGGTTGACTGTTGTAGAAAACCAATCAATGGTGGATCAATCTATTCTATTAGCAGGGGAGTTTTCAGATGAAATAGTTGTGGAAGACTATATACCGGGGAGAGAAATTACGGTAGCTGTTCTTGGGGATAAAGCACTCCCAATTGTAGAAATTTTCCCCGAAAGTAGTGTATATGATTATAAATCCAAATATACTGCAGGGAAAAGTGAATATGTTTGCCCTGCGGACATTTCAACAAAATTAACCAAGAAGATTCAGGATGATGCTGTAAAAATCCACAAACTTTTGGGCTGCAGACATTACAGTAGAGTGGATTTCAGACTTGATGAAAATGGGAATCATTTTCTTCTGGAATTAAACACATTGCCCGGGATGACATCTACAAGCTTGGTGCCAAAAGCAGCCAAAGCAGCAGGATTGTCCTTTGAGGAATTAATCCAAACAATATTACAAACAGCAATGGAAAATAAATGATAAAGTTCTATAACACATATTCCAGGAAAAAAGAGGATTTTACACCAAATATTGATGGTGAAGTTAAATTATATACCTGTGGCCCCACAGTCTACAATCATGCCCATATCGGGAATTTTCGGGCATATATGTTCGAAGATTTATTGAGGAGATTCCTGGAAAGCAAAGGATTCAATGTAACGCATATAATGAATATAACAGATATTGATGATAAAACCATTCGAAGATCTATTGAAGAGAAAATTCCATTTAAAGAATTTACCGAAGAATATACCAATGCATTTTTTACTGATGTGAAAACTTTGAATATCCTGCCTGCCAGCAAATATCCAAAAGCAACAGATACAATCCCTCAAATGATAGATATGGTTCAAACATTAGTTGAACGAGAAACAGCATATCAAACACAGGATGGATCAGTATTTTTCAGCATTGCAAAATTTCCGGAATATGGAAAATTAGCAAATCTAAAACCTGAACAGATGCTAATTGGCGACAGGGTTGAAAATGACGAATATGATAAAGGAGAGGTCAGAGATTTTTGTCTCTGGAAAGCAAGAAAGCCGGAAGATGGCGATGTGTATTGGGATTCACCATGGGGAGAAGGGAGGCCCGGTTGGCATTTGGAGTGCTCAGCTATATCTTCTCATTATCTTGGGAATCATTTTGATATTCACTGCGGGGGAGTAGATAATATTTTCCCTCACCATGAAAATGAAATAGCCCAGAGTTGTGCAGCCACTGGAGAACCGTTTGTAAATTACTGGCTGCATAACGAACACCTCCTTGTAGAAAATAAAAAAATGAGTAAATCACTTGGAAATTTTTATACACTTAGAGATCTTCTTGATATGAATTTAAATCCAATGGCTATACGATATACCTTATTGGCAACTCATTACCGGCAAAAATTAAATTTTTCAATTGATAAGGTTCATGCTTCACAGAAAAGTATTAACCGGTTATTGGAGCTTAAACGCAGGTTTAAAAAATTAATTACAAATGAGGCAATTATTGAGCACTCTGACTTAGACTTACCTATCTTGAATAATTTTTTGGAATGTCTTGGAAATGATTTAAATATTGCTTCTGCATTAGGCTGTTTATACTCTTGGGTGGGAGATATGTTTAATGAGCTGGATAAAAACAATATTTCAGAAAAAGAAGCAGTTATTGGCATCAATACATTGAAAGAAGTAGATAAAATACTGGGGGTGATGGAAGAAAATTCCAATAAAATTCCAGCCGATATTTCTGCATTGGTATTAGAACGGGAAGATGCAAGAGAATCAAAAAATTGGAACAGAGCAGATGAAATCCGAGATGAATTAGGTAGTCTGGGATATATCATAGAAGACACAATAGACGGAGCTATTTTAAAAAAGAAATAAATATTCAATCCAAGCCGACTGATTAACATTTACGATTTAGCTTATAAATTATTTTAATAAATAATAAAAAATATCACTTTTCGTTATTGTGTGTTAATTATTTTCTATGATAAATTAGAAGGCTATACTTTAGCGCAATTTTATCCATTTATCCAGTTGAGCCATTGTAGCTCAGTTGGCCAGAGCAGCTGATTTGTAATCAGCGGGTCGGGGGTTCGAATCCCTCCAATGGCTCTGTTTTTTTATTTGTGGGGTCGGTGGCCGAGCGGTCAATGGCAGCAGACTGTAAATCTGCCGGCGGAATGCCTACGGTGGTTCGAATCCATCCCGGCCCACTTTTGGCGGGAGTAGCTCAGTTGGTAGAGCATCAGCCTTCCAAGCTGAGGGTCGCGGGTTCGAGTCTCGTCTCCCGCTCTAACGCCTACATAGCTCAGGCGGTAGAGCACTTCCTTGGTAAGGAAGAGGTCACCAGTTCAAGTCTGGTTGTAGGCTCTACAATCGATTCAATTGGATAATGAATATTGTAATAAATTAACAAATCGGAGGTAATGCTAGAAAATGTCTAAGGCAAAATTTGAGAGAACAAAGCCCCATGTGAATATCGGTACAATCGGACACGTGGATCATGGTAAGACAACACTGACAGCTGCAATAACAAAGTGTTTGTCCACCAAGGGTTTAAGTGAAATAACAGACTTTGATCAGATAGATAATGCCCCGGAAGAACGTGAGCGGGGGATTACCATAAATACAGCTCATGTGGAGTATGAGACAGAAAATCGTCACTACGCCCATGTAGATTGTCCTGGTCACGCAGATTATATCAAGAATATGATCACGGGAGCAGCTCAGATGGATGGAGCTATTCTGGTAGTTGCGGCCACTGATGGTCCAATGCAGCAGACCCGCGAGCATTTACTGCTTGCCCGTCAGGTGAATGTGCCTGCGATAGTAATATTTATGAATAAAGTGGATCAGGTAGATGATCCGGAGCTGTTGGACTTGGTAGAGCTGGAGTTGAGAGAGCTGTTGGATCAGTATGAGTTTCCAGGAGATGATACTCCCATTATCCGCGGCAGTGCCTTGGATGCATTAAATTCAGATGGATCCGGCGACAATGCAAACTGTGTGTATGAGCTTATGGAAGCTGTGGATAGTTATATACCTGAGCCAGAGAGAGATATAGATAGATCCTTTTTGATGCCGGTGGAAGATGTATTTTCCATTACCGGTAGAGGAACGGTAGCCACTGGTCGTATTGAGTCCGGGATTGTGAAGGTTGGAGATAATGTTGAGTTGGTAGGCTTGGACAGTGATAAGAAGACAGTCTGTACAGGGGTAGAGATGTTTCGTAAGCTTCTTGATCAGGGTCAGGCTGGCGATAATGCAGGATTACTGCTGCGGGGAGTAGAGAAGGCAGAGATCAAGCGTGGTATGGTAATAGCGGCACCCGGTTCCATTACTCCTCATAAGAAATTCAAAGCAGAGGTATATGTATTGAAGAAGGAAGAAGGCGGCAGGCATACACCCTTTTTCTCAGGATACAGGCCTCAATTTTATTTCAGGACTACTGATGTAACCGGTCAGGCATTTTTACCTGATGGAGTAGAGATGGTGATGCCTGGTGACAATGTAAATCTTGACATTGAACTAATCAGTCCGATAGCGATGGACAAGGAGTTGAGATTTGCTATCCGTGAGGGTGGTCATACTGTTGGTGCTGGTGTTGTTACAGAAATTACTGAGTAAGTAAGTGGCAGGAAATAGTAAAAGAGATATAATAGCTCTTGCTTGTCAGGAGTGCAAACGAAAAAATTACTCAATTACTAAAAATAAACGTCTTCACCCTGAGAGAGTGGAGCATCGGAAGTATTGTCGTTGGTGTAATCAGCACACAGCACATAAAGAATCTAAATAACTTTAAATAAAGGAGAGTAGTTCAATTGGTAGAGCACCGGCCTCCAAAGCCGGGAGTTGAGGGTTCGAGTCCTTCCTCTCCTGCTCGGTCGGATAAATTATTCCAATTGCTGTTAAGGATAACTCATTGATACAGAAGATAAATAAATATTTTAATAGCATATTTCTGGAAATGAAAAAGGTTTCCTGGTTGTCCAAGGATGAGTTAGTTGGTTCAACTGTTGTAGTAGGCGTATTTGCAGTTTTAATCGGTATATTTCTGTTCTTTATAGATTTTGGCCTTAGTGAAATAGTTTCCAGGCTCCTTGGTGGAAAATAACGGAAGTATGAAGTGGTATTCTCTCCGGGTTATTTCTGGAAGAGAAAAAAAGGTTAAGGATAATATTCTTTATGAAGTAGAGGAGAATAAAATTCCTGAGACGGTTGAAAATATTTTTGTTCCAACCGAAAAAGTTATCGAAGTCAGGGGTGCAAAGAAAAAAGTTAAAGAAAAAGTTTTTTTTCCTGGATATGTCCTTATAAAAATGCTTCTAAATAAAGAAACCAGGTACATCGTAGAAAATACTCAGGGCGTATTAAATTTTATTAGTGCAAACAATGAACCGGTTGCGCTTCGTGAAGAAGAAGTGAAAAGAATTATCGGTGAAGTTGAGCGGAAAGAAGGCAAGGAGATACTTGAAACACCATATAGAATTGGTGATGCTGTAAAGGTGGTAGATGGCCCCTTTACAGATTTTGCAGGATTTGTGGAAGAGGTTAATAAAGATAAACAAAAAGTTAAAGTTACAGTTTCAATATTTGGCAGACCTACTCCGGTGGAATTGGATTTTTATCAAGTAGAATTAGAAAATTAAAATAGAATAAAATGGCAAAAAAGGTAATTGGATTTTTAAAACTGCAAATTCCTGCTGGGAAGGCAAATCCAGCGCCACCTGTTGGTCCTGCATTGGGACAGCATGGTGTAAATATAATGGAATTTTGTAAGGCATTTAATGCACAAACCCAGGATCAAATGGGAAAGATTATTCCTGTTGAATTGACAGTATTTGCAGACAGATCATTTACATTTATAACAAAAACTCCACCAGTTCCAACATTATTAATTGAGGCTGCTAAAATCCCCAAAGGTTCAGGGGAGCCTAATCGTGAAAAAGTAGGCACAGTTACAAGTAATGATGTGAGAAAAATTGCAGAAGTAAAAATGCCTGACCTGAATACAACAAATGTAGAGTCTGCAATGAGAATGGTAGAGGGAACTGCGAGAAGTATGGGTATTGTAGTAGAAGGATAACTGGAATGAAAAAAAGCAAAAGATATGCAGAAAATTTAGCGAAGGTCGATAGAAATAAGGATTATTCTCTTTCTGATGGTGTGCAGATGTTGAAAGAGATGGCAGGAGTTAAATTTGATGAAACTGTAGATATTGCTGTCAACTTGGGTGTAGATCCCAGGCATGCAGACCAGGTAATTCGTGGTACTGTATCTCTTCCTAATGGTACAGGAAAAGATGTTAAGGTCCTTGTATTTGCTCAGGGAGAGAATGTGGTAATTGCTGAAGAAGCAGGTGCTGATTATGTTGGTTCAGATGAATTCGTTGATAAGGTTAAAGGTGGTTGGACTGATGTTGATGTAATTATTTCAACACCTGACATGATGGGTAAGGTTGGCCAGCTTGGTAAGATATTGGGTCCACGCGGATTAATGCCGAGCCCTAAAGCTGGTACAGTAACCCCAGATGTAGCAAAAGCAGTAAACGAAGTTAAAGCAGGACGAATTGAATATAGAGTCGAAAAAACCGGTATTGTTCATTCAATAATTGGTAAATCGAGTTTTGAAAGTGAAATGCTGGTGGAAAATGCCCAAACATTTGTAAATGCGCTATTAAGAGCCAAACCTGCTTCTGTTAAAGGGACTTATTTAAAGAAGATTACATTATCCTCAACTATGGGTCCGGGGATTAAAATTGACAAAACAACTATCAGTGCTTAGGAATTAATATGGCAACTCCACAAAAAATACAAATTGTAGAGGAAACTCAAAAGCGTTTTGAAAATAGCAACGGAATTTATTTTACAAAATATACCGGATTGAGTGTAGCCCAGGCAACAGATCTCCGTGACAAATTCCGTGAAAAAGGTGTGTTTTATAAAGTAACTAAAAACACATTAACAAAAATTGCAGCTAAAAATTCGGGATATGAAAATGTAGATGATTTCCTTGAAAATCAAATTGGGATTGCATACAGTGAATCTGATCCATCTGCACCTGCAAAAGTAATTAAAGAATTTAATAAGAATGGTGGTTCTGTTGAGGTTGTGGGAGTGCTTTTTGAAGGTAAGAGGTTTGAGGGTAGTCAATTTGAATTGTTGGCAAATCTTCCTTCAAGAGAAGATTTGTATGTAAAATTGTTAAACGGGCTTTCCCAGCCAATGACAAAGTTGGCTTCCACATTGAGCGGAGCTATGACAAAATTTATGTATACACTTGAAAATTTAAAACAATCAAAATCTTAAGGTAATATCAGGAGAAAATAATGGCTGAAGTAAAAAGAGAAGATGTATTAACCTATTTGGAATCTGCAACAATGTTGGAAATTTCCGAGTTAATAACAGACATTGAAGACAAGTTCGGTGTAACTGCCGCTGCTCCAGTAGCTGCAGTAGCAGCAGCGCCAGCAGCATCAGATGCAGGTGCGGCAGAAGAAAAAACTGAATTTGATGTTGTAATTGAACAGATTGGTGATAAGAAAATCAATGTGATTAAAGCTGTAAGAGAAGTGACTACTTTAGGTCTGAAAGAAGCAAAAGATCTGGTAGACGGTGCTCCATCTACAGTTAAAGAAGCAGCTCCAAAAGAAGAAGCTGAATCTATTAAATCTAAGCTTGAGGAAGCCGGCGCAACGGTTGCACTTAAATAATCAGCTCAGATTTAATATTAGATAATAATTCCAATCACTCAAAACACTAAATAAAGGGGGATGTGCATTGTCTGTTAATCCCAATGGAACTGTGGACCGATTTAATTTTTCCCATGTAGAATCACTGGTGGATGTACCTGATCTGCTGGCTATTCAATTGAATTCCTACGAAGAATTTTTGCAGGAAAATGTGCTAATTGAAAAGCGTAAGAATAAGGGTTTGGAGCATGTCTTCAAATCTATGTTTCCTGTGGAAGATACACATAAAAACTATGTGTTGGAATATAAATACTATTATGTAGGACTTCCAAAATACACTGTAAAAGAATGTCTTGAACGCAGGATTTCTTATACAGTGCCACTAAAAGTGCGTTTTGTTCTGCATATAACTGATGAAAATGATCGTTCCAAATATGTGCAAGATATCGAGCAGGAAGTGTTTTTCGGAAATATCCCATATATGACTGATCGCGGGACATTTGTTATTAATGGAGCTGAACGCGTGATAGTCAGTCAGCTTCAAAGATCCCCTGGAGTGTTTTTTGATGAATCAATCCATCCAAACGGAACTAAACTATTTAAAGCAAGAATTATCCCCTTCCGAGGATCTTGGGTAGATTTTACAACAGATATTTATGATTGTATATATACCATCATTGACAGGAGGAGGAAATTTCCATGCACGCTATTGATGAGGTCTATCGGTTTTTCAACTAATAAAGATATTTTTGAAGCATTTGGAATGACAGAAATTGTTAAAACCAAAAATGTAAAATCTCTTATTGACCGTGTTTTAGCAGAAGATATTGTTGATAAAGAGACTGGAGAGATAATAGACGAAGCCGGAGATAAAATAACCAAAACGAGCGCGAATAGAATCCAGGAAAGAGGTATTTCGAAAATATCTTTGATTAAACAAGATATTGAACATATTGAAGTTGAAATGATTCTCAACACAATCGGAAAAGATCCTACAACCTCAACTGAAGAAGCTACTAAGTTGTTATATCAGCACTTGCGTTCAGGTGAAGCACCTACCCTTGATATCGCACAGAAGTTTATTGAAAAAATGTTCTTTTCTACAAAGAAATATGACTTAGGTCAGGTTGGGAGATATCGAATTAACAAAAAGTTCAATTTGGATGCGCCTATTGATGAACCTGTATTAATAAAAGATGATTTCATAGAAGTATTGAAATACTTGATCTCCATGAGGAAGGGAGAAAAAGATGCGGATGATATTGATCACTTGGGGAACAGACGTGTGCGGACGGTTGGTGAACAGTTGGCAAATCAATTTAGTATTGCAATCAGCAGGATGCAAAGAACAATTCGGGAACGGATGAATCAAAGGGAGTCTGAGAGTTTAACTCCTCAGGATTTGGTGAATTCAAGAATTGTTACAACTGTATTGAATACATTTTTTGGGACCAGTCAATTATCTCAGTTTATGGACCAAACAAATCCCTTATCCGAAGTAACACATAAACGGAGGATTTCTTCCCTTGGGCCGGGTGGATTAACCCGTGAAAGGGCTGGGTTTGAGGTCAGGGATGTGCATCACACCCATTATGGTCGGTTATGTCCAATTGAAACTCCGGAAGGTCCAAATATCGGACTGATCAGCTCATTGTCAACTTATGCAATCGTTAATAAGCTGGGATTTTTGGAATCTCCCTACAGGGTTGTTGAGCATGCAAATGGAAAAGGATATAATATTTCTGATGATGTTGAATATCTTGCGCCGGATGATGAAGATCGTGTATTTATTGCGCAGGCTACTGAAGTTACTTCAAAAGAAAAATTTAAAAATAAATATATAAGAGCAAGAAAGGGAGATGATTTTCCTGTTGTTTCTTCTGGTGAAATCAGCTTTATGGACATCTCTCCAGGTCAGATTGTTAGTGTTTCTGCTGCATTAATTCCATTTCTGGAACATGATGATGCAAACCGAGCATTAATGGGGTCAAATATGATGAGGCAGGCGACACCATTATTAAATCCGGAAACACCCATTGTAGGTACTGGGTTAGAATCACGTGTAGCCAAGGACTCCAGGTCTGCAGTGTATTCACGAATTAATGGAACTGTTCAGTCAGTGTCACCTGATGAAATTTTGATATCAACAAGGCGTAGACCGGATGACATCGCATTAGTAGAGGGTGGAAACCTTATTTCAATTAAGTTAAATAAATTCCTTAGATCTAATCAAAATACTTGCATAAATCAAAAACCACTGGTCAAACCCGGTGACAAAATCAGGAAGGGTGATTGTCTTGCTGATGGTGCTTCTACCGATAATGGAGAATTAGCGCTTGGAAGAAATTTAAGGGTAGCATTTATGCCATGGCGTGGGTATAATTTTGAGGATGCAATTGTAATTAATGAAAGACTGATAAAAGAAGATATTCTTACTTCGATCCACATGAAGGAATTTGAAGTAGAAATCAGAGATACAAAGCGTGGCGAGGAAGAGTTGACAAATGAGATCCCGAATGTTAGTGAAGACGCAACAAGGAATCTAGATGATTTTGGGATCATTCGTGTTGGAGCGGAAGTTTCAGCGGGAGATATTCTGGTTGGCAAGGTAACACCAAAAGGTGAGACTGATCCAACTCCCGAAGAGAAATTGCTAAGGGCAATTTTTGGGGATAAGGCAGGTGATGTGAAAGATGCATCAAAAAGAGCACCTGCAGGTGTTTTTGGTACTATTGTTGGAACTCAATTATTTGAGAGAAAAAGTCTTGCAATCCGAAAACAGGAAAGGCAGCAAATCAGGGAATTGCAAAAGACTGCCCGTGATGATCGCGTCAATTTAATGAAAAAACGCGATGAATTGCTGATTGATAATCTTGATGACCAGATTTCCGGTGGTATAAGAGACTCCATCACAAATAAAACTCTTATAAAAGCAAAAACCCATTTGATTAGGCAAAGGGTTGAAAATCTTGACTTAGAACGTCTTTCATTAAAATCTCCCTGGGTTGAAGATCCTAAAAAATGGTTTACAATTTTAAAAATTTGGGAAAATTATAGATTTAACCTGAAAAAAATTGAAGAAAAGCTAGAGAAGAAAATTTTCCAATTACGAGTAGGTGATGAATTGCAACAAGGTGTAATGAAGCTTGCAAAAGTATATGTAGCTCAAAAGAGAAAAATAGCTGTTGGAGATAAAATGGCAGGGCGTCACGGTAATAAGGGAATCGTTTCTATCATTGTTCCGGAAGAAGATATGCCCTACACTGTGGACGGTCAGGCAGTTGACATAATATTAAATCCACTGGGTGTTCCATCCAGGATGAACCTTGGACAGTTATTTGAAACGATGCTTGGATGGGCTGGTGAAAAACTGGGCAAAAAATATGCAACACCGGTATTTGATGGAGCTACAAGAGAAGAAGTAAAAAATGAAATGACTGCTGCAGGATTGCCGACGGCAGGAAAAGTAGGCCTTTGGGATGGCAGAAGCGGTGAGAAATTCCACCAGCCTGTAGTAGTTGGTAATATTTACATGTTGAAATTATCTCATCAGGTAAATGATAAGATGCATGCCCGTGCAACCGGACCTTATTCTCTTATTACGCAGCAGCCTCTCGGCGGAAAAGCACAATCTGGTGGTCAAAGGTTTGGAGAGATGGAAGTATGGGCATTGGAAGCCTATGGTGCAGCCCATACATTGCAGGAAATATTGACGGTTAAATCTGATGATGTAGAGGGCAGAGCGAGTCTGTATAACAAATTGGTTCGTGGGGAAAATTCACCAGAACCTAATATTCCCGAATCCTTTAACGTTCTTATAAAAGAATTAGAGGGTCTTGGTTTAAATGTGGTTTTAAATAATTAAGGGAGGACAATTTTGGCATTTCCTAAAAAACGATCTAAAAACAAGGCTAATCTGTTTACCTCAATCACTGTAGGGTTATTGTCGCCGGAAGAAATTCTGGAAAGATCCCGCGGAGAATGTTTAAAACCGGAAACTATCAATTATCGATCTTATAAACCTGAGAAGGACGGACTGTTCTGTGAGAAAATATTCGGCCCGACTAAAGATTGGGAGTGCCATTGCGGTAAATATAAACGGATTAGGTATAGGGGGATCATTTGTGACAGATGCGGTGTTGAAGTTACCAGGAAAACGGTAAGAAGAGAGAGAATAGGACATATCACGCTTGCTGTGCCAGTTGTGCACATTTGGTTTTTAAGATCTATTCCAAGTAAAATTAGTTACCTGCTTGGATATACAACCAAACAATTGGAGTCGATCACATATTATGAGAAATATGTGGTATTGAGCCCTGGAAAGTCCGGCAGGGAATACGGTGAGTTAATTACAGAAGAAGAATTTATTGAGTTAGAAACCGAGTTCGGATATGATGCAGTTTCTCAGCAAGATCAGGACGATGAAATATATTTTTACGCTGATATGGGGGGGAAGGCAATACGTCAACTGCTCAAAGATTTAGATGTAGTTAAGGTTATAGATAAGTTATCATATAGTGTTAAAAAAGAAAAGCTGTCTATTCAAAAAAGGGAAGATCACTTAAAGCGATTACGAATTTTAAGAAAGTTTGACCCAAGAGTAGAGCGCAAGTTGTTTAATAAACCTGAATGGCAAGCGATCAGTATTCTGCCGGTAATACCGCCTGAATTACGTCCATTAGTACCACTGGATGGTGGACGATTTGCTGCATCCGATTTAAATGACCTTTATCGACGGGTTATCATTCGTAATAACAGATTGAAACAGTTAATGGAAATAAAGGCTCCTGACGTAATTCTCAGGAATGAAAAGAGAATGCTGCAGGAGGCTGTGGATGCATTATTGGACAACAGTAGAATGAAGGCTGCTGTCCGTAGTGGTACGAGGAGACCATTAAAATCCCTTAGTGATTCTCTGAAAGGTAAGCAGGGTAGATTCCGTCTGAATCTTCTCGGGAAACGAGTTGATTATTCCGGCAGATCAGTTATTGTGGTAGGTCCGGAATTGAAATTGCATGAATGTGGGCTTCCCAAAGAAATGGCAATTGAATTATTTTTACCATTTGTTATTAAAGAATTGATTGCAAGGGATTTCACCAAAACTCCTAGAAGTGCTAAAATGCTGGTTGAAAAGGGTGACAAAGAAGTGTATCAAGTTTTGGAATATGTAGTTAGGGATCATCCTGTATTGTTGAACAGAGCACCGACCTTGCATAGATTGGGGATTCAGGCGTTTCAACCTGTCCTTGTAGATGGGAAGGCGATCAGGCTGCACCCACTGGTCTGTGCAGCATTCAATGCAGATTTTGATGGAGACCAAATGGCGGTTCACGTACCGCTTTCGGCAGAGGCTCAAATGGAATCCTGGATGCTCATGCTTTCAAGTCATAATATCCTGCATCCCGCAAACGGTAAGCCAATTGCTATACCTTCTCAAGATATGATTTTGGGAAGCCATTATCTTACCAGGATTAGAGAAGGTGCAAAAGGAGAAGGGTCTTATATCGGTTCTTTCGATGAAGCTCAGTTAGCAGTTGAAAATGATGAAATCGATTTACATGCGAAGGTACATTTTAAATTCAAGGATGAATGGATCAAGGATACTAGTATCGGCAGAATATTGTTTAACAATATCCTACCTGATGGTCTTGAATTTTTCAATACCACATTAGACAAAAAGATAATTGAACAAATAGTAGGTTTATGTTATAAAGTAACGGGTAATTATCAGACGGTCACATTTCTTGATCGATTGAAAAATATGGGCTTTTATTATGCTTCTATGAGTGGGGCTTCAATCGCAATTTCAGATGTATTAATACCAAGCCACAAAAATGAGTTGTTGAAATCTGCTGAAAAAGAAGTTGTAGAAATTCAGAGTAAATTCGACCGTCAGGTGTTGACAGAGGGTGAAAGATACAATAAAGTCATTGATATATGGACGCATGCTACTAATGATGTTGCAAATGAGATGTTTGTTGAATTGGAGAAAGATAACCAGGGATTTAATCCTTTATATATGATGGCAGATTCAGGAGCACGCGGCAGTCAGGACCAGATTAAGCAGCTTGCTGGTATGCGTGGATTGATGGCAAAACCGAAGAAAAGCATGGTAGGGTCTGCCGGGGAAATTATTGAAAATCCAATTACTTCAAATTTTAAAGAAGGATTGTCTGTGTTCGAGTATTTCATATCCACTCACGGTGCAAGAAAAGGGTTGGCTGATACTGCATTGAAAACAGCAGATGCAGGTTATTTGACTCGCCGGCTTGTTGATGTTGCCCAGGATGTGACGATTAGCAGAGATGATTGTGGCACTATTCAAGGTGTTGAAGTAGAAGATTTGAAAGAAGGTGAAGAAATTATCGAACCATTGGTTGATCGGATCTTTGGAAGAACCGTCTTGGAGAAAATTGTTGATCCTATTGACGGAACAGTATTCGCAAAGCCGGGTGATATTCTTGATCAAAATATCATAAGCAAAATTGACAAGAGTAATGTTTATAAAGTGAAAATCCGCTCTGTTTTAACTTGTGAAGCAGATGCAGGGATATGTAAAACTTGTTATGGGCTGAATCTTGCAACTAACAGGACGGTAATATTGGGTGATTCTGTTGGTATAATGGCGGCACAGTCAATTGGAGAGCCGGGGACTCAGTTAACATTACGTACATTCCATATCGGTGGTACTGCTGCAAGAATTGTTGAGCAAACAGAAATGATTACCAAAAAAGGCGGTAAAGTTACATTTTCTGATAATCTAACAACTGCAACTGTTGTGGATGAATTTGGCGATAAAGTAACAGTGTCAACAGTAAGGAATGGGCAAATGATCGTACACGGGGCAGAAGATGATTCTGTCTCCTCGTTTAATGTTCCTTATGGTGCGAAAATATTTGTAAAAGATAAAGCCAAAATTAAATCAGGAGATGTGCTTTATACCTGGGATCCATATACTGATGTTATTCTTGCCAGACATGATGGTGTAGTGGAGTTTAAGGATTTAATTGAGGATGAAACCTACATAGAAGAGACTGTTGAGGGTGGTAAGAAGATGATGGTTGTAATTGAATCTAAAGACCGGAATTTAAGTCCACATATTGAAGTCAAAGGTAAAGGTAAAAATGCTGATGAAGGCGGGGGAAGTATCCTGCCGTTCCGAGCAACAGTGATGGTGAGAGAGGGACAAAAAGTTAAAGCAGGTGACCTTTTGGTTAAGATATCAAGGGAAATTTTAGGAAAAACCAGGGATATTACCGGCGGATTGCCCCGGATAGCAGAGCTGTTTGAGGCACGTCAACCTCAAGAACCGGCTGTGGTTACTGAAATTGATGGAAACGTAAAGTTTGGTCCTATTAAGCGAGGAGTTCGTCATATCCACGTTCACGGAAAAGATGAGGAAAGAATCTATAAAATTCCATACGGTAAACACATTATAGTTCATGATGGGGATTTTGTATTTTCCGGAGACAGGTTGTGTGAAGGTTCTGTTGCTCCTCAGAGTATTTTGTCAATTCGTGGTGCTTCCAAGGTGCAGGAATATTTAGTTGAAACCATTCAGGAAGTGTACAGACTCCAAGGCGTTTCTATAAACGATAAACATATAGAAGTGATTGTAAGACAGATGATGCAAAAAGTTGAAGTGCTGGATTCGGGTGATACTCAGGTATTGCCTGGAGATAGAGTCAATAGATTTTTGATGGCGCATGAAAATCGTGAAATTACAAAGAAAGTAGTAATTACTGACCCTGGTGATTCTGATTATGAAGAAGATGATGTTGTATATAAAGCCAATGTGAAGGATGTTAACAAGGAGCTTAAAGATAGCGGTAAAAAGTTAATTAAATCTGTAAAGGCAAAACCAGCAACTTTCAAACCTTTGTTGCTTGGTATAACTCGGGCTTCATTAAATACAGAAAGTTTTATATCCGCAGCTTCATTCCAGGAAACCACCAGGGTATTGACAGATGCAGCTGTTGAGGGTAAAACTGATCATCTGAATGGCTTAAAAGAGAATGTTATTATTGGTCGATTAATTCCAGCTGGCACAGGATTTGGTAAAAACAGGGATATAATGGTCCGTAAAATACAGGAAGAGTCAGAAACATATGATGTTTTAGGTGCTGTGGATAAAAAAGATGAGAAAGAAGGTAGAACAATTGGAGTATAGTTATTGTATCAAAATTAAAATTAATCGTAACTTTATAGGCTTTACTGGAATTTAAATGCCGACGATAAATCAATTAATAAGAAAAGGCCGGAAAAAACAATTTAAGAAAAATAAAGTGCCGGCGTTAACACATTGCCCGCAAAGGCGTGGTGTATGTACTCGTGTATACACA
Source organism: uncultured bacterium (assembly GCA_964345035.1). Taxonomy (GTDB): domain Bacteria; phylum Fidelibacterota; class Marinisomatia; order SCGC-AAA003-L08; genus CAYFPO01. The sequence continues at coordinate 75,608 of CAYFPO010000002.1, forward strand.
ACAACACCTAAAAAGCCGAATTCAGCATTACGTAAAGTTGCCCGTGTAAGGCTGTCAAACGGATATGAGGTTTCTGCATACATTCCAGGCGAAGGACACAATCTGCAGGAACACTCAATTGTGTTAATTGAGGGTGGTCGTGTAAAGGATTTGCCCGGTGTTAGATATCATGTGATCCGTGGTGTGCTTGACCCTGCGGGAGTTGAAGGGCGGAAAACAAGTCGTTCAAGATATGGTGCTAAAAAACCTAAATAAATATGCGTAGAAGAAGACCAGAAAAAAGAGAGATTCTGCCAGATCCGGTTTATAATGATCTGACTGTTGCAAAGTTTGTGAATAATTTGATGAAGAATGGGAAAAAGAGTATAGCTGAAAAAGTTTTTTATGAATCAATAGAAATCATTTCCAAAAAAAAGAAAGATGATGGAATTGAGATCTTTAAAAAGGCTTTAAGTAATGTAGCACCTGTTTTAGAAGTTAAATCTAAACGAATTGGTGGTGCCACTTACCAGGTTCCCAGGGAAATATCTGAAAATAGAAGTATGGCGCTTGCAATGAGATGGATACTGAGTTTTGCCCGGGGAAGGAAAGGCAATACCATGGCAGACCGGTTAGCTGCTGAATTGCTTGCTGCAGAATCTGGTGAAGGCGGCGCGGTCAAGAAAAAAGAAGACACACATAAAATGGCAGAGGCAAACAAAGCTTTTGCTCATTTCAGATAAACTGATTAATGAAAAAAATACCATTACAGCACGTTAGGAATATTGGGATTATGGCACACATAGATGCCGGAAAAACAACCACTACGGAGCGAATTCTGTACTATACCGGACGTACACATAGGATGGGTGAAGTTCATGATGGTGCTGCAACCATGGATTGGATGGCTCAGGAGAAGGAGCGTGGAATTACAATAACTTCTGCTGCAACCACAGCATTCTGGAGAGGGAACAGGATCAATATCATTGACACTCCTGGACACGTAGACTTTACTGTTGAAGTTGAACGATCTCTAAGAGTATTAGATGGTGCAATCGCATTGTTCTGTGCTGTTGGCGGTGTTGAACCTCAATCAGAAACTGTTTGGCGGCAGGCTGATAAATATAATGTACCAAGGATTGCTTTTGTAAATAAAATGGATCGGACTGGCGCTGATTTTTATAATGTTATTGAAATGGTAAAAGAAAGACTGGGTGCAAATCCCGTTCCTGTCGTATTACCTATCGGAGCTGGTGAATTATTTACAGGATTGATAGATCTTGTAAAAAATGAGGCGATAGTGTATACTTCAGATGATGGTTCTCAGTTTGAATATATTGAAATCCCTGATGATATGAAAGAAAATGCTGAAAAATGGCGTCAGCATCTATTTGAAGAAGTAGCTTCCTATGATGAGCATCTATTAGAAAAGTTTGTAGAAGGTGAAGAATTGCACGGTGATGAAATTAGGGCTGCCATCAGGGAAGCTTGTATTGATGGTTCAATGATACCAACCCTGTGCGGCTCTGCTTTTAAGAATAAAGGAGTTCAAAGGCTATTGGATTCAGTTATTGACTACCTCCCCTCTCCTTTGGAAAAAAGTGAGATTGAAGGGTATTCCATCGACAACCATGATGAAGTAGTTGTTCGAAAGCCAGATGATGATGAGCCGTTTTCAGGATTAGCTTTTAAAATAATGACTGATCCTTATGTTGGGCGGTTAACATTTTTCCGTGCATATTCCGGTAAAATTTCAACGGGAGATTTTGTTTACAATCCCAATTCAGATAAAAAATCCAGAGTTGGTCGTTTAATGTTGATGCATGCTGACAAGCGAGAGGAAAGGTCAACGGTGACAACGGGTGAGATTGCGGCTGTTGTGGGCTTAAAAGATGTAAGGACTGGTGATACTTTGTGTTCTGTAGATGAGCCGGTGTTGCTGGAATCGTTGGAGTTTCCGGAGCCTGTTATTGCAATTTCTGTTGAACCATTGTCAAAAGCTGATCAGGAAAATTTATCAGCTGCACTCGTGAAGCTTTCCGAGGAGGATCCCACATTTACTGTGAGAACAGACGAAGAAACAAGTCAAACTATCATATCAGGTATGGGTGAACTACATTTGGAAATTATCGTTGACAGGCTCAAAAGAGAGTTTGGAGTAGGTGTGCATACAGGTGCTCCGCAGGTTGCATATAAAGAGTGTATAACTCAATCTGTTGAAAATATTGAAGGTAAATTTGTAAGACAATCTGGTGGTCGTGGTCAATATGGACATGTGGTTATTTCTATTGAACCGAATGAAACCGGAAAAGGGTATGAGTTTGTAAACAAAATTGTGGGTGGAGCAATTCCTAGGGAATATATAAATCCTGTAAGTAATGGTATAGAGGAAGCAATGAAAAACGGAGTGCTTGCCGGATACCCGATAGAGGATGTTATAGTTACCTTGATAGATGGAAGCTATCACGATGTTGACTCAAGTGAAATTGCTTTTAAAATTGCAGGGTCAATGGCATTTTCAGATGCAGTAAGGAAAGCTGCACCTGCGTTGCTTGAGCCTATGATGTCATTGGAAATTGTAATGCCCGAGGAATATCTTGGTTCTGTAATGGGTGATGTTACGTCCAGAAGAGGAAATATACAAGGTACATCCCAAAGGAGAGATGCTCACATACTAAACTGTGAAATTCCCCTGTCAGAAGTATTTGGCTATGCAACTGATTTAAGATCTATTACTCAGGGAAGAGCATTGTTTACTATGCAATTTTCCCATTATGCAAATACTCCAGGGTTTATACAGGAAAGAATTATGGAAAAATTTCAAGGTAAAGTAGTTTCTTAAAAGGAGAAAAGGAAAATGTCTAAGGCAAAATTTGAGAGAACAAAGCCCCATGTGAATATCGGTACAATCGGACACGTGGATCATGGTAAGACAACACTGACAGCTGCAATAACAAAGTGTTTGTCCACCAAGGGTTTAAGTGAAATAACAGACTTTGATCAGATAGATAATGCCCCGGAAGAACGTGAGCGGGGGATTACCATAAATACAGCTCATGTGGAGTATGAGACAGAAAATCGTCACTACGCCCATGTAGATTGTCCTGGTCACGCAGATTATATCAAGAATATGATCACGGGAGCAGCTCAGATGGATGGAGCTATTCTGGTAGTTGCGGCCACTGATGGTCCAATGCAGCAGACCCGCGAGCATTTACTGCTTGCCCGTCAGGTGAATGTGCCTGCGATAGTAATATTTATGAATAAAGTGGATCAGGTAGATGATCCGGAGCTGTTGGACTTGGTAGAGCTGGAGTTGAGAGAGCTGTTGGATCAGTATGAGTTTCCAGGAGATGATACTCCCATTATCCGCGGCAGTGCCTTGGATGCATTAAATTCAGATGGATCCGGCGACAATGCAAACTGTGTGTATGAGCTTATGGAAGCTGTGGATAGTTATATACCTGAGCCAGAGAGAGATATAGATAGATCCTTTTTGATGCCGGTGGAAGATGTATTTTCCATTACCGGTAGAGGAACGGTAGCCACTGGTCGTATTGAGTCCGGGATTGTGAAGGTTGGAGATAATGTTGAGTTGGTAGGCTTGGACAGTGATAAGAAGACAGTCTGTACAGGGGTAGAGATGTTTCGTAAGCTTCTTGATCAGGGTCAGGCTGGCGATAATGCAGGATTACTGCTGCGGGGAGTAGAGAAGGCAGAGATCAAGCGTGGTATGGTAATAGCGGCACCCGGTTCCATTACTCCTCATAAGAAATTCAAAGCAGAGGTATATGTATTGAAGAAGGAAGAAGGCGGCAGGCATACACCCTTTTTCTCAGGATACAGGCCTCAATTTTATTTCAGGACTACTGATGTAACCGGTCAGGCATTTTTACCTGATGGAGTAGAGATGGTGATGCCTGGTGACAATGTAAATCTTGACATTGAACTAATCAGTCCGATAGCGATGGACAAGGAGTTGAGATTTGCTATCCGTGAGGGTGGTCATACTGTTGGTGCTGGTGTTGTTACAGAAATTACTGAGTAAGAGGAATATTAATTGAATAAACTACGCATCAGATTAAAAGCCTACGACCATGTTTTGTTGGACAAATCTACAGAGAAAATTGTGAAAACAGCTAAAACAACCGGAGCAGTTGTATTGGGTCCTATACCATTGCCCACCAGGCGTAGTATATATACAGTAAATAGATCACCTCATGTTGATAAAAAATCCAGAGAACAGTTCCAAATTAAAATTCATAAAAGAATTGTGGACTTAATGAATTCAACTTCCAAAACTGTAGACGCATTAATGAAACTGGATATGCCTGCTGGCGTTGATATTGAAATAAAAACCTGATAATTTATAATTCAAAAAGTGAATCAAGAAGAAGATAAGAAGAAAATAACTGAAGAACCTGAGAATGAAAAATCTACAGAAACTGTAGAAGAATCTTCAGAGCAAGTTGACATAGAAACCTCGAAAGAAAATAGTGTTTCTGATAAAAATGAACCTATAGTAGAGTCAGGCTCTGATGTGGGCGTTGAAGAGAATGTCACCGATGCAGATAAAGATGAAAACTCAGAATCTCCAAAATTAGAAGAATTAAAAGTTGAGCAGGAAGAATCTCCTGGAGAAGAGTTAGATAAAGACCAAGAAGAAGAAAATGCTGATGAATCTCTGGCGGAAGAAGTAGAAGAGCTGCCTGAGAGTGCGGTGTTTTTGATTGGCAGGAAAATTGGTATGACCCGTGTCTTTGATGGTTTTGGAAATAATCTGCCAGTTACTATTGTTAATGTAAATCCAAACATTGTAACTCAGATTAAAAAATGTTCATCTGATGGTTATTCTTCTGTGCAGATAGCAAGTGGTGATCCAAGGCAAAATGGAATTAACAAGCCGCATAAAGGAAAATTTGCTAAAATGGGGTTAAAAGTCAAATCCAATTTGAAGGAATTTAGAATAACTGATGATGAAACTGAAGATTTTAAAATTGGGTCAAAATTGACAGTGAATGTGTTTTCAGATGGTGACATTGTAAATGTTACCGGTGTTTCACAGGGTAAGGGATTTACCGGTCATATGAAAAGGCATGGATTTCATGGTGGCAGAAGATCACACGGAAAAAACAGTGTAATGAGAAAAGCCGGAGCGGTTGGAGCAAGTGCAGATCCTGCAAGAATTTGGCCGGGTAAACTGATGGCAGGTCGTTCAGGTGGTGAAAAAAGTACAGTCAAAAATTTAACAATTGTACGAGTGGACTCAAAAAATAATAATTTATACATAAAAGGAGCAGTTCCGGGTGCTAATGACGGGATAGTGTATATAGAAGCATAAGATGAAAGTAGAAGTTATAAAGCAATCAGGAGAAAAACACACATCAAAGGTTGAATTAAAGTCATCCGTTTTTGGGATTGAACCGAATGACCATTGTGTTTATCTTGCTGTAAAATCAGAGATGGCATCATTAAGGCAGGGAACATCATCTAGTAAAACAAGAGGTGAAGTAAGTGGAGGCGGCAGAAAACCCTGGCGGCAAAAAGGTACAGGCAGGGCGCGTATTGGTTCGACCCGTAATTCTGCTCGTGTTCACGGCGGAACAGCATTTGGACCAGAACCAAGGGATTATCAGGTAAAATTAAATAAAAAAGTCCGTCAGCTTGCCAGGAAAAGTGCATTATCATCAAAATTTAAGGATAAAAATCTATTAGTAGTAGATGAATTAAAATTTGACAAACCAAAAACCAGAGATTTTGTAAATGTACTTGATAATTTGGATTTACTTAACAAAAAAGTAACTTTTCTGGTAAATGAAATTGAAGAAAATAGTTGGTTGAGTGTGAGAAATTTGGATCAAGTAAATTTTCTGGCAGTTAGTAGTGCGTCAACTTATGATATTCTCGACTGCGAAGTTTTGGTGTTGGAGAAATCTGCAGTTAAATTTTTAAATGACCAATTGGCGGGAATGTAATGGCAAAGATCGGTTCAATATTAATTAGACCAATTATGAGTGAAAAAAGCACTCAACTTGGAGAGTCTCTGAACAAGTATGTATTTCAAGTGGATAAAAATGCAAATAAACTTGAGATAAAAAAGGCAGTTGAATATAGATTTAATGTAAAAGTGAAAAAAGTTGCTACGCTGAATCAAAGAGGAAAACTGAAAAATACATCAATGAGAAGTGGCGGAAGGGTTATCCGTACAAGTGGTTACCGTACAGGAATTAAAAAAGCAATTATCACTTTAATGAAAGGACATAATATTGACCTTTTAGGGGGTGAAGTATAATGCCCGTAAGAACTCTCAAACCAGTTACTCCAAGTCAAAGATATAGGACAATTTCTACATTTGAAGAAATTACAAAGTCTAAGCCTGAAAGGTCTCTCACAGAAAAACTATCTAAAACGGGTGGTAGAAATAATCATGGCAGAATTACTTCCCGGAGAAGGGGTGGCGGTCATAAGCGTCGATTTAGAATTATAGATTTTAAAAGAAATAAATTTGACATACAGGCTGAGGTGATTGGTATTGAGTATGATCCAAACCGTTCATCCAGAATTGCATTGTTACAGTATGAAGATGGTGAGAAGCGATATATTTTAGCACCTGATGGTTTAAAAGACGGAGATAAAGTTATTTCGTCCAGAGCAAAAGCACCAATGAAATCCGGAAATTCTATGCCTATTGGAATTATGCCGGACGGAATGCTAATCCATAATATTGAATTAAAGCCCGGTAAAGGCGGCCAAATGGCTCGGAGTGCAGGGACTTATGCCAGATTAATGGCTAAAGAAGGTGGAATGGTCACATTGAAATTACCTTCCGGAGAGATGCGAATGGTTTCTGAAAACTGCTCAGCAACTATAGGAGTTGTTGGTAATAAAAGCCACGAAAATGTACAGTCTGGTAAAGCCGGACGTTCAAGGTGGTTGGGTAGAAGGCCAAAAGTACGTGGTGTAGCAATGAATCCTGTAGATCATCCTATGGGTGGAGGCGAAGGAAAATCTTCCGGAGGACGGCACCCTGTAAGTCCATGGGGGACTCCAGCTAAGGGTTTTAAGACAAGAAAAAAGAATAAACCATCTAATAAATACATAGTGAAGAGAAGAAAATAATTTTATGTCCAGATCTCTAAAAAAAGGTCCATACGTTGACCAAAAACTTTTGAAAAAAATTGAACAAACAAGCCAATCAGGGAAGAAAAAAGTGATTAAGACGTGGGCGAGGCGAACCACAATATCCCCTGAATTTGTTGGTCATACCTTTGCAGTGCACAATGGGAATAAGTTTATACCGGTCTATGTATCAGAAAACATGGTAGGGCATAAATTAGGAGAATTTTCACCTTCAAGAATATTTAGAGAACATTCAGGGGATAGGAAGAGCTAATAAACAATGGAAACAAAAGCAACATCCAAATTTTTGAGACAATCTCCTAAGAAATTGAGACAGGTAGTAGACCTTGTCAGGGGAAAAAATGTTCATGATGCGCTTCAAACTTTAGGATTTACCAATAAAAAAGCTGCAGTATTTGTTCAAAAAACAATACAATCAGCGATGGCAAATATTATGTCACAGGATGATACAGGTGATATTGATAATTTATTTATTAAAACTATTACTGTAGATGGCGGACCAGTATTTAAAAGATGGCGTCCTGCAGCTTATGGCAGAGCAGTGCCCAGGTTGAAAAGAACAAGCCATTTAACCATAATATTATCTGATCAAAAGAATTAGGGAGTACAGTGGGACAGAAAACAAATCCAATAGGTTTACGATTAAGTGTCCACAGAATGTGGGATTCGATTTGGTTTGACGAAAAGAATTTTTCATCAAAGCTACATGAAGATATCATACTACGAAACTATATCAAAAGTCGCCTGACAAATGCCAGTGTATCCAAAATTGAAATCAGTAGAACGTCAAAAAAGATCGTTGTAAATGTGCATACAGCTAGACCCGGCATTGTGATTGGTCGGGGCGGCGAAGAAGTTGACAAGTTGAAAAAAGAATTAAAACAATTGATTGGTACAAAGGTCCAGGTAAATATTTCTGAAGTTAAAAGACCCGCATTGAGTGCTGAACTTGTTGGTCAGAACATTGCACAACAATTGGTTAAAAAGGTTTCCTATACTCGAGCTGTTAAAAAGGCAATTCAATCCACTATGAGTATGGGTGCAGAAGGAATAAGAATTTGTGTATCAGGAAGGCTTGGTGGTGCCGAAATTGCACGTGAACAGACTTTTAGAGACGGCAGAGTGCCGCTGCATACATTAAGAGCAGACATTGATTATGCAACTGTGCAGGCCAAAACAACCTATGGAATTATAGGTATCAAAGTCTGGATTTATCATGGTGAAGTTAGAAGAAAAACAAGGATGTAATCCAAGATATGTTAGCACCAAAGAAAATTAAATACCGTAAGCCTCAAAAAGGCAGAATGAAAGGAATGGCAAATTCAGGTGATTATGTTGCATTTGGAACATTTGGATTAAAAGCCGTTGAAGCCGGTTGGATCACCAGCAGGCAAATAGAAGCGGGACGTGTTTCCATAGCGCGACAAATTAAAAAATTCGGGAAAATGTGGATTAGAATATTTCCCCATAAATCCATTACCAAAAAACCTGCAGAAACTAGAATGGGAAAAGGGAAAGGATCTCCTGAATATTGGGTTGCTGTGATAAAACCCGGCAGGATACTGTATGAAATTGATGGAGTGCCGATGGAAATGGCGCAGGAAGCATTTAGATTGTGTTCCCACAAATTACCTGTTAAAACCAAAATGGTTTCAAGAAGAGAACTAGGGTCCTGATATGGAAAAACAAAAATTAAAAGAAATGTCAAAATCTGAACTTGAAATAAAGTTAAAGGATGATGAAGAGGCTATGATGAATCTTAGATTTCAAAAAAGTATGGGTCAATTAGAGCAGCCATTGGAAATCAGGTTTGTTAGAAGAGAGATCGCCCAAATTAAAACTTTGTTAAGGGAATTTGAATTGGGTTTACGTGGAAAGGAATTAAGTAATGAGTAGTAATTCCAGAAAAAAACTTACCGGCGTAGTTTTGTCGTCAAAAATGGATAAAACCGCAATTGTGGAAGTGAGCAGGAAATTTCCCCATCCTCTTTATAAAAAGTATGTAACAAGATCGAAAAAATATTATGCCCACGATATAAATAATATATGTAAGGCAGGAGATATGGTTTCCATCATTGAAAGCCGACCGATAAGTAAGCTAAAAAGATGGAGAGTCTTTAAAATTGAAACTGAAAACCCAACTGGAAATCAATAGAGTAAAATGGTTCAGCAAGAAACAAGATTAAAGGTAGCAGATAATACAGGTGCTAAAGAAGTCCAGTGTATTAAGGTGCTCGGTGGAACACGTAGAAGATACGCAAGAGTTGGAGATATAGTTGTAGTAAGCGTTAAAAAGGCAATACCCGGGGGGTTGGTAAAAAAGGGAGATATCTCAAACGCAGTAGTGGTCAGGACAAAAAAAGAAGTTCGCCGAAAAGACGGCTCCTATATACGATTTGATGAAAATGCAGCAGTTTTAATTGATGGAAACAAAGAACCTAAAGGTACTCGTGTTTTTGGTCCTGTAGCCCGAGAGTTGCGGGAAAAACGATATATGAAAATTTTATCACTAGCTCCGGAGGTTATTTAGGAAATGAGAATTAAAAAAGGTGAAACTGTACAAGTGATTACAGGTAAATATAAAGGAAAAAATGCCAGAGTTTTGAAAGTATATCCTAAGAAAAATTCTCTTCTTGTAGAAGGTGTGAATATGGTGAAAAAACATCTCCGTCCGACGCAGGATAATCCACAAGGGGGGATTAATGAAATGGAAGCTCCAATTCATATTTCAAATGTAAAACTGGTTGTCAATGATAAACCAACCAGAGTAGGATATAAAATCCTTGAAAATGGTAAAAAAGTCAGATATGCAAAAACAACTGGAGAAGTGATAGGCTAATATGGCTGATAAACAAACAAACGGATATATCCCAAGGTTATTAACCCTATACAAAGACACCTCAATAGAGTATTTGAAAAAAAAGTTGGATGTCCAAAATTTGCATCGTATACCTAAACTTGAAAAAATTATTCTAAATGTAGGGATTGGTGATGCGAAAGAAAATGCAAATACACTAAAAAATGCAATTTCAGAAATGACATTAATTTCTGGACAAAAGCCGGTAACTGCTTATGCTAAGAAACCAATTTCTAATTTTAAAATCAGAAAAGGAGATCCTGTAGGTGTTTTTGTTACATTAAGGGGATACCGTATGTATGAATTCCTGGATAGATTCATCGCAACAGCAACACCACGTATTCGGGATTTTAAAGGATTCCGTGCAAGAGGATTTGATGGAAGAGGAAATTATAATTTTGGAATATCAGAACAGGTGATCTTTCCGGAGATTAATTATGATAAAATTGATAAAATTAGAGGGATGAATATTACAATTGTGACTTCAGGGCAAACAGATGAAGAAGCTTTTGAATTGCTGGTTTCTTTGGGGTTTCCTATCCGTCAGAAAAAGAAAGAAGTTGCAGAAGGAGCTGAAGCATAATGGCTAAAAAATCATTAATTGTTAAATCTCAGAGAAAACCAAAATTTTCAACCAGAGGCTATACCAGATGTAATAACTGCGGTAGACCAAAAGCAGTATATCGGAAATTTGGATTATGCAGAATCTGTTTTCGTGAAATGGCTTTGAAGGGCCATATTCCCGGTGTAACTAAGGCAAGTTGGTAGGAGAGGATAAATACTATGTCAATGAATGATCCGGTAGCGGACTATTTAACAAGAATTAGAAATGCTCAAATGGCAAAAAAACCATGGGTTGATATCCCCTCTTCAATATTGAAATCAAGAATTTCTTATATTCTGAAGGAAGAACATTTTATTCGTGATTATATTCTCATTAAAGATGATATACAGGGAAAACTGAGGATTTTTCTGAATTATGACTATAACGGTGATCCTGTTATTAAAGGTATAAAAAGAGTCAGCACACCTGGATGCAGGCGATATGTAAAATCTGATTCAATTCCCCGTGTATTAAATGGAATGGGTATTTCTGTATTGACCACATCCAAGGGAGTTATTTCCGATAAGAAAGCAAGAAAAATGAAAATTGGTGGTGAAGTACTATGTCATGTTTGGTAGAAAAGGTTAGAGGTTAGGGAATGTCACAAATAGGTAGAAAACCAATAGATTTACCGGAAAATGTGCAAGTCAAACTGGAAAATAATTTTATTACAATTACCGGTCCATTGGGTGAAATGCCAATGGAGTTTGATAACAGAATATCCGTAAAAGAAGAAGATTCCCGGATTCTGGTTAGTCGTGCATCTGATGAAAAACGTCATAGAGAACTACATGGATTGACCAGGGCATTAATTCAAAATATGGTAACTGGAGTTACTAATGGATTTAAAATTGAATTACAATTGGTAGGTGTTGGATTTAGTGCTGAAGTTAAAGGCGGGGGATATATTATGTTAAACCTTGGTTATTCCCATCCAATAATATTAGAGATACCTGACGGCATTAATATTGATACTCCCAACCAAACTACAATAGTTATTTCAGGGATAGATAAACAATCAGTTGGGCAGGTAGCTGCAAAGATAAGATCATTTAGAAAGCCTGAACCTTATAAAGGTAAAGGAATCAGATATTCAGATGAATATGTTCGTAGAAAAGCTGGAAAGGCAATTGGAGCAACTGGAGGATAATGGGTAGTAAAGGTAAAAATATTCAACAGAAATGGGATATGAAAAAAAAGAGAATTAAAAGTTCTCTTAAAAAGGGTCATTATCCACGGCTTGTCGTATACAGATCCAATAAGAATTTATATGGACAGATTATTGATGATGTTAACAGTAAGACACTGGTTTCCGCTTCCAGTGTAGATAAAAAATTAAATTCAGAAATTCAAAAAGTAAAATCGAAACTGGATAAAGGTATTATCGTTGGTAAAATGATTGGAGAATTGGCATCCAAACAAAAAATAAAACAAGTTATTTTTGACAGGAATGGCTATAAATATCACGGTAGAATAAAGGCATTTGCTGAAGCGGTTAGAGAAACGGGGATACAGTTTTAATGGAAAAAAAAGTAAGACATATTATAAATCCATCTGAGTTGGAATTACTGGAAGAAAATATTATATGTATAAATCGTGTGGCAAAAGTAATTACCGGGGGCAGAAGATTCAGATTCAACTCTATTGTTGCGGTAGGTGACGGTAAAGGTCATTTAGGGATTGGGTTTGGAAAAGCAAATGAAGTTCCATCCGCAGTAAACAAAGCTAAAGAAAATGCAAAGAAAAATTTATTCCGAGTAAACATTATTAATGGGACTATCCCACATATGCTTTTTATAAAATATAGTGCAACAAAGCTACTATTAAAACCAGCATCTCCGGGAACGGGTATAATTGCCGGTGGTCCGGTAAGAGCTGTAATGGAACAGGTTGGTATTACTGATATTTTGTCAAAAGTAACTGGATCCACCAATGCTATTAATGTTGTCCATGCTGTTGCTAAAGGGCTTAAATCATTAAGAGATCCCCTGACGGTAGCACGTCAGCGCGGGGTGACAGTTAAAGAACTATTTGCATAGAAAATATAGATAATGGCTGGAAAGAAAATAAAAATAACACAAATAAAAAGCGCAATTGGATATCGTCAGAGGGCAAAAGATACATTGACTGCTTTAGGATTGCGTAGGATGAATCAGACAGTTGAGCATACTGAATCTCCCGCTATACTTGGAATGGTAAAATCTATTCAACATTTAGTAACTGTGGAGGACGTATCCTGATGGGCTTGGAAAAGTTAACACCTGCTAAAGGTTCAACAAAAAACAGGAAACGAATTGGTAGAGGCCAGGGATCCGGAACCGGCAGGACAGCAGGTAAAGGTAATAAAGGGTATGGTTCTCGCTCCGGTAGTAAGGCAAAAATTCATTACGAAGGTGGGCAGACACCCCTAATGAGGAGACTGCCAAAGCGTGGGTTTTCCAACTATCCATTCAAACAGGAAGTTCAAGTTGTAAATGTAAGTCGGCTTGAATTACTGGGATTGGAAAAAGTTGATGTAAATATATTGATTGAAAAGGGGCTTGTTAAAAAAGCACATCTTCCCGTAAAAATTTTGGGTTCAGGTGAAATCACAAAACCGGTAGAAGTCAGAGCAGATATGTTCAGTTCATCTGCTGTGGAAAAAATTGAAAAGGCAGGTGGAAAAGTAATTTATTTATGATAGAAAAATTCCTCAATATTTTCCGCATCCCGGACCTTAGAAAAAAACTTGTATTTACAAGTATTATCCTGATTATTTATCGGGTAGGCGGTCATATCCCCATACCGGGTATTAATAAATCTGCTTTAGCTGAAGTAATGCAGGGAGTATCAAATACATTGCTTGGCTTATATGATATGTTTGCTGGCGGATTTTTCTCTCAGGCATCAATTTTTGCATTGGGCATCATGCCATATATCTCAGCATCTATTATAATTCAGTTACTTGGTGCGGTAGTGCCATACTTTCAAAGGTTACAAAAAGAAGGTGAGCTCGGCAGAAGAAAAATTATCCAACTTACACGGTATGGAACTGTATTAATTGGTAGCTTGCAGGCAATAGGTGTATCGGTTTTTCTTGCAAGTTATCCTGCAACATCAGCAGGACCAATAGTTCCTGATACTGGCATAGCATTTTACTTCGTTACAATTATTACATTAGTGACTGGAGTTATTTTTGTTATGTGGCTTGGTGAGCAAATATCCGATAATGGTATTGGAAATGGAATTTCATTAATTATAATGGTGGGGATACTTGCAAGGGCACCCCACGTATTCAATAGTCAAATCAGATTAATGAGTGATGGATTAGTGAATCCATTTCAGAATATTGTATTGTTGGGACTTATGTTTGGAGTTACTCTTATAGTCGTGACAATAACTACAGGAACCAGAAAGATTCCTGTACAATATGCCAAAAGAGTAGTTGGTAGAAAAATATATGGTGGACAATCTACCCACATCCCATTAAAAATTTTGACTGCTGGAGTTATGCCTATCATTTTTGCACAGGCGTTAATGTTCATCCCAAATACAATTGCATCATTTTTCCCCCAGGGAAATTTCTTCGGTGACTGGCTGACTACAATTTTTGCACCAACTCATTTTGTATATTCTATGATGTTTGGTTTACTCATAGTGGTATTCACCTATTTTTATACTGCTATTGCATTTAATCCTGTAGATGTTGCTGATAATATGAAAAAACAGGGTGGGTTCATTCCCGGAGTACGGCCTGGCAAAAATACAGCAGATTATATTGATAATATTTTAACGAGAGTTACTCTGCCAGCTGCGATATTCCTTGCAATTATTGCAATTTTCCCGACCTTTTTGTCAAATTTTGGCGGAATTGATTTTACTTTAGCCAGCTTTTTTGGTGGAACAAGTTTACTCATTATTGTTGGTGTAGCACTTGATACACTTCAGCAAATTGAGAGCCATTTATTGGTACGTCATTATGACGGTTTTTTGAAATCTGGAAAGATAAAAGGTAGACGTCGGTTCTAAAGTAATATTCCTATGATTCATATTCGGGATCAATGGGAAATACATAGGATTCAGAAAAGCTGCCAGATCGTTAGAGATACACTGGCGGAAGTTGAAAAATATATTGAGCCAGGAATATCCACTATTAAATTGGATCGTGTTGCTGAAGCATTTATTAGGAGCAAAAATGCTCTGCCGGGATTTAAAGGATTATATGGGTTTCCAGCCACTCTGTGTGTATCCATAGATGATGAAGTTGTTCATGGAATTCCCGGAAAACGGAAATTGAAAGAAGGTCAAATTCTGAGTTTGGATGTAGGTGCAATTGTGGATGGCTATTATGGAGATCATGCACGGTCCTTTCCCATAGGTAGTGTATCTGATGATAAGAGGAAGCTACTGGAAGTTACACAGGAAAGCCTGATGAAAGGCATTGGAGAAGTTAAGCCTGGTAACAGAATTGGAGATATTGGTTTTGCAATCCAATCATATGTGGAATCATTCGGTTTTGGGATCGTAAGAGAATTGGTTGGACATGGGATTGGAACCAAACTGCATGAAGATCCCCAGATTCCAAACTTTGGCAGAAAAAACAGCGGACCTGTCATTAGGGAGGGAATGTGTTTTGCGATTGAGCCGATGGTTACTATGAATTCTTTTCAGATATTTACTAAGGAGGATGATTGGACAGTATGCACTGTTGATGGTTCTCCTTCAGCTCATTTTGAACATACAGTGACAGTGACAGAAAATGGAGCTGAAATTTTAACGAATTAGATTTATGGCTAAAGAAAAAAGCATAGAAGTAGATGGAACAATAAAGGAAACATTACCAAATGCAATGTTTAGGGTTGAATTAGAAAATGGACATATTGTATTGGCACACGTTTCAGGGAAAATGCGAATGCATTATATTAAAATTTTACCCGGTGACAAAGTTAAGTTGGAATTATCTCCCTATGACTTATCAAGGGGAAGAATAACATATAGATATAAATAGGATTAAAAATGAAAGTCAGAGCATCAGTAAAAAAAATTTGTGTAAAGTGTCAGGTGATACGTAGGCATGGTGTTGTACGAGTTATTTGTGAAAATCCTAAACATAAACAAAGACAAGGTTAAAGAAAATTATGGCACGTATAGCTGGCGTTGATTTACCCAAAAATAAAACGATTGAGTATGCTTTACCATATATTTATGGTATAGGGCTTACCAATTCCAGGAAAATTCTGGATACAGTAGGCGTTAATCCAGACACCCGTGTTCACGAAATATCTGAAGAAGATGTACTTAAGATCAGAAATGAAATTGCGGATAATTATTCGGTTGAAGGTGAACAGAGAGGGATGGTAACAAAAAGCATTAAACGATTAATGGATATCGGTTGTTACAGAGGAGTGCGCCACAGAAAGAGATTACCCGTTCGGGGGCAAAGGACTCATACAAATGCACGGACACGTAAAGGTAAAAGACCGCCAATTGGTGGTAAGAAAACCAGTTAGGAGTTAAATTGGCAGGATCAAAAGGAAGAAAGAAAAAAAAGAAAATTAAAGTAGAGCCTGAGGGTATCGCCCATATCAAGGCAACTTTTAATAATACAATCATAACATTAGCAGATAAATTCGGGAATGTGATTTCTTGGTCATCTGCAGGTGCATTGGGATTTAAAGGATCCAGAAAAAATACACCATTTGCTGCAACCCAGGCTGCACAGAAAGCAGCAGAAGAAGCAATGTCTTATGGTTTAGCAAATGTTGAAGTTCGTGTTAAAGGACCGGGATCGGGAAGAGAAGCAGCAGTACGGGCATTGAGAGCAGCAGGATTAGGTGTCACTTCAATTATGGATGTAACTCCGATTCCACATAATGGCTGCAGACCGCCGAAGAGAAGAAGAGTTTAATCGGGAGAGATATTTATGGCGAGATTTAGAGGACCGAGAGCTAAAATATGCAGAAGACTGGAGATGGCTGTATTTGAATCTCCAAAATTTGCATCACCCAGAAAAAATTACGCTCCTGGTCAGCATGGCCAGTCCAGAAGAAGAAGATTATCCAATTATGGAATTCAATTGAGAGAGAAACAGCGACTGAAATATTTATATGGTCTATTGGAAAAACAATTTAGAAATTATTTTCACAAAGCCCAGAAAAAACAAGGACCAACTGGTCACAATCTATTGAAAATGCTGGAATCCCGATTGGATAATGCAGTATTTCGATTTGGATTTGCACCAACCCGTGCTGCAGCACGGCAATTGGTCACACACAAACATTTTATGGTCAACAACAGAATAGTAAATATTCCGTCTTTTATATTGAAAGAAGGAGATTTGGTTCAAGTTAGAGAAAAAAGTAAAAATATCGAATTATTTCATGAATCTATGAGAGTAGTGCAGGGTGATAATCCAATGCCATGGTTGACTTTGGATAAAGCCAAAATGTCTGGTTCATTTGATAAAATACCAGAGAGAGAAGAAATTCTTGAACCAATTAATGAACAGCTTGTTGTAGAATTATATTCAAAATAAAAGTAGGGATTAAAATTAATGTCAAAAAATAAACATTTTCCGGATATAAATATAGATTTTGGTGATAGTTCGGATACATACGCCAAGTTAACAGTACAACCCTTTGAACGCGGATATGGGGTTACTGTCGGTAATTCACTTAGAAGAACTTTAATGACCAGTTTACCAGGGGCAGCGATCACTTCAATCAAAATTGATGGGATCACCCATGAGTTTACAACGGTTCCGGGAATTATTGAAGATGTTCCGGATATTATTCTAAATCTTAAACAAGTTCGGTTTAAACTGGATGACCTTGGACCGGAAGTAATAAACCTCCGATTAAAAGGTCCATGCAATTTTACCGGGAAAGATATAGATTCCAAATCAGATATGTTTGAAGTACTAAATCCGGATATGCATATTGCAACTCTGACAGATAAAGCAGATGTTTCAATAGAATTACACATTTCACGGGGGAAAGGATATAACTCTTCAGAAAAGAATAAAAGAAATGATGCCCCAATTGGTACTATTTCCATTGACTCAATTTTTAATCCCATCAAAAATGTTGCTATTGATGTTCAGCCCATTCCAACTTCCATTGATGGGCATGAAATGCTGATGATGGAAGTTTCTTCCGATGGATCTACCACACCAAAAGATGCAATCAACCATGCTGCTTCCATTTTGAGACAACAATTGGCATTGTTTATGTTCACTGATTCCAGCTCAATACAGGCTGTGGATGAAGAAGAAATCAATGAAGCCATTGAAAAATCCAAGACACTTTCGAAAAGCATTGATGAAATGGAATTATCAGTCAGAAGCCACAATTGTCTTCAGGCTGCAGGGATCAAAACAATTGGTGAGTTAGTATCCAAGGAAGAAAATGAAATGTTGAGATTTAAGAATTTCGGACGTAAATCTTTAATGGAACTTGTGGAAAAACTCAGTGAAATGGGACTGCATTTTGGTATGGATATAACACCTTATCAGGGAAACGGACAGTAAATTTATGAGACATCGAGTACGTGGCAGAAAACTAAATAGGACTAATAGCCATCGGAAAGCATTGATGCGTAATTTGGCAATAGCTCTGATTACTCATAAAAAAATTAAAACTACCGATGCAAAAGCCAAGGAGCTTCGTGGTTTTGTAGAAAGATTGATCACCTATGCAAAAAATGGCGATACCCATAACCGCAGATTGATTTTACAAAGGATTCCTGGCAGTATAGGCAAGAAAATGGCAGATATTCTTATTCATGAGATCGCTCCTGAATATACCGAACGTAACGGAGGATACACCCGCATTACGAAGTTAAGCAATCGCAAAAATGACAATGCACCGGTATCATTGATTGAACTTGTTGATTTGGCTGTTACTGTAGAAACCTCCGAAGAAGAACCTGAAACTGCAGAGGAATAATTATCTCCTGAATGTGAATCAAATTGTAAATAGTTTTTTAAAAAAAGTAATAACCAACAGGGCTGTGATGATCATTGCCCTGTTTGTTTTTTGGGTTGATTCATCCATCGCACAATTGTCTGAACTCGACACACGATGTCTGTGGATTTTACGGGACAGTTTAACATCTCCGGAAAAAATTGACAGTGCAATGACCTATGCTGAAAAATCCGGGTTTGATAAAGTTTTCATACAAATCAGGGGGAGGGGAGATGCATTATATAAATCTGATATAGTCCCGCGGAACCCACTGTTATCACCTGATGATTTTGATCCCCTTGCTCATACAATACTTTTAGGTAAAATTCTGGATATTGAAGTGCATGTCTGGTTTAATACTTATATTCTCTGGTCATCCAGAAATGAACCTGCCGATCCAAATCATTTATATCATACCAGCAAGGAATGGACTGAAGCAAATACTTACGGAAAAATGGATTGGAGAATAGACTTGAAATCTCCCAGAGTGCCAAACTGGGAAGGGATTTACCTTGCTCCAACCCATCCGGATGTGAATCCCTATTTACGGTCTGTCCTGCGGGAAATAATTGAAAATTATGATATAGACGGAATACATTTTGACTATATCCGTTATCAGGATGACATATATGGATATAATCCCGATGGAAGAAAAAGATTTGAAAATATCTACACAATTGATCCCCTGGATATTGCAAAAGGTATCATCAGTACACGTTTTGGATGGACTCAGGAATTTGTTGATTCCATTAATATTGCATGGAACAGATATCGACAGGATGCGGTTACCGAACTGATTCAGATGGTCTGGGAAGATATAATTACAGATAGCCGTGAAATACAATTAAGTGCAGCGGTAAAACCAAATCTGCCCATGGCTAAAGACAGATATTTTCAAAATTGGGAATATTGGGTAGCCTCCGGATTGCTGGATTTTGTAGTGCCAATGAATTATTATTCGGAAATTTCCGATTTTAACAGAGATATTCAAATAATGAAAGCAAATTTTGTTGATGAGGACCTAAACAAGATAATAATTGGAATCGCAACTTATAATCAGGATGCACAGTCTGCAGCGGATAAAATACTTATTGCACGACTTAACGGTTTCTCTGGAGTCTCAGTTTTTTCCTATGATGCACATAAACATAATTTGGAATGGTTTTCTCCACTCTTAGATGCTTTAGGCTACCCATTCATAGAAGAGGGTAATTAAAATGTCAGGTTCAAGAAAAATAACTTCTCCAACTGGTACAACGCTACATTGTAAGGGTTGGCAGCAGGAGGCAGCATACAGAATGATACAAAATAATTTGGACCCAACAGTCGCTGAATGTCCCGATGAACTCATCGTATATGGCGGAATTGGAAAAGCAGCCAGGAATTGGGATTGTTTTGAAGGTATACTCAATGCATTGAAAAATTTGGAAGACGATGAAACTTTATTAATTCAATCTGGAAAACCGGTTGGAGTGTTCCTGACTCACAAATCATCTCCGAGGGTTTTGATTTCAAATTCTATGCTCGTTCCAGACTGGGCAACCTGGGATCACTTCCACGAATTGGATAAAAAGGGATTGATGATGTATGGGCAGATGACTGCCGGCAGTTGGATATATATCGGAACACAGGGTATCCTCCAGGGTACGTATGAAACCCTTGCAGAAATTGCACGTCAGAAATTTAATGGAAGCCTGAAAGGAACCATTACTTTGACAGGTGGACTTGGAGGTATGGGTGGAGCTCAACCCCTTGCAGTTACGATGAATGAAGGTGTAAATATCACTGTGGAAGTAGACCCTGAGAGAATTCAGAAACGATTAGACACTGATTATCTGGATACTACAACCGAATCACTGGATGAGGTCATAAAAATAGCACAGTCTGCGAAAGAAAAGGGTGATGCAATTTCCATTGGATTGCTGGGAAATGCAGCTGACATTCTTCCAGAAATGGTGAAACGGGGATTTATACCGGAGATTGTTACCGATCAGACATCCGCCCATGATGAACTTCACGGATATATACCCAACGGTATTTCTCTTGAAGAAGCATACCAGCTTAGGAAAACAAATCCAAATAAATATAAGCAGATGGCGTATTATTCAATGGGAGTCCATTGCCGGGCGATGCTTGATATGCAAAGCCAGGGAGCTATTGCATTTGATTACGGGAATAATCTTAGAGGTCAGGCGAAAACCAATGCAGGTGTAAAAAACGCATTTGACTTCCCCGGGTTTGTACCGGCATATATTAGGCCGTTATTCTGTGAAGGTAAAGGTCCATTTCGTTGGGTAGCACTCTCCGGTGACCCTGAAGATATTTATAAAACAGATGCAAAAGTGATGGAACTATTTCCTGAGGATGAAGCACTGAAACGATGGATAACCATGGCACAGAAAAAAGTAAGGTTCCAGGGTCTGCCGTCCCGTATTTGCTGGTTGGGATATCGTGAACGCAATCTTTTTGGTGAAGCCATCAATGATATGGTTTCATCCGGAGAATTGAAAGCTCCCATCGTTATCGGACGTGATCATTTGGATGCCGGTTCTGTAGCATCACCCAACCGCGAAACTGAGAGTATGAAAGACGGTTCTGATGCAGTGGCTGACTGGCCCATTTTGAATGCATTACTCAGCGTTTCCGGTGGAACCAGCTGGACATCTGTCCACCATGGAGGAGGCGTGGGAATGGGGTTATCCATTCACGCCGGGGTTGTAATAGTAGCCGACGGAACACCGGAAATGAGAACCAGGCTCAATCGTGTACTCACCAATGATCCAGGAACCGGTGTTATGCGTCATGTGGACGCCGGGTATGAAAAAGCGGTTCAAATCGCAAGGGATAGAAATTTAAAAATCCCCATGCTTGACTAAATGTCCATTCGGATAAATAATATCCACAAAATTGTTACGTGGAATCCGGATACAGAAAATTTTGATGAATTATCTAATGTTGAAATATTAATTTCCAATGGTGTCATAACGGAGATTGGTACTGCCGTGTCAAATGGAGATACCAATATAGATGCTCAAAATTGCCTTATCACTCCCGGATTTATTGATTCCCACACTCACCCGGTTTTTATTGGAAACCGAGCCAATGAATTTTCCATGAGAGCAGCAGGAAAATCCTATAAAGAGATAGCTGCAGCAGGCGGAGGAATACTATCTTCAATTCAAGGAGTTCGTTATGCCAGCGAAGATGAACTCTTCCAATCCAGTTTAAAAAATATTCAGACCTTCATCACTCACGGGACCACAACTTTGGAAGCAAAATCCGGATATGGATTAACCATTGAAGATGAAATCAAATCATTGCGGGTGATAAAAAGATTGAATAAAGAAAGTCCCATTGAAATAATTTCCACGTTTTTAGGTGCACACGCATTTCCCCCCGAATTTACAGATGATCATCAGAGATATGTAGATCTGATCTGTAATGAAATGATTCCGGCTATATCAGATGAAAATCTGGCAGAGTTCTGCGATGTCTTTTGTGAAGAAGGATATTTTACCGTAGAACAATCCAGGCAAATTCTTAAAACTGCAAAGAACCACGGATTGGCTCCACGTCTGCATGCAGATGAATTTGTGGATTCCGGTGCGGCGGAACTTGCAGGAGAAGTTAGTGCTGTGTCTGCAGACCATCTCATGGCAGTGAGTGATGCCGGAATCCGATCATTGGCTGATAATAATGTAATCGCTACACTTCTGCCGGGGACCACCTTATTTTTGGGAAAATACAGCTATGCAAATGGCAGAACTCTTATTGATGCAGGAGTTGAAGTTGCCCTGGCTACTGATTTTAATCCCGGTTCCAGTACACTGAATTCACTGCCTTGGGTCATGTCACTGGCAGTGTTGTATTGTGGTCTCACCCCGGAGGAAGCCCTGAAGGGTGTCACCTGGAATGCTGCCAAATCGCTGAATAGGGAAAATTCCATGGGCAGAATTGCTGCAAATTATCAGGCAGATTTAATATTCTGGGATGTGAATGAATTGGAGGAAATCTCCTACTGGCTGGGAAGTGACAAAATTATAAAGGTATTGAAAAAGGGGAAAGAAGTTCCCCGGATTTAATTTATTTCACCAGCAACAACTTCTGAGTCTCAATATACTCCCCGCTTTTCATTCTCACTACATACACTCCACTTGAATAATGGGTTCCATCCCAATCAATTGAATGATAGCCAATGCTAAGTTGTTCATTCATTAGAGTTGTTACCAGTTTCCCTGTGATATCATATACTTTGAGTGAAACCATCCCTGATTGTGGGATTGAGAATGATATTGTGGTAGTTGGATTGAAAGGGTTTGGGTAGGGTGATGAAAGGGAGTAGCTTGGTGAAATTAGGTTTTCTGTGATTGATAGTGGTGGACAGTCTGTTGTGTCTTGGTAACCTACATAGTCTTCAATACATTCCGGGTAAGGTGGACAGAGTTGGTTGTTTGATAGATTAGGAGAACTATCTCCTTGATTACAGATTTCTACAGGTATCTCCCCTGTGAGTTGATTCCAGGATAAACCCAAATCAATTAAATTCGTCAGGTTTCCTATCTCCGGGGGGTTTCTCCTGTTAGTCCACTACCAGATAAATTCAAATAAGTAGTCTCCTCAATATTATAACACACCCCCCATAACTCAACTTCAACACCTTCAACACAATCCTGTCCCCACCCAACACTCATAAATGAGGAGAATATCACCAAAAGAATGGTTTTTCTATGTTTTTCCATGGTTTATTTTAAAACTAAAAAGTGAGGAAAGTCAAATCGTGTTGGTCACATTCATTAGTGAAAATTAAAAACCTCCAAATATTCACTATTTTGAGTTCTTTTCTTTACTTGGTGTACAGACATATTTAAAAATGTCTTTAAGGGTGTAGTTCTTATCGGGAAATGCTGTGGTCAGCTTTAGGAAATAAAACACCTAATGAATATGGGGGACAGCTAAATTTTACTTAACTCTTAAACTAATATTTTTCGTATGAAGACCAGTATATTGGGTATATGGTAAATATTTAAGATAAAATTAGATTTATCATTAATACAATATCCAACACATTGATTTCACCATCAGTATTCAGGTCACCGCAACCACAGTCATCATTAGGTTCTGGAAGCAATATACAGGAATTGATCAAATATACAATATCCAGAACATCCAGATTGCTGTCCCCGTTGCAGTCGCCATCGCCGAATTGAGAATAGTATTGTGCTCCAATATCGCTCCTCGTATCATCTGGGTCATATTCATCAGGATCTCCCGCATCTATACATGGTGAATCTGAGTGATAGGCAAAGTTCATTTCATATTCATCTATAAATTCCGGATACTCATATAAATTTCCGGTTCCCGGTGTGGGCTCCCACGGAGTCCAGATATCTCCTCAGCCAGGGCAGTTTTCCATATAATTTTCGCCGTTGTCCCAGGTATTGCAGTAAGAAATAGTCAAAATTGGTGTTGTTGAGTATATTCCAATTCCATAGGTTTCATTTTCACCTACATTACAGTTTCTCATATTCACCTGGGAATAATCATAGAGTTTAATCCCAAAATTTGAATTGATGAGATTGCAGTTTATGACATTCCCGGTAGATAAACCGGCATAACTCAATGCATAATCTGCACCATTAACAACAGTACACCTGGTAATGTCAAGACTTGCATGGGTTAGTTCATCACTGTAAATCCATATTCCTACACCGGTTAGAAGATCAATAACAGCTCCATTACCTTCTATAAATACATCACCTTCGAATACACCAATTCCACCCGTATAAATTTCTTCCGAATCCAATATAATATATTTATCATAGCCATACATTGATTCAGCAGAATCATACATCTCCTGTAGGGAAATCCCATAGATTGTACTTGTGAGCACTAATGTTAAAAAGTATTTGATTAAAAAATTCATAGATTATGGGCTAAATATATGATGAATTAAAATATTAATGGTAATCTAAATCGTAACTAAGTGTAATTATTAAGTTGTAAATGCGCTAAAGTGTTCTTCGGTAATATTCAAATGGTTTTTTAGAATCATACCAGGTTTGGAATACTTTTACCACTTCAATATTTCCGGAAAAATTTTGAGTTATACCTTGTTCAACATGTCCGGTCACATAGGATATTTGCGGTTGTTTTTTTGCCCAATTCAAATATATCCGTTTAAGTGTTTTGGCATATCCCCCCTTTTTCCGGTATTTTTCTTTTAACACAAAGGCATAAGTATAAAGCGTATTCTCTTTATACAGATTCACATCCACATGAGACCAGGACTCATTCCTGAAATACTCCAGGGGAACACCAATAATATACCCGATTATTTCACTTTTATATCTGGCAATAAATGGAAGTGTGTTTTCATTAAAATATTTTTTGATATTATTTCTGTTCAGGAGCCAATTCCTGCCAAATTTTTTAACCAGGATTTCTGATACTTCCATCACTTTTGGAAAATCATCCCTGCCAAGTTGTTCTACCAGCTCAACTTGAAATTGGTAAGCGGATGCAGCAATGATTCTGACTTTGGATTTTTCTAATATACTGAGTGTAAGTTGTTCCATTTAGATGTGGTAATTTAGATAATAACCGGCGTAGCCACCACAGTATTTTAATATGTTTTTCGTCAGGAAATAAACAGTCAAACTCATTAAATTTAAATCTATGCCCAATTCATTTAATACAAGTTTAAAGGAAATCTGTGATAAAAAACAGAGCCGATTATGTATCGGTCTGGATATTGATCCGGTAAGACTCCCGGTGGAAGCGGGAAATACTATACAGGAGTGGACAGCATTTACCCGTGAAATTGTAGATGCTACCATAGATATTTGTCCGGTGTATAAATTAAATCTGGCATTTTATGAATGTTACGGTGCGGATGGATTCAAATGGCTGGAGAATGTAGTAAACCATATTGGTAACAGAGCAATTACAATTGCAGACGGTAAGCGGGGAGATATTGGAAATACTGCCAGGAAATATGCAGAAGCCATATTTCAGTATTTCGGATTTGATGCTGCCACGGTGTCACCCTATATGGGATCTGATTCAATTCTGCCGTTTTTGGAAGATGAGAATAAAGGTGTATTTATTCTCTGTTTAACATCTAATAATAGTGCGGGAGAGTTTCAGGAGCTAAAATACGATGGTATCCCGTTATACCAGAATGTAGCCAAGGCAGCGATGGATTTGAATAAACAAGGCAATGTCGGTTTGGTCGTGGGTGCAACCAATACTGAACAGATGGATGAAATATCTCAAATTTCCAATGGATTACCCTGGTTGGTTCCCGGTGTTGGTGCACAAGGAGGGGATCTCGAAACATCCCTTACGAAAAGTAATTCACAGGGAGTAGGCATCATCAATATTTCTCGAGGAATTCTGTATGCAGAAGGTGGATCACTATCAGAAATCAGAGCAGCGGCAGAAGATTTTACAGATCAGATGAGAAAAATTTTATGAACGGTAATGAGCTTATCCAAAATTTAAAAGAATCCGGTGCAATGATGGATGGGCATTTTCTCCTCACATCAGGAAGGCATAGTAGTGTTTATATTGAAAAATTTCGATTATTGGAAAACCCGACGTATCTGGATAAAATCTGTGCAGGATTGGCACTGCAATTCTCTCCGAACGAAGTGGATGTGGTATTAGGTGCAGCAATCGGTGGTATATTACTGACTGGAGGAGTTGGCCGGCATTTAGATAAAAGGAATATATTCACAGAACGTGTTGATGGCAGAATGGAACTCCGTAGAGGTTTCAGCATTGAACCAAATCAACGGGTACTCATCGTGGAGGATATTGTCACTACCGGAAACTCTGTTTTTGAAATGATTGAGGTAGTAAACAGCAATAACGGTGAAATAGTTTCAGTTGCCTGCCTCGTGGACAGAAGTAAGCATGGAATAGATTTTGGCGTGAGAAAAAACGCATTATTGAGTCTCCCCAGTGATGATTGGGATCCGGAACTATGCCCGCTGTGTAAACAGGGGATGCCTATCACAGCCAGAGGAAGAACAGGTAAGAAAGTATGAGAGGAAATGTATGAAAATAATTAATATCATAATTTTATTATCAATTTGTACAGGGCAGGACAGCCTAAAAGCTCCTGATTTAAATACATTAATGAATGCCATTAAAGACAGTTCGGGGGGATTATTAAGATTATCAGAACCAATGGATGTGCAGGATTTATTTCCAAATGAGAAATCTGATCCCTTTATAAAACCACTTTTCCCTCATGAAATAGAAGCAATTAAAAAGAAAGCGAATGATTTTGAACCTGAGCCAAACAGTGAATCAGATATAGTCATCTTGGAAACATCAATGGGGACTATGAAACTTAGGTTGTTTCCCGATATTGCACCCGAGCATTGTAGGAATTTTAAAAAGTTATCAAACAGCGGATTTTATGACGGCACAACCTTCCACCGTATCATACCTGATTTTATGATCCAGGGTGGTGATATATTATCACGTGATTCTGATAAAGGTAATGACGGAACAGGCAGCCCAGGCTGGACAGTTAAAGCTGAGTTTAATTCTATAAAGCACAAACGGGGTATCCTGTCAATGGCAAGATCCAGAGATCCGAATTCGGCAGGAAGTCAATTCTTTATATGTGTTTCAGATGCCTTTCACCTCAATGGTGCATATACTGCATTTGGAGAAGTAATAGAAAATATAGAAGTTATTGACAAAATCGTGAACTCCCCTACAGACTACAGCCAGGTTAAAATTGCCTGTAAAACTAAGATTCCGGATGGATCAGATCCTAAAAAGTGGGTTACATTAACTGATCCCAAAACAAAGAAAAGATTATATGCACATATCCCTCCAAATGAAACAGCATCATCTTTCCGACATAAAATGAAAAAAGAATTAATGAGTGATAATCCAGTATTTCCCATCCGTATGAAAAAAGTACGTGTAGTGGATGCAACAACAAATAATGAACAATAAAATTGAAATTGAATCAGGGTTAGCCTTAGGTAGTGGGGGTGCTCGCGGACTGGTACATATAGGTGTACTAAAGGTCCTCAGCAGGGAAGTACAATTTCAGCATATTGCAGGTTCATCCATGGGTGCAGTAATTGGAGCGATGTATGCTGCAACAGAAGATCCGGAATGGATACATGAACGATTTCAAAAATTTTTCGAAAGTGAAGAATATGAGGCTATTGGACTAAACCGGTTTAAAACATCTGAGGAAGAACAACCGTCTTTCTGGGGAGATATCAGTCAATATGTAAAAGAGAAGCTGGTAATCAATGTAGCAATCGAAAGAATGGGAATACTCAAAGTCTCGAGGTTAAGGGATGCCGTTGAGTTTATGCTTCCGGTAAGCAGCTTTGATGATCTCCAGATCCCATTTTCTTGTATTGCTGTAGATCTGAATACAGGTGAAGATATCTTGTATAATTCCGGAAATTTAATTGATGCGGTGGTAGCATCTGCAGCAATCCCCGGATATCTTCAACCAGTAGAAAATAATGGTCAGTTATTGGTCGATGGGGGAGTATCCAGACCCGTTCCCGTTGGTATATTAAAGGATCTTGGAATAAATTTTATTATTGCCGTAGAAGCAAGTATAGCAAATTTTAAATCCATTAAGAATCCAAACCTTTTAAAAATTTTGGGAAGAGCTGAGCAAATTTCCTCTAAACGGTTGGGAACAATTAAAGCCACGGAAGCAGATGTGGTTATAAAACCAGATACAATGAACTTGTACTGGTCTGATTTCGATCATCTTGATGCACTGGTTGAAAAAGGAGTAAAAGCTGCAACAGAGGTAGTGAAAAAAAACCATTCATTGTTTAGGAAAAAACAAAATAATCGTAGCAAATTAAAGAAAGTGCCCGGTCAGGTAATTGGACAATAAAATAAATAATTAAAATTTTAGGATAAATTTGATAAATAAAATAACACATTTCTTTTTCATTATTATAACTACAACCATTCTTTACAGTGTGGAAGATCCTCTGCATTTTACCACAAAATTGGACAGGGATTCGTATCGAGCGGGTGAAACAATGACTCTTTTACTGGATATAAATATTGATCCGGGATACCACATTTACTCCGTACATCCTGACCAGAGTTTGAAACCCACAAATATAGAGTATGAGGACACCACGTTTTTCAAAAGCAAAGGCATCCTGAATGAACCTGAGCCCGTTTTTAAATATGATCAGAATTTTGACATGGAAGTGGGATTACATTATGAAGGTCCGCTATTACTGACA
The DNA here is from genome assembly GCA_964345035.1 of uncultured bacterium. GTDB lineage: Bacteria > Fidelibacterota > Marinisomatia > SCGC-AAA003-L08 > CAYFPO01. The sequence goes on from CAYFPO010000002.1 coordinate 104,393, forward strand.
CAGAATTTTATAATTTCAGAAGACATTGATCCCGGAGATTATGTAATCTCAGGAACCATGGATTATCTGATCTGCACAAATGCTAAGGAAAATGTAGTTCAGGTTTGCATACCAAAATGGGATGATTTTACCTTTAATCTTCTTGTTGAGGGTGGTAACCCCCGAAGCGAATTTATCACATCCATTATAACTGACTATCCGCCTTCTAATGGGAATTTATGGGTCAATGACGAAGAATTTAATACTGCAGTAAGTGAAGGGTTATTGTCTTTTATCCTGTTTGCTATGAGTATGGGCTTGCTTGCATTGTTGACTCCCTGTGTATTTCCAATGATTCCAATAACCGTGTCATTTTTCACCAAACAGGGAGAGTCCAATCATAGAAGTCCTGTTTCGGCAGCATTTATATATACTATCGGTATAATCATCATATTCACAGGCCTGGGATTGATCCTGGCATTCACTTTGGGAGCAACGGGAGCAAACCAGCTTGCGTCCAGTCCGTTGGTTAATTTTTTCATCGCAGCATTATTTATCTATTTTGCGTTCAGTTTATTTGGTCAATATGAGATCAGGCTTCCTTCTGCACTTCAGCAATTCAGTCTTAAACAGGAATCTCGAGGCGGAGTAATCGGAATTCTCTTTATGGCAATGACATTTACACTTACATCATTTACCTGCACTGTTCAATTTGTTGGATTATTACTGGTTGCAGCTAGTCAGGGTGCATATTTCTGGCCCATAGTGGGAATGCTGGCATTTTCTTTCACATTTGCACTCCCATTTTTCTTTCTTGCTCTGTTCCCGCAATATCTGGCTAAAGTGCCAAAAAGCGGAGGTTGGCTGAATTCAGTGAAAGTTACGATGGGTTTTCTGGAACTGGGTGCCGCTATGAAATTTTTGAGCAATATAGATTTGGTACTGGGATGGGGAATTTTTACTTATCAATCCGTACTTGCAACATGGGTGATCATTTCACTGATGATGGGTATATATCTGCTTGGCAAAATCCAACTACCCCATGACAGTAAATTGGAGGTGATTGGTGTTCCCAGATTAATGTTGAGTATTGTATTTCTGACTTTCGGTTTATACCTGGGATCAGGGCTATTCGGGCAGCCGATCCACGGATTAATAGATTCTTATCTTCCACCCAATTTGAGAGCAGAAGTAAATTCACCTGCATACTCCGGTGAAAGTGAAAATAATCTGGTTTGGATAGAGAATTTTGATGAAGGTATGATGACTGCAAAGGAAATAAATAAACCTGCATTTATTGATTTCACGGGTTATACCTGCACTAACTGTAGATGGATGGAAACCAATATTTTTGAAGAGGAATCTGTAAAAAAACATTTTGAAGATTTTGTATTAATTCGATTATATACAGATGGCGGTGAAAACCATAGAGAATATCAAAAAATGGAAGTTGATAGATTTAATACGGCTGCATTACCTTTTTATGTAATTTTGACACCTGATAATAAAGAAATTACCAGGTTTCCCGGGATGAATCCGGACGTAAGTGAGTTTGTTGACTTTTTGGAACGGGGGAAATTATTCTAACCTCCATTGAATTTGGGAGAGTATTTATGAAAAAAGTATCTTATTTGTTATTATTTTCAGCACTGATATTAATCGGGTATCACGAGTTATATGGAAGTAATGAAACAGAGAAATCTAAAGATGAAAAACTAAAAGCCATCCTCCATGATAATAATTATGCACCTGATTTTACACTGGATGCCTTACATGATTCTACATATACACTCAGCGAAATGCGGGGTAAGGTTGTGCTTATTAATTTTTGGGCTACTTGGTGTGGTCCATGCCGTATGGAAATCCCGGACTTTAATGAAATTTATAAAGAACACAACAGGGAAGACCTCGAAATTCTGGGAATCAGTATTTCCGATAAACGGAAAGCCCTTGAAAATTTTGTTAAGGTATTTCCAATGGAATATCCTGTTTTGTATGGTAAACAGAGGAAAATGGATAAGCTTATGCGAAATTATGGAGGTGTGTATGCAGTGCCAACATCTGTATTAATCGGAAGAAATGGTGATATACTGAAGACTTATCCCGGAGCTTTATTGAAGGGGCATCCCATTTATACAGGTTTTATTCAGGATCTTGAAATGGCATTGAAACAGAAATAATCTCCTGAATTGACCAATTTTATAAACACTGACGACAAAATTGTTCAGTGGCCGGAAAGAATTTCGGATAAGGAATTTGTTATTAAGTGGCTATCAACTAATTTTGTATTTGATAAAAAATATCATCAATCGATACGGTCACGGCATGCCATGACGCTACAAAGAACCCATTCAACCCATGGAGATGGCCACCGGCTCGTCTCTACACATACAGATTTTATGTGTTGGGGTTTGATGAATCAAACCTCTACCGATACCAGGAGGCACAACGCATTGTTTCTCACCAAAAAAACCATTCAACAGGTATGGTCACGGCATGCCATGACGCTACAAAGGACCAATTCAACCCATGGAGACGAACCGCCGGCTCGTCTCTACACACACAGATTTTATGTGTTGGGGTTTGATGAATCAAACCTCTACCGATACCAGGAGGCACAACGCATTGTTTCTCACCAAAAAAACCATTCAACAGGTATGGTCACGGCATGCCGTGACGCTACAAAGGACCAATTCAACCCATGGAGATGGCCGCCGGCTCGTCTCTACACATACAGGTTTTATGTGTAGGGGTTTGATTCATCAAACCAATCAATTGATTCATCAAACCACAACGAAGATTTCAATTAACACAACTCAACCACCGGCCCCCGCCTGCCAACAAAAAACAGCGATGGCGGGCAGGCAAATGCAGAGAGAAGAGAACATTGTCAGAATCAAGATACCCAGGATTAAAGGATGAGCAGGATGAGTAAAATAAAAATGTATCCAGTAAATCTTGTAATCATGCAAATCCAGATTCAGACAAAAGAAGGTATGAACAAATACAGACAGTACAGGAAAAGATTTTTTATGGAGTCCGCCAACCGTGTTGGTAGAAGAGAACATTGTCAGAATTAGGACCCATCCTGTCCGCCGAAGGCGGGCCTGCAGGGAGTTAATTATAACTATGAGTTACCTCTCATTAATTACATCACGTCAACAGCGTTTACTCATTTTGTTCATTATATGTATGTCCTGCTCATCCCCAAAACCCCCTGATTGGATTTATACACAACCTGAGAATACTGATTATTGGTTTGGTTATGGAATAGTTGCAAAACCCTTTAGTGGAGACATACGGGAAGAGGCCAGGAATCGGGCCATTGAAGAAATTGCAGCTCAAATTTCGATTCAAATTTCCTCTCAAATGGAAAATCTCATTACCGAACATAACTATGACGTAAATGAATTCACCCGATCTCTTACAGAAACACGTATTAATTCCAATCTGGAAAATATTGAAATATCTAAAACCTATAATGACAAAGAGGAATTTATTTTACTGGCAAAACTATCCCGTCAGAAATATTATGAAACAGTTCAGAAACAACGGCGGAATGCAGTAGAAACTGCATTGGGATTGGTCCGGCAGGCAGATGAAAATTTCAAAGGTGCTACATTCACCCTGTTAGACCAGGCAATAAATGAAATTTCAAATTATATGGATGAGCCAATATTTGTAGAATATCCAGTTGGCAGTGGTTTGAGTGTGCAATTATATCCTCTCCTCAAACTGAAAATTTCTGAACTGTTAAATAGAATATCACTAAAAGTATCCCCAAATAGAGTGACTTCAGTTATCGGGATTCCAGATATTAACGTGATATCAGTGCAAGTCATTGATGTTGAAACTGGAAATCCAATTCCGGACATCCCATTAACCTGGAGCATGACATCCCCAACAGATTATCTGATATATTCAGATGAACATGGTGAGGCTGGTTTTACCCTTCCGGTTATAGTGGATAAGACACCGGTTCAACCCTTTAATATCATTGTAAAAGTTGATATGCTGATAAGTTCAGGCAGCTACAAAAATATACAAAGTTTTGCATTAATTCATGCCGCTTCACCGGTTATATCTATCCAAAGTTCAGAGAGAAATTTAGGTAATATTATGGACATTTCTGCTATCACAGAGGGGGTTAAACAGGTATTTCAGGAACTCTATGGTGCAGAATTCACAACGGATTTAGGGGGTGATATAATACTCAATATAAATGCAAATACACAGAAAAGATCAAATTCCGTGAATGAATATGGATTATTTGTTACTTATGGAAATGTGAACATCAGCATTTCTACACAGAGCGGGAATGAGATTTTTTCCACAACACTTACCGGAGAGATGGGAAGATCATTTTCCAATCATGAGGATTCCGGGTTAGATGCTATCCAAAATATGAAAGAAAAAATTCTTAGTCAACTCAAACCGGAATTAGAAAAAGTATTTAGTCGTTAAATATCAGTGCTCCGTACTGTCTTAATTACAAATATTACCCCTTCAACAATCATCCAGCAGATCAATGCCAGTAATACGAGAGTTAATCCGACTAACAGAAAATTTCCCTGATTCAGGAAGTCTACAGTGTTAATCAGGAGTGATACAATGGTGACTGTCATAACAAAAACCATTGGGCTCACCAACGGAAATACCAGCCGTTTCTTTTTCCAGAAATACATGGTAATTACCATTAAAGTCAGGCCTGCGAGCATTTGATTGGATGCACCAAAAACAGGCCAGAGGACCCACCCTGCTTTTTTTAATATTCCTGTAACGGGATCAGGCACTGACCACAATGCCAGGGTAATGGCAGGAATTACAGCTACAAAAGTAGCAATATATTTATTTGTAAGTGGTTTAATATTAACAGAATTACCAAGCTCAGTTAATATAAACCTTTGGATGCGGGTTGCCGTATCCAATGTGGTGGCAGCAAAACTTATTACCAATACCGCAATGAGTGTTTTAGCAATATTATGTGGGATTCCCAATTGTTCAATCAATGCACCTCCACCCAGTACAAATGCTGTGGCTTTATTAGTCGCAGCATGAGCCCAAGTGTCATAATACACTGCCCAATTAAGATCAATTACAGAACCGACGGACGGCAGATCACATTGAGCAACCAATGCGATTCCTGCTACTGCAGCTAACATTGATGCAAGCGCAAGCACACCTTCTCCCAGCATACCGCCATATCCAATGAATCTTGAGTCGGAAAATTTGTCAACTTGTTTTGAAGTTGTACCTGATGCTACAAGACCATGGAAGCCGCTAATTGCACCGCATGCAATGGTAACAAACAAAAAAGGAAATATTGGCGGAGCACCTTGATCTGTGGTCAATCGGATAATTGGTGCATCTACAACCGGAGCTGCAATGAAAATTCCAATGAATAGTAATCCCAGCCCTATAATAAGCTGGTGACTGTTGATAAAGTCCCTTGGCTGAAGGAGAAACCACACCGGCAGAAGACTTGCAATCGCTGAATACATAAAAAGCAGCAAAATCCAGATGGTGTTGGAGTTTTCCGAAGGAAGTGATAAGGGAGTAAAGGATCCAATCCATACAAAGAAATAGAGAACTGCCAATGCCAGGATCGATGGAATTAATGCATCAATCCCTTTTTTATAGATAAGGTATCCCATACCAATTGCAATCATAATTTCAATATTAATGGGAAGAACTGCGGTTGGAACAGCAGTAAACAGACCAGCTATCGCCATTGCAAAAACAGCTAGAACCAGCCAGGTTAGCATCATAACAAATATAAGAAACATTACCCGTATTCGTGAATTAACCAATTTTCCGGAGATAACCGCGACTGACTGTCCTTTTTCTTTCAGGCTCATAACCAATGCTCCAAAATCGTGGACAGCACCAATAAAGACTGTCCCAAGCACCACCCAAAGCATTGCAGGGAGCCAACCCCAATACGCTGCAATGCAGGGTCCAATAATTGGTGCAGCCCCAGCAATTGAAGTATAATGATGTCCGAAAAGGATATGTTTTTTGGTGGGTATGAAATCCACATTATCCCGGAATTCATGAGCAGGTGTGGTGAACTCCTCATCCAGATGGTATATTCTACTGGAAATGAATTTCGAATAAAACCGGTATCCGAGATAAAATACAACCAATCCGATTATAGCCAGAAAAATTGAATTCATAGGGGAGAAAATTACTGAAAAAATTCTTATCAAATGGTAAATTATTGATGAATATTTTTCAATATGGAAAACATCAATTTAGTTGTATTTTAAAAAATTTACATTATTTACACAAATCAGAAAATAAGATACACTTATTTGTATTCTGTATAATTGCACATAAAATATGTCAGAATTTTCTGAATTCCGCGTTGTAAATTTCCACCTATGGAAAGGTATAGATTTGTACAGCCTACATTGCATTTTATCAGAGATTTTGGCAGGGAAGAAAATTTGTATTATTCTTGGATAGACCAAAAAGGAAAAATCTTAAAAATGGGAAATTCCTGGATTAGGGTGATCCATCCGGGATATCTAAACAGGAGTTCCGGTCCTGATTTTAAACATGCCCAATTACAGATTGCAGGTCATAAAATAATTACCGGTGATATTGAAATCCATTGGAACAGTGAAAACTGGGAGAAACATGGTCATACTGGAGACCCTGAATACACAGATGTAATTCTCCATGTTGCATATACGGGTAAAGAGTTGGATGTGCATCTGAATGAAACTGACACTGTTCCTACAATTTTGTTATTCCATAATTCCGGTCAACAAATTGTCCAACCCTGTATTGATTTAATCCAAGCTGTATCCACAGATACTATCATTTCATCTGTTAAATTATATTCAATGGACAGATACGCTGAGCTTCAGAATATATTAAATTTGAATGACGATTCAATCATTAACACCCTTTTCAATTTATTGGACACCAGAGGAAATAGCCAGCAAATACAGAAAATTATCTATCGGTTTTTGGAATACAAATCAAAAGGATTACCTGTGATTTATATTATCAATAGTCTGATCACTTTTAGTTCTGAACTACCCTGGAAAATGGGCAGGAAGCGTCCGCGAAGCCATCCAAAATTTCGTTTACCATATCTTACATATTTAGCCAATCTCTGGTATGGTAATACAGAAAAATTCTATTTGTATACACCAGAACAAGCCAACGAGGATGTGAAAGCTCTATCCCAATTGGAATATTCAGTCCCCGGCAGACATTTTATATCTGAAATTTTTGGAAATGTAATTTTTCCTGCCCAGGAAAAATTCACAGGATCTTCAAAATTCAATAATTGGTTTGAATTACCGGTACAATTATATAGTGTTACAAAAAAACGCCTGGCATGCTGGAATATAGATTGTAAGATTTCTTACGGTTTACAACAGGGAATCCTCAAATTAGAAAAAGAATTATGCCAATCCATGGGCTGCGATCTATGTCCAATTAATATTCATTCCACTAACCATTGTTTAGCATAAATACAGACTCTTAAATTTCTCACTTGTTAGAAGGCAAAAAACTCCAATCACATATATTATTTCTGGCTTACCTGACAACTATGGCTGCCGGAGATTCATTGTCAGTTAAATCAACTGAGGAAGTTCAATCAGTGATCACCGATGTTCCGGAGACCTTGAATGAGTATTCCCTCGATTCATTGGATATTGATCTTGATGGAGAAATTTTTGAATCCAGAATGGAAGAGGCAAAATCCCTCCTTGCAGAAGCAATTATTTCGGATATGACTGGGGATACCATGAATGCGGCATATCAATTTGAACTGTTATTTGAATCCTTGGCAGGGATTGAAGTTCAGGGCAGTCTGGATGAATTCGATTATCTTGATTTCAATCGGTTGCTTACTGCATCCATCAATTATTATGAAAATGATGCAGAAACAGTTGATAAAATTGAAACGGGATTATCCGTAGCACTGTTAAGAGACAGGTTGAATAAATATGTATACAGCCAGACATTAGAGGACTTGGAATTTGTAGAGGAAAGTGTGGAGATCATTCCGGGACATATTCCCATCACCTATAACAGTAAGGTTGCAAGTATAATTAAATTTTTTCAGAATGACGGTAGATCCAGTGTTCAAAATTGGTTGAACAGAATGGACAAATATAAAGCAATCATGCTTCCCATTCTGGAGGAGGAAGGAGTTCCACCAGAATTATTTTATGTGGCAATGATTGAGAGTGGATTGAATCCTAAAGCCCTGTCCTATGCCTATGCATCCGGATATTGGCAGTTTATAGCTTCTACAGGAAAGATATACGGATTAAAGAAGAATTACTGGGTCGATGAAAGGCGGGACTTTGTAAAATCAACCCGTGCAGCCGCACGATATTTCAAGGATCTTAACAAATTTTTTGATGACTGGTATCTTGCCCTGGCTGCCTATAATTGTGGACAAGCGAGAGTGAACCGGACAATAAAACGTCAGGGAACCAGAGATTACTGGAAATTATCACGGTTACCTTCACAAACCAGAAATTATGTACCCAATGTAATGGCTGCACTATTTATTGCAAATAATCCGGAAAAATATGGATTTACAATTCAACCTGATGCACCGCTGGTTTGGACTGAAAAGGAAATTAACAAATCAATACCACTTGATGAAATTTCTAAAATAATGGGTGTAAAAACATCCGTAATTCAGAAATACAATCCTGAGCTGAAGCAGAATGGCATTCCACCTTTAAAGGAAAAGGAAAAATATACGATCAGACTCCCTTTACCGATTCCCGATTCATTTGACTCCTTATTTGCATTGATACCTGTTGATGACGGTGAAGAAATAGTATTAACTGACCACAAGGTGCATCGTGGAGAGAGTCTGTGGCTTATTGCAAGGAAGTATGGGGTAACTATTCAAGATATTGTTTCCCTGAATAAACTCCATAATGCAAAATATATCCGACCGGGTCAGAAACTGAAGATACCTACAGATGGATACGCAGAGTATAAAAGGAAAACCATGGCAGAAGCTCAGTCCAAGAAAATTTACTATACTGTCAGGTATGGAGATACACTTAGCGGGATTGCACAAAAATATTATACTTCCGTAAGAAAGATTAAGAAATGGAATGGTTTGCGGGGAGATTTTATCCGCTCAGGGCAAAAATTGATAATTTGGATAAGAGCATGAGGAAGAAGCAGAAAAATACAAGATGGTGGGTATGGGTTTTAATAGCACTGGGTGTGTTCATACTATCTTCAATTGTAACTGATTTAGATTCTTGGGAAACTGGTCCAAGAGTAGGTATCGTAGAAATTCATACACCCATCATATCTTCCAGGGAAATAATTCGTGACCTCAACTATTTTTTCCATAATGACAATATAGAAGCCATTATCGTCCATCTGGATACACCGGGTGGGAGTGTTGCTTCGAGTCAGGAGATTTATTCAAAGGTGAAATCCATTTCGGACAGTGGTAAGCCCATATATGCATCTATGGGCAATGTGGCAGCATCGGGAGGATACTACATAGCCCTGGGCGCAGATAGTATCATTGCAAATCCCGGTACTGCAACGGGTTCCATTGGTGTCATTATGGGATATCCAGTTTTTCATAACATGATGGATAAATTTGGGATAAATTATACAACTGTAAAAAGCGGAAAATTTAAGGATTCAGGCTCATCTTTCAGAGAATCTTCTCAGGAAGACAGCACATATTTCCAGGAATTAGTGAATAATTTATATGAGCAGTTTGTTCACGCAGTATCAGAGGAAAGACATATTTCTTATGAGATTGTCAAATCCCTTGCAGATGGAAGAGTGTATTCCGGAGAACAAGCTAAGCAAATTGGTCTCATCGATATGCTTGGGACACTGGAAGATGCAATTCATTTGGCAGGCCGTTCAACAGGGTCTCTTGACACGCCGGTAGCCGTTAAGCCGCCAGAACAGAAAAAGAATATTTGGGATATTGTTTTTGGAGGAATCAGCAGTAGGATTGGTAATAACTTGATTTATCCAAGACCTGAATATAGAATTATTTATTAAAAGTATTAAAAGGAGGTGTACAATGACAAAAGCAGACATTGTGAATGAAGTATCATCAGTAACCGGACTAACTAAAGTCGAAACAGAAGCTGTTTTAGAAGGTGTCATAAAATCAGTAAGTGATGCATTGAAACGGTCAGATCGTGTGGATATAAGGGGTTTCGGCAGTTTTAAGGTGAAGAAAAGAAAAGCGAGGGATGCAAGGAATCCTGCCACACAGGAAATAGTTTCCCTGAAAGAAAGATTTGTGCCTGTATTTAAGGTTTCAAAACTGTTAAAACAAGACGTAAATGAATCGTTAACTCGGTAATATAGGAGATTGAATGCCCTGCGGTAAAAAACGGAAAAAACGGAAAATGAACACGCATAAAAGAAAAAAACGTTTGCGTGCGAATCGGCATAAGAAAAAAAATAAATAATACATAAAAGATTATGTCGTTTTCATGTATTGACTGGGTAAACCAGTCTGAATATGAAATAGTATTCATATCCTTGTGATACTAATAAACCGCCATGCTTAGGTAACAGCATGGCGGTTGTGTCCTTCTTTGAATTAATGTCAAAAGAATATGGAAACCAGGATAAAACTTGATATTCATACTGTTACCCAATTAAATAATCGGGTAAAATCTCATATTGAAGACAGATTTTCCAAGATATGGGTTGAAGGTGAATTATCTTCTTTTAAGCAATATCCTTCCGGACATTCCTATTTTAACTTAAAAGATAATACCAGTGAATTATCCTGTGTGCTTTTCCAGTCAGAATCTGCAAATTTATCATTTAAACCTGAAATTGGCATGCAGGTTTTACTGGAGGGTAATCTCTCCATATATGTACCAAGAGGACAATACCAGTTTATCGCAAGAGAAATGTATCCGGCAGGTCAGGGAGAATTATGGCTGAACTTTGAAAAACTCCGACAGAAGCTACAGGATGAAGGATTATTCTCTGATGACAGGAAGAAACAATTACCAAAATATCCCCGGAGAATTGGAGTAGTCACCTCATCTAGTGGGGCTGTCATACGTGATATTATTCGTGTGATTTCCAGGAGAGCCCCCCATGTAAGCATCCTGATAAAACCTGCCAGAGTACAAGGAGCAGGAGCAGAACAGGATATTGCTACCGGTATCAATGAGTTAAATTTATATGGCAACGTTGATACAATAATAATCGGAAGAGGCGGCGGCTCTATGGAAGATCTCTGGTGTTTTAATCAGGAAATCGTTGCAAGGGCAATTGTCGATTCTGAAATTCCCATTATTTCTGCAGTAGGTCATGAGACGGATTTCACAATCTCTGACTTTACCGCAGATGTGAGGGCATCAACACCTTCGGTAGCTGCAGAATTGGCTGTCCCGGATTCGAGAGAATTAGTGCAATATTTAGATAAAGCTGAATTAACATTACATCAAAGTATACAAAACCAAATTTTATACCGTCATGAAAACCTTAATAATCTATTGCATAGATACGGCTTTCAAAAACCAGACATTTTGATAAATGAGTTTCTACAAAAAATATCAAAAATGCAAAATGAAATTAAAATCTTTACTATTCAAATCATAGAAAACTGGAAATCCAGAATTGATGGTATATTCAGCCGATTAAAGGATATGAATCCAGATAATGTTCTAAACAGGGGATATGCTATGGTTACAAATGAAGAAAATAAAATAATCAGTTCCGGGTTACAGATCCAAACTGGAGAAAATATACATATTTCCCTTAAAGAAGATATTATACATGCAGATGTAACAGGAGTATCAAGAAAGTGACAAAACAAGAAAACAAATTTGAGACCTCAATGGAGAGATTGCAAAATGTGGTTCAGGCACTTGAATCAGGTAATTTAACCTTGGATGAATCTCTAATATTATTTGAAGAAGGAATGCAACTTGTAAAGGATTGTAAAACAGAGTTAATTGCAGCAGAAGAACGAGTGAGCACATTACTGAAAACAGAGGATGGTTTCGAAGAAAAACCCGGAACCTGAATAAAATGAAAATTGGGTGTACTGGAAATTATCTAAAACCGGAATTTTTCACAATATTGGAAAAATTAATTCCCGTGATTAAAGATTCCGGGAGTGAACTCATTTTGTCCTCCAGGATTCAATCCGGTGAAGATCATAAATTTCTCAAAGATATAAAAGTATGCCATTTGGATGAGATCCTTGAAAAATGTGAATTCATGTTATCCATCGGCGGTGATGGAACCATTTTTTCAACTGTCAGACAAATGGAAGATAAAGGAATTCCAATCTTGGGGATTCATATTGGAGGACTTGGTTTTCTTGCTGAATGCAGTGAAAAAAACTGCTTGGATGCGTTACAAACTGTCCTTACCGGAAATTATAAAACAGTAAAACGTATGCTCTTAAAAACAGTGATTTCAGGAAATGATGACAAGGCATATTATGCCATCAATGATGTAGTTATTGATCATGGAAATTCACCCAGAATACTGGAAACCAATGTGTCCATATCGGGTAATCATCTGAATACATATAAAAGCGATGGGATTATTGTTTCAACACCCACAGGATCTACAGCGTATTCATTATCTGCAGGCGGTCCCATTATTACTCCATGGTTGGATGTTATCACACTTACTCCAATTTGCCCCCATTCCCTGTCTGCAAGGACAATTGTATTGCCATCTACGGATACCATTGATATCAGGTTTACTGACGACCAAACCGGTATGGCAGTTACCATCGATGGTCAAATTCATTTTCAAGTTGATTTTATATCAAAAATATCCATTTCCAAAGCAGAATTTAATGCACAATTTGTTAAGTTATCAGATTCAGATTATTTTAGGACATTAAGAACAAAAATGGGTTGGTCAGGGAATGTCCGTAAATAAATTAACAATCACTTATATTTTCATTGCCCTAATTTCACTCGGTTGCGAAAATTCACATCAGTCATCTTTTAAAATGTTTTCCAGAGCTTTTCTGGATTGGTATTACCGTAACAATCCAGTGCATTCAACTTGGTTAGGAATTCATAAATATGATAATAAATTCGGAAAGTATAGTTCAGAAGACAGTGATCAGGAATATGAAGATGTGAATCGATTTTTGATAGAACTGAATCAGATTGATCATACCAAATTGTCAAAGGAATATCAAATTGATTATTTCATACTGAAAAATGCCATGGAGAAAATGCAGTTCAATTATGAAGAGTTAAAAACTTCGGAATGGAATCCAATGGCAGTACCATGGATAATTGGAGATGGTATTTCAAGTTTGACAGACAGAAATTTTGCTCCTGTAGAAAACCGAACTGCAAATCTGGTTCATAGAATTCGTGCCATTCCCAGAGTGGTTACTGAGATACAGAACAGAATTACAAATGCCCCGGAAATTTATACAATCACTGCTATCAAACAAATGAATGGTATTTTTACAATGTTAGAATCGGCAGCATCAACTATGTCTGCAAGTTCAAACATAATGGATTCACTTGATGCTGTTATCGAAATTGCTGAGACTGCTTTACGAAAATATCATCTCTGGCTGGAAGATGATCTACTTCCGAGAAGTGAAAAAGATTTCAGGATTGGCAGAGATTTATATAACAAGAAATTCAATTTTTCGGTAAATGAAAATATTTCTCCTGAATCAGTATTGAAAAGTGCATATGAAAATTTAGCAAATACCCAGGAAAAAATGTTTAAAATCTCACTCCCGTTATATTTACTGGAAAATGATGAACCTGTATGGGTCAGTAGAAAAGATACTCTGGATGTAATCCGGTGGATGCTCAATGAAATTGCAGATGACCATGGATCACGTGATTATGTAGTGCAAAATGCCAGAAATACCATCAAGGAGTTAGAAAATTTTATACAGGTGAATCATATTCTGACATTGGATGATTCCCAACCATTGCTGCTCCGGGAGACACCGGAATATCAGCGTGGAGTTGCTATTGCAGGTCTGGATGCACCAGGACCATTTGAAGATAAACTGAAAACATTTTATAATATTTCACCCATTCCTGAGGATTGGACAGATGAAAAGGCAGAAAGTTTTTTAAGAGAATACAATGACATTTCTTTAAAAATATTGAGTATCCACGAGGCATTACCGGGGCATTACGTTCAATTGTATTATGCCCGTGAACATCCCTCAGAAATTCGGGCGGTTTTCGGAAGCGGAGTGATGATTGAAGGCTGGGCGCATTATTGTGAAGGGATGATGGTGGATGCAGGACTTGGTGGTGGAGATCCACGATATAAAATTGTTCAATTGAAATGGGCATTGAGGGGCATTACAAATGCTATTATTGATCAGGAAATTCATGCAGGGACAATGACAAAGGAAGAGGCGATTTATCTGATGACCGAAGAGGGATTTCAGGAATTATCAGAAGCAGAAGGGAAGTGGGTAAGAGCCCAATTGACATCCTGCCAATTATCCACATACTTCATAGGAACCCAAAAAATGTGGAACTTACGAAGAAGCATTGAAAAGAAATTAGGGAAGTCCTTCAACCTTAAAAATTTTCATGAAGAAGTATTGTCCTTTGGTTCAATCCCTGTAAAATATATCCGGGAAATAATGATTGGTGAATCCTGATGGGGGGAAAAAATCGTAATAAATTTGAAAAATGGCTGGATAAGTACAACCATATTATGGAACTGGTGAGAACACTTGCAGCTTTGACGGTTCTGATCCTGCAGATTTTTATATTCATCAAATTATTCGGCTTGATGGAATGAGAAGATTTTTTCAAATATTAATCTTGGTGTTATTATTCCCTTAACCAAAAAGAAATCACATTAATTTCCGAATAACCACATTAGGAGAAAAGCTCCAATCAAAGATATCCACATTAATGCCTGTATTGTCCGTTTATTCATACTAAAATTTACAAAATAGTAACATTATGAAAACAATTATCGAACCATTTAGAATTAAATCTGTAGAGCCCATCAATTTAAGTACCCGAACTACACGGGAATATTACCTGAAGGCCGCACATTATAATCTTTTTTTAATCCATTCCAAGGATGTGATTATTGATCTGCTCACTGATTCAGGGACAGGTGCAATGAGCAGCGAGCAATGGGCAGGTATAATGCGAGGAGATGAAAGTTATGCAGGCAGTATAAGTTTTCAAAGATTTGAGAGAGTAATTCAGGATATCTGGGGATTTGAGCATATTATACCCACACATCAAGGGAGAGCAGCAGAAAGGATATTATTTTCTGTGATGTGTAAAGAAGGCGATATTGTCCCTAATAATACACATTTTGATACAACACGGGCCAATGTGGAATTTCAGGGGGCTGAAGCATTGGATATAACCATTCCCGAAAGTAATTTTCCTGAACTATACCATCCATTTAAGGGGAATATGGATGTAAATAAATTAAAAAAAGTCATCAAACAAAAAGGTAATGATAAAATCCCATTAATAATGATCACTGTAACCAATAATTCCAAAGGTGGTCAACCTGTATCCATGGAAAATATCAGAGAAGTTTCAAATATTGCCAATGAAAATGGAATTCCCTTTTATCTGGATGCATGCAGATTTGCTGAAAATGCCTGGTTTATCAAACAACGGGAAAAAGGATATGAAAACAAAACCATAAAATCAATCGTTGCAGAAATGTTTTCCTATGCGGACGGCTGCACGATGAGTGCAAAAAAGGACGGCATCGCAAATATTGGTGGTATTTTATGCACCAACAATAAGGAATTATCTCAAAAAGAAAAAGATTTGTTGATCCTTACAGAAGGATTTCCTACGTATGGCGGTTTGGCAGGCAGAGATTTGGAGGCAATCGCAATTGGAGTTGAAGAAGCAATGAATGAGGATTATCTTCAATACAGAATTTCATCTACCCAATATCTGGGTGAGCATTTATTGAATAACGGGGTACCGATTCTAAAACCTCCTGGCGGGCATGCAATTTATATTGATGCAAAAAAAATGCTTCCTCATATACCAACAGATCAATTTCCGGGACAGGCGCTTATTTGTGCAATTTATGAAGAAGCAGGAATTAGAGCAGTAGAAGTGGGATCGGTAATGTTTGGTAAAACTGATGAGGATACTGGCAGAGAGATTTCTGCAGAAATGGAACTTGTGCGGTTGGCAATTCCCCGAAGGACCTATACACAAAGTCATATTGATTATGTTATTGAAGCAATTACTGATGTGAATAAGAAAAAAGAGAGGTTATCCGGATTACAAATGACTTTCCAAACAAAATATCTCAGACATTTTTCTGCCCATTTCAAACCGATGTAAATAATTTGTTATTTGAAAATTTTCATATTCAATTCATATTAAATACTAATTTTTCATTTTATACCAATTCCAAAAGATAATAAATTCATCAGTTGGAAATCCCCCCAAAGAATAAATGACAGTGATAACACAAGATATAGAACAACATAGCATCAATATTTGTAAAGGGTTGATATTAGATACTGTACGAAAGGCAAATTCCGGTCATTCCGGCGGGCCGCTGTCATCTCTTGATTTCGCCTATGTATTGTATAAGGATTTTCTAAGGTTTGATCCTGATGATCCTGAATGGTTTAATAGAGACAGATTTGTCTTGTCGGTTGGTCATATATCAGCAATGTTGTATACACTTCTCACAATGGTTGGATGGTTGGATATGGATGATTTAAAGAAGTTTCGTCAGCTTCATTCCAGAACTCCAGGACATCCAGAAAGAGGATTAGTACCTGGTGTGGAAGCAACAACAGGACCTTTAGGGCAAGGTGTTGGGAATGCTGTGGGAATGTCAGTTGCTGAGTGTATTTTACGGCACCAGTTTGGAGAGGATATTGTAGACCACTATACATATTTACTTCATGGTGATGGTGACATACAGGAACCGGTAGCTCAAGGTGCAATCGCCTTAGCGGGTCATTGGGGATTGGGAAAACTTATTGCATTTTACGATGCAAATGATGCACAAATATCCGGAAAAGTTTCCAGGTCCGATTCAACGGATTACGCAAAATTTTTTGAATCTAATCAATGGCATGTCCAGGAAATTGACGGGCATGACCGAGATGCTATCCGTGATTCCATCCGTAGAGCTCAAATGGAAATTGAAAGACCATCCATAATTATTGGCACTACGGTAATGGCAATGGGTACAGCTACAATGGAACATGATTTTAATACCCATGGTATGCCCCTTCCTCATGAAGAAATAGCAGCAACTAAAACCAAATTAGGGTTGAATCCTGAGATAAAATTTTATTTACCTGAAGAAATTATCACTGATTTTCAATCAGGGTTTGAATATGCGCGGGAAGAAGTCTCTGCTTGGAAAAATGTGCTGATGAAACGGTGTAAAGATAAGGAATTTAACCGAAGTTGGGAAGCAGCATTGAACGGGACAATTCCAGAGATAGACTGGCCGACATATTCACTAGGTGAAAAACTTGCAACCAGAAAAGTTTGGGGGCATGTCATAGAAGCTCTGGCTGAGAAAATGCCGTCTCTAGTTGGCGGATCAGCAGATTTAGAACCGTCCAATAATACCGGAGGATTTGCTAAATTAGTTGAGGATTTCAACAGGGATAATCATGAAGGTAGAAACTTTGCTTATGGTGTAAGAGAATTCCCTATGGGTACTATCAATAATGGAATCGCGCAGCATGGCGGATTAAAAGTGTTCGGTGCTACGTTTTTCACATTTTCTGACTACGAAAGACCAGCAATTCGATTGAGGGCATTACAAGGGCTGCCAGTTATTACCGAATATACACATGACTCAATTTATGTGGGTGAAGATGGTCCTACACATCAACCAATTGAACATTTAATGGCTACAAGGGCAATCCCAAATTTACTTGTAATCCGGCCAGCAGATGCTGCAGAGGCGGTTACAGCATGTCAAGTTGCTTTAGAGCAGACTGAACGACCTTCACTAATATTGCTCTCACGGCAAAGTCTTCCCATAATTGAGAGGAACTCAAATTCTTCTGCAGATGAACTGCGTAAGGGCGGATATATTATTTCTGATTCTTATTCTACTCCTGAAATTGTTATTTTTGCGACTGGATCTGAAGTTTCCCTGGTATTGGAAGCAAAAGAGCTTCTTCATGAATTTAATATCAGGGTAATAAATTTACCTTGCTGGGAATTATTTGACGAACAACCAGAAGAATACAAATCCTCTATAATGAACCATGAAAATGCATTTCTAGTTTCAGTTGAAAGTGGAATAACAGCTGGTTGGGAAAAATATACTGGAAGATTTGGGCTCAATATTGGTATAAATAGATTTGGAGAATCTGCACCAGGATCTGATGTAGCCGACTTTTTTGGATTTACACCGAAAAAGGTTGCAGATAAGATTAAAGCTGCATATAATAATCAGTGATCGTTTCATCGTAGAACTATTCTCTTTATCTATATATAGAGATATTCTTAAATTAACCCCCTCGAAAACTTCGAAATAAACCAAAATTACACGTAACATTAAAAATTAAATCATACAAGGGGATCAACCGTATGGCCAAATGGAACCAAACCACCTTCATGGGAACTTTAAAAGATTCTTGTTTACCTCACGCAACGAATATTGTTATTGATTTGGTTAAATATGCAGGTGATGAAGCAGATATTGTAACCTGGGGAAGAGGTGAAGGATATGGCACCATGACCTTTAAATGTAAATGTGATGACTTTGGAATTGTACCACTTTTTCATGTAACCACCAGTGGACAAATAAAATTTCTCCTGAACCACATGAGGCAAAAAGTACGGAAAAGAGAAATTTTACGGGATTTTCAATTAAAGTTAGAGTCTAATTTTATGATGGATTTTAATGAAGAGGAATACGATTCTGATATTTATTATGACGTAGATACACTTTTCAATACCAAAACAGATATTGACAAGTTTAAAAGTACAATTGATGGAATAACTGCCAGGTTAAAACAATAATTTGGGAAAATATACCCCCGATATTTCGGGGGTTTTTTTTATCTATTTGTAACATCATTGGTAAAGTTTAAAAAATATATATAATTTATATTATGAATTATTCTGAAATTACGAAAATGATAAATGGAATAAAATCAGTTTCATCACCCATAGGAAGCATGATGGCACTGTTGATTTCAATCTCGTTCTCATTTGCATTCGAAGAAGGCGATTTGGTGATAACTGAGTATTTTGTAAAATCAAACGGTGCTATTCCTGATTATGTGGAAATCTACAATACCACTGATGTGGATATAAATCTCCAGAATTGGACCATTGGAGTGGGTGTTGCCGATCTCAACTATCATACAATTACAGAATCCTTTGTTATACCAAAACATGAATATGTATTCTTTTCCGGGGAAGAAGGGTATTTTACCGGACAGAATAATGGTGAAAACGTATTGTATTTACCAATGTATGATTTGAGATTGGTATCACCCTGTTCTGACCCTGATATTTATGATGAAGATGATTGTCTGGATGCAGGAGAAACCTGGGCGGAAGATACGGATTTTGACGAAGATTTCTATGCTGATACAGAAGGTGTAACAAAATTAGTAATATCCAATGGATATTGGTTGCCGTTTTTAATTATTAACTCACAAGGGATTTTTGAAATACAGGACCCATCCGGTAATTTTATTGATGGATTCTTCTTTAATGAAGGTACCGGATGTCCGGATTTTGGTTCAGGAAGTGGTAATAGAGGTCATTCTGTGGAACTGAAATTAGATCCAAATATTGATACAGTCGAGGATGATAATGATGACTGTGTCAATTGGGAGATAAGCAATCAAACACCAGGATTTATGCTCAATGAACACCCGGATGTGGAATGGTTTGGAGGAGACGGTACACAGGAATGGGGATCACCCGGAATTTCAAATCATACACCGATTAATGTTGCAATTAATGAAGGTGGTGAATTTTCCTATACGATCAGTTGGGAGAGCAGCCACTCTACAAGCGATTTAGGCATAACTCAATTTAATATATACAGAGATGATGATCTCATTTCTCAGGTTGATGCAAGCCAGAATTCATACCAAAATGATGGACTTTCAGAAGGAGAGTTGTATTATTTTCAGGTTTCAGCTTTAAATACCGATGAATCTGATAGATCGGATTCATTGGCTGTTTCACTCCCGGATGCATTTGCAGGTGTGGATCAGGAAGTTAATATTGAGCCGGGGAGCACCACAATTGATGTTACGTTAAGCGGTAGCTTTTCAAATCCAGAAGGAGATGAAACCACCTATGAATGGACGTTTGAGGGGAATGTAATCAGCACTGAATTAACAACTATCCAGACATTGGAAATGGGTGAATATAGTTATACATTTAAGGTCACAGATTCCCATGGCGGATTTTCAACAGATGATGTGCAAATTACGGTGAATTCACCATTAATTGCAGAAATAGCATATCCAATGGTTTTTACAGATGCACCCCATGATGGTGACCCCGGTGGTAATGGATTGGTTACGTTTGATGGTACGGGTAGTTCGGCATCAGAGGGAATTTTAATTACACAGTGGCTGTGGTATGAATTATTAGATTCGGGAGAGGAAGAGTTTATTATCACCGGTGAATATATTGAGGATCATACAATCGAAGTGGGCTTTCACAATATCATACTGGAAGTTCAGGATGACCAAATTCCACCCTTGGTAGCGAGAGATACAGCAGATGTTACAATATCTGAACCCAATGATCCACCAGTCGCTGATGCAGGAGAACCTCAAACAATTATTATACCCCATGACGGTGTGAATGGAGTTACCCCCACTTACGATGAAGATTGTGAAGTTCATTTGGATGAAGAAGATTGTATAACTGGTGAAGATTCTGAATTCTGTATCTGGGAGAATGATGAATGTGTTACAGATCCATTCATCTATTTACCAAGTTTTACTGTTAATGGTATTTTATCTTCAGATCCTGAAGATGATGAAATAATTTCATATTTATGGTCCTTGAATGATTCAACATTGGGTGATACCTTGGCATATACGGGCACATTGCCGGATGCAGGGATTTATGACATAGAATTAACAGTTCATGACAGTTATAACAGCACTGATGTTGATACGGTAATCATAACAGTGAATGAAGAACCAAACATAGCACCCAATGCTGTTGTGGAAGCAGATACAATTTATGCTGAAGTATCCACTGATGGTATACCAGGAGGTACAGTTCAGGTAATTTTAAACAATCATGCAGATGAGAGTCATGGATATTCAAATGATCCAGATGGTGATAACATAACTCTTAGATGGGGAATTGATAGTGATAAAAATGGTGTTTGGGAATATGGAGAACCATTTACTGATGATAATTGCAATGGAATCCATGATGATGATGAAGAATTTATAGATGAAGACAGTAATGATGAGTTCACTGTTTATGAACCATCTACGTCTAACTTTCAAAATCTGGAAGCAGATGAACCCTATGTAGATGTTAATTATAATGGTCAAATGGATGGTGAGCCCTTTGAGGATTGCGGTGCTGATGGTTTGTGCGATGAAGTTGAACCGGGATATGATGAAATTACCAACCCTGATCCAAATGGAGATAATTACCATCCAAATGAAAACCCAGAGGGAACAGAAGGAAATAATCTCTATGAAACCGGTGAAGTATTTCAGGATTTAGACAGTGATGGTAGTTTTGATGGCGGTGAACCATATAATGATGTAAATAACAATGACCAGTGGGATGACGGAATCTATGAATTTATTTTAACAGTGCTGGATCCCTATTGTACTACGGACACAGCTCCGATGAATGTATTAGTGTGGGAAGATAATTCACCTCCAGAAATTATTGAACCGTTGGAAGACCAGGAGGTAATGGAAAATACGACTGTAACACTCACCGGAAATGCCTATGATGAGGATAATCCTGATGATCTGGAATATTTCTGGTTTACTGATAATGAGCTGGTTGACCTATCAGACCCAACAGAAATGATTACAGAATTTGTGAGTCCAAATCTGGAGACAAATGAACCGCTTAATATAGAATTCATATTTGAAATTTCTGATCCATTTAATGAAACTGACAGGGATACCTTACAGGTTACCGTCCTTAACTCTAACGGCACTCCCAATATTATTAATCCATTACCTGATTATACTATTTTGGAAGATGCTTCTGATACAACTATTTTTATTACGGATGTATTTTCTGACCCGGACGATGATGAAATGACATTTGCATTGGATAATACCAACGAAGAAATTATTCAGGCAACTTTAACAGATACTACAATTCAATTACAATATATTGAAAACCAGTTTGGTATTGCTCAAATTATCTTAACTGCTGATGATGGTATTACCCGGGAATCATCATCTGATACAATGTCGGTCACCATTTCTCCGGTCAATGACCCGCCGGAAATCACATCTACCGCTCCGGATTCAGCAACGGAGGATATTGAATATACATATCAGGTGTTTTGGGATGATCCGGATGATACAGAATTTGTTTTTACACTATTTGACGTACCGGAAGGCATGGTTGTAACTGAGACGGGATTAATCTCCTGGACTCCTGAGAATGGAGTAATAAATTCAGATGTTGTTACTCTCCAGTTGGAAGATAGTGGTGGTTCAGAGGGTGTAATACAAAATGATTTTGAAGAATTTATAATCAATGTTACTCCAGTGAATGACAGCCCTATGATTATTTCTACCGCTCCGGATTCAGCTTATGAGGACATCGAATACATTTATGAAATTGATGTGGCTGATCCGGACGATGATGAGTTTACCTTTGAACTTTTTAATGCTCCGGAGAATATGCAGATTGATTCATCAGGAGTAATTACCTGGACACCTGTAGAAGGTGAATTAACATCCGGGTTGGTAACAGTTCGAGTAAGTGACGGCGGGGAAGATAATGCCGCACCTGATACGGAAGATTTTGAAGTATTTGTTAATGCAATTAATGATCCTCCGGTTATTCTATCTGTTGAGGAACCGGTTACTCTTTTTGAGGATATTAGCCAGACAATTGAGGCAACAATTTTCGAAATAGAAGATCCGGACAATGATTACCCTGAGGATTTTACAGTAGTAATCAATGATGGTGAAAATTACAGCTTTAGTGGAGATACATTAATTTCCAATCCCGATTATTTTGGTGATTTAGTAGTTAATTTGGTAATATTCGATGGTTTGGATTCCAGTGATGAATATTCTCTGAATGTAGTTGTGGAATCAATTAACGACCCGCCGGAATTTACCATTAATCAAGATACAGTTGAAGTCAATGAGGATTTTTCATCTGCAAGTGCTATATTCATTACGCAAATACCGCAACCAGATAATGAGTCTGAGGAAGTAATTACCTATACACTAGAACCTTCAAGTGTGGATTTTGCAGACATTTTTATGGATAATGACGAATTAATGATCTCATTCTTTTCCGTACAGGATTCATTTGGAGTTCAGGATATTAATATCAAGGCTTCTGATAACGGTGGTATAGAAAATAATGGAATTGATACTTCAATAGTAGAGTTTACGTTAATTGTGAATGGAGTAAATGATTTACCAAGCTTTGAATTAAGTGAGAATGATGTGGAATATGATGAAGATTTTCCTGAAATACAGACAATTACCATTGTAGATTACTATGATGTAGAGAATGATACCCCTGTTTTTTATCTGACACCTGAATCTGTCACCTGGGCTGCGGTAATAATAGATTCGATTTTAGGTGATGTATCAATTTCAGCTATACCTGACAGCAGCGGGGAAATGGATTTTACAGTCACAGCAATTGATGACCCTATAAGCGGAGAGGGAGTAGAAGCATACTTCTCACTCCTTGTCAATCCTGTAAATGATTCCCCATACTTCACTCTTGATAGCTCCTATGTTCAGATTGAGGATAATTTCGATACTTTATCAATTACTGTGGAGGAATTCCATGAACCGGACAATGATGAAGTTACATTTACTATTTCTCCCGAAGAAGTTACCTGGGCAGATATTTCAATTGATCCAGAAACTGGAAAGGTTTCTGTAATATCCGTGTCGGACAGCAGTGGCACCCAAATATTTCAAGTATCTTGTGATGATGGACAGGGAGAGAGTAATAGTATTTTTACTCAGGAATTTACTTTATTTGTAAGAGATCAAAATGACCCACCACTGTTTGAGTTGAATATGGAGGAAATAATCCTACAGGAAGATTTTACAGAATCAGATACCATCATTGTTACCCCCTTACAGGTTCCACCAAATGAGACTTGGCAAACTGTGCAGTATTCCATAATTCCGGATGAGACTAATTTTATTGGAATAAATATTGATCCAGAAACTGGAAAAACGTTTTTTGAAGTAATTTCTGATTCATCAGGAACACAAATATTTCAGATTAAAGCACAGGATAATGGAGATACACTATATTTTGGAACGGATACAGCTTTGGTTTCTATTTCTGTTACAGTTGAAGCAGTGAATGATTCCATAATTTTACTCCAGGAATTGGAAGATTTGGTATTGGATGAAGATTCAGATCAATTAGTGATTGAACTTGAAAATTATTTTTCCGATATAGAAAATTCAGTAGAAGAATTGGAATTATCTTATGAGGTGGATACATATCATATTCCTGATACTAATTTGGTAACGATTGTAAAGAGCGGGGAAGATCTTCAACTGTCATTAATCCCAAATGCCAATGATACTGCTGATGTAACCATTATTTTAACGGATTTAGGAGATAATCCTGATGAAGTTTATGGTGACCTTACCCTGATAAGTAAATCCGCCACCTTTACTTTATTGGTAAATCAAGTTGTGGACCAGGATTCGGTTACAGATGTGTCCATTCATGAACCCATACCAGAAGACACTACGGATTATCATTTCTTTATCAGCTACCAGAACTTTGACGCAGACATTAATTTGAATTCTGATCCTGTAGAGGCAACCACTTTAGGAATTGGTGAGACAAGTGTGCATATGATGGATATTGAATTAGTGGATCCGCTGACACAGGAATGGACTATTGGCAGTTTACTGGAGGACTGGAATGGTATTGACAGTATCGCAATTATTGCAAGTATTGGTTTAGATGTACCGGATACAACTTTCTGGATAGTTGAGGTGAGTCAGGTGAATGATCCTCCGGTAATCCAGTCAGCAAACTTTATCGGGGGATTAGAATCTATTCCGGAAGATTCAATATTGATTCAATTTGAAGTTCAATTTGATGATATAGATTCTGATACAAATCTGAATGTAGATCCAATTGATTTGTCACTTTTAGAATGGGATTTTCAAACACCAGTTACATCTACCGGTCAACATTTCTTTGCATCTTATGATAATAATTCAGGCACTTTCTGGTTAGATTCCCTTCTGTTAAACTGGAATGGTCCCGATAGTTTACAGATTATTGTAACCGATAGCGGTTTTCTATCTGACACATTTTATTTCCAGATTTTTGTAGATCAGGTGATCGATCAGCCAGTGATAAATATACCGTATTTTGAAGACGGCAGCAAATCAATTCCTGAGGACACCACATTTGTGAGCTTCATTATAGAATATGAAAATACTGATGCTGATCCATCATTAAATTTTATCCCCATTGGTATTGATACAATTTTTGTAGAACCTGATCACGATATTTTTTACGGAATATCATTTGTTGAAGAAAACACAGATTTTGACTCTCTTAGTCAAACCTGGAACATAAATTCATTATTGAATAATTGGAATGGCATTGATAGTCTGAAAATAAAAATACAGAATCTCGAAGGTCTGCAGGATTCAACTTATTTTCCAGTTTACGTATATCAGATTAACGATATTCCTGAGGAATTTGCATTGGATGTTGAAATTGAATCCTATGGTATTGATAGTACATCGTACTATGATTTATCAATGGATTTTCCAGCAGAAGAATCAATATTAAATTATCGTCTTCCTTTTAGTGCAGATACTCCGGTAACTGAACAAATTCCATCAGAATTATTATTAAAATGGGACAGAACACAAGATTTTGACACAGATTCAACCTTGAACAATGACATGAAATTTGTTTTGTATTATCGAATCGAACTAACCACTGATAATTCAGATAGCATATTTATTATTGGTGATTCTATTCCGGATTTTATATTTTCAGATGGCTTTGCATGTGATAGCTTATTAGGAGAAGTCTTGGTATCAGATTCAAATTTTTCGTGCACCAATTATGAATTTTTGACAGATCCACAATTTGCATTTTATAGTATTGATTTAACGGAATCATTTTCAACATATCCGGACTCTGTTTTATATGAAGAAGCTGACCTGGAGAATAAAGTACCGCTTGAAATTAATGGATTAACCAAGTATACTTGGCGTGTAATCGCAAAAAATTATGAAACTGATTCAAGAGGGAATGATTTGGAACAACTCCAATCTGCCGATGAAAATCCATTTTATATTGATATTACGTTACCTTCGGCAGAATTTTTTATCATGCAGAACGAGATGTTTTCAGAATATTTTGATCTGTATATTTTTCCCTCTGATTCCATCTATAATTTTCCGGAATTAAATCAGCCCATAACAATTTTACTGGATCCATTAACACCGAGGTTGGACTATTCTCCGGCATATTTATCAGAAGGTATATATCATTTATCCAGCAATTTTGATTCTACCGGTATTTTGACAATGGAATTTCAAGGCAGGGACAGAGTGCAGAATTTTGGAAGTTCAGTTGATTCTGCAACATACCAAATTGCTAGTCCCGATGCATTTAACAGAATATCATCTCCCGGAGGATTGGCTGAGATCACAATATCACAGGGAGCACTCAGTACAGAAACAGGTATAGTGATTATGGAATTTCCACTAGAAGATTATAACAGAAGTTCAGAACAACAGATTAGTTCTACAGTGTACTTTTCACCTGCAAATCTTGAGTTTGAGACTAATGCAGTCATAAGCTTTTTGGTTGATAATGAAATTTCTACCATAGCTGATCCTTGGCAAATTCAAATTTATAAGAAGGTGTCAGATGAATGGAACCCCGTTACAACCAAATATGAGAACCACATTGCAATATCCGAAATTAGCTCGCTGGGGTATTATGCTGTATTCTATAATCCCGAAGCAGAATACGGAGATGTTGTAATTCTGCCGGAAAATTTTGATTTAAAACCGGCTTTTCCTAATCCGTTTAATCCTGTAACTCATATCAGTTTTGACATCCCCGTTGATTCAAAAATTGATATTAGTATATTTGATATCAAGGGTAGATATGTAACCAGCTTAACTTCAGACTGGTATCAAGCAGGAGAACATACACTTATGTGGGATGCAGAAATGGAATCAAGTGGAGTATATCTGATACAAATGAAAGCGGGGAATTATTCCAAAACCAACAAGGTGGTACTCCTGAAATGAAGAAGTTTGGTGTAATCTGTATTATATTGATGTTTTCCTGTGAGGAATTACATGAAAGCTCCAGTTTTCTTGAATATGATTTTTATATGGAATCTGGTTGGGATGCATTTCAGGCAGACAGCTGGGATCTGGCAGTTGAATTATTTAATACCGGTTTAGGTTCATCGTCATCATCCAATTATTCAGAAGCATATACAGGACTGGGGTGGACTTATATGTATAATGCTAATTCAATACCCGGAAATCTGAATAAATCAATACGGGACTCATTGAGGCTCCTCGCAGAAAATAATTTTAAAGATGCAAAAGCAGAAAATATTTATATCCATAAGGTATGGTCAAATGCAATGGCAGGGCTCACTTTTATTTATAGTCATATTGCAGATACTTCAATAACTGCTTATTTTAATGATCCCACATTTCAAGATCCGGATTTATGGAATTTAATGATTGAATATTCCAATAAAACCATTACAGAATCCGGAGAATTATTGGAATTTGATCCAGAGTACAACTTTGAGTATGATCCCTGTGTTAATGTTGATAATATCCGCGTGATTCGTGCCAGAACATATCTGCGTCTTGATTCATTGGATCAAATGTTGTCAGAACTGAATAATCTCACATCTTTAACATGTACCATCGCACCTCAAACAGTTCAGGACGGGCTGGAATGTCTATCTGAATTGTCTGCTGAATTAGCTGGCTGTAACTAAAGTATCTTCAAAATAAATAATGAACATTCTATTATTATTTTCAGTTGTAATTATCTCTATTATAATTATTTTCGGAATTATTGCATTCTATTATCAACATGAAAACGCTGATCAAAAATTTACAGATACAGATCTTGATGAATGGGACTGCCCTGAATGTGGATTCCATATTCAGGCTGGATTACAATGTACATATTGTTACACAAAAAAGCCAAATTGATTGATACAGCTAAACTTAACTTTAAGCATAGGGAATAGGGGATATTATGAGAATAATTAAAGTAAATATTTTTGGTATTATTGTTATTGCATTGGGTATAGCGGTTTCCGAAGAACTTCCGATTGGATTTACACCTGAAGAATTACTCATTAAACATACTATTCCTGAAATGGGAAGAGAAACTGACCCGCCACCTGCTCCGATTCGAAACATTGCAGAATATGAACGGATGCAGGGAGTGTTGATTCGATATCCATTGGGAATTTCAACATCAATTATACGTGAAATGGCAGAAGATATTATTGTTTACTGTTTGGTTTCCAGTAGTCTGCAAAGTTCTGCTTACAATTCGTTTAATAATGCAGATGTTAACATGGACAATGTTGAATTTGTTGTAGGACCAACAGACAGTTATTGGACCCGGGATTATGGTCCATGGTGGGTTGTTGATGGGAACAGAGAAGTATCCACAGTGGATTTTACCTATAACAGACCACGTCCAAATGATAACCAGGCTCCATTTAAAATGTCTGAACATCTCAATACACCATATTATTCAACTGATTTAATCCATACGGGTGGAAATTATATGACTGATGGCTATGGCGTTTCTGCATCAACCACGCTTGTATATGAAGAAAATTCAATCCCCAACAGCGAAATTCACGATATCTTAGAAGGATACTATGGTATATCTGAATATTATGTGGTAGATGATCCAAATGGTGATTATATTGAGCATATTGACACTTGGGGAAAATTCCTTTCACCAACGAAATTATTGCTGCGGGAGGTTCCGGTATCTCATTCACAATATGATGAAATTGAAGAGGTATTCGAGTATTTCTCCAATCAGGTAAATACCTTCGGCGAACCTTATGAAATTTTCAGAGTCTGGACACCGAATAACCAACCCTACACAAATTCATTATTTTTGAATGAAAAAATCTTAGTACCCATAATGAGTTCAGGATGGGATGATGATGCGTTGGCGGTGTATGAAGAAGCATTGCCGGGATACGAAGTAATAGGATTTACCGGTTCGTGGATACCCACAGATGCACTCCATTGCAGAGCAAAGGGAATTCCGGATATTGAAATGCTTCAGATCTTTCACGATCCCATTAATGATCAGGAAAATCCACAGGAGTTTTATGCAATTGAAGCAGTGATTGATGATTTAAGTGAGGAGGGATTGATTGATGAAGAATTATATATTGGGTGGAAAAACTCCGTGATGGAGGATTATGAATATATTCCAATGGAAGTCTGCCCCTGGGACATAGTAGATTGTTATATAGCTTCAATTCCAACTCAGCCAGTGGATACTGAAGTCAGGTATTATATCCATGCAGTAGATAATTCCGGAAGAGAAGAAACACTACCGATGGCCGGGTATTATGCATTTAACGCTGTGGGAGGAACTCCTGCCCAACAAGGCGATGTCAATATGGATGGTGCAGTGAATATCTTGGATGTAGTTTTAACTGTCAATTACATATTAAATATTGCTGACCTCACTGATTATCAGCAGGAATTAGCTGATCTGAATAGTGATGGAGTTGTAAATATCCTTGATATAATTGGAATTATAAATCTCATACTGGAAGGTTAATTATTTGAAAAATTATCTCATAATTACAGTATTAGTTTTCAGTTCTGTATTCAGCAATGACCGATATTCCCAAATTCTTATTAAAAATCCGGATCAAGATATCCTGACTTCCTTAAAATCTCTGGGGATTGAATTGGATCATGTTCATTTTACTGAAAATGAATATTTGGAGTTTGCAGCTTCAGAAACTGATTTGGAAAAAATAGAAAATGCTGATATCCAATTTAGTGTAATTATTGAAGATTTAACTGCATATTTTCAAACACGATTCACACAGCCGGTCAGTCGTGACTTCCCGGATGGTTCGATGAGCGGTTATTATACTTTTGATGAAGCTGTGGAAATTTTCAACCAATTTCATATAGATTATCCGGAAATCGTGGGTGGATTAATTTCCATTGGGGAATCTCTGGAAGGCAGGCAAATATGGGCATTTAAGGTCAGTGATAATCCTGAATTGGACGAGTCAGAACCTGAAGTACTCTACACCGGATTGCACCATGCCCGTGAACCCATGAGTATGATGAATCTCATTTATTATGTTATGTATCTTACAGAAAATTATGAAACCGATCCTGTAGCAGCACATATTGTGAATAATAGACAATTGTGGTTTGTTCCGGTTGTGAATCCTGATGGTTATGTGTATAACCAATCTACTGCACCCAGTGGAGGCGGAATGCATCGAAAAAATAAACGGTCTAATGGATGTACAGGATATGATATTGGAGTGGACCTGAACAGGAATTATTCCTATTTCTGGGGATATGATGACTCAGGTTCTGATCCTTATGCATGTGGACAGACATATCGGGGAACCGGACCAAATTCTGAACCGGAGATTCAGGCTATTGCTGAATTTGTCGAAACTCATAATTTCAAACTTGCATTCAATTACCATAGCTATAGTGATTTATTGATTTATCCCTTTGGATATGTGTATGATAACCCAATGCCGAATGAACATCTCGAAATTTTTGTTGAATACGGGGAAGAAATGGTGGAGTACAACGGATACCTTTTAGGAACTGGCCCAGATTTGTTATACCCTGTAAATGGCGAAGCGTGTGACTGGATGTTTGGAGATCAGGGTGTATATGCATATACGCCTGAAATCGGCAGCTACTCTGATAATTTTTGGCCTGCAACGAACCGTATAATCCCTCTTGCTGAAGAAAATCTCCATCCTAATAAATTTCTTGCACTTTCTGCGGGGTCTAACTATTCTATGGATGTAACCATAGAGGATGGTCCGTATCTTCAGGGTGAATTGTATTCCATGTCTGTAAATTTAATGAATTCCGGGCTGGGTGATTCAAATGGAGAAATTATACTGTCTATCTCATCGGAAGGCTTACTTGAATTTGAATTGGATGAAGTTGAACTGGAAGGATTAAATGCAAGATCCGGTTATGATTTAGGAGATTTTGTGTATTTTCAGGTATCACCATCTGCACCAAATGGCACTTTGGAAACCATTACAATTTCGGTGAATGATAATGATGATTACATTTACCAGCAAGAATATGAAATATTGATTGGTGAAACTACCCAATTAATTTCAGATGGTTTTGAAGTTGAATCTGGCTGGGTTGTTGGTGCACCCGGTGATAATGCGGTTACAGGAATATGGGAAAGAGGAATCCCAAATGGCACACAGTTAGAAGGGCAGCAGGTTCAGCCCGGTGAAGATCATACAGTAGATGGAACAAGTTGTTTTGTAACCGGAAATAGTATCGGACCGGGAGCAGGTTATGACGATATTGATGGTGGTAAAACAACTTTGTTATCACCTATACTTGATTTAAGTGAATATGAAATTGCAATGGTTTCATATTGGCGGTGGTATACTAATGATATGGGCGATAATCCCAATGAAGACTATTGGGAGGTTGATGTTTCCAATGATGGTGGGAATAACTGGATTACTCTGGAAAACACCAATGAATCAAACAATGATTGGGAATATCATCAATTTGTATTACAGAATATACTTCCGGAATTTTCAGATCAGGTTGTTTTTCGATTTATTGCAGAAGATTCCGGGGATGGTTCCCTTGTTGAAGCGGCGTTAGATGATTTTACATTAGAGGTAATGTTTGATTCCGGTTTGCAAGGTGACATTAATTTTGATGGGAATGTAGATGTACTGGATGTAGTGCGAATGGTCAATATTATTATTGGGAATGATCCGCCGCCTTCTCCGGCTGAATTACAGGCATCTGATTTGAATAATGACGGCAGCATTGATGTCCTCGATATAGTAAATTTGGTGAATATTATTTTAGATAGTTAAGGAATAAATTCACAATTATTAAAGGGCTCTGCATAGAGCCCTTTTTTATTTAAATTATGAAACATTTATGAAGGCATTTATCAAGATTTCAATTATTGTAACCATTTCATCACTCTTGATCGGAGATGAATCTTACAATACAGAATTGATCGCACATATACCGTATGAGGAGGGGGTAAATGATTGTTGGGGGTATACTACACCGGACGGCAGAGAATTTGCAATTGTGGGTACAAACTCAGGTACATCTATCGTTGAGGTTGTTGCAGACAGTATCATCGAAACAGGATTCATCACCGGTGGTGAATCTATCTGGCGGGATATGAAGTCGTGGGGTAATTATATTTACAGTGGAACTGAAAATAATTCAGGAGGGATTCAGGTGATCAGCATGGAAGACCCTGATAATCCGGAATTGGTATATACCTGGGATGGCGCATTGAGCTCACATAATATCATGATCTCAAATGGATATTTATATGTTATTGGTGCAAGTGATGTCGCATATCTGATTATCCTTTCACTGGAAGATCCGGTCCATCCTGAACAGGTGGGTATTTGGAATGAAGAATACCTCCACGATGTCTGTTTTGATGGGAATATTTTATATGGGTGCGGAATCTTTTCAAATACCATGTTTGCTATTGATGTTACGGATAAACACAATCCACAGACCATCAATTATTGGAGTGGAATTCCATCTGCCCATGCATGCTGGCCCACCGAAGATGGAAATTTTCTACTCACCGCATCTGAAACTGGTACAGGTCATATTATGATCTGGGATGTGGAGGATATTTATAATGTGAATTTAGTCTCTGAGTGGGTTCCCGAAGGTGCTGAATGGGAATCCTCTCACAATGTCTTTGTCCGGGATAATTATGCCTATATGAGCTACTACAAATTTGGACTTCAAATTATCGATATCAGTAATCCTTATGAACCGATAATGGCAGGATATTATGACACCTATCCGGATGATGTAGGGGGATTATTCAATGGTGCATGGGGAACATATCCATTTCAGCCCTCCTGTAATATTTATATTTCAGACAGACAATCCGGCTTGTTCGTTGTCAGTTTTGATGGATGTACTGGTGCAGATCCACTTGATCCAGTGCCGCCGGATAATGTAACCGCATTCAGTGATTACCTCACGCCTGAATCCATTGAATTAAACTGGGAAAACCCTGAAACATTGCATGACGGCACACCATTGAATTCTTTTTCCGTGAATTTATCCCGGAATGAAACTTTCATCACAGAAATTGTGGATGGATCTGAAACTTATATTGACCTTGATTTGGAAGATGGCATCTATTATACCTATCAAGTAACCACTATTGATTTAATGACAGACAGTACCAGTAATTTTGTCGAGATTTCAGCATATTCCGGAGGATCTCCATTTCCCTCTGAACCGAGTAATTTTACTGCAAATCCACTACCGGATGGTATTGAATTGTCTTGGGTGAATCCAAATACTCAATCTGATGGAACATTTCTGGATGATCTGTCTCATTCAAGAATATACCGAAATGGTACTGTCATAACAGAATTGGCAGCAAATCCTGGTGATGAAACCGTATTTGTGGATCTTCCGCCTGAGGGGTTTATCTATACATATTTTATTACTGCATTTGATAATGAAACCCCTCCTCATGAAAGTGATCCTACAGAATCACTGGAAGTATTTTCAGGTGATTTTCCTGAGTATTTGATCTGGGAACCATCAGACAATACACCATTGAGCGGTGAAGCAATACTGAATGATCTGGAGGCATTAAATATTGTAGGATACCTCACTAATGATCTTTGGGTATTTGGCAACCCAATTGAGCAAAACTTCAGTGGTATTTTTATTTTAAACGGTATCTGGCCCAACAATCATCAACTAACACTTACGGAACAGAATATTATTGTTGAATATATATTATCAGGGGGTAATGTATATCTCGAAGATGGAGATATTTGGTCCCAGTTTGAATTTAATGATTTAATATTTCTTTTTAACTGTATTGGATTGTCAGATGGTTCTGGTGATTTGGAATCTGTTGAAGGATTATCCGGAGTATTCACAGAAAATATGATATTTGATTATTCAGGTGAAAACAACTGGATAGACCGTCTACAGTCATTATCAAGTGCATTCCCCATATTAGTAAGCTCATCACCGGAATATATTACAGCGGTGGCATTTGATAATGAGTATTATCGCACTATTGGAACCAGTTTTGAGTATGGAGGCCTCCCGGATTCTGACCAGCGAACTGAATTTTTATCCACAGTATTGATTTTTTTTGAAAATGGTGGTCAACCGAATTGGTTGGCCGGCGATGTCAACCAGGATGAAAATGTTGATATTTTAGATATTATCATAGTTGTAGATTTTATATTAGAGATCGTAACTCCTTCACCGGTTGAGTCTTGGGTCTCTGATCTAAATCATGACAGTATATTGGATATTTTGGATATTATGCTGTTCATCCAGATTATTCTGGATGAGTAAGTAGTGGATCCTTGATGCCTGCCTCCTGAAAACCCCGTGTACGTAACGCACAGGAGTCACATTTCCCGCACAGCACTTCTTCATTCTGATAACAGCTCCAGGTGAGATGTAGTGGTGCTTTCAGTTCAACACCTTTTTTCACGATCTCACTTTTAGAAAGCTCAATTAATGGTGTGACGATTTTGATCCGGGTTTCTGGTTTTGTTCCTTCATCTATTGATTTTTCAAATGCATCATAAAATGATCTTCTGCAGTCTGGGTATCCGGAAGAATCTTCTTCCACAGCTCCAATATAAATTGAATCGGCTTTTATAACTTCAGCCCAACTCACTGCCACGCTGAGTATATTTGCATTTCTGAATGGTACATAGGAAATTGGAATACCCGGATTCTCCAAATCTGCATTTGGTACTGCAATTGTTTCATCAGTGAGACAGGACCCCCCAATTATTTGTAAATGAGTCAAATCTACAATAAGTTTATCTGAAACATTGTAAAAATCTGCAATTTCATTAAAGGCTTGGAATTCACGTTTTTCAGTTCTCTGTCCATAATTAACATGTAAAAATGCAAGTTGATTATTGGTTTCATTTGCACTTGCTGCTGTCACACAGCTATCCATACCACCGGAAACTAATATAATTGATTTACCTATTTTATACTCCTGTTGTTTCCGGATCCCAAATATGTTTATGTAACTGTATTTGGAATCTGATAGGGAGATTTGATTTCAATATCCACTTTGATAATTCCTCATATTCCATCTCACCATAAACCGGCGAAAATAATACGGGCCGCTTATCTGTTAATTGAAATTCAGTAACTTTTTCAATTGCCCATTCGAAATCTTCTCTATCTGCTATAACAAATTTTATTTCATCCTTTGGTGTTAGTTCATCAAGAATGCTCCATAGATTATTTTTCTCCATTTTACTTCCGGGACATTTGAAATCAATAATTTTTATTACAGGATCGGGTACGTTGGAAACAGATAAGGACCCACCAGTCTCCAGCATTACTTCATATCCGTTTTGTAAAAGTAAGTTTATGAGCGTGATACAATTTTCCTGCATTAATGGTTCACCACCGGTTACCTCTACCAGATTACAGTTATATTGTTGTATTTTTTTCAGAATTTCATTAATGGTCATTTCTTTTCCATCATAAAAAGCATATTCAGAATCACACCACACACATCGGAGGTTACATCCTGTCAAACGGATAAAAATACACGGTTTTCCTGCATACGTAGATTCCCCCTGAATACTGAAAAAGATTTCATTTACCTTAATATTCATTGTGTAATTTATGGTATGTATTAAATAGGTACCAACTGGCAGAATTTTCATTATCCATCCTTTGCAGGTGTAATTATAATGCATTAATTTTCCGGTTCTCCTGAACAAAAGATATCAAATATTTACAAGGGATTAATAGATGAATCAATATCCAAAATTATTTATTCCCGGACCTACCCACGTTCCGGATGAAGTGATGCAGTCTTTGGCACATTCACAGATCGGTCACCGTACTCCGGAATTTTCAGATTTAATGGAAAACATAGTAACCGGTGTGCAAAACGTGTTATATACAAAAAACCGTGTCTATCTAGCATCCAATCCTGCAACCGGATTATGGGAGATGGCAGTTACAAATTCAGTAAAAAAAGGGGTGCTGCACGCAGTGAATGGAGCTTTCAGCAGTAAATGGGCAGCTGTGTCCAAATCCTGTGGATTGAATGCTGATATCTTAGATGTAGAATGGGGTAGAGGAATTCATGCGGAAGATGTTGATACCCTACTTGCTACCGGAAAATTTGATACTTTTGCAATGGTCCACAATGAAACATCCACAGGAGTTCAAAGTGACTTGTCTGAGATCAGTGAATTGCTCAAAAATAAATATCCTGATGTAATCTGGCTGGTGGATGCTGTAAGTTCTATGGCAGGTGTCAAAATTGAGGTGGATGGGCTTGGGATTGATTACATTCTATCCTCCACTCAAAAAGCATGGGGATTGCCTGCAGGATTTTCCGTATTTTCCGTTTCGGATAATTTTAGAAAAATGTCAAATTCAATTAACCAAAAGGGCTATTATTTTGACCTGGAAGTATATGATAAATATTTTGAGAAAATGCAGACACCATCAACACCTTCCATACCCCATATGTTCGGATTTATAAAAATTCTATCTGACATCCAAACGGAAGGGTTGGAAAAACGTTGGGCACGCCATCAATCCATGGCAGAAACCACACGAAAATGGGCGGCAGGTCATGGACAAAGTTTATTCCCGGAAACAGGGTGTGAATCCACAACCATTACCTGCATCAAAAATGACTTAGAATGGGATATCAATTCGATTAACGATGCACTATTGGAAAAAGGATTCAGGATGGACAGAGGGTATGGTAAATACAGGGGAAAAGCATTCAGGATTGCTCATATGGGCAATGTATTTCCTGACGACCTGGAGGAATACCTCAGTATTTTTGATTCTGTTTTAGAGGAGGTACAAACATGAAAGTATTAATTTCGGATCCTGTTTCAGATTTAGGCTTGGAAATTTTAAAGGAAGCAGGGATTGAATCAATTTATCTGCCCAAACCAAAACTTGAGGATATTAAAGAAAACCTGAGCGATATTGACGGTTGGATCGTCAGAAGCGGCACTAAAGTCACACGGGATCTATTGGAAAAAACAAAAAAACTTCAGGTTATTGGTCGTGCTGGTGTTGGGGTTGATAATATTGATATTCATTCTGCAACGTTACAGGGAATTGTAGTGATGAACACACCGGATGGGAATACAGTTTCTGCTGCTGAACATTCAATGGCAATGATGAGCTCTCTCGCTCGGAATATACAGATTGGTCATTCTGATCTGGTCATGGGAAAATGGAATCGACATTCACTCGTAGGAAGTGAACTCCGTGGAAAAATACTGGGAATTGTCGGCTTAGGCAGAATCGGGAGAGAAGTTGTAAAACGGGCATTATCCTACGAAATGAAGGTGTTAGGGTTTGATCCCTATGTTAATAAGGATATTTTTGATCAGGAAAATATGCATTTAGTTGATCTGGATACCTTAACCAAAGAAAGTGATTTTATAACATTGCATGTTCCACTTCTGGACTCAACCAGAAATTTATTTGACAGTAAAAGATTGAAAATGATGAAATCTTCTGCAAGAATTATTAATGTTGCCAGGGGGGGACTCATAAACGAAAAAGATTTAGCCGATGCACTGAATAATGATATTATAGCAGGTGCAGCGGTGGATGTATTTGAGACTGAACCTCTGGTAAATGATCATCCGCTGTTAACTGCAAAAAATATTCTGCTTACACCCCATTTAGGTGCATCAACAGCAGAAGCGAAAGAGGGTGTTTCCAAAGGTATATGTAAACAAGTTGCAGATTTTCTTGTAAATGAAAAATTATCCAATGCACTTAATATGCCGGTAAATGATTTATCCTTACTGAAAACTTTGGCACCCTATCTCCACCTTGCGGAGATTCTTGGTAAAATACAAATCCAGCTATCCAATGGGGCAATCAAATCTGTCCACGTTGAATGTTTTGGTCCTATTGAAGATACTAAAACGGTATCACTGTCATTCATTAAAGGATTACTGGAAAATATTTCCGGAAGCCGCATTAATTTCATCAATGCACATGCGGTTGCAGAAGAGCGGGGAATCAGCATTTCTCACACACATAATTCTGATCAAGTATCATTCTCCAATTTAATAATTACCCATGTAGAAGGAGACTCCGGAACAATAGAGGTTGCAGGTAGTGTATTCGGTGACAGTCACTCAAGAATTGTGGATATTATGGGATTCGAGGTGGATGTTCGCCCGGAAGGGAATATGCTGTTTATGAAAAATAAAGATGTTCCGGGAGTTATCGGAAAGGTTGGAACACTCATAGGATCTGCAGAGGTGAATATTGGAGAATATTTACTGAGCAGAACCAGTCAGAATGAAACAGCGTATGCAGTTGTAAAGTTAGACAGTAAATTAAATAAAAAACTTCTCGAATCATTATCCAGCCTGGATGAGATTATTGATATCCGTCAATTAAGTATTTGAATATTTATATGGTAGTAAATTGAGTTCCTGGGAACCGGTCATTGGATTGGAAGTCCATGTTCAATTGGGGACAGAAACCAAAATGTTCTGCAATTGTAAATGGGAATATGGACAACCACCAAATACCTTAACCTGTCCCGTATGTCTGGGAATGCCGGGGGCTTTACCCATTACAAATGCACAAGCAATCGATTATGCAATTAAAATCGGACTCGCATTGAACTGCAGCATTCGGGAACATACAATATTTGCAAGGAAAAATTACTTTTATCCGGATTTACCAAAAGGATATCAAATCTCGCAATTTGAAGACCCAATTTGTGAAATTGGGTATTTGCCTATAAATGTGAATGGAAATAGAAAGAAAATTGGAATTACCCGTGCACATATGGAAGAAGATGCGGGAAAATTAATGCATGGCATTGGTGAGTTTTCCGTTGTAGATCTGAATAGATGTGGAACTCCATTGGTTGAAATTGTAAGTGAACCAGATTTACGAAGCCCTGAGGAAGCACATACCTATTTAGACAGACTTAAACAAACTCTTCTGTATATTGGCGTATCCGATTGTGATATGGAAAAGGGAAATCTTCGTTGTGATGCAAATATTTCTATTCGCAAATCTGGAACTGAAAAATTTGGGACTCGTACTGAAATAAAGAATTTGAACTCCTTTCGATTTGTTGAAAGGGCAATCAAGTTTGAAATAAATCGCCAGATTAAACTACTTGAAAATGGGGAAATCGTTGAGCAATGTACAATGATGTGGGATGAAAATATAGGTAAAACTTATGTGATACGTACAAAGGAAGAAGCTCACGATTACAGATATTTTCCAGAGCCTGACCTTCCGCCCCTTGTTATTTCTATGAAAAGAATTGAAAATATACAGAATGAGTTACCTGAATTACCGGATGCAAAAGAAACCCGTCTGGTGACAGAATATGGCATTAAACTTAAAGATGCAGAAATCCTCTCAAAATCAGTTGATCACACGGATTATTTTGAAAAATTAGCTCAATTAAGTGGACTTCCAGCCCTTGCTTCAAATTGGATACTCAGTGAGGTTTATAGAGTATTGAAAGATGAAAATATTGGAATTATTGATTTTCCTGTTTCTGCCGAAAGACTTGCAGATTTATTGAAATTAACTGATGAGAAAAATATTACCAATGCAAACGCAAAGGATGTCTTTAATTTCATGGTAAAAGAACCATTAACGGCACAGGAAATAATTGAAAGAGAAGGATTTGGTATTACTCAGAATACAACAGATTTGGAAGTAACCATTCAGGACATTCTGGATAATCACCATCAAGAAGTTGAACGATATCAAAAAGGCGAAAAGAAATTATTAGGCTTTTTTATGGGGTTGGTGATGCGGGAAACCAAAGGATCGGCAGACCCGGGTGTGGTGAATAATATACTTGGAGTGCTACTCAATAGGTAGAATTGTTAAAATTGGAGGAGCTGGAATTGCCGGTTTAACAGCAGCGATGCAGTTAAAAAAAAATGGATATCAACCTATTGTTTTTGAAAAGAAAACAGTTTGTGGTGAAGGAAGATTTGGTGATTATGAAGGATTGGAAACCTGGAATTTTTCACACAATCCATTGGAGGAAATCAGATCTATTAAACTGCCTGATTCGTTTGTACATACACCGATTTACAAATTCAATATACATATTCCTGATTATCCAATAATCCCCATTAATAGTACAGAACCATTTTTTTATATAACCAGTAGAGGCAGTAATTCCGGAGATTTGGATTATGTATTCCAGGAAAATGCGTTACAATCGGGTGTATCTATAAATTTTAATTCAACTACTGATTTAAATGAAATGGACATTATTGCCACCGGATCTGGAAAAGCATCTGCATTTATACAGGGAATTACTTTTCAAACAGACACAAAGGATCAGATCCATCTTTTTCTGGGAAATCAAATTGCACCCTATGGATATGGATATATTATTATCCTGCAAGGGAAAGGCACATTAGCAGTTGCATTTAAGAAGGGAAGAAATAACACTAAAGCATTAGTTGAAAAATTAGTTGGCTATTCTGGAGAAATGTTAAATATCCAATTCCTAAAAGTAAAAAAATTTGGAAGCTATGGTTCATTTGGGGTCTCACAAAACAAATGTGATAAAAAAAACAGGATATATATTGGTGAAGCCGGAGGATTTCAGGATTATCTGTTTGGATTTGGAATTCAATATGCAATAAAGTCGGGGTATTTAGCTGCAAAATCCATCTCAGAATCAATTTCATTTAACAAATTATGGAAAAGAGAGTTAAGGTCTTATATGGCTGCTTCTTATTTTAATCGATTGATATTTGAGAAACTGAATGATCCTACTATGTATAAAATTTGTAATTCACTTGCAGCTATGCAGAATCCAGTAGAAAAAATAAGGAAATTCTGTAAACCGGGAGTTAAAGCAAAATTATTATCCTTCACTGTATAATCATTCATTAAATTTGCGTAAATTATATAAAGAATGATGACAACATTTTATTGGTATTTAATTAAAATGATACAGATTTTAGGATTAATCGCAGTTATATCCGGGTTATATTTCGGCTTCAGAGACAATGACATGGGGTATGAATTAAAGATGCTGCTTTACGGGTGTTGTTTGTTTTATGGGTCTCATTGGTTAAATAATAAATATTTACAGTAAAATAATAGGGAAATTAAACTAAAAATATGAGTGACGTTTGGAGCAAAATGATCAGTGATTTAAATCAATTTGGTGAAAAAGTTGCAAATAAAACTGGTATATATATTCAAAAAGCAGTCAATAAAAGCGGTGAATTAACTCAGAAGGGAAAAATCCAGGTTGAAATTGAAAAAACAAAACGTGAGTATAACAGAAAATTAAATGAATTCGGTCAATATATTTTCGAAGAATCCAGTAAAGGTGTTACAGATTTTACCATGGATACAAAATTTCAATCCATTTCGGAAAATTTACAAAAAATTGAACTCCATTTAAAAAATTTAGCAGCAGAAAAACAAACAGTTGGCATTAATAAAGCAGATACAGAAAATTTATAAATAATTTTGTGTTGATCATTAGATAAGAAATTACATTGAAATGTGACCTGTATCATATTAAATTTCACCTATTGATTTGTAAAATCACAGACTGAAATCGCTATGAAAGAACAGATAATTAAATCTTCAAATAAACCTGAGAAGATCGTAGTTGTGAACCAGGAGGGGAAAGTCGTAAGAGAAAAAAGTTACCATGATGGCAAATTACATGGTCCTATCAATTTGTACTGGGAAAATGGGAATCCAAGGTTAACAGGAAAATTTAAGAACAATATTCGAGTAGGTGACTGGACTCATTTTGACCCTGAAGGTAAAATTATTCTCGAAGAAAAATTTTAAGTTTCCTCATCTAACTGACA
Source organism: uncultured bacterium (assembly GCA_964345035.1). Taxonomy (GTDB): domain Bacteria; phylum Fidelibacterota; class Marinisomatia; order SCGC-AAA003-L08; genus CAYFPO01. The sequence continues at coordinate 146,699 of CAYFPO010000002.1, forward strand.
AACAATTTCTTTATCCTTAATGGGGAAATTTGTGGATAAAGATGCTTTATTTCTCTGGAAAATATTATGAATACCATTTTCTGGTATGGAAGCTTTCGTCTTGCAGTAATTTTCTGTTGTAAATAATTAAATTATAACAAATAGGAAGTCAAATTGATGAAATTTCATACGTACCACCAAAGATCAAACTCTACAAATAAATTATACGAACAAAACCAATTAATATTCACAATTATTTTTTGTATATTTTTTCTTCCACAAATTCTTGTTGCAATTGACACTTGTCATGAAGAAACAGGTTGGTGTTTTGAACAATCTACCATACAGGATTTTTATATGTTTGATGATATAAGAATTGATGAGGTAATCGTTGATTACAGTGGGGTAATTTCTGATGGTGAAGATGGATTTTTATGTCCTGCAAGTGATTGTGATGTAATTGGTGCATTCATAGATAGTGTTTGTGTCGGATGGGTGTATCCATACCCCGGCGGCGGTGTGTTCACTGTAATCGTTATGGGAGATGACGGTATCGAAGGTACTGGGGGATATGCAGTTGAAGGTGATATCCCGACTTTTAAAATATGGGATGATAATCAGGAAGTGATCATTGATGCAATCCCGAAAAATTATGGTGAACCTTTCACTGATGAAAATGGTAATTGTGTGTGGGACGATGGTGAAGATTTTGTAGACTCTAATGGAAATGGCTTTTGGGAAGGACCTTCTCCAATCCCTGGATTTCAACCAAATCATACTCCTTCTGCTGATGAGATTATTGATATCCTAAACGCCTATTACGCAACACCAACAGATTGTAACGGGGATGCTGGAGGAACTGCATTTATTGATGATTGCGGTTATTGTGCCGGCGGATTAACTTGCAATGACGGGAATGATATTAGTGTCTGTGACGGTCCTGACATTGATTGTAATTGTGATTGCAAAGATTACACAAATCCTGAAAACATTGCATTTTTTGACGATTGTGGGCAATGTGTCGGCGGTGGGACAGATGAGGATACACCGGTATTAGATTCACCGGGAGGTTGGGAAGGCGACTGTCACTTATATGATGAGCTATCAGGACAATGCCAGGAAAATTGGGCGCTTGATTGTTATGATGTATGCTTTGGTGGAAATCAGTGGGATGAATTTGAGTACTGCTGTGATCCTGGTGAGATGACAACATGGTTTGAAGACAGTGACCACGATCTGCTTGGTAATCCTGATATTCAATTTGAAGTGTGTTATCCTGACAGTGTGTCTGATATCGTAAATAACAATTATGATGAGTACCCGGATTGCCAGTCCAATTCAGTTGATGATTGCGGTGTCTGTGATGGATTTAACTCGGATATAGATTGTGCAGATGAGTGTTTCGGCACTGCAGAAGAAGATTTATGCGGAGTTTGTGATGATGACCCCGGTAATGACAATGTCACCTGTACAGGCTGTACTGATTCAGATGCATTGAATTGTGAAGATGAAGTTGCAAGCAATTTCTGTGAGAGCTGTGAATCAGGAATCCCATGCTCAGGGTATTATAACCCCGAAGCATTATTTTATGATGGAAGTTGTATCTATATTGTGTATCCCGGAGATACAGATGCTAATGGCAGAGTGGATGGATATGATATCATTCCAATTGGTGTTTTCTGGGGAGAATTTGGCTCACCAAGAACCGGATATAATTACAGTTGGGAAGATCCTCAATTTGGGTACGATAACTGGTCAAGTAAATGGGCAATGTTCGCTGATGCAAATGGTGATGGAGAAATTAATATTTTTGATGTTCAGCTCGTATTCATAAATTACGGTCTTGAATTAAATTCAGACTCTTATGATATGTCATCTGGGTCATTTTATGATGATTTGGACTTAGAATTATACAGAGCATCTTTTGAACAAATTTATTATGGACTACCTCCAGACAATTATCAAAACCCAATTAAAGTGCTCCTTGAAGAGATATTTGGATTTGAGTCCTTGACATATATCCCTATGGATTTCCAATTACATCAGAACAGACCAAATCCGTTTAATCCGGTCACTAGTATAATTTATGAAATACCCACACCATCTGATATAAATCTTACTATCACAAATTTACTTGGCGAAACTATTATTAATTACTTTAATTCAATTGGTGAACCGGGTGTATATGAATATGAATTGAATGGCACAGAATTACCATCCGGAATTTATTTTTATCATCTCACTTCAACAACCGGTATTTCAATATCCAAAAAAATGATGCTTTTAAAGTAAAATCCCATGAGAATATTTCTCATAATAATCACATTTGTATTACTGCTGACAAGCTGTGATACCATACTGAATAGAGATGATGAATTAGGTCCTGAAATAAATTTGATAAAACAATATCAGGATGATGAATGGTTATTTTTTACATTGGAAATGCATAATATCAATAATATCAATTCCTTTGCACTTGAGGTTGTGTTTGATTCGGATATTTTTGACATTTCAGGAAATCAGGAACTTTATGAGGATAATAATGAAAATGGAATTTTTGATTATGGTGACCAATTTTTAGACTGTGGAACAGATGGTTGCTGTGATGGTGATGATTCTTGTGAAGATGACTTGGATGATAATTATGATCCCGGCACCTGTACAGATGAATATGGTGATCAAATTTCATCTCAAGAAGTATGTGAATCAGATTCTGTGAATGGAATCTGGACAGAAAATCTGGCTGGCACAGAAGGTAATGGAAATTGGGATGACCTTACAGTGTTATTATATGATGGGTTTAGACAATACAATGCGATTATGGAAGCTAGTGGGTATAGTCCGAATTTTAATTTTTTGCATATTTCTGAATACAACAAAATTTCCATTACAGGTGGTTTGGTGGATATGGGCGATGGAGGACAAACAGAATTCCTGGAATTGGATAGTCCAATTTGTTTAATAGCTTTTAGAATATTATCTGAAACCCCTACAGAGATTATGATAGATGAGTGGAAATTAAAAGATGGTGGCGGATATGATCTCTATTATGGATATCAAGTTCACACAGATACTTTGTTAATAGATTTTTCTGATTAACAAATTTTTTCGTTTTTAATCTAAATATAAAACCAACCCCACTTTTTTTCTTTGTCCTCCTATGTATTGCACTCCTAAGTGTGAGCTCATCTGCGATATTTGTCAAATTATTAACCAATGTATCTGCAGTTACTATAGCATTCTGGAGAATGACAATTGGGAGTCTAATCCTTTGGATTTTTAGTCCCTTTTTCCACACCAGACAAATGGATGGTCAAAGCAGGAACAAATCAATACTTGCAGGATGTGTATTGGGTTTCCATTTTGTGTTCTTCTTCCAGGCATTAAAATTTACAAATATTGCAAATGCTACCTTATTTGGGACACTAGCCCCCCTGTTTACAATCTTAATAGAATTGTTCATTATTAAGAAATTTTTACATAGGAATGTGTTTATTGGTTTATCCATTTGTATCCTCGGGAGTATCCTGTTACAATATAAAAGTCTTCAAATGGGGGGTACCCATACTATGGGAAATTTATTTGCAATTATTTGTTCAGTACTCCTTGCGATAACATATCTCATCGGTCAAAATGTGAGGTATACAACAAGCACTTTTACCTATGTCAGAACATTATTTACTTCCGCAGCAGTTACATTACTATTATTAGTAATTGTATTGAAAAAACCAATTATTAATTTCACAGTAACAGAATATACAATCTTCATTCTATTGGGTATAATTCCCACGATAATTGGACATGGAATTTTAACGTACGCACTTAAACATTTTCCAACAACTGTAGTAACATCAGTTCCACTTGGTGAGCCAATTATTGCGTCTGTATTTGGTTGGTTCATCTTTAACGAAGGAATAACAAATACTGTTATATTATGTGGGATTTTAATTCTAAGCGGATTATTTTTGATTATTCGAAATAACACGGATTTATTGGATTAATTCTTTTGTTTAGGAAGAAATTTCTAATAATTTTGATAACAATTTCATAAAGTAATTATTCCTTGAAAAATTTTCAATTAATAGATAATTCAACAACCGGCATAAATCATTTCCCGAATATTTTGCAAGCAGTGGCATTGTCACTATTAGTGCTGTTATTGTCATTAATTACAGGTATTTCAATGGAGTATTTCTTTGGGGAATTCTTAACTGAACCCGGAAAAATGGTTTGGCTAAATTTGCCAGTTTTTGCGTTAGTATTTTGTGTGGGATTAGTGTGGTCAAAAAGGTCTATAAAATATTTTATACACCAAAACAGGATTTCTCTTCCAGTAATTTTAATAATTCCAATTACAACATTCGGAATTTTAATTGTTCTTGGTGAGTTATCAAATTGTATGATTTACTTTTTTCCAATACCTGAATCTATATATGCAGTCTTTGAAAATCTATTAACCAGTACAAACGGATTGTTTGCAGCTATTTTTGTTGCAGCATTTACAGAAGAATTATTATTTCGTGGTATGATACTTACAGGGTTGAGCAAATTGTATAGTGAGAAGAAGGCAATAATTATTTCAGCAGTATTATTTGGTGCAATTCATATAATTCCCTGGCAGGTTTTTCCTGCTATTGGTGTAGGAATATTCTTAGGATGGGTATATGTAAAATTTAAATCGATTTGGTTATGTATAGGAATACACGCATTGAACAATGCAATTGCAGCAATTCCTGTTTACATGAGTGTTGAAATTCCAGGTCTGGTTTATGATGTCCGTGACGGTGTGCAATTTCAACCGCTTTGGCTCGATGCAGCAGGTGTGATTTTTGTGATCTTTGGTATAATGATACTGAATTCATTATCAAAAAAAACTGTTAGTAAATAATCAATTGATTAACACAATTCTAATCAAAAATTACCATTAAGCCTACATTGGTCACAAATATTTTAAAATGGCTGTTTGTTAATTATAATGGTCGTGCATTAAAGGAAAAATATTTCTCCGGTTCATTAAGCATTGATGGATTAAGCAGTCCGGTAACCGTTTACCGGGATAATTGGCATATTCCTCATATTTATGCAAATACAAATGATGATCTGTTTTTTGCACAGGGATTCATACATGCACAAGACAGAATCTGGCAAATGGAACTGAACAGAAGAATAGCTGCTGGCAGACTTTCAGAAGCTTTTGGCGATGTCTCGTTAGATACAGATCGGTTAACAAGAACATTAGGTTTCAATAGATTAACAGATGGTGATTTAAACATTCTTAATTCAGAAACTTTACAAAATCTTCAATCTTTTTCTAACGGAGTAAATGCATATTTAAATAAGGGTAAACTGCCAGTTGAATTTTTATTAACCAGAATCAAACCTGAAAAATGGACACCAAATGATACTTTGGGATGGGGACGGGTAATGACGTGGACTTTATCTCATGGGTGGTCCGGCTGTTTAACCAGAGGTGAAATTGTCCAGAAAGTAGGTGAAGCTAAAGCAGAAGAACTGGGAATTTATTATCCTGAGGAAAATCCTATAGAATTACCAAATGGCATTGAGTTTAATAATCTCACTCCGGATAAAATGCTGGAATCAGTAACAGGTCCATTTTTATTTAAGGATATGGAAGGGGGCGGTAGGGGGTCCAACACCTGGGTTGTATCAGGAAAATTAACCCAATCAGGTCAACCAATCCTCTGCAATGACACACATCTTCAACTTCAGCAGCCATCAGTTTGGTATCTGAATCATTTGCATTCTGCAGAGGGATATCACGTAGCAGGGGTATCTTTGCCAGGAATACCGGGTGTGATGATTGGCCATAATGACCATATAGCGTGGGGAGCAACTTTGTCATTTACAGATGGTGAAGATTTATTTGTTGAGAAAGTTCATCCGGAAAAACCACTACAATATGAATACAAGGGTGAATGGAAGGGAATGGATGTCATTGCCGAATCAATTAAAGTCAAAAAACAGAAATCTCCTCATATCGAAACGGTACGAAATTCAATCCATGGTCCTATTATCAGTGATGTGGTAGAAACCGGGAAAGCCTGTATTTCGTATTGTTCAATATCCCTTGAAGAAAATCAGATTGTTAATTCTTTCCTGAAATTGGATACTGCAAAAAACTGGGATGAATTTGTTGAAGCTGTCCAGTTAATTACAGCACCACCACTGAATATTTCCTATGCAGACAATTCAGGGAATATTGGTATGTGGGTAACAGGAAAAGTGCCAATTCGAGGGAAGGGAAAGGGACAGATGCCTGCTCCCGGCTGGACAGGTGAATTTGACTGGGTTGGATCAGTTCCTGTACATGAAATGCCGCATGCTCTAAATCCTGAATGTGGATATATTATTTCTACCAATAATAAACCGGTAGATGACGGCTATCCCCATTATCTCGGTAATTCATTTATGAATGGATATCGTGCAAAAAGAATTGAGGATGCATTATTTTCGAAATCAACTGTAACAATTGATGATTGCAAAAAAATGCACACTGATTTCTATTCAATCCCCGGAGAAAAAATGAAAGAGGGATTTAGGGGATTTCGTACAGCCAGACCAAAAGCTCAAAAACTACTGGAGTTATTATTGGATTGGGATTGTGTTCTTGATAAAGAATCTAAAGGTGGAATAGTATATGAAATTCTTCTTTACACGATGCTGAAAAATTTAGTCAATATTGATCTTGGCAAGGAACTGACAGAAAAATGGATGGGAGTTGGTGAGCATCCCGTGCTGCTGCCCACTAGTGAATTACTCGGACATGCAACTGTATCCTTATTTAATATTCTACAGAATGAAAATTCACACTGGCTGAAAACTGATAAAGAAGCTATTAAATTAATGGAAGATTCATTGGTGGATTCCTGTGAGTGGCTGGAAAAAAATCTTGGAGATGATCCATCGGGATGGAAATGGGGTAAACTCCACACAGTCAGTTTCAATCATGCTTTGGGAGTTCAGAAACCACTGGATAAGATATTTAATCTGGGTCCAATAGAATTTGGAGGGGACACGGATACAGTCTGTCAATCAGCTTATAACCCCGGAGCGCCGTATGCTGCAACTTCTTGGTGCCCTGCGTTTAGAATGATTGTCCCGATGGATAATTTTAATCAAACATTGGTTATGAATCCAGCAGGTCAAAGTGGTGTTTACGGCAGCGAATTTTATGATAATGCACTCGACACCTGGTTGGCTGGCGATTACTTCCGGTTATATTGGGATCTTACTGAAGTAGAAAAAAATCAGAAATCAAAGTTGGTAATACAACCGAAGTAAATTATCAGCATGACTGAAGATAAAAAATCAAGGATACACATCAATAAAGTATATACACGGTCTGGTGATGCAGGTAAAACCCGTTTGACTGGTGGGCAAGTAGTTGATAAGGATGATCTTCGGATTGAAGCTTACGGCACTGTGGATGAATTATTGGTACTGATCGGCGGATGTGCAAATGCTGTAGCCAATTTAGATATACCGAAAATTGAAAAAGAAAATTTAATAACTTTGCTTCTACGGATTCAAAATGAATTGTTTAATGTTGGATCCTCCCTGTCAAGGATGAAAGAAGACGAGGTTACGGATTCACCTAAGATTAAACAGCAAAACATTGATCAGCTTGAATCAGAAATTGATCGGTATAACCAAGTCCTACCTGCATTAACATCTTTTGTACTTCCGGGAGGAAATGATGCTAATATATGGTTTCATCTTGCACGCACTGTCTGTCGGCGGGCTGAAAGAATCTGTGTGAAACTATCAAAATCTGAGGAGATTGATAAATTTATTATTCCCTACTTAAACAGATTATCCGATGCGTTGTTTGTGTGGAGCCGCTGGGTGACTATACAGACAGGTAAGACAGAACAATTGTGGGAGCCTACATAATATTCTTAAAATTCTGCTCTATTATATTTCTCACATATACTGATCAATCTTATCATCGATGAGATGGTTTTCCTGTAAGTAAATCAAAACTCCTGTAATTATCAAACTGAACAGGATGATGGCATATACAAGGGAGCGAATTTCCAACCAGTCCACTGTAACTGTTTCAGGAAAATGCATATGAAGTGGGATGTCCGCTAATACTGCTGTTGCCAATCCCTTTGGGGCAATTGTAGAGATCAAACCTCTTTCTTGTTTCCCAAAGTCTTTTGGAACAGTAAATCTTGTCATTAAAAATCTACCGATATAAATCAGCACTGTAATAACAAGCCCCCAAAACAATATCTTAAAACTGTTTAATTGTATTGAAATTCCCAGATAGATAAAAAAGAAAGTTTTTACCAAAAATATTACTTCGGAAAACAGGGTCTTTTCCATGATATTGAATTCTTCAAATCTGCCTGATCCAAGTTTGTGAACAATTTCTTCAGGAATCTTTTTTGAATTGGCAACGATCAATCCAAAAACCAATGCTGTGATGGGGCCATTATATCCTAACGTTTCTGACAATCCATAGAGAATAAACAGGAATGCCAACGATGTAAATATGCTGTTGGGAAATTTTCTCACCTTGTTCAGGATAGTAGCCCAGGTAAATGCACCAATAGTTCCTACAATTATTGCCAGAACAATGGACCCTATCATTTTTAATCCAATCAATTCACCAAAATCAATAGATCCTACTTCAATGATCTTCAACACACCCAGAGCAAAAATAATGCTGAAAACATCCGAAATTGCAGATTCAACAAAAAGCATTGTTTTAGTTTTGTCCGATATATTTAACATCTTTACTAACGGGACTACAACTGCAGGTGAGATATTTCCCAAGATTAACCCAATAAAAAGTGCTGATAGAAATGAGTATCCCAGAAAAATAGATGAGATAAGAAATGTAATCAAGGATGTAAACAAAAAAGTACTGACTAACAATCCTGCAGAATTCATTATTGTAGTTTTTAATGTATTTAGTGTGAGGTGACTGCCACCATCAAACAACATCAAAATTAAAGCGACTGCACTCAACAATGGACCAACGACGCCAAAATCTTCCGGTGCAACCAATCCAGAGATTGGTCCGATAATAATTCCTATAACTGTGAGCGGCAGTACATCAGGAATTTTGGTACGTTCAAAAACAGCAGTAAAGAAATGAGCTGCAAAAATAATTAACCCAACAACTAATAATGCGATATGTTCCATTATGATAATTTAGATATCAATTTTAATAAATTCAGAAAGTTCCGGATTGAATTTAAATAAATTTTAATCCGAATAATATCCATTCGATGAGAAGTATAAAAAATCCAAAGGCATAGGCTGTAAATCTATAAATTACATTTTGATTTGGAATACGAATAATGCTGTGTATAATCCTGGATATCACAAATCCCCACGCAAGATAATAATCTAAAAGTGTGATTTGATCTGTTATCATCAGTAAAATACATAGAAAATAAAATAAAATTGGAAGCTCAAACATATTCTTATAATGCTGACGTGCAGATTCTAAATGAAACGGTGTTTCAACCCCCTGTGTATTAAATAATCTAAAGAAACTGAATCGTACTTCCTTTTTCAATGATGCTTTAGAATTAATAACCAAAACCCGTGTATTCACTAAAAATGTCAAAATTATCATTGTGAGAATTGGTACGATTAATACAGTATTTTCCATTGTTTTAACCTATTGTTGTTAATTAGAATATTAATCGAAGTTACACTGATTATTAGATTAGTAAAAATAAATTTTAAAGTATTATTGAAATATATCCCGTGCAATTACTGTTACCGATAATGCAATCAGCAGCGAAACTAAATACAATCCTCCGAAAATAATAAGAAATCCGGAATAGTTCAGTACCGCTAAAATTGTAAAAATTATAAAACACCATAATTCAATATTCTTCCAAATTGTGAGTGGTTTGATAAGCCAAAGATTATCTGTAGGATTTTGTAATAAAAATTGAATGAGAATCCAGGCATAAATCCGGAAAAACAAAAATTCTAGTGCCAATAATAAATTTTCTACTATATTTGGGGGAGTATATATTCCAGTCCAAAGGTTAAACTCAAAATTTAGCGGCCAGAGGAAGTAAATTCCCTTAAAAAAAAAGAAGGTGTCTGCAAAAATATGAGAAACAATACCAATAGATAATCCTCCGGCAATTACTCTGTATTTTGATTTCTTGGTGAATTCGGATAAAATCAACCCGAAAATAAATACGACTATTGCGAAGAAAAAACTATGGGTGGCTTTTCTGTGAAAAAAATCTACCGGATTTTGTATATCAGTAATTAAAATACCAACACCAGCAGCAAAAGTATCAATGTCCGGAAGCATTGCACCAAATATCAATGCAGCATAAAACCATTTTCTATTTGGGAGCACCCGATTTAGGTACATTGCGATTATTGCATGAGCTCCTGCTTGAGGCATTATATTTGGAAATTATATCTAAATATCATTTTATAGACTAAAATAGTTACTGTGCATTAGAATTAAATCTATACTATTTGCATTTTGGTTTCCAAAAAGTCTAATAGGTAAATTTACAGGAACAGGATGCTTATTAATTCACTAATAAGAGGATACAATTTACAATGAACTCGGATGAATTATTCAATTCAGGAATAATTGCATTTAACAATAAACAGTTTTATGATGCCCACGAAATTTGGGAAGAAATTTGGACTGACCATGTTATACCGGATAGATTATTCCTCCAGGGATTAATTCAGGTTGCAGTGGCATATTTTCATATTACAAATCAAAATCTAAAAGGTGCAAACAGTATGTTTAACAAATGTCTACCCAAATTGATGAAGAAGATACCAAACCACAGAGGTCTGGATGTTCAGGAAATAATCAATAAAGTAAATTCAAGTTTAAACTGTATAAAAAAAATTGATGATTATAAACAATTCAATTGGAATAATGTCCCGGTACTAAACAAGGAGAAAAAAGTTGGTTGAATTCACAGTAATTAGCTTTTTGGATGATATGAATTTATCATTTTCTATTGCTTCTATCTGCAATAACAATGGATTCAATTTGATATTTCCGGGTGCTCAGGATTTTAAGAATGAAATTCACCAATTGGATTATGGTGTGGTGATCATTGATCTCGAAAATAAGAGTTATGATCCATTCATATTAGCAGAAAGTTTTAATCGGGGAACTGTATTCCCCATAGTCGGATATTTGGATCAGATGAAAAAGCGGATTAAATCACAAGCGCATAAATCAGGTGTTGATATTGTATTAACACGGGATACATTACTGAGAAATCTTGATACAATATTAAATCAAGTAGTGAAAGAAATTGAAAAACACAGCAAATCTGAAAAGTAAAGCAAATGAAATTATTTTCCGTTTACGCCAGGAATATCCTGATTCAAAATGCTCATTGAAATTTGATTCCCCATTTCAATTATTGGTGGCAACCATACTTTCTGCACAATGTACAGATAAAAGAGTAAATCAGGTTACAGAGAATTTATTCAGTAAATATCCAGATGTTGAAGATTATATAGGGCTGGATGTTGAAATTCTGAAAAAATTAATATTTTCAACTGGATTTTATAAAAATAAGTCAAAAGCAATAGTATCCTTAGCTAAAAAATTATCTGAAAATTTTAACGGGACCGTACCTGACACTTTAACCGAATTGGTGCAATTGCCGGGAGTCGGAAGGAAAACAGCTAATGTAGTATTGGGGGTAGCATTTAGTACTCCCGGATTGGTTGTAGATACTCATGTATCCAGAATTTCCAGATTATTATATTTAACCGTAGAAAAGTCTCCAGACAAAATAGAAATTGATCTTATGAAAATTGTAAGAAGAAAAGATTGGATTGATCTTGCTCATTTATTCATCGATCACGGTCGAAAGGTGTGTATTGCCCGGCGGCCAAAATGTACAGAGTGTATTTTATTAGATCTATGCCCCTCTGGTAAAAACTTGATCCACATAGGCACCTCTTAATACAATAATTTTGTATTTATAGATCAAATATTACATGTTCCAATCTATTAATTTCTCAATTCTCCGTTAATTCTCTATTAATAACCCAATTAAAAAGCAGTAAATTTAGATATTCAATTATACTTGCAGGATACAATTAAATAAGTGCCGATAATTACTAAAAAATACAAATTCTGTGCAGCACACAGGTATCATCATCCTGAGTGGACAGATGAAAAAAATATGACTGTATTTGGGGATGACTGGAAAATCCACGGTCATAATTATATAGTAGAAATTTCAATCAAAGGTCCAATTCAATCAGAAACCGGGTTTGTCGTTAATTTGCAAAAGATTAATACATTAGTTCAAGAAAATGTAATCAATATTTTGGACCATTCGGACATTGGAAATGATATACCTTGGTTTCGGAATAAACAGCCATCCTCAGAAAATCTATCAGTATATATCTGGGAATTACTGGAAGATAAAATCCTTAAACCTGCAAAATTATTTCGAGTAAAAATTCGTGAAACACCTTCAATTTATTCAGAATATTTTGGGAAGGAGGAATAAATGAATAATAATCCAGAAAAAATTCAATCGTTAATAGAACAATTATTAGAGGAAATAGGAGAAGATCCCAATCGTGAGGGATTGAAGAAAACACCTTCCAGAGTTGCAAAGGCATGGCAGTTTCTTGCCAGAGGTTATACCGAAGATATAAATACCATCATTAATCACGCAGTATTTCAGGAAAGTTATGATGAGATGGTGACTGTCAGGGATATCGAATTTTTTAGTCTTTGTGAACATCATTTACTTCCATTTTTCGGTAAAGCACATGTTGGGTATATCCCAGATGGTAAAATTATTGGACTTTCAAAAATCCCTAGAATAGTTGAAATGTTTGGAAGGCGGTTACAGGTTCAAGAACGTATGACACAATTAATTGCAGAAACTCTGAACGATTCTTTACAACCCAAAGGTGTGGCGGTGGTTTTGGAAGGACGGCATCTCTGTATGCAGATGAGAGGTGTAGAGAAGAAAAATTCCTTTGCGACCACATCTTATATGACTGGATTATTTCGGGAAGATGCAAGAACCAGGAAAGAATTCCTGGATATAATTTCAATGAGAAATATTATATGAAATCTTATGATGTCACCATAATCGGCGGAGGACCGGGAGGATATGTTGCAGCGATCAGAGCATCACAACTGGGTAAAAAAGTAGCATTGGTAGAAGCTGAACATCTCGGAGGAATATGCTTGAATTGGGGATGTATTCCAACAAAGGCATTATTGAAAAATGCTGATGTATTGGATATTATTCAAAATGCTTCAAAATTTGGAATTAATATTCCTGAATATTCTGTGGATTGGGAGAAAATTATAAAGCGTTCCAGAGATGTTGCTAAACGGCTTAGTAAGGGTATTGAATACCTTATGAAAAAAAATGAGATTGACGTGATTTTTGGTATGGGAAAATTGATAAATAAAAATACTATGGAAATCTTAAAAAATGATGGCAATAGTGAAAAAATACAATCAAGCCATAGTATCATTGCTACCGGTGCAAGAGCAAAGTCAATACCCGGGACGAAGCCAGATGGTGACCGTATAATAACATATAAGAAAGCGATGACATTACCATCCCAACCCAAAAGTTTAATTATAATCGGTGCTGGTGCGATTGGTGTGGAATTTGCCCATTTTTTTAATAGCTTTGGAACTGATGTGACAATAGTTGAGGCACTTCCAAACATACTGCCGGTAGAAGACCATGAAATTTCAAAAGAATTATCCAGAATATTTAAAAAGAGAAAAATAAAAATATTAACAGATTCTTTGGTTAAAAAGACTGAAGCAATGAAATCAAAAGTTAAAGTCCACCTGGAAGGCGGAGAAGTACTCGAGGCTGATAAAGTGATTGTTGCGGTAGGGGTTCAGGGTAATGTTGAGAATGTAGGATTAACTAATTCCGGTATTCATACAGATAATGGATGGATAAAAACCAATGGATTTATGCAGACAAATTTGCCAAATATATATGCAATAGGAGATGTAGCAGGACCTCCATGGCTTGCCCACGTTGCTTCTGCAGAAGGAATAACCGCAGTTGAACATTTATCCGGAATTGATGTTGAAGAAATGAAATACGATAATATTCCCGGCTGCACATATTGTCATCCTGAAGTAGCATCAGTTGGACTCACGGAACAGGCAGCTATTGAAGCCGGACATACATTAAAGATAGGAAAAATTCCATTCCGTGCATTAGGCAAATCTATGGCAACTGGTGAAACGGATGGATTTGTAAAGGTTATTTATGACACTGAATATGGTGAATTACTGGGTTGCCACATAATTGGAGCAGAAGCGACAAACATTATCACAGAAACAGCGATTGCAAGGAAGCTGGAGACAACTTATCACGAAGTTCTAAAAACAGTACATCCTCATCCAACACTATCCGAATCAATTATGGAGGCGACTGCAGATGCGTATGGAGAAGCAATTCATATATGATTATAAATAATTCGACGGTAGATTTCACAATTAATAGGGATGGATTCAAAATTAAAAACTATTCCGACAAATTCAATAATTCAAAGTTAATTTTTGAATGGCTTGGGAAAGTTTCTTTTAATTCTGCCTGGAGATACCAGCAGGAACTTCATCAAAACAGAGTTGAAAACAAAATTAATGATACGGTCTTACTCCTGGAACATGACCATGTGTATACATTCGGGAAAAATGCCGATACGAATCATTTACTTCCTACATATTCACGGGATGCAGATGTAGTTCAAATCGATAGAGGTGGAGATATTACCTATCACGGACCCGGGCAGTTAGTTGTGTATCCCATTATTGATTTGCACAATTATAAAATGAGTGTTTCATGGTATGTTAGATCACTTGAAAAAATTATCATTCATACATTATCTGATTTTAATATAAAAAGTGAACGGAGAGAGGGATTAACCGGAGTTTGGGTTGAAGACGAAAAAATTGCAGCAATTGGTGTAAGATTATCAAAATGGGTTACGATGCATGGGTTTGCAATCAATCTAAACCCGGATATGTCATTTTTTGACGGAATGATCCCATGCGGCATATTTGAATATGGTGTAACGTCGGTTGCAAAACAGATTGCAAATATTCCGAAAATGATTGAATTCAAGGACTGTGTTATATTTCATATAAATAAGGCATTTCAATAAGTAAATACATGAAGCTCAGGGGATTTAATAAAAAACAATTACTGGATGTTTACAGGATCATGGCACTGTCAAGATATCTGGATGAAAAGCAGCTCATTTTATTAAAACAAGGTAAAGGATTTTTCCATATTGGAGCAGCGGGACATGAAGCAGCGCAAATTGCGGCAGGTTTAAATCTAAAACCGGGTGAAGATTTTACATACCCATATTATCGAGACCAGGCGATTTGCTTAACTCTTGGGATGACCACAAAAGAAATACTTCTGTCATTTCTTGCAAAGTCTGATGATCCCAATTCCGGCGGCAGACAGATGCCTATGCATTTTGGGCATCAATCATTACGTATTGTGAGTCAATCCAGTCCCACAGGTACACAATATTTACAGGCAGTAGGTACAGCATTTGCCGTACAGAGGGAAAAGGAAGGAAAAGTTGTATATGTTTCTTCCGGTGAGGGAACAACCAGCCAAGGAGATTTTCACGAAGCGTTAAACTGGGCAAGTAGAGAGAAAGCGCCTGTCATTTTTCATGTTGAAGATAATCACTTTGCCATATCTGTCCCAATCGATGAACAGACTGCCGGAGGAACTATATATAGTATTACTGCAGGATATGAAAACCTCAGCAGATTCAATATAAACGGCTGTGATTTTTTTGAATCCCATTTAGCATTTAAAAAAGCGGTTACAAGAGCAAGAAGCGGTAAAGGTCCAAGTGTAATAGTTTCAGATGTTGTTAGACTATTACCCCATTCATCATCAGATGACCATAGAAAATACAGATCGCAAAAAGATTTGACACATGATGAACAACGTGATCCAATCCGGATATTTTCAGATCAATGCATTGATGCTGGTATCATCCAAAACAATGAGTTTGAAAAAATATTATCTGAAATTCGCAAAGAAGTTGATTCTACAGCAGAATGGGCAGAACAGCAGGCATCTCCCGACCCTTCTACAGTTTTTGTTAACTTGTACTCTGATAATAATCCAATTGCAGAGGGAATCCCAAAAAATCCCGGTGAGAAAATTGTGTTAGTTGATGCTGTCAATCATGCACTGGATGAGGAGTTGGAATATAATGATAAAATGGTAATATATGGACAGGATGTAGCTGATGGTAAAGGGGGAGTTTTTACTGCAACAAAAGGACTTTCAACAAAATATGGGAAAGAAAGGGTTTTTAATGCACCATTGGCAGAATCTTCAATAATTGGGACTGCAATCGGACTTGCAACTTGTGGTTATAAACCGGTTGTAGAAATTCAGTTTGGAGATTATATCTGGACATCCATGATGCAGATCAGAAATGAAGTTGCAACCCTTCGGTACAGATCGAATGGACAGTGGTCATGTCCATTGGTAATCAGAGTCCCGGTGGGTGGATATATACACGGTGCACTTTGTCACAGTCAAAGTATTGATGGATACTTCACACATTTACCGGGTATAAAAATCGCCTATCCTTCCAATGCCGCAGATGCCAAAGGATTGTTAAAAGCTGCGTGCAGAATGGACGATCCCGTTTTATTTCTTGAACATAAGGGATTATACAGACAAGGATTTGCAATGTCACCAGAACCTGATAGAAGGTATCTCCTTAAATTTGGCAAAGCAAGAGTTGTAACAGAAGGAAATTCTCTGACAATAATAACCTGGGGAGCATTGGTACAAAAATCATTGGAAGCAGTAAAAAATACCAATATTTCTGCTGATATTATTGATATTAGAACGCTAAACCCGTTGGATATGAAAACAATTCTTGAATCGGTAAAAAAAACAAGTCGGGTATTGGTAATTCACGAGGATAATCTCACAAACGGTTTTGGAGGTGAAATTGCATCCCAAATTGCTGATGAAGGATTTGAATATCTGGATGCACCAGTAAAACGGATTGCATCTAAAGACCTGCCTGTAGCTTATGCCCAGGAACTTGAAGATGAGATTCTGGTTCAGACTGATTGGATTCAGGATGCTATACTGAATATTACCGAGTATTAATTTTATTTATCAATGTACTAGTGACAAATAAAAAACTATTAGAATTATACTTTAATTTATGTTTGCCACGACGGATAGAAGAAAAAATGTTACTGCTACTCCGTCAGGGAAAAATATCCAAATGGTTTTCTGGTATTGGTCAGGAAGCAATTTCAGTTGGTGCTACCATGGCATTGAATGAAGAAGATGTAATTTTCCCAATGCATAGGAATTTAGGTGTATTTACATCCCGGAAAGTGGATCTGACCAAATTGTTTTGTCAACTCATGGGTAAATCCGGCGGCTTTACAAAAGGGAGAGACAGATCATTCCATTTTGGGTTACCGGAAAAGAATATTATTGGTATGATTTCGCATTTAGCAGCTATGCTCCCGGTTGCTGATGGATTTGGATTAGCATTTAAATTACGGAAAGAAAAGAGAATTGCACTTTCCTTTACGGGTGATGGTGCAACCAGTGAGGGTGATTTTCACGAAGCATTAAATCTTGCAGCAGTCTGGAATCTGCCGATAATCTTTCTGATTGAAAATAATGGATATGGATTATCTACACCGATTTATGAACAATTTAAATGCAAAAAATTATCAGATAAAGCTATTGGTTATGGAATCATGGGAATGACGATTGACGGCAATAATGTATTAGAAGTATATGATTCAGTAACAAAAGCAGCAAATAAAGCACGATCCGGACAAGGTCCCACTGTAATTGAAGCGCTCACATTCAGAATGCGGGGACATGAAGAGGCATCCGGAACGAAATATATTCCTGATTCACTCATGAATAAATGGACTAAGAAAGATCCCATATTACAATTTGAAAAATACTTAAAAAGTAAAAAGTTACTAACAAAAAAAAATAAAACAGAGATTGACTTAAAGATTATAGATATGATCATGCCTGCATTTGAATCGGCATTAAATGCACCTGAACCCACAAGTACAATTGACAATGAGTTGAATGATGTATATCATCCGGTTAAGATTAAATCAACATCCGTCGGGAAAAAGTCATCTAAATTACGGTTTGTAGATACAATTTCGAGTACTTTATTGGAAAAAATGACAACAGATGAATCTATTATTCTGATGGGGCAGGATATTGCAGAATATGGAGGAGTATTCAAAATTACTGAAGGATTCTTCGATAAATTCGGTAGTAACAGAGTAAGGAATACACCTATTATTGAATCAGGAGTTATTGGAACTGCTATGGGTTTGGCTTTATCTGGATTCAAACCGATCGTTGAAATACAATTTTCAGATTTTATTTCTTGTGGATTCAACCAGGTCGTGAATAATCTGGCAAAAACATATTATAGATGGGGATCTCCACTCAATGTAACCATCCGTATGCCCACCGGTGGTAATGTAAATGCAGGTCCATTCCACTCACAAAGTACAGAAGCTTGGTTTTGTCATGTTCCTGGGCTTAAAATTGTGTATCCAGCCACACCGCATGATGCTAAGGGCCTGCTGAATTCAGCCATAGACGATCCAAATCCAGTATTGTATTTTGAACATAAAGCAATGTACAGAGCAATTTCCGGAGATGTTCCTGATAATCATTTCACGATTGAAATAGGTAAAGGTGAAATTAAAAAACAGGGTAAAGACCTTACTGTTGTGACGTATGGCTATGGTGTACATTGGGCATTGGAAAAGAGTAGAGAATTTTTAGAAAATGGAATTGAATTTGAAATTATTGATCTTAGAAGTTTATTACCCTGGGATAAGGAATTAGTCGCAAAGTCTGTAAAAAAAACTAATCGTGTTTTAATCATACACGAAGCGACACTCACCGGTGGAATAGGTGCAGAAATTTCTGCTTATATCACAGAGAATCTATTTGAATTTTTGGACGCACCTGTTTGCAGGGTTTGTGCTTTAGACACCCCCGTACCATTTTCTAAAAATCTTGAAAATGACATCTTTTTACCAATTAACAGGATTACAGAAAAATTAAACTGGATAATGGATTATTAATTATTTATGAAAAAAAAATTAACAAGTAAGAAAGAATAAAATTATGAAAATGACCAGTTTGGATTATTTAGGAATATCCCAGCATTTTACTGAGGATGAAATAATGGTACAAAGAACCACGCGGGAATTTGTGGATAAGGAAATAATACCAATAATTGAAGAACACTTTGAGAATGCCACATTTCCAAAGCATCTCATAAAAAAATTTGGAGATATGGGATTTTTGGGGATGAACTTACCTGAAAAATATGAATGTGCCGGTATGTCTAATGTTGCCTACGGATTGATGTGCCAGGAATTGGAAAGAGGTGATTCAGGTGTACGTTCATTTGTTTCGGTACAGGGATCATTGGTTATGTATCCGATTTTTGCATACGGCAGTGAAGACCAACGGAATCATTGGTTGCCGAAACTTGCAGCTGGAGAGTTAATTGGTTGCTTTGGATTGACAGAACCAAATTTTGGTTCAAATCCCGGTGGAATGCTCACCACTGCAAAAAAGACCGATGGCGGTTACATTTTGAACGGAACAAAAATGTGGATTACCAATGGAACAGTCGCAGATGTCTCTGTTGTATGGGCAAAAGATGATGACGGAATTATCCTTGGTTTCCTTGTTGAAAAAGATTTTAAGGGGTTCAGTGCACCGATTATGAAACATAAATGGTCTCTGCGGGCTTCAGTTACATCGGAATTAATTCTGGAAGATGTGTTTGTTCCCAAAAGCCATGTATTGCCCAATGTAAAAGGACTGAAAGGACCGCTTGGATGTTTGACTCAGGCAAGGTATGGTATTGGATGGGGTGGAATTGGAGCTGCATTAGCGGTTTACGAAGCGGCAGTTGAATATTCAAAGGAGCGGATCCAGTTTGACAGACCAATTGGATCGTTTCAATTAATACAGGATAAATTAGCCTGGATGCTGTCGGAAATAACCAAAGGGCAACTCCTGGCTCTTCAGGTAGGTAGGAATAAAGATGATAAAACACTTAAGCATCAGCAGGTGTCAATGTTGAAAAGGAATAATGTGTGGCTGGCTCGAGAATGTGCAAAACTTGCAAGGGAAATACATGGTGCAAACGGAATTACAGCAGAATATCCTATTATGAGACATCTAATGAATATTGAAAGTGTCTATACTTATGAAGGAACTCATGAGATGCATACATTGGTTTTGGGTGAAGATATTACAGGAATTCAGGCTTACAAGTAGTACCGGGTAATACATGAATTTAAGTCAAACAATTATGGGTAAATTTATAAAGGATAATAATTCCAGAATGACCCCGGAGAACAGAGGCAGGATTGGATTATGGGGGGGCATTATTTCCATTATAGGAAATCTAATATTATTTGGAATTAAAATAATATTTGGATTTATTACCAACAGCCTGGCTTTATTTGCAGATGCATTTCATACTTTATCTGATGTCGCTACAAGTATTGTGTTAATATTTGGATTCAATGTTTCACAAAAACCTGCAGATGCCGAACATCCATTCGGGCATGGCAGGGCTGAAACAATTGCAACCTTAATTATTGCAATTTTAATGGCAGTTGTAGGAGTAGAATTTATCATAAATGGATTTGAAAGGTTATACCATCCTGAACCGGTTTTGGTAAGTCTGCCTGTAATATTTATTGTAATATTAACAATTGGTATCAAAGAATTATTAGCACGATTCAGTTTTGCACTTGGAGCTAAAATTGATTCCGATGCATTAAAAGGTGATGCACAACATCACCGGGCAGATGTGTATTCCTCCATTCTGGTTGTCATTGCACTTATTGGAGCTCAAATTGAAGTGAATTGGCTTGACGGTGTAATGAGTATTGGTGTTGCCGGGATTATGTTTTTTACCGCTTGGTCCATTTCTAAAAATGCAATTGATGATATTCTTGGTAAACCTGTATCCAGAGATACTTTAATTGAGATTACGAAAATTTCAAAAACCGTTGACGGAGTTCTTAATGTTCATGATATTATTGTCCACACATACGGCGGTCATAAGTATATTTCTCTGCATGTAGAAGTGGATGAGCAACTACCAGTTGAAAAATTTCATACTATCGCTGATGGAGTAGAAAAAAAGATTACAACACAAATGCATGCAGAAGTTGTAACTCACGTTGATCCAGTTACCAATACCGGCAAAGCAGTCAATAAAATTTCAATGCTCATAAACCATGTTCTAAATGATTTCGGATTAACAGGAGGATTCCAGGATCTGCGTGTCATGGGAGTTGATGATATATCATCGATTATGTTTGAGATTCCGCTCCCTGCGGAATACAATAAACAATCAGATCTAGAATCAGAATTAAATAAATCACTACTGAATGTATACTCTGATTGTGAAATTAAAATTGAATTCAAAAACCAGATATTGTATAATTGATATGAGGATGAAATGATTACAGATGTTATAATGCCGAAAATGGGTGAGTCCATTACTGAAGGCACCATTCTCGAATGGAAAAAAAAAGTGGGTGATACTATAAAAATGGATGAAACATTATTGGAGATTGCTACAGATAAAGTGGATTCGGAAGTACCATCTCCTGCAGAAGGATTTATAGTAGAAATATTATATGATGTAAATGATACTGTTGCAGTGGGAGAAATAATTGCAAGAATAGGAAGTGAAAAAGATGAATCTGCAGGAATTGATAAGGAGAAACTGGGAATCAATCAAACATCTGTAAAAGAAATTGAAGAAGAATCAGAATCAATGACTGATACAAAATCTGAGCAGAAAACAAAACCTACACCAGATGTTACTGAAAATATATTTGAAGGAAAACGATTTTATTCTCCATTAGTGAAAAGCATAGCAAAGAAAGAAGGTATGAGTTTAGAGGAATTGGAATCAATTCCAGGATCAGGTCGAAATAATCGTGTCAATAAAAATGATATATTGCAATATATTCAAAAGAGAGGTGTAGTAATGCCTACACCATTGCCCCATATTCCTGAGATTCAAGCGGGCAGACAAGAGTTAGAAAATCGAGTTGAAAAAATGGATCGTGTTCGTCAGAGAATTGCTGCTCATATGTTGGATTCCGTAAAAATATCACCACATGTATATTCTACATCAGAAGTAGATATGACAAGAATAGTTAAAATAAGAGAAGGTCAAAAAACAGATTATCAGAATAAATATGGAGTTAAATTGACTTATACTCCGTTTATTTTGAAATCGTGTGTTAAAGCAATCCAGGGATATCCTTTAATGAATGCGAAAATTGATGGTGAAAATATTATATATCAGCAAAATATTAATCTTGGAATTGCTGTTGCACTTGCGGACGGAAATTTAATTGTGCCTGCCATAAAGTCCTCTGAAGAAAAAAATTTTTTAGGATTGGCGAGAAAATCAGCAGATTTAGCTGAAAGGGCTAGAAAAAATACATTAAATCCGGATGACATATTTGGAAGTTCCTTTACGGTAACGAATCCCGGAATGTTTGGCAGTTTATTCGGAATGGCGATCATCAATCAACCAAATGTTGGAATTCTGAGTGTTGGTGCTATCAAAAAACGGCCTGTTGTAAAGGAAACGGAACACGGTGATGTAATAGCAATCCGGTCAATGATGTATCTTACACTGGGATATGATCATCGGTTAATAGATGGTGCGTACGGAACAAAATTCCTTAGCAGAATCTGTAGTTTATTGGAAAATTTTAATGAAAATGATATATATTAATTGTAATAATGTCTAATCCAATCACATTAGAAAAAAAACCTGACTGGTTGAAAGTAAAGCTGGAAATCAGTAAAAACTTCAGAAGAGTGAACAACCTTGTTAAGGATTTGGACTTAAATACTGTGTGCGAGGAAGCAAGATGTCCCAATATTTATGAATGCTGGGATTCTCAGACTGCAACAATCATGATCCTTGGAGATATCTGTACCCGTGCGTGTGGATTCTGTTCAGTTGCAACAGGAAAACCGGGGATGGTTGATCAGGCAGAACCTGTCAGAGTTGCAGAAGCAGTACGTTCATTACAATTAAAGCATGTGGTGATTACTTCTGTGGATCGGGATGATTTAAAAGATGATTTTGGAGCCTCAATATGGGCTGATACAATTCGGGAAATACATTTAAGAGTTCCAGGTTGTAATGTGGAGGTGCTGACGCCCGATTTTCAGGGACATTCACTTTCGATTCAAAAAGTATTGAATGCACAGCCTGAGATTTTTTCACATAATGTGGAAACTGTAGAACGAATTTCAAAAAAAGTTAGATCACAATCCAATTGGGACAGATCAAAAAAAGTATTGGAGCAATCCGCAAAAAATGGATTGATCACAAAAACCGGATTAATGGCAGGACTGGGAGAAACTGATGAAGAAATTTTGAATGTAATGCAGTCAATGTGCGATATTGGTGTGTCGATTTTTACTATTGGGCAGTATCTGCAACCATCAAAAAATCATTTACCTGTTGACAGATTCGTTCATCCGGATGTTTTTCGGTATTTTAAGGATGCAGGGATCAAAATGGGATATTCAGTAGTGGAATCCGGACCATTGGTAAGGTCTTCCTATCATGCTGCCGATCATTCGGATATTGTGCCAAAATCATTCAATTGAATAAAATTCACCAATTCATTCTTTTTGCAATTATTTTTATTTCCGGATTATTAATTGTTACCGAACTTTTTTCAGTAAAAATTGGGGATGATTCTAATACAGGATCTATGCCACCACCATTATCAGACATTGGTCCACACAGAAAATATATTGATGAAAATACCTGTATGGGGTGCCACGAAACCGGTCTCCAAATACGCGGTGTTGGAAATTCACCTAAGCTTCTCCATGAATTCAGAAAAGATTGTATTTCCTGTCATGTGCTTCCTGGGTTGGGAATTTAATCTCTGTTGTGGAAATTCCTGACAAAACAGCAGATTAATTTGATTTTTAAACAATTAACGAATAAAAAATATGCAGGCACGATGTTTGTATTAGTAATGTAAATTTAATATCCAAATATTTGGAGTTTTTATGACTGACGAAATTAAAGAAAACAGAGATTTAGAATCTAACAAAAGCGAGAATTCTCAGAAAGAAGAGGACATAAAGGAAATTTATCCAATTTTACCTTTACGGAATACGGTATTGTTTCCTCAACAAATATTCCCTGTATATGTAGGCAGAAAGCAAAGTTTAAAATTAATTGAAAACCTGCCTAAAAATGGGAAGAAATTCCTGGTTGTCATCGCGCAAAGAGATGGAAGTGTAGAAAACCCGTCTGAAAAGGATCTTTTCGAATGGGGTACACTTGCAAATGTAATGAAAATATTTGACATGCCGGATGGTTCAAAATCTGCAATTGTGCAAGGGTTAGACAGAGTAAAACTGCATAATATCACCCATACTGAACCTTACTACAAAGGTCTTGTAGAAAGACACAGAGCAAAAATTGTGGAATCTGTAGAACTTGACGTACTTACATCCAATCTCAGACAGAATTACTCCAAATTGATCGAGATTGCACCCTATCTATCCGGTGAACAGATGAAGATATTCTCTAATGTCCAGCATCCTGGAAAATTAGCAGACAGAGCAATTTCAATGATGAACATCGCAACCAGTGAAAAACAGGAAATTCTGGAAGAATTGGATGTGCATTCCAGAATTGAAAAAAGTACTGTTATTGTGAATCGTGAAATGCAGAGGCTGGAATTGAGTGAAAAGATCCAGACTGATGTGCAGGATGAGATTTCAAAATCTCAGAGGGAATATTATCTCCGGGAGCAGATGAAAGCAATTCAGAAAGAATTAGGTGAGGATGAGGGATCACTTGAATTCAAGGAGTTGAAAGACCAAATCAAAGCTGCTAAAATGCCTGAGGATGTTGAAAAGGTAGCCAAAAAGGAATTGGAAAGACTGCAGCGAATTCCAACTCAATCTCCGGAATATTCCGTAACTCGAACATATTTAGATTGGCTTGTTGATCTTCCCTGGAGTAAATCATCTGAAGACAATGAGGATATTAATCATGCAAAAGAGATTCTGGACAGGGATCATTATGGGCTGGAAAAAATCAAGGAACGAATTCTTGAACATTTAGCAGTGAGGAATCTAAAGCGGAAGAGAAGTAAAAAAGGAGAAAGACTGAAAAGCCCTATCCTGTGTTTTGGTGGTCCTCCCGGCACAGGAAAAACGTCTATTGGCAAGGCAATAGCTGAATCAATGAATCGTGAGTTTATCAGGATTTCCTTAGGCGGTGTGAGAGATGAAGCTGAGATCAGGGGACATAGGCGTACCTATATTGGCGCATTACCGGGTAGAATAATTGCCAGTTTGAAAAAAGCAGGAACCAGGAATCCCATATTCATGCTGGATGAAATTGATAAATTAGGGATGGATTTCCGTGGTGACCCATCTTCTGCATTGCTCGAAGTTTTAGATCCGGAGCAAAACTTTTCATTCAATGACCACTACCTTGAAGTTGATTTTGATCTTACAGATGTCATTTTTATTACCACAGCAAACCGGATTGATCAAATCCCCGGACCGTTGAGAGACAGGATGGAAATACTGGAATTTACCGGTTATATCCTTGAAGAAAAATTGAATATTGCCAAGAAGCATTTATTGGATAAACAAATCAAGGAACATGGATTAAAAAATCGAGAAATTAAATTTTCTAATGAGGCAATCTCTGTTTTAACCGAATCTTATACCCGTGAATCCGGTGTGAGAAATCTTGAACGGCAAATAGCCAATATCTGCAGAAAAGTTGCAAAAGATATAGCATCTAAAAAACGAAAATCCATTACGGTTACACCGGATCGTGTACAGGACTATTTAGGTGCAAAACGGTATTATCCGGAAGTTGCAGAAAGAACGAATAAACCTGGTGTAGTGGTTGGATTGGCCTGGACTGCTTTTGGCGGAGATATTCTTTTTGTTGAAGCAACCAAAATGCCGGGCAAAGGAAAATTAAAACTTACCGGGCAACTTGGTGATGTTATGAAGGAGTCTGCACAAGCGGCATTAAGTTATATCAAATCTAATGCAGATACTTTAGGTATTAATGGTAATATGTTTGAGGAATATGATATTCATGTCCATGTTCCTGCCGGGGCTATTCCTAAAGATGGACCTTCTGCGGGTGTAACTATACTGACAGCAATTGTATCATTGTTAATGGATAAACCGGTGCAGGTAGGTGTAGGAATGACCGGTGAAATATCTCTTCGCGGCAATGTGCTGCCAATCGGTGGATTACGGGAAAAATCAACTGCTGCTCACAGGGCAGGAATTACTCACATTATTGCACCATTTTTGAATAAAAAGGATATGGAAGATATTCCGGAAACTGTATCAAAAGATCTTAAATTTAGTTTTGTAAAAGAGATGGATGAAGTTTTAAAATTGGCGTTCAAATAATCTATTAATTTGGTCGATTAACTCAGTTGGTTCAGAGTGCCTGCCTTACAAGCAGGTGGTCGCTGGTTCGAGTCCAGCATCGACCACCCCGTCAAAAGCCGGACAGGCAAGACAGGTTCGAACTCCTGTCGAATCAGATAGCCACTGAAACTCAGTGGCTATTTTTGTATCTGCCCGCCCTCATTCTTCGGGAGCAGGCGGGGAGTCTGTCAAGCTCAGGGGTGCGTTACGGAAAAACGAACTTTTAAATTAAAAGAAAGCAGGAGCAAATTTGTAAACTTATTATCGGTAAATATAATGAAAATAGAAAGATCACATGATACAATTAAATAGATAGACAATCCTACTTCTTATTAAAAATCTATGTAGTTCTCTCACAAGTCGTCATTATTTATAGTAAAATAACTCAATTCAAAATAAAATCCATTGCCTTTTAATAGGTAAACGATATAAATTAAAATCGTTTACTTAGTATACTTTATGAAAGAGATCACAAAGCTGATATTAAATGGGGGGATGAATTCCATATTGGAGTTTGGTGTACTGTCTTTTTCTGTAGATGAGTTATCTGATAATCTCAGTATGAGCAAGCGTACTATCTACAAATACTTCCCATCCAAAGATGTGTTGGTGATTAAAATATTTGAATATCACTTTTGTAAAATAGACAAGGAAATTCAGGAAATTCTTGAGCAGGAGAAAAATAGTATTTCGTTGTTTATTAAACTTACTGAATTAATGTTTGAGAAAAATATTAAACTGAGTTCTTTCCAGTTACAAAGAATAAAATCTAAATACCCCGGTGTTTGGAAAATTGTTGAAGAGTTTCAAGAAGTAAAGAAACAGCAGCTTCAACAATTAATATTATTATGTAAAAATGACGGATATATTCGGGAAGATATTGATGAGCGATTGACCTCCATTTTACATATGAAGATTGTGCAGGTAGTGATGGAACCCGATTACCTATTGGAAAACAATCTATCTTTGTCCGATACATTGACCACCTATTTGAAGATTGCTGTTCGTGGAATCTTGACAAAAAAGGGTATAAATTATTTGCAGAAAAATGAGGTGAACGCCCAATGGATATGAGTATTTTATTATTTACTTTGTTCATGATGCCCGGAAGATATTTTATAGTTGCGGGGATATTTTATTTCATCTTCTATTTCTGGAAAAAAACCGAATACAGACATTTGAAAATACAGGCCTCTTTTCCAAAGAGAAAAATGATTTATACCGAATTATTATATTCAACAATGGGAATGCTCATTTTTACGCTCGTGGTTTTTCTGATGATTATTTTAATCCGCAACGGTCATACACAAATGTATAAGAATATATCTGAATTTGGCTGGATTTATTTTTCTTTCAGCGTAGTCTCTCTAATAGTTATTCACGATATGTATTTCTATTTTGCCCACAGGTTAATTCATCTGAAAAAAATATTCTTCATTCACAAACGGCATCATCTTTCGGTCAATCCAACTCCTTGGGCTGCCTTTTCATTTGGACCGATTGAAGCTGTGCTGCAGATTGGTTGGCTGCCGGTAATTATTATGATCCTTCCTGTGCAGAGGTATGCATTGCTTGCATGGTCAACTTTTATGATTGTTATGAATGTAATTGGTCATCTCGGATTTGAAATATTCCCAAAGAATTTCCTACAAACATCCATTGGAAAGATATTATTGTCATCCACCCATCATAACCTCCATCATTCCAGAAATAATAACCATTACGGTCTCTACTTCACCTTCTGGGATAAAGTAATGGGAACAGAATATTCCGATTATAAAAAAGTATATGAATCTGTTAAATCACGCCCGTTGGTATAATAATGAAAAATACTTCCAGAAAAGTTTTTCTTTTCATCGGCTGTATTTATTTCAGTTTCACTTTTGCAGCAGATTTAGTCTTGAATGAAAAGCCGCCAGTTGTTCTTTTCGATGGAAAAAATGGAGGGAAGATTGACAGCACAGCCTGGAGCAGCGAAGAAATTTCTGGCACAACTTTCACTTTGGTATATATTGATCCGGATAAAAGAGGGTTGAATGAAGATGCCGTGGAAAGGTTAAAGCAGGAAAATTTCCCTAAAGAAAAACTGAAATCCATTATCATAGTGAATATGGCTGCAAGCTGGGTACCCATTCCAATTCTCAAATTATTATATGGACTGGTGATTAGAGTCCATCCTTTATCCCTTTTTATTTTTGATATGGATAAAACATTGGTGAAAAAATGGGGATTAGTAGACGATGATTACAATTTTCTTGTATTCAGCAAATATGGCGAACTGAAATATATTTCATCTGGCAAAATAACTGATGATGAAATAGAAAAATTAATAGCTGTCCTCTGGATTGAAATAAATTTATGAGAAAAGTTTTGATTGTCAATATCTTTAATTATGCCGGATATTTTTTAATAGAACAACAGAAGGTACTCATATAATGGAACAACAATCTGTAGCAACTGTACTGAAAAATTTCATAACGTCCACTTTCGGTAAAAGTAATCTCTGGGAAAATGCAAGATTCCTTACGGCAGAAATTCCGCTGGACAAAGAAAATACCCAAAAGATTTTACCCATTGGTATGAGGTTATCGAATCCACCCAGAGGATTCCTTTTTATTGTGGATTATAAAGAACCGTCCTTCACCGTTCCCTACAAAGAAGCCGCTTTAATTATCCATGTAAAAACTCCCTTTGGAAAGGGTATTCACTGTCCCTGGATGGTGGTGGATGATGATACGGCAATGGCGTTTGGGCGTGAACTTTTGGGTTATCCAAAAAAAATGGCAGATATATCATTTGAAGAAGATGGGAAAAATATACGTGCCCGTGTTTCGAGAAGAGGAATATCTGTATTGGAGATGTCCGGAGTGTGTAATGCTGACATTGAATCGCCACCGCCCGTTCTTGATTTAAAAACATTCAATGTTGGCGGATTGGGTCAGTTTTTCTTTTCTAATCCTATCTGGTTTTTCAGACCAAAAGAACATATCCATTCTTCCCGTGAAGCAGCCGTAAATGTTTCAATGGAAGAATCTGAATTTGACCCCATTGCCCGATATATTTCCGGGAATCCAATCTCCGGGCGATTTTCAGTTTTAGACATACAAGGTACTAAATATTACTTACCTGTGGGAATGACAGGCCCCATTTTCTTTGGCAGAACTTTTTTTATGAGATTCAAATAAATAGATAGGCATTTATTGTGAGTAATAAGTCAAATGTTTTCCAAAACAAAATTGTCATCATAACCGGCGCCGGTTCCGGGATTGGCCGATCCCTTGCAATGGAATTATCTAAACGGGGCGCTGTGGTTGTAATTTCTGATATTAACACAGAACGCATTGAAAAAGTAAAAAATGAATTGGATGAAACCGGTGGAAAAGTATCAGCTCTTACGCTGGATGTTTCTGATTACAATGCTGTGAACGAAATGGTGAAGGATACCGTTGCGGAACAGGGGCATGTGGATTATATGTTTAGCAATGCGGGAATTGCCATCGGCGGTGAAGTGCGGGATATTACCATCAATGAATGGCGAAAGACTATTGAGGTGAATTTATTCGGTGTTATCAATTGCGTAGATTCCGTTTACCCTATTATGGTCAAACAGGGGAGGGGACATATTGTAAATATCGCTTCCATTGAAGGACTCATTCCCCTTCCCGGACATCTTTCATACACGGCAAGTAAGTTTGGAATTGTTGGGCTTTCTCATGGTTTACGTACGGAGGGAGCCGCTCTCGGTGTAAACGTCAGTGTGGTTTGTCCCGGATATGTTGACACACCCATTTTTCAGGAATCAGAATTGGTGAATTTAGACAGAGAAAAAATCTTAAAACTCCTTGACTGGATTTCGCCTATTTCTCCGGATGAATGCGCAAAAAAAATTCTTACCGGTATTAGACACAATAAGGGAATATTAGTCATTCCGTTACGGGCAAAAATATTGTGGTACTTGTATCGATTCGTTCCAAAACTTATTTTCAAAATTATACTGTGGAGACGAAAAACTCTTGACGCCGCACGAATTGAGGAATCTTATGAATCAAAAAATAATAGCAGGACTTGACTTCGCAGGAAGAATGACGGCGGTGTTAAGAATTGCCTGCTTGTTCGAAATGGAGTGCAGACAGGCGGAAATCACACCATCCTTCTTTACTCCAATCCTTCGGATTGGAAGTCAAGTCTGATTCTTAATATGAAAGAACAATTAACCCAATTAGGTAAAGACTTTTCAGCCCAAGAACTGCTCAAAAAATGGGATATTCTTGATGCGGCATCTCCGGATTTACTCCGAGACATTCTTCAAAAAGCGGCTGCCATTGATATTTTCAGTTCCATCATTGATGAAAAGCTGGGTGGTTCGGGTTTAACTCCTTTAGAATACAGTGCATTTATTTTGGAAGTGTCCAAAATTAGTGGTGGAGTTGGGCTTATTTTCGCATCACATCTCATGGGGCTGACGCCTGTGTTTTTTTGTGATAATGAAGATAGAAGAGCAAAACTATTATCAGAAATAACACATTCAGAAGGTGAGAACATTTCGCCCTTGTGTGCCTTGGCAGCATGTGAAAATAATCGTTCTTGGCCTGATCCGGATCAAATCAATACCATCCTCATCAAAAGGGAAGGAAAGAATGTTTTAAGCGGGGAGAAAACTAACGTAATCGGCGCAGAGGCAGCGGCTTGTTTTTCGGTTCTTGCAAAAGGAGAAAATAATGAATTTATTTGGTTGAACATTGATGCCCATTCTGCCGGAATATCTGTCAAGAAACAAAAACCACGAATGGGATTGCGGATATGTCCGGTAAATGATGTAGTGTTTGACACGATTGAAATTTTCGATGAAGATATTTTACGGCGAACGGATAATCTGAATCATCTAAACAGCTATTACGAATATTTCGATCCTGCATTATCTGCCGTTTCTTTGGGTTTGTCTAAAGAAGCGGCCAACATTGCTCTGAAATATTCAACCGAACGATATCAAGGGGGAAAAATCATTTGCGAACATGATGCAGTAAAAATGCTCCTTCCAGAAATAACACTCTCCAATGAAAGAAGCGATGCTCTCATCAGCGGTGAGTCCGGCAGTATTTTATTTTCCGCAAATGCAGTTTTAGAAGCAGAACAGATTTGTCTCGATGCTATTCAGGTTCTTGGTGGGTACGGCTATATGGAGGATTATAAAATTGAGCGTCTTCTACGGGATGCAAAAACATTGGAGGGTTTTATAGATCCCAATTCCCGGAAAATGGCAGCCATAGAACAGGAAATTAATAAAGTGAGGCCGGTGTGAAAGAAGCCATTGAACCGCAAAAATTAAAGTACAAACTCAAGGATTTACGAGAAGCCCATCCCCGATTGAAATTACTTGAGAAATCTCATGCTTCACTTGTGGGAGAATTGCTCAATGTGCAGAAAGACGCTCGCGAATTTGGAGAAAAACATATTGCTCCGACAGCTCTATCCATCGATAAGAAAATGGCAGAAGATCATTCCTATTTCGCCTGGGATATTGTACAAAAAGCGTTGGATTACCGATTCTTCAGTTATGCCATTCCGGAGGGTTTTGGCGGACTTGGTTACAGCACCACTCATCTTGCTGTATTGATGGAAGAACTCTGCAGTTTTTGTCCCGGGATTGCCAATATTTTCGGGGCGCATGCGCTGGGAATTAGCCCAATGATGATGGCTCCGGATATTCGTTTATACGACCGCTATCTTCGGTTGGTTACCGATGGAGAAAAAAATGGTAAGCCGGTCATTTTTGCTTTGGCAATTACCGAACCGGGTGCAGGTAGTGATGTTGAGGATTTGGAGGAAATGGGAAAAGCGAAGCTCTGTACCTGGGCAAAAAAAGTGGATGGCGGTTATATTCTCAATGGTAGAAAGGTCTTTATTTCCAACGGTAGTATTGCTGATTATATTTGGGTGGGCGCTTCCATGGATCGAGACCATCCGGAGACATCTATAATTTCCTGTATTGTTCCCAGCGATGCAAAGGGCTTTTCAGTTGGAACCATTGAAAAAAAAATGGGTCAGCGTGCCTGCCCGGCTGCAGAACTAATTTTGGATGATGTATTTATTCCCGAAGAAGACAGAATCCGAAATAACGGTGATTCGGAGCGTTTGAAAACCAGTGTTCTGGGCGCATCCCGAGGTCCCGTGGCAGCCATTGCAACAGGGATTGCCAGGGGAGCATTTCAGGCCCTTCTCAATTATTTGAATGATTATAAAGTGAATGGACGATATCTATTTGAAGAACAATGGGTTCAAATTACTTTAGCGGATCTGATGACAAAAATTCAAATATCGAGACAACTGTATTTCGATGCAGTTATGGCTTGTGATCTGTTGGGAATGCCGAAACTTTTATCCCATTTTTCAATGAAATCAATGAAATATCTTCCGGAGTTTTATCTGCGGTCAAAAATCAGTCATAAAATATTAGGATCGGATGCAATTTATGAAAATGTGAGAAAGAT
>CAYFPO010000003.1:0-140879 GCA_964345035.1 uncultured bacterium
GGAATAGCAACCAAACATCATTTTACATTCCTGATATAGTGGACAGCAGAAAAATCAAAAAGGAAATTGTTTCATTAAATTGGAAAACTGATAAATTTACAACTCCCGTAGATTTAATCACCCTTTGGGAATTTAACGATACTACCGGATTTTCTTTTATGAAATTTCTAAATAAAATTATTTCACCTATTGATTTACAAAATCCTGATTTAGTATATATTGAATCCGCTATTGAAGAATTAGATGAGAGGATAACTGTAGAAGAAGATGATTCCGGATTAATAACGATTTCTGTATTAATGGAAGAACCTCAATTAGCATCGGATATTGCAAATTTCATCTCACAATATATTAAAATGTATATTAGTGAAGAAATGACTCTTCAATCCACTAGATACCGGGAATTTATAGAAGATAGATTGGAGCATTCCAAGAGTGAATTATCCGCGAGTGAAGAAGATTTAACAAAATTCAGAAAGCACCATCCTTCTGCTCTTGATACACCTGACCTTCAAATGGAACGAGCCAGGTTAATCAGAGATGTGAAATCCATTCAGGAAGTGTATTTAACCTTATTAACTCAATACGAAATAGCTAAAATAGAGGAATTAAAGGAAACTCCTGTAATCAATATTTTAGATAGGGCAGAACCTCCAATTGAAAATAAAATACCTAATAAATTACGTATTATATTTATAGGATTTTTTCTTTCAATTATAACTTCGAGTTATTATTGTTATTTTAATGAAAGAATAAATATACTAAAATCAATTTCAAATTAATTATTTAATTAATTATTTATTGATATTTTATGCCATTAATGGAAAGTATTAAAAGGTTTGATTCAAATTTTGAATATGCATTAATCTTTTTTTTACCACTAGTTTTACTTCTTTTATTAATTTATCTCCCAATAGATATTTTGTTACCTTCTTTAACGCTTGGAGTATTTTTATTATTATATATTTCAATTACCTATGAGAGACGTCTAATTTATGGTTTTTCTGGCCTCCGTCTCTTAGCAATCCCATCTATTATTATCACAACTTATACAGTATTTATTGCTCTGCCTTCAATATATATAATATCAATTAAAGAACACTCAAATGAAATTTATTATTTTTCATCCATAGTTTTATTTTACCCATTGTTTGCGATTGGATTACTTACAGGCAATTTATTTAAAAGAATTGATAAAAAGAAAATAGGCTTAATACCATATCAAAAGTTTCTACCACATAAATTTGATAAATTATTTTATGAGGTGTTACTTTTGTTATTTTCTGTTTCAATTTTAATTTTTATAGTATATTTATTTCGCGTAGATAAAATACCATTTTTAGAATTGATTCAGGACCCTGGAGGTAGTTCAAAATTTTTTAATTTAAGGGAGAGTGCATTAAAAACATTAACAATGTCTAAATTAGAAAAATATATGTTTTTCTGGTTGAGATCTTTATTTGTACCATTTGGAATCATTGGTTCATTGTTTTTAACGAATTATTATAAAAATAAAAACTATAAATATTTATTTATATTATTTTTAATCTTTGGATTAACAGTTAATACAATTACAATTGAAAAATCGCCTGTTGCATCTATTTTCCTATCTATTGCTACTTTAATATTTTTAAAACAAGTGAAAATTAGACTTTGGTTGATGTCTTTGTTGATTATTGCAACCTTAGCTGGGCCAGTAATTATAACTTATTTAATATTTATTGATAGAAGTAATTTATTTAATTTGATATTTTGGTCTTACTTTAACAGAATATTTATCATTCCATCTGAAGTGTTATATTACTATTTTCAATATTTCCCTGATACTCATGATTTCTTAATAGGTCGATCTTCTCAACTATTTTCTTGGCTTTATCAGAATGGTACTTTCCCAATTTCTAATTATATTGCACAATTATGGTGGAATGACCCAAATACATCCGGTTCAGCAAACGCGATATTTTTAGGTAACTTTTGGGCAGATTTTGGAATGGTTGGTACAATTATATCGTCTTTTATATTTGGAATAATTATACATATATTTGAATGGAAATTGTTAAAGACATCCAATTATAAAAAAAACTTTTTGTATATCACAACTACTGCTGTATCACTACCAGTTTTTACATTTGGATTTTTTAGTTCTAATTTTACTATTTTATTCTTTACAAAGGGTTTAATATTTTTAGTATTATTCTTAATAGGAATAGATTACTTACAGAATAAAATTAAACCCTTAACACAATAGGCACATAAAAACTCTTGACCAATTTCTTTTATCGCAAATTATCATTTAAATCAGATTTACTAATTACATTAATTAATGGTTTTGCTGTTATTGGCGGGATTTTTATTTTAAATGGTATCATTGCAAGAATGTATGGATTGGAAATTCTCGGTGAATTTTTACTTATTAAAAGAATATTAACTGCTGTCGTTGGGATTTTGCTAATTGGAATGAATATTGGATTACCAAATTATTTAAGTAGAAAATTTGAAAAGTCCTATGGTGACAATGCATTTCTAATATTTATTATTATAACAATTCCATTAACACTTCTCTTTATTAACATTTTAATGCGGTATAATATTTCTGGATTTTACCCAAACCAGTATTGGGTATATGTAATCTTTTCGTTAGGATTGACTTCTCAATTTATTACATACGCATTATTTCGGGGTTATATGTATATGATCAGTGCAAATATACTACAATTCCTTGGCACAGCAATAATACCAATAATGGTATTCTTATTAGCACCAAACTTGCACATTAGTTTGATGATCATTGGTTTAATTATTTTCATAATTATGACCTTTTCATATTTAATTTGCAATAAGGGAATAAATTGGAGTGCGATTAACAAAAAGAAATCAAAAGCAATAATAAAGTATGGATTAACAAGAGTTATTAGTTTTATATCTCAGTTTATATTACTAGCAGGAATACCCATATTTATTGCATCCACAGTCGATCTTCACAGTGTTGCATACTTTAATTCCAGTTTAAGTTTAGTTAGATTATCTTTATTGTTTGTAAATCCGATTGGAATGATTTTGTTACCGAGAATATCAAATAAATTAGCAAATGATAAAATCCAGGATGTATCTCAATATTTAGAGCTATTATTAAAAACAGGTTTTATCGTTAGTATATTGGGAACCGTTTATATTTTTATCAATGCACAACATATTTTATCCTTGTGGCTGGGTGAAGTTAGTACACGGGGAGCTAATATTTTAAGAGTAGTTATATTAGGTTTACCTTTTTTT
This sequence comes from uncultured bacterium, assembly GCA_964345035.1. Classification (GTDB taxonomy): domain Bacteria; phylum Fidelibacterota; class Marinisomatia; order SCGC-AAA003-L08; genus CAYFPO01. The sequence continues at coordinate 3,274 of CAYFPO010000003.1, forward strand.
ACAATATCTGGGTTAGCTAGAAGTCCGATTGATGCAGGATTTGAAAAAGGTAAGAATTCATTGGTCTATGGAATTGCAGCAATATCATTGATTGTTACTTTAATTTTAGGTTTAAATATTGGATTTAATCCATTAAATATAGCATTGGCCAGTTTTATAATAAGTCAGATATTTGCTTTTATTGGTAGTTTATATTTTTTAAGTAACTTATTTAACTACAAATTGTTAGATGTTTATATAATACGTGACATAACAATAGGAATTTTAGTAATTTTGAGTGTCGACCTGTTAATTTCTTATATTAAGCTATCACATATTTTTCAATTATTATCCAATAGCTGTATCTATTTAATAATGGGCTTATTATTTTATAAAAATGTTAAATCAGGTTGGCTCGCTGATATTAAGTCACACTTTGGCATTAATTAATATATAATTTGAATTAAATAATTAATGGGAAATAAAAAAGTATTTATTTTTACATCAGTACATCGATGGGATGATACTCGAATCTTTTATAAACAAGCAAAGTCATTATCTAAAGAGTTTACAGTAGAATTACATGCGCCTGCAGATTTTCAATACAAAAACATTGATAGAGTTTCAATATTTGGTTTGCCCAAATGGGAAAATGTTTCTGATAGAAAAAACATAAGGAAAGAAATATGGAAAAGGATTAAAAAATCTGATTCACACATATATCATTTTCACGACCCTGAATTACTTTGGATTGGAATTAAGATTAGATTATTGAAAAAAAAGCCTGTTATATATGATATTCATGAAGATTATGAGAGATCAATTCTTACTAAAAATTGGATACCTAATTACTTGAAAGTAATCCTTAGTAAATTGTTTTATATCTTTGAAAAAATATCAGTAATGTTTATTCATAATGTTATTAACACAACAAATTTAATTGCGAATAAATTTAATTCTAATTCAATAAATCAAATTGTCATATATAATTATCCCTTTATTCCCCAAAAAGATATTAATTTAAATTTAAAAAATGAAAATCTAATAGTCTATGTAGGAGGAATTTCAAAGATAAGAGGAATATTTGAAATAATACAAGCAATTGCTTTAGTAGCAAAAGATCAGTCTATCAAGCTAATTGTAATTGGTCCAATCCAGAATGATGAATTGGAAAATGAAATATTAGAAGCTATATCTAATTATGGAGTAGAGAAAAATATAAAATTAATGGGGTTTGTACCATATTCTGAAATTTTTAATTACATTGAAAAGGCAATTGTTGGTTTATTATGTTATTTACCGGTACCAAATCATTTAGTTACAATCCCAAATAAAATTTTTGAGTATACTGCATCTGGCACTGCAGTGATTGCTTCAGATTTTCCTTTATACCGTGAAATAATTGATGATGCAAATTCAGGTATATTAGTAAACCCTACTAACCCAACGGACATATCTAATGCAATAATAGAGGTTCTAAATAACCCCGGTCGTTTTAAACAAATGGGTCAAAATGGATATTCCGCTATTATGGAAAAATTTAATTGGGAAACGCAGGAAAAAAAGTTAATTAAATTTTACAAAACTCTATTACTCAATAAAATATGAATGACTTAGTTTCAATTATCACTCCTTTATACAACTTAGAAGATTATATATCAGAAACTATTGAATCAGTTATAAATCAAAGTTATAAAAATTGGGAATTGATAATTATAGATGACTTTTCAACAGATAAAAGTGTTGAGTGTGTTAAACAATATAAAAATAAAGATTCAAGAATTATATTGATTAAGAATCCAAAAAATTATGGTCCTGCTATATCACGAAATAATGGATTAAACATTGTTAAAGGACGTTTTATATGCTTTCTTGACAGTGATGATTATTGGGCCCCACATAAGTTAGAAAATCAAGTAAGATTTATGATTACAAATAATTATGGATTTACATTCTCATCATATTATAAGGTAATTAATCAAAATGTAACTAAAAAAATTATCCAGGCAAAAAAAAAAGTTACTTATTCTGATATATTGAAATCAAATTATATAGGTTGTTTAACAACCATGCTTGATAGAGAAAAAATTAATATTCCTATAGTCATGCCTGAAATATTAAAAAGACAAGATCATGCATTATGGATTAAAATAATAAAAAGCGGAGTTGAAGCTTATGGTATCAGCGAACCGCTTGCATATTACAGGGTGAGACAAAACTCAGTTTCATCAAATAAAATTGATGCAATTCAACACCAATGGAAATTATATAGAAAAGTAGAAAAATTATCCTTTTATCGGAGTGTTTATTATATGTGTACGTATTCAATACATGGTTTAAAGAAAGAATATTTTTAATTGAAACTCAGAGAAATCAGACAACACAACACACTTGCAACTATAACTGTCTTATCTCTATTGGTTATTGACATTGTTGCATTTTATTTGGCTTACAACGTATTCGGATGGTTTAATTTTAAGTATCCATTCAGGATTGGTGCATTTGTTGTTATTTTCTTATACTTGTTTAAAAGATATAATCCCGCACCTCAAATATCCATTACAGACGAGTTAAAAATAATTTTGAAATTAATAATTACATTGCTGGCAATCAGATTTTTACTAATTTTGATTTTTGGCGGTATTAACCTTCATGTTGCCAGAATGGAGTTTTTATTTTCTATCATCCTGTTTTTCTTTTTATCATTTGGTCGGGTATTAGTGAGATTAACACAGAAAAAATTGTTAAAATTTGGTATTGGTTTAAGGAATGTAATTTTAATAGGATCAGGTGAAAAGTCGATAGAATTAATTCACTTAATAAATTCACACCCGCATTATGGATATAAATTAATTGGCTATGGTAATGAGAAGAATTCTGTTAAAATGGATAATATTTTACCATATATAGGATCAATAAAACATTGTAAGCAATTTATGAATCAAAATAAAATTCACGACATAATTATTTCACTGGACCACCATAATCACCATAAGATTTTGGAAATATTGGGTCAATTGGAAAATCCTTCAAGCTGTATAAAAATCGTCCCGGATATGTATGAAGCAATCACAGGTCAATTCAAAATGAACAAGGTGAGTAATCTGCCATTGGTTGATATTAAGCCTGAAATATTAACGGAATATCAAAGAATTATAAAAAAATCTATAGATATTATTATTTCAGTTTTGGGATTAATTATTATGATGCCAGTTTGTTTGTTTATAGGTATTCTAATTAAAATTGAATCCAAAGGTCCAGTTATTTATTCACAGGTGAGAATAGGTCAATACAGAAATAAATTTAAATTACTGAAATTCAGGACAATGTTAAATGATTCAGAAATTGAAACCGGGCCAGTATGGGCAAAGAAAAATGATCCGCGTATTACTAAAGTAGGCAGAATTCTCAGAAAAATCAGGTTGGATGAAATACCCCAGCTTGTGAATGTAATTAGAGGTGAAATGAGTCTGGTTGGACCTCGGCCAGAAAGACCATATTTTGTAGATAAGCTCTGCGAAGAATATCCCTATTATGTAAGAAGATTAAGTGTTAAACCCGGAATAACAGGTTGGGCACAGGTAGTAGGTTCCTATGATTCAACTATTGAAAATGTAAAGAATAAATTAAAATTGGATTTCTTTTATATAGAGAATATTTCTTTAATATTGGATATTAAAATTCTCTTATTGACAATATGGTCAATTTTTAAATTGGAAGGACATTAAATTAGGATATTAGTTACAGGCGGAGCAGGGTTTATCGGATCCCATTTATGTGATCGTTTATTAGATGATGGTCAGGAAGTCCTTTGTTTGGATAATTTATTTACAGGTTCTAAAGATAATATCAGGCATTTACTAACCCATGATCATTTTGAATTCATTCGCCATGACATAGTAGAACCAGTATTCCTTGAAGTGGACCAAATATATAATTTGGCTTGTCCTGCTAGTCCCATACATTATCAGTACAATCCTGTTAAAACAATTAAAACCTCAGTAATGGGAACGATTAATATGCTGGGATTGGCAAAGCGGGTAAAAGCCAGAATCCTGCAGGCATCCACCAGTGAAATTTACGGCAATCCTGAAATTCATCCTCAGGTTGAATCCTATTGGGGGAATGTCAATACAATTGGTATTCGATCTTGCTACGATGAAGGGAAAAGATGTGCAGAAACTTTATTTTTTGATTATCACCGTCAAAATAATGTGGATATAAGAGTAGCAAGAATTTTTAATACCTATGGCCCAAGAATGGATAAAAATGATGGCAGGGTGATCAGTAATTTTATTGTCCAGGCATTAAAAGGTGAAGATATTACAATTTATGGTGATGGTTCACATACACGGTCATTTTGTTATATTGATGATATGGTCAATGGATTGATCGATCTTATGGATAACTCTAAAACAGGTCCCATCAATTTAGGAAATCCAAATGAATCATCAATAAGGAAAATTGCTGAACAGATTAAGAATATGTGTAAATCCACTTCAAAAATTACATATTTGAACTTACCGGATGATGATCCGGTACAAAGAAAACCAGATATACAACTTGCAGAAAATACTCTTAATTGGAACCCCAAGATAACATTGGAGAAAGGACTACAAAAAACTATTACTTATTTTAAAAGTATATTATGAATAATTTGAGAAAGTTTTATCTGTTCATTTTAATTTCTATGATTTATCCCCAGGGTTTAAATGTTGATGACGGGAAAAGAAATCAGATTAATTCTGAAATTCTGTCAATTGTTGAATCAAAAATATCTAAAGATATATTTATCCATCCAGTCAGACAGAAAAAATTAGAAAACTCATATTATAATTTTATTCATAATATTTCCAACAACTTAAAAGTAGAACCTGTTATGGCGTTTAGATGGAGTAATGGTGGATTTGAAATTGATTCTTTAAATACTCCAACATCAGTCTTTTGGATTACTCCTGGAGTGAAAATCTCAACTACTATTCCAATTATTAATCCATTTTCAAGTGTTTGGTTATATGCCTGGGGTCGTTTTAATAAGCACTCTGCTTTTGGATTTAATGGCAATTCAATTGTGGATGACCAAATATTATTTCAATACAACCCTGAATATAGTTCAGAATTTTATGTGAACACCAAAAAACCTGAGAATGGTATTGATTTTGATTCCGGTGAGGGTGGAATAGCAATGATGTCACCTGCAATTTCTATTGCTTATGGCAAATTCCGATCAAGTTTAGGACCAATATACAGAGGCAATCTAAGTATCTCTAGAGAAATGCCGCCATTTCAGCAATTATTTATGAATATAGATATAGGTAAACATGTAACATTTACCTATTTATTGGGTTCACTGTATTCAGATATTGCTGATGATGCTTTAACAGAATATTTTGAGACAAATGATACAAATAACAGAGCTCCCGTATTGCCAAGATATGTTGTAAATCATAGATTGGATTTTCAACCGATCCCAACCTTAAGAATAGGACTTTATGAGCAAGTAATAATTGGTGCAAGAAGTTTGCCGATGGAGTATTTAAATCCCCTCGTTCCATTTTGGTCGGTTCAGCATGCACTTGGAGATTTAGATAATGTTCAAATGGGGATTGATTTCGATTGGATATTTCATAAAAATAGAATGTATGGTTCATTTTTAATGGATGAATGGTCACCTTATAAAAGTTTTGATTCCGATGAAAATCATAACTGGTTTGCCTGGCAGATTGGATATTCCAATTTATTGAAGGACAATCTACTGTTAAAATGTGAGTATTCTCATTTAGAACCTCAAATATACGCACACAAATTTGAAATTAATATTCCAGAGCACCATAATTATCCGATAGGGTTTTGGAGTGATGGAAATTCCGACGACATCTGGGTTGGTATATTTTGGTATAAAGGAAAATTTGTTGGAGAATTATCCTATGAGCAAACTAGATTTAAAGAAAAAGAATACGGTGAAAATATTCAATTTTTAAACGGGGAGTATAAACTCAGGCAAAAAAATACATTAAAAATTAGAAGAGAAATTTTAAATGGTTTTATTTCAGAAATATCAATAGGTTATATTTCCAATGAAATGTTATACAAGGCTAACCAATTTACATATTTAAATTTTTCTCTTCTTTATAACATCCCATTTTAACCCGTAATTTTACTTTAAATTAACAGGAACTAAATATCAAACATGTTACCAATTAAATTTATCAGAGAAAATACTGATGCAGTGAAAAATGCATTAACAGCAAAAAATACGAATGTAGATTTGGATAATATTTTACATCTCGATACAAAACGTAGAGAGATAATACAAAAAGCTGATGTATTAAAATCAAAACGAAATACAGTATCTGATAAGATTGCTGAAAAAAAGAAGTTAGGAGAAACTGCTGAAATTGAAATTTCAGAAATGAAAGAAGTGTCAACTTCAATTAAATCACTGGATTCAGAATTGAATATTGTGAATAAAGAATTAGATTCATTACTCCTTTATATTCCGAATGTTTATCATGATTCTGTGCCTGTTGGAACTGACCCTAATGAAAATGTTGTGGTTAGAAAATGGAGTGATAAACCGGATAGTGGATTTAAACTTAAGGATCACCTTGAGATTTGCGACACACATAATCTTTTGGATTTTACAAGAGGAGCAAAAATGTCCGGTTCCGGATTTCCCCTCTATACAGGATTAGGTGCAAAATTAGAACGTGCTTTAATAAACTTTATGCTGGATTTCCATTTGGAAAAACATGACTATTCTGAATTAATGCCGCCATTTTTAACAACAAGAAGTGCAACTACCACAACAGGACAACTTCCCAAATTGGAGGAAGATATGTATTATATCCCTGTAGATGAACTCTTCTGTATTCCTACTGCTGAAGTGCCGGTTACCAATATTCACAAAGACGAGATATTATCTGAATCGGATTTACCAAAAAAATATGTTGCATATAGTGCCTGTTTTCGAAGAGAGGCTGGAAGTTATGGAAAAGATACCAGAGGCCTCCTACGCGTACACCAGTTTAATAAAGTGGAATTGGTTAAATTTGTTAAGCCGGAAGATTCCTATAGAGAATTGGAAACACTCACTGCGGATGCGGAAAAGATTCTTCAGGTTTTAGGCTTACATTATCGTGTGGTAGAATTATGTAGTGGAGATTTATCTTTTGCTGCAGCAAAATGTTATGATATTGAAGTGTGGGCACCTGGTGAACAAAAGTACCTGGAAGTATCTAGCTGCAGCAACTTTGAAGACTTTCAAGCACGGCGTGGTAATATACGGTATAGATCAAATAATGACAGAAAGGTGCGTTTTATACATACATTAAACGGTTCGGGTGTAGCTACTCCTCGATTAATGGTAGCCTTACTTGAAACTTATCAACAAAAAGATGGATCTATATTAATCCCGGAACCCCTGCAAAAATATATGGGAATGACAAAAATCTCTCAATAATTATTACTTTTATTCATCTATTACTAAATAGGTTCTTTAAAACATATCCTGCAATATTGGGATTTTCTTTCAATCTTCTGAGAGAGTAGTTATACCAGTCTGGTCCAAAAGGAACATAAATACGCACTTTATAAGAGTTTGCCAAATGTTTTTCCAACCAACCTGCCATAGGGACACCATACAATACCTGGAACTCAAACTGATCAGAAGAAATCTTCATTTCTTTAATTAGTTGATAAATCCTAGTTAACAGATTCAAATCGTGTGTTGCAATTCCTATATATGCGTTTTTTTCAAAACCAATTCTTAATAGCTCCAGAAAATTATCATTTATTTTATTTCGGGATTGAATTGCAATTTCAGGTGGTTCCTTATAAATTCCCTTGCAAAGTCTAAAATTAACAGGATTTAAATCGAGCTTTATGATATCCTCTCTTGTCCTATGAAGGTAGCTCTGAAATACTGTACCTACATTTGGATATTGTATATAGCATTTTTTATATAACTGTAATGTTGTGTCGGTGGTTGATGAATCTTCCATATCAATTCGGAGGAAGTTTTGCGTTTTCTTTGCTACATTTAATAATGTTAATAAATTATCTAAGCAGAACTCCTCAGAAATATCTAATCCAATATGAGATGGTTTCAATGAAATATTGCAATCTAATTTAATATCGGTAATATTTTGGTAAATATGTGAATATTGGTTTGTGATATCAACAGCTTTAATTTTTGATTGTGTATGCTCACCAAGAATATCCAACGTAACAGAAAATCCCTTATCATTTAATTCCTTTGTTTTTGTCAATGCATCTTCAATACTTTCTCCGGCCACATATCGGCCTGCAAATTTATAAACCAATTTCGGTGGAATCAGTTCTGTTGCTTTTAAAATTACTTTATTAAAAATTGACTTCATTTTGTAATTAAAATTTAACCGGTTTCATTTTACCATCATATAATAGAAAAAAACATAAATTATTAAAAAATAAAGTCTCATACTCCTTGCAATGTGAAAAAATATCTCAATAAATTTTGGGCTGAGATAAATAAAAAATCTGTGTATCAAGATTATTCACCAATTATAATACTTACTGCACTTTCTGTGGTTTTAGTCATAATTCCGTTAATTTTACAAAGTCTGCTGTCTCCAAAACAGAATAAGACTGAGGAGAAATTACGTGCTTATGAATGTGGAGAAATCCCAGAAGGGACTGCCTGGTTAAAGTTTAATATCAGGTTTTATACAATTGCACTTATTTTTCTCATATTTGATGTTGAAATTGTTTTTTTATATCCTTGGGCAGTTGTCTATCAAGACCTGGGTTTACTTGCTTTCATTGAAGTTATGATATTTTTATTTATTTTAATTGTAGGTTTTGCCTATGTCTGGATTAAGGACGATTTGTCTTGGGTGAAAATGTCTCTAAAGTACGGTAGAGGCAGATATGCAAAATTACAGAGGGAGGAATCAGTATAACGGAAAGAACTCTTGTTGAAAGGTTCCAGGAAGATAATGTCATAGTGGAACAATTTGATAATCTAATCAATTGGGCTCGGTCCGGATCACCTTGGTATTTTCAATTTGGTCTTGCGTGTTGTGCTATTGAAATGATGGCTGCTGCCGCTCCAAGGCATGACCTTGAACGATTTGGTGCAATGCCAAGGGCCACCCCCAGGCAGGCTGATGTGATGATAGTTGCCGGAACCGTAACACTAAAAATGGCAAGCCGTGTAAGAAGGTTGTGGGAGCAAATGGCTGAACCTCGTTATGTAATTTCAATGGGAAGCTGTGCAAATAGTGGTGGACCATATTGGCAGCATGGATATCATGTTTTAAAAGGTGTAGATCAAGTTGTTCCAGTCGATGTATATGTTCCTGGCTGTCCACCTAGACCGGAAGCACTTTTAGAAGGACTCATAGAACTGCAGAACAAAATTCGTGAAGAAACGCCGTTAAGAAAATCAAATAATTTATCCGAAAATATTGAAAGTAAATGAATTTTAATCAAATAAAAGATGTTATTAATACCAGATGTCCAGATTCAATTTCAATTGCTGAAGATAAAGAAGTATTGTTTGTAAAATCTGATGATTGGTCTGAAGTTGCTGATGTATTATTTAATGACGCAGATCTTACTTTTGATGTATTACTCAGTATAACCGGTTACGATACAGAATTTTCAATAGGTGCAGCATATAATTTCTTTTCAATGGATAAGCGTCATTATATTGAAATCAGAATTGAAGTTGACAGAGATAATTCAATTATTCCATCAGTAACAAAAATCTGGAGAGCTGCTGATTGGCACGAAAGAGAAACCTATGATCTATTTGGAATAAAATTTGAAGATCATCCAGATTTGCGTAGAATTTTACTCCCATCGGATTGGGAAGGGTATCCACTGAGAAAAGATTTTAAAGAGCCAGAATTTTATAACGGTGTACCTGTACCAAAAGATAAATCATATTGGGAATGAATATCACCAAACAAACTCATGATTTAGATTTATCTGCATTGAAGGCAGAAGAAATGGTGCTGAATATGGGACCGCAGCATCCCAGCACACATGGCGTATTACGGCTAAAAGTATATACGGATGGTGAGATTGTCAGCTATATAGAACCACATTTAGGATATCTGCACAGGTGTTTCGAAAAACATTGTGAAAACCTGACTTACGAACAATGCATTCCATTTACAGATCGTTGTGATTATCTCGCATCCATGCATATGAATCACGGTTTTGCACTTGCAGTTGAAAAACTTCTGGATATTGAATTGCCTGAGCGAGTTGAATATATTCGTGTGATTATTTCTGAGCTTCAAAGAATTGCAAGTCATTTAATGGCAATTGGTACATTTGGACTGGATGTTGGAGCGATTACTCCATTCACCTGGACTTTCAGAGACAGGGAAAGAATACTGGATCTATTTGAAACTTTATGTGGAGCCCGCTTGCTATATAATTATATCTGGGTCGGAGGATTATCTCATGACCTCCCTCCAAATTTTATCGAAAAAACTATTGAATTTTTGGATTATTTTGAATCTCAGATTCCTGAATATAATCAAATCCTTACAGGGAATAAAATTTTTATCGAAAGAACTGCTGATGTAGGCCCTCTAACTTCGGAGGTAGCTTTGAACTATGGAGTGTCCGGACCAAACTTACGTGCTTCCGGTGTCAAATGGGATTTAAGAATTGATGAACCTTATTCAATATATAACAGGTTTGATTTTGATATACCTGTAGGTGAAGGAAAAATGGGAACAGTCGGTGATTGTTGGGATCGTTATTATGTTCGTATTCTAGAATTAACCGAATGTATTAAAATAATCAGACAGGCAATTGAAAATTTACCGGAAGGTGATGTTCATGAAGCCCGACCCAAAAAGGTAAGACCCAAAGAGGGAGAAATTTACAGTAGATATGAAACTGCCAGAGGCGATCTGGGCTTTTATATCATTAGCGATGGAAAACCCATCCCCAAAAGAGTTAAAATGCGGTCACCCTGTTTTTGCAATTTGTCAGTTTTAAATGAAATTTCACATGGTTGGATGGTTTCAGATATAATTACCATACTAGGTAGCCTTGACATTGTTTTGGGAGAAATAGACAGATGAACTCTCTCACTTCCAATTTAATGACCAAATTACTTGAGATATTACCTCAATTCAGTTGGGAATTGGTATTCATACTGGTTGTTTTAATTCCTGGAACAGTTGTTTTCTTATTGATGGCAATAAATGCTATGGTAGCAGTATATTTTGAAAGAAAAGTATCTGCCTTTATGCAGGACCGGCTTGGTCCAATGGAAGTTGGCATTTTTGGATTTAAAGGAGGTAAAAAGTTCTGGGGTGGAATTGGACAAACCATTGCAGACGCTGTTAAATTACTCGTAAAAGAAGATACTATTCCTGCTGATGCAGACAATAAGTTAATGATCCTTGCACCATTTATCATTTTTACAGCAGCTTTTCTAACATTTATTGGTGTTCCATTTTCTGATGGAGTAGTTATTTCAGATTTTAATATTGGGATTCTCTATGTTCTCGCAATGGGTTCCGTTGGTGTAGTAGGAATAATTATTGCTGGATGGAGTTCAAATAATAAATGGTCCTTATATGGTGCGATGAGATCAGCAGCACAGATAATCAGTTATGAAATACCTGCAGGATTAACAGTGCTCTTAGCCGTTTTAATTGCTGGGAGTTTAAACCTCGGTGAAATTGTGAATTGGCAGTCAGAAAACAGATGGCTGATTATACATAGTCCGTTTACATTTATCGGATTTTTCATATTTTTTATATCGGCATTGGCAGAAACAAACCGTGCTCCATTTGATATCCCGGAAGCGGAATCTGAATTGGTTGCTGGTTGGATGACTGAATATTCTGGATTTAGGTGGGCACTGTTTTTCCTGAGTGAATATGCACATATGTTAATTATCAGTATCATTGCATCCATATTATTTTTAGGTGGGTGGCTTTCACCTATACATTTATTAACATCCACTATTGATACAATATCATTTGGATACCTGAATATCACGTCAACATTAACTTTTTTTGATGGTACTTTTTGGGGCATTATTTGGATATTTTTAAAGGCAGCATTGTTGATATTTTTAATGATGTGGGTGAGATGGACATTTCCCAGATTGAGAGTTGACCAGCTTATGTATATCTGCTGGAAAGTATTAATTCCCTTTGCAATGGTGAATTTAATTTCAGTGAGTATTTGGGAGCTAATTTTTTAACAGGAATTTATGCAGGAATATTTACATAATATATATAACGGTATTAAAACTCTAATTTCAGGGATGAATATCTCTTATCATCACTTTAATAAAAGAAAAGAACTAAACGCTACATTACAGTATCCGCACGAAAAATGGCCAATCCCTGATAGAAATATTGGACATGATAATAGTGAATATAACCTGATCCGGTCCCGTTTACAGGTTGATATTGATGATTGTATTGGATGTCTTCAATGTGAGAGAGCTTGCCCTGTAGATTGTATAAAGATTGATGTGGTAAAACCACCAAAAGGATCTGATTATGACTGCGGAATGACTATCAATGATACACAAAAGAAAATGATAGTACCTAGATTTTCCATAGATATGTCAGAGTGTTGTTACTGTAATCTCTGTGTATATCCATGCCCTGAAGAATGTATTTATATGGTTGGCGGACCAAATTCTGAAAGACATGAGATAGATTATGAATTTAGTCAAAGAGAACGGAACTATCTGATCTACGAATTTGGCGTGGCTACAGATGAAGAAATTATCGAAGCGGGTGGTGAAGGATATATTGAAAAACGTGAGAAAGTTAAAGAAAAGAAGGATAGTGCGAATAGAGTAAGTGAGATTGAACAATTATCTAAAGAATCTGACGATACTGACAAAGTTGAAAAAGAAGTTGAAAAGAAATCTAAGCCTACTGGACCTAAGCCAAATTTTGGACCTATTGACGAGATAGACGATAAACCAACACGGGGATTGGCGAAACGTGCTTTTATGAGGGCAATTAGACAGAATCAGACTCCTGAAAAAGCAGCTGAAATGATAAAGACAGACTTAGATAATTTCAAGAAATACAAACCTGATTTTGATAATTTAATGGAAATGATTGCATCTCAACCCTTAATGGATAATCCGGATGCAGGAGAGCCTGAAGCGCAAAATGAATCGGTTAAAGATGTTGATGTACAATCTACTTCTACAATTGAGGAATCCACTGAAATGGGAACTGGTTCAGAAGAAAAGGAGTCTGCCCAAGATACCACAAAGCCAATAAAACTTGATATTAAGATGTTGAATGATATTTCTGATCGTGTTACTAGAGGTATTGCAAAGAAAACATTCGTTGGCTCGGAAAGAGCAGGTAAATCACCAAACGAAATTGCTGATGATATTAAAAATGTGCTTGAAAGCCAAGGCAAATTTAATGATGAGGTTGAATCGGTTTTAAAAAAAATAAGGGAGAATTAATTAATGGCTGAAATAGGATTTTATCTAATTGCTGCCATTACTGTCGCATCAGCATTTTGGGTTGTTGTTTCAATCCGTCTTATTCATTCTGCTGTAGCATTATTGTTTACGTTATTCGGTGTTGCAGGCTTATACATTTTTCTATTTGCTGATTTTTTGGCTGCTGCACAAGTTATTATTTATGTTGGTGGAATATTGGTATTGATAATTTTCGGTGTGATGTTAACTTCCAAAATTGCGAACCCAGATATCAGCCATTCAAGCCGTGGTCAATTTATTGGGTCATTTTTTGGAATGATATTATTGGGATTGGTTGTATCTGTTGCAATGCGTACAGAATGGCCAATTGGTGAAATAACAAAAGTGGATGCAACCGTGACAAAAATTGGTGATATGATATTAAATGAATATTTATTACCATTTGAAGTTGTATCTGTATTACTACTTGGTGCATTGATTGGTGCAGCGTTATTATCTAGAAGGGGATAAATTGGATAGCTTATACTCATATTTAACAATAAGTTCAATTTTATTTTCTTTAGGAGTTTATGGAGTGATGACTAGGCGAAATGCTGTGGCAATACTTATGGGTATAGAATTAATTCTAAATGCATCAGGTTTAAATTTTGTAGCATTTAACAGGTTTTCTGGAATGCAGTCATTAGACGGACAGATTTTCACTATTTTCATCATTGTAATTGCAGCAGCAGAAGCAGCGGTTGCATTGGCAATTATTATAAATTTATATAAGAATTATGAAACTGTGAATGTAGATAAAGCAGATTTAATGCAAGGATGATGGAAAACACAACCACAATAACAATATTAATTCTATTTCTACCTTTATTATCATTTATTTACCAAATATTTTTTGGAAAAATACTCGGGAGAAATACACATTTCATTTCCTTGATTATTATGGGTATTGTTTTGGCATTGTCTGCAAGTGTATCATTGAATGCAGTATATACTGGCTCAGGAACTATTCTTGAAGTTTCTACAGTATGGTTTACTTCAGGTGACTTTCTCGTTGAATTAGGTTTCCATATTGATCATATTGCAGCATTGATGATTACTGTGGTTTCTCTAATCTCCTTTCTTGTTCATCTGTATTCCATTGAATATATGAGAGGTGATAAAAGATATTCACGATATTTTGGATATTTGGGAATATTTACATTTTCAATGAATGGGATTGTTCTTGCTGATAGTTTGATAATGATGTATGTTTTCTGGGAGTTGGTTGGACTCAGTTCTTATCTTTTGATTGGATTCTGGTTTGAAAAGGATTCTGCAGCAAATGCCTGTAAAAAAGCATTCCTTACCAACAGAGTTGGGGATATCGGAATGTTCATTGGTATTATGATTTTATTTTTTCATGTTGGATCATTTAATATTCTGGATATTTCTGAAGCAGTGAGGATTGGTTATTTTGATGGGAATCAAGTCTTATTGACAGTTGCAGGAATATTGATATTCATGGGTGCTGTCGGTAAATCTGCCCAATTTCCGTTGCATATCTGGCTTCCAGATGCTATGGAAGGACCTACACCGGTTAGTGCACTAATCCATGCTGCGACAATGGTTGCGGCAGGAGTGTATATGGTCATCCGAATATTTTCATTTCTTACCCCCGATGCATTACAATTTATAGCAGTTATTGGCGCAATAACCGCATTGATGGCAGCAATTATTGCTATCACACAAAATGATATTAAAAGAGTACTTGCATACTCAACTGTAAGTCAATTAGGATATATGATAATGGCTTTGGGCGTAGGTGCTTATCAGGCTGCATTTTTCCATCTTGTAACTCATGCAATGTTTAAGGCATGTCTGTTTTTGAATAGTGGTTCAGTAATTCATGCCATGCATCATAGCCTGCATAAATTAGATGACCATGCAACAGACCCGCAGGATATGAGAAATATGGGCGGACTTAATTCTAAGATGCCAATTACATATTGGACAATGTTGGTAGCAACTCTGGCAATATCCGGTATTCCTCTATTTTCTGGATTTCTCTCTAAAGATGCAATACTTGCGGGGACATTGGGATATTTTCACCATCACCATGGATGGACAATTCTACTACCAATCGCAGGATTCGGAGCCGCAATCATTACAGCATTTTATATGTTTCGATTGATATTTATGACTTTTCATGGGAATCCAAAGGACAAAAAAGTGTTAGAGCAGATACATGAATCACCTTTGGCAATGACATTCCCGTTAATATTACTCTCAGTGCTGAGTTTTGCTTTAGTATTTACCTTGCCGCATATTAATCCTTTCCACGCTGATGGATGGTTTACAGGATTAATTCCAATGTCAGAAAATTTTGCAGGACTTAACACGCAACAAGTTACTGAAGCAATTCACCATGCCCACAATCCTGCTATGATTATTTCACTCATCGTTGCTGCATTGGGAATACTCCTATCTATTTTTGTATATTTATTTAAAAAGATAGATGCAGGTTCACTAGCGAGAATCCTGAATACAATAGGATTATACAATTTATCGTTTAATAAATTTTATATTGATGAAATTTATAATTTATTCCTTTATAAGCCATTTTTACAGCTTACAAAAATATTTTCATGGATCGATTGGGAGTTTTACGATAGAATATTTATAAATGGCTGGGGTTGGATTACACTCCAAATATCCAAATTATCAGGATATTCTGACTATCATTGGCTTGACCAGAAAATAGTAGATGGTTTTGCCAATTTAACTAAATTTACCAGTAAAAAACTGAGGTTAACACAAACCGGAGTCATTCAAAATTATGTATTAAGTGGAACTGTTGGTTTGATAATAATTTTCTTAATATTTCAAAATATTTAATCAGGACATAATATGACAAATATACTGACGTTATTAATTTTTATACCATCAATTGGAGCAGGTCTAATGGTTCTTCTCGCCTATTTAAGGAAAGAGAAGAATGATAATTTATACAAATGGATTGCTTTTGCTTCAACCGGGATCCAATTATTATTAACTATATGGCTTGTATTAAATTATGATTCAACAGGCGGAATCCAATTTGAAGAAAAATATTCCTGGATTTCTAAATTTAATATTGAGTACTATCTCGGTGTTGATGGATTAAGCATGCCAATGGTATTTTTGACATCGTTACTGTCATTTATTTGTGTTATTGCAAGTTGGAATATCAATAAATCTGTTTTGGGATATTTTTCTTTGTTTTTATTATTGGACACGGGAATGATGGGTGTATTTGTTTCATTGGATTTTTTCCTGTTCTATGTTTTTTGGGAAGTGATGCTTCTTCCAATGTATTTTTTAATTGGTATATGGGGTGGACCACAAAGAATGTATGCTGCAATTAAGTTTTTCCTATATACTTTGTTTGGATCTGTATTTATGCTGTTAGCCATGCTTGCATTGTATTTCTATTCAGATCCACATACTTTTAATTTAATTACATTGATCCAGACTGCCCCCTCAATTGATGCAATTGTGTGGGGATTCCCACTTAAATATTTGATTTGGCTTGCATTATTTATTGGGTTTGCAATTAAGGTCCCCATTTTCCCATTTCATACATGGTTGCCGCTGGCTCACGTAGAAGCACCAACTGCCGTATCAGTAATCCTTGCCGGTGTATTACTGAAGATGGGAACTTATGGATTGCTCAGGATCAGCTACCCCTTATTACCGGATGAAGTATTTAATTTTGCTACAGCATTAGCAGTACTTGGTGTTATCAATATAATTTGGGGTGCTGCAAATGCTATCGCTCAAGTAGATTTGAAAAAGATGGTAGCATATTCATCAATTAGTCATATGGGATATGTTTTACTGGGTATGGCTGCAATTATTGGCGTAAACCGGTCAGGAGCAGAAGCTGGTATTAATGGCGCTGTGATGCAGATGTTTAATCACGGCACTATAACTGCAATGCTATTCCTTTTGGTGGGTGTTATTTATGACAGAGCACACCATCGTTATATAATTTATCCAAAAGATCATGAAAAGAGTGGTGAGCTTGGATTTGGCGGATTAAATTCAAAACTCCCCATTTATGGCGGATTCGTAGCACTTGCATTCTTTGCAGGACTTGGTCTTCCTGCTTTATCCGGATTTATCAGTGAAGCGATGTGTTTTCTTGGCGGGTTCAGTGTATTCAAAACGTTAACAATCATTGGAACACTTGGAATTTTATTAAATGCAATTTATTTTCTTAGAGCCTATCAGCATATGTTTTTCGGAAAATTAAATGAAAATTATAATTCCCTCCAGGATATGTCTGGCAGGGAACTTGTAACTTTGGTACCATTGGCAATTATTGTGATCATATTAGGAGTGTATCCAGCACCGTTATTGGATATGATTAGCCCAACGATGGATAATCTAATTGATACTATACAAAATGCCTCATCATTATTAGGGATGAGATAAATTGAGTAATCTTTCCAGTCTTATTTACTTTTTACCTGAATTATTCCTAGTAGTAATTGCATTATTTGTATTCCTGAGTGATCTTAGTAATGAACTAAAATATTATACTTTTCATTTTACTGTTTTTGGAATAATAGGTGCTGGGTTCCTTTTATTTTTAAGTCAAGGGTACCAAATGTCTCTATTTATGGGTATGATTACCCTTGACCCATTTTCACATTTCTTTAAATGGTTATTTCTCATTGCTACCGCACTTGTTGTAATTGTTTCGAGATATACAAAAGAGCTGGAAGGAATATTTAAAGGTGAATACTATGGATTAATTTTAATTCTACTATTTGGATTATTTTTAATGGCATCCTCCACAAATTTATTAATGATTGTTCTTGCAATCGAGACAGTCAGTATTTCTTCATATATCCTTGCAGGCATGCTGAAATCTGACAGGAAATCAAATGAATCAGCATTGAAATATGTTATTTTCGGAGCATTTGCCTCCGGGTTAATGTTATATGGTATGAGCTGGTTGTATGGATATGCAGGGTCAACAGATATTTACAGAATACATCAATCATTAATCGGAATGGAAGATCCCTTTATAATTTATATGTCCATCGTGATGATACTTGCAGGATTTGGATATAAGATTGCCATGGTTCCGTTCCATTATTGGTCTCCGGATGTTTATGAAGGAGCACCAACACCAATCACAGCATTTTTCTCGGTTGCACCTAAAGCAGCTGGATTTGCGCTGTTGATTAGAGTATTTTCTATGATGTTTACTGATATAAATGCTGGTGTGTTAAGCGGTGTTTCTGGGGTAGATTGGACTTCAATTGTGGCAGTATTATCTGCAGTGACAATGACTGTAGGTAATATTCTTGCTCTCCAACAGGACAATGTAAAAAGAATGTTAGCATATTCCAGTATTGCTCATGCAGGATATATGCTTATGGCAGTCTGTATTTCATCGAACAGTGCAATTATTGCAGTTATGTTTTATCTCTTAATTTATGTATTTATGAATCTAGGTGCATTTTTTGTGGCAATATTCGCTGCAAATACATTAGATGCACACAACGTAGAAGATTTTAACGGATTAGGTAAAAAATCTCCCTTAATTGGAGCATCAATGGTAATATTCCTTTTATCATTAACTGGAATTCCACCCACTGCCGGCTTTATTGGCAAAGTATATTTATTTTCTGCTTTGATTTCAAGTCATCAGTTTTATTGGTTAGCGATGATTGCAATAATAAATACTGTTATGTCATTGTTTTATTATTTTAGAATCGCAAA
This sequence comes from uncultured bacterium, assembly GCA_964345035.1. Lineage (GTDB taxonomy): Bacteria > Fidelibacterota > Marinisomatia > SCGC-AAA003-L08 > CAYFPO01. The sequence continues at coordinate 22,454 of CAYFPO010000003.1, forward strand.
AAGTATGTATTTTGAACATTCTTCTAATGACACGGAACCAATTAATGCACATCCTGCAATTTTAGGTGCAATATTAGTCTGTGTTATCCCTACTACATTACTTATCATAAATTGGAATCCGCTATATAGATTTATTGAATCTTCTATTTTAATCATGATTGGAGTTTAATTACGGTGGTTAATCGACCTGTTCAGGATTCTCAGGTTGTTATGCATGAAATAGTCCTCCCCAATGATGCGAATATAATTGGAAATATACTCGGCGGGAGAGTTATGCATTTAATGGATATTTGTGCTGCAATGACCGCAGCCAAACATACCAGGAAACAAGTTGTAACTGCATCTGTGGACAGGTTGGATTTTCTTGCACCCGCCAAAGTCGGTGATATTCTCATTTTAAAATCTTCCGTGAATTATTGTGGAAAATCATCATTGGAAGTGGGTGTCCGGATTGAATCTGAAGATAGATTAACTGGAAACGTCAAACATACTGCTTCAGCATACCTTACTTTTGTTGCGATTAATGAAAATGGCAAACCAGTTAAAGTACAACAGGTTATCCCAAATTCCGATATTGAAAAGAGAAGATTCTCTCAAGGTAAAAATAGATACGAGACTAGAAAACAAAGAAGAAAAGAATTCTAATGGTAGACTTTAAAATAAAAAAAGGTCATAATATACCATTGGCAGGAAAGCCAAAAAAAATAGTAGTAAAATTTTCTGAACCTGCTTCAATTATAATACACCCACACAAAATTAAAGGAATAAAACCCAAATTATTAATAAAGGAGGGTGACTTTATTAAAACAGGAGCACCTTTATTTATCGATAAAAATTTTCCAGATGTTCAATTTACATCTCCTTCAACTGGATATATTAAGTCCATTAAATTTGGACCAAGACGGATAATTGAAAAAATAAGCATTGAAAACAATTATGGTGAAGAAAATTTTTCTGAATTTAATGTATATTCAGACAATGATATTCTAAAGATCGAAAAAACTACTCTGATTAATGAGTTAACAACATCAGGTGCCTGGACATACATTAGACAGAGACCATATTCAAAAATTGCTAATCCAATGGATTCACCAAAATCTATTTTTGTATCTGGATTTAATACAGCACCACACGCACCTGATATCGATTTTCTTATTGAACAAAATTCTACCGGATTACAGGCGGGGATAAATGCAATGACTAAATTGACTGAAGGGAACATCAATTTATCAATTTCGAATCACAATATGAATGATAACTTGCATAGCTTAAATAATGTGGAATTACATACCTTTTCAGGTCCACATCCAGCGGGGAATATTGGGATACAAGTTCACCATATTGACCCAATAAAAATCGGTGAACTGATTTGGTATATTGATATACAGGATTTAATGTCCATTGGTAACCAGCTATTAACAGGAAAACCTCAAGTCTATAAATATATTACAGTATCCGGTGAAAAAGTAAAATCACCTTCCTATTTAAAAGTTAGGAGAAATACTAGTTTAGATTCAGTTTTGAATGACAAGCTGGATTCCGGAGACTGTCGTATTATCTCTGGAGATATATTAACCGGAGAAAAAACTAAAAAAAGTAATGGTCTTGGCTATTATGATTCACAAATCACAGTAATTCCTGAAGGAGGGGATAGGGAATTTTTGGGTTGGATTAAACCAGGATTTAACAAATACTCACTATCAAATACATTTTTATCAAAATTCAAATTAAGATCAGAATGGTCATTAAACACTTCAAAAAATGGATCACCAAGAGCGATCATTCCATTTGGCTACTGGGAAAATGTATTACCAATGGATATACTACCACAGTATCTTGTTAAAAGTATCCTTGCAAGGGATATTGAAGAAATGGAACAATTGGGTATTTATGAATGTGATCCGGAAGATTTTGCATTGTGTTCATTTGTATGCCAATCAAAATTTCCAGTACATCGTGTGATCAATGATGGCTTAGATTTTATAGAGATGGAAGGATAATTTCAATTGCTGCGTAAAAAACTGGATCAATTAAAACCACATTTTGATATTGGGGGGAAATTAGAAAAATATTATCCTATCTATGATATGATAGATTCTTTTCTCTATACACCTGACACTAAAACCTCCGATGCTCCACATATCCGTGATGCCATTGATTTGAAGAGGTCAATGGTGTTTGTTGTAATTGCAATGATTCCCGTCATATTATTTGGTATTTTTAATGTTGGATACCAACAAGATCCGAATAGGGCAATTTTTGATAACTTTATTATCGGTTTACAAGTTGTTGTTCCGATTATAATTGTTTCCTATAGTGTGGGTGGATTATGGGAAATCTTATTTGCGATCGTCAGAAAACATGAAGTGAATGAAGGATTTTTAGTTACTGGGATGCTAATACCGATGGTAATGCCACCTACGATTCCTTTATGGATGGTTGCAGTAGCTACATCCTTTGGTGTTGTAATTGGGAAAGAAATTTTTGGAGGAACAGGGTATAATATATTTAATCCAGCTTTGGTAGCAAGGGCATTTATATTTTTTGCCTATCCGGCACAAATTTCTGGTGATTTGGTGTGGAAGGTTGATGGTATTTCAGCAGCTACACCACTCCTGACGGCAGCATCAGAACAAGGAACAACTGCATTACAGTTACTAAATGATAATTTTACATTTTTAGATATGTTTTACGGATTTATACCTGGCTCAATTGGAGAGACATCAACATTGGCATGCCTTCTTGGCGGTTTCTTTTTATTGATTACAAGAATCGGAAACTGGAGAATTATGTCGGGAGTAATCCTGGGAATGATATTCACCGCATTCCTGACAAATCAATTAGCAGAACATAGTACAAATCCTATGTTATCGTTACCCCCTCATTATCATTTTGTTATGGGAGGGTTTGCATTTGGTATGGTTTATATGGCGACTGAACCGGTAACTGGTGCGCATACCAACCCTGGAAGATGGATATATGGTTTTCTTATAGGTTTTCTAGTTGTTATTATTCGTGCAATTAATCCTGCATATCCGGAAGGAATGATGTTATCAATTTTATTTGCAAATGCCTTTGCACCTCTGATTGATTATTTTATTATACAGAAACATATTAGGAAAAGACAATCTAGATATGCACACTGATTTCCAAACATATAGATTTGTGTTATTAATTTCTATTATTGCAGCATTTCTGCTTTCAATAACATCAACAACTTTATCTGATTTACAAGATTTTAATATAGAAGTAGACAGAAAGAAAAATGTCCTTAAATGTGTTGGTATGGACCTTTCCGGGATGAATTCTGAAGATATAGTAACTTCCTATAATTCTGTTATTCAGGAAAAAGTAATTTCGTTAGATGGTAATAATACAAAATTATCTATGGATGATGTAACTGTATTGGAAAATAAATCAACTGGTCAATTGAATTATGAATTCCATCAAACTGAATATCTCCCAATTTACGAATTTCGTTTGAACAATATTTTACAAGCATATATCTTTCCGATTTCTGGTAAAGGACTTTGGTCAACTTTATATGGTTATATTGCCCTTGCAACTGATTTAAATACAGTGAAGGGGATTACATTTTATAAACATAAAGAAACAGCTGGACTGGGAGGAGAAGTTGATAAAGAATGGTTTCAATCCAATTTTTCAGGAAAGAAAATTTTCAATAAAACAGGTGAATTAACCTCTATTAAAGTTGTAAAGGGTGTAGCATCTGGGAGTGATTTAGAACATAAAGTAGATGGAATTAGTGGTGCTACAATGACGTGCAGTGGATTAACTAAATTTTTGTACAACGATCTGGAAAGATATCTTCCATTTATCAATTTAAAATAAAATAATATGAAAGCAAAAAGTATATTTACCGATCCGCTGATTCATAATAATCCTATTACCAAACAAGTTTTGGGAATATGTTCCGCCCTTGCAGTGACTGTTAAATTGGAAACAGCGATTGCAATGGCAATTTCTGTTACATTTGTATTAACCTGCTCTAATTTTGTTATATCATTGATAAGAGCATTGATACCCTCAAAAGTAAGGATCATTATTCAGCTCACAGTTATCGCTTCCTTGGTTATTTTGGTGGATGAAGTATTACGGGCATATTTGTATGATATAAGTAAACAGCTGACAGTTTTTGTAGGTTTAATTATAACAAACTGTATAATTATGGGAAGAGCAGAAGCGTTTGCAATGCAAAATGATTTATGGGATTCTGTTAAAGATGGATTTGGTAATGCATTTGGTTATAGCATCATATTAATTGGTGTATCCTTTTTTAGAGAATTATTAGGGAGTGGCTCCATCTTTGGCTATGATATTTTGCCTGATTTAGTATATAAGAATGGTTATGTTAATAATGGATTAATGTTGCTTGCTCCTGGTGCATTTATAGTATTGGGCTTAATAGCGTGGCTTCAGGGGACAATCACAGGTAATACAGAGGAATAATTGGAAATATTAGAACATTATTTAAATCTTGCAACTAAAGCAATATTTGTTGAGAATATACTCTTGGCTTATTTTCTGGGTATGTGTTCCTTCCTGGCCATATCTAAAAAAGTTGAAACCTCAATAGGATTAGGTCTTGCAGTTATTGTAGTTAACGGAATAACCGTGCCGATCAACTATGTAATTAAAAATTATTTACTGGATGCAGGTGCGTTAAGCTGGATAGGTTTATCTCAATTAAATGAAATTAATTTATCATTTTTAACATTTATTACCTTTATAGCAACTATAGCTGCTATGGTTCAATTAGTTGAGATGACATTATATAAGTTTAGTCAAAAATTATACAATGCTCTCGGAATATTTCTCCCTCTGATCGCTGTAAATTGTGCAATACTCGGTGCATCATTATTAATGAATGAACGTGGATATAATTTTGTTGAATCCTGTGTTTATGGAGTCAGCACTGGTACAGGATGGGCAATGGCAATAGTCACAATGGCAGCAATTCGGTATAGATTAAGGTATTCTAATGTACCAAATGGATTAAGAGGTATAGGAATTACTATGATTTTAACCGGATTAATCTCTATGGCGTATTTATCATTCTCAGGAATTAATCTTTAAAATATGAGTGTCTATTTACCAATTATTAGTAGTGTTCTGGTTTTTACATTGGTTATAGTAATACTAGTTACTGTACTTACACTCGCTGAGAGGAAACTACTTCCCAGGGGTGAAGTTAACATTTTAATAAATGATGATTATGAGAACAGTATAAAAATAAATCCGGGGCAGACCTTATTAAATGCATTATCATCAAATTCTATCTTTCTTCCATCAGCTTGTGGCGGCGGAGGTACTTGTGCTATGTGTAAATGCCAGGTTCTGAAGGGTGGCGGTCAAATATTATCAACAGAACTATCGCATATTTCTCGTTCTGATGCTAAAGACAATTGGAGGTTAGGATGCCAAGTCAAAGTTCGTGAAGATATGGAAATCAAAATTTCTGAAGAATTCCTTAACATCCGTAAATGGGAATGTACAGTCAAATCAAATGAAAACGTAGCCACATTTATTAAAGAACTGGTTTTAGAGTTGCCCCAAGGTGAAGTATTGAATTTTCAATCCGGAGGATATATACAAATTGATATTCCAAAATTTAATATGAATTTTAATACTATTGAAGTTCAGGAAGAGTATCATCCGGATTGGGATAAATATAAAATTTGGGATTTAAAGACAGAAAATAATGAAGAAGTATTTCGAGCTTACTCAATGGCAAATCATCCTGCTGAAGGTAACCGAATTATGCTGAATGTACGGATAGCAACTCCACCTCCACCATTATGGAATGATGTCCCTCCCGGGGTTGCTTCATCTTATATTTTTCAACTCAATACTGGAGATAAAGTCACTATTTCAGGACCTTTTGGAGAATTTTATATTAAGGAAACTGATCGTGAAATGGTTTACATTGGAGGCGGGGCAGGGATGGCTCCTTTACGATCTCATTTATTCCATTTGTTTCATACTTTAAAAACAGATCGGAAAGTATCATTTTGGTATGGTGCACGTTCATTAAGAGAAATGTTTTATTGGGAAGATTTCAAGCAAATTGAAGAAATATTCCCTAATTTTTCATTTCATCTTGCACTTTCTGAACCTATGGAAGAAGATAATTGGGATGGAGCAACCGGATTTATACATCAAGTTGTTTATGATAAATATTTATCAAATCATGATGATCCTACAGAAATTGAGTATTATATGTGTGGTCCACCACCAATGATATCCGCCGCAGAAAATATGTTGTATGATTTAGGTGTTGAAGAAGATATGATCGCTTATGATAAATTTGGTTAGATTAAAATTGAAATATTTTGTGGAGAAAGGTCGATGTAATCCATCGGCCTTTTTATATTGTTTACTGATTCTTTTTAGTTCTTGTGGGAAAATTAACTCAACGAATTTCACTGGATATACTATGGGAACTACTTATAATATTATATTAAATGGATCGTTTGGCAGTAATGATATAAATCTATTACAAATTGAAATTGACTCCCTTTTAAAAGTGATAAATGATTATTTTTCTACCTATCTTGATGCCAGTGAGATTTCACAATTTAATAGGAGTAAAGAGACGTTCAAACCATCTAACGAATTTATAAAATTATTCAATTTGAGTAAAGAAATCTATAATTTAACGGACGGAAGTTTTGATCCGACAGTTTATCCTTTAGTGGAATTATGGGGTTTTGGTAATAAGGATTACGTAAGTTTACCCCCTCAACACGAAATTATATTTAAAACTCTCAAAAAGGTTGGATTAAACAAATTAATTCTTAAAAAAGAATTTTTAGTTAAACTTCATCCTGACGTAAAGTTAGATTTCAGCGCTGTTGCAAAAGGGTTTGGTGTCGACAGAGTGAGTCAATTATTACAAAGTAATGGCTATACTGATTTTATGGTTGAAATTGGAGGTGAGGTGTATTGTTCAGGAAAATTAAATGAAAATTTATGGAAAATTGGGATTCAGAATCCTGATCTAACAGAAGAAATTGGACAAATACTGATTATAGCTGAAGTAAGTGATAAAGCAATTGCTACAAGTGGAAATTACAGGAATTATTTTACGTATAATGATAAGATATATTCTCACACAATTAATCCAAAAACTGGGTATCCGGTAGAAAACAATGTATTAAGTATAACAGTTTTATCAAATGACTGTGCAACTGCAGATGCTCTTGCAACCGGGCTCATGGTTCTTGGGGATAAACGGGGAATGGAATTGGTTAATCAACTGGAAAATACTGAAGCAATATTCATTAAAAAAGTTGGAGATACAAAGAAATTATTGTTGTCAGAAAATGCAGATAAATATGTTAAGATTCAGTAAGATTTAATTTCAAACGGCAAATGTTTTGCTGAATTTTATTACATGTGCAATCCTTATCTTCACCGCCACAAGAACCTGTAAGTTCCTTATAATTGAATAATACACCTATTGCCATAGAAAATACAGCAACAATTATTATAAGAATTGTGATAATTAATGTTAACATTTGCTCAGTAAATCTACTCTTAACTACTTATATTTGTTCCTTTAATTTTACTCAATTTGACAATTTATTAATTCAGGATTAATATGAAAAGATACATCTATTTTATACTTCCGTTTTTAATTGGAATAATAAATGCCGGGGATGGAAGTGCAGGTCATGGTGTAGATGGGAAAATTCTCCAATTATACAGTATCATACCATTTATTGGTATATTATTATCCATTGCAATTACACCCTTAGTTGCTCCATCATTTTGGCATCACAATTTTGGTAAGATATCATTTTTCTGGGCTGCATTATTCTTGATTCCCTTTTCAATATCTTATGGTCTTAACACAGCTGTATATGAATTACTTCACGTATTATTATTAGAATATTTACCTTTTATAATATTACTCTTGTCACTATACACCGTTGGCGGCGGAATACAAGTAGAAGGCACAATAGTTGGCAAACCTAAAACAAATTTAATCATGTTAATAACAGGTACAGTCCTTGCTTCCTGGATGGGAACAACCGGGGCTGCAATGCTATTGATTAGACCATTGATTAGAGCCAATAATTGGAGACGTAAAAATGTCCATATAATCATATTTTTCATTTTTCTTGTTGCAAATATAGGAGGATCTCTAACACCTTTAGGTGATCCACCATTATTTTTGGGTTTTCTCCAGGGTGTTAGTTTCTTTTGGACAACAAAAGCATTAATTTTTCCAATGCTCATAGTCGTAGTACTTTTGTTGATTTTATTTTTTATTATAGATAATTACTATTTTCGAAAAGAATTTAAAGAAATGCCCTTAAAATCCAATCAACCCCTCAGCTTTAATGGTAAGTTTAATTTTATATTAATAGTATGCATAGTATTCAGTGTATTATTGAGTGGTTTTTGGAAACCGGGAATTGATATCAACCTGGGCAGAATACATTTAAAACTTCAAAATATTATGCGGGATATTTTATTATTGGTTATTACAGTTGTCAGTTGGAAAATGACAGATATAAAATTTAGAAAAGCCAACGGTTTTACATGGTTTCCAATAAAAGAAGTAGCAAAATTATTTGCAGGTATATTTATTACAATAATTCCTGCAATAGCAATATTGAAAGCTGGAAATGATGGTGCAATGTCTGCATTATTTAATGTAGTAATGAATCCGGAAACAGGGAATCCGGTTAATAAGATGTATTTCTGGTTAACTGGATTTTTATCAAGTTTTTTAGATAATGCACCGACATATCTTGTATTTTTTAATACAGCAGGTGGGGATGCGTCCTTGTTAATGACTGAATATTATTCAACCTTGCTGGCTATTTCTTGTGGAGCTGTTTTTATGGGTGCTATGACATATATCGGAAACGCACCGAATTTCATGGTAAAAAGCATTGCTGAAGAAAATCAAATTAAAATGCCCAGTTTTTTTGGATTTTTGGTATACTCAAGTATAATTTTATTGCCAGTATTTATTATAATAACATATATTTATTTTTAGGAGTTAATTATGTTTAAACAAATTTTAGTACCCACTGACTTAAGTCCAAACGCAGAACATGCTACCAAAAAAGCAGTTCAAATTGCCCATCAATTTAATTCAAAAATTACCATTCTGAATGTACATGAAGAGTTTATAGATAAAAATGAGATGGAAATGTTGCGTGTAAGTGTAACAGATATCCAAAATAAGTTCCGGAAAATTGCCGTAGAAGCAAAATCTGAAATTAAGGCATCCTTAACAAAGATGGAAGCTAATGATATTAATACAGAAATAATTTTGCGGGAAGGAACTCCATATAAAGAAATTCTAAAATTTGCCATAGAATCTAAAGTGGATTTGATTGTAATGGGAACAAAAAGAGATGAAGGTCTAATGGATTATTTATTAGGCTCTACAACAGAAAATGTTACTAAACATGCAAAATGTCCTGTTTTAATAGTCCCAAATTAACTTATTATTGAACGTACTACACTTTGTTTCCTTATTAGTGTAGAATTAAATTTATCCTCAGAAAATGGTTACAGAAATACATAAATCCTATAAATATTTAAATAAACTGTTAGAAAATAAAAAACAGATTTTACTATCAACGCATGTAAATCCTGATGGTGATGGATTAGGATCCGAGCTTGCATTTTACAACTATTTAATAGATAAAGGGAAAGAATGTAAAATAATAAATGTTTCCAAAACACCAGAAATATATAAATTTTTGGAATCAATTGGTCATATAGATGTGTATGATGAATCGTTTAATGATTGGATTTTATCCTGTGATCTGGTTATTGCCTTTGATATTGGTGATTTTGAACGGCTTAAAGAAATTGGCAGCTTAACCAAGAAAAATGTACCTGTACTTTGTTTCGATCACCATCCCCATACCGATGACGGTGATTTTACCTATCTGATAATTGATGAAAAGGCACCAGCTACTGGTTTCATGGTTTGGGAGTATCTACAGCAAAATTATAAAAACAAGGTTTTACCAATTTCAATTGCAATCCCATTATATGTTTCACTTGTAACAGATACCGGTTCATTTCGATATGAATCAACCACTGCTGATACACATAGAATGGCAACACATTTAATTGAAAGTGGAGTGGATATCTTCGATATTCAGAAAAACATTTTTGAACAAAGAACCTTACCCCAGGTTAAGATTCTCGGTAAAGTTATAGAAAATTCACAATTTGCCTACAAAAACAAGATTGCTTGGGCTGAGATCACCATAAAACAATTAAAAGAATGTGGTGCTAAATATGAAGATTTAGAAGGATTGGGCGATTTCCTAAGAGCCATAAGGGGTGTTGAAGTTTCTGTCATAATGATTGAACGTGAAAATAATAAGACTAAGTTAACATTTAGAAGCAAGGGTAGAATTACAGTGAATGATGTTGCCCATGAATTTGATGGTGGAGGGCATAAATTTGCTGCCGGTGCAGTAACAGATTATGGTGATAGTGATGCCATTATGAAAAAAATAAAAAATATATTAGTGAATAAATTAAAGGATTTAGATGTCAATTAAGAGCGATTCTTGGATAGAAAAAATGGCATTAGAAAAGGAAATGATTGAACCATATGAATCAAATCAAGTCAGAAATGGAAAAATTTCCTTTGGCGTTTCATCTTATGGGTATGATCTAAGGGTGGCTGATGAATATAAAATATTTACTAATGTTAATAACAGCATAGTAGACCCAAAGATTTTTGATGAAAAATCATTTATAGATTTTAAAGGAGATATCTGTATAGTTCCACCAAATAGTTTTGCCTTGGCAAGAAGCGTTGAATATTTCAAAATACCAAGATCCATACTCACTATTTGCGTTGGAAAATCTACATATGCAAGATGTGGAATTATTGTAAATGTTACACCCTTTGAGCCTGAGTGGGAAGGCTTTGTAACTTTAGAAATTTCAAACACTACACCATTGCCGGCAAAAATTTATTCCAATGAGGGTATCTGTCAGGTTCTCTTTTTTGAAAGTGATGATGTATGTAAAATTTCATACAAAGATAAAAAAGGAAAATATCAGGGGCAGGAAGGAATTACCTTACCCAAAATGGAATTGCGGTCATGAATATTATTGTAGCAAAAGATGCAGGATACTGTTTTGGTGTAAGAGATGCAGTAGATATTGCTTATGAAACTTCCCAGGAGAAGGGTACTGTGTACATGCTTGGAGATATTGTTCATAATGAGCGTGTTGTAGAAGATTTAGCGAGTGCAGGTATTGATGTGGTAAACACCTTGTCAGATGTTCCAGTAGATCAACCCATATTGTTTAGAGCACACGGAACTAAAAAAAAAGTGTGGGAGAAAGCCAAAGAGAAAAATATGAAAATTGTAGATGCAACCTGTCCTTTAGTGTATGAAATTCATGAGGAGGTGCTTAAACTCGAAAAAGATGGCAGAAAAATAATTATCATTGGTGACCACGGGCATGATGAAGTTGTTGGAATTGCAAGCCAGGTTAACGATCCCATTATAATATCTACACCATCTGAAGCTGATGCATTAAACAAGATGAAATATGCAGGTGTTGTGAGCCAATCCACACAATCAATTGAGAATGTTCAGAAAATAATCAATATTCTAATGTTAAAAGTATATGATCTCCATTTTATTAATACAATTTGTTTTCCTACAAAGAGAAATCAGGAACAGATAAAAGATCTTGCTGGAAGATGTGATGTAATGATAATAATTGGTTCATTCACAAGTGCTAACTCAAAAAGATTAACACTTCTGGCAAAAGAGAGAAATAAAAACTCATTTCAGGTAACTTGTGGAGAGGATGTGAAATCATCCTGGTTCAAAAATGCTGAGTCAGTCGGCATATCAGCAGGTGCATCCACGCCGGATTATTTAATTGAAGAAGTTAAGACTAAAATAGAGAAAATTAAGGATTGATATGAATACCGGAACTTTTGAAATTAAAGTAGGATTAGCAGAGATGCTTAAAGGTGGTGTAATTATGGATGTCACCACATCTGAACAAGCTAAAATAGCAGAAAATTCTGGTGCTGTGGCTGTTATGGCTCTTGAAAGAATTCCGGCTGATATTAGAGAACAGGGTGGAATAGCAAGAATGTCAGATCCAGAATTAATTAAAAGTATCCAAAACACAGTATCAATACCAGTAATGGCTAAATGCAGAATAGGACATTTTGTAGAATCCCAAATTTTGGAAGCATTAGAAGTGGACTACATAGATGAAAGTGAAGTACTCACTCCAGCAGATGAAGCAAATCATATCTATAAACATCCTTTTAAGATTCCTTTTGTCTGCGGAGCAAGGGATTTAGGAGAAGCATTAAGGAGAATAGGAGAAGGAGCTGCTCTGATAAGGACAAAAGGTGAAGCAGGATCAGGTAATATTGTGGAAGCTGTTAGGCATATGAGAACTATACAAAATGATATTTTAAATTTATCCACATTAAAAGATGATCAACTTATGAGCAGGTCAAAAGAAATTGCTGCACCATTTACCCTGGTTCAGCAGGTTGCAAAAATTGGGAAACTCCCTGTTCCAAATTTCAGTGCTGGAGGCATTGCTACACCTGCAGATGCTGCTCTTATGATGCAGCTCGGTGCAGAGGCAGTTTTTGTAGGTTCTGGAATATTTAAATCAGAGGATCCAGAATCAAGAGCGCAATCTATTGTAGATGCAGTCACTTATTTTGATGATCCCGATAAATTAGCAAATATTTCATCAGGTCTTAGAGAGGCGATGAAGGGTCTGGATATATCAGAAATTCCACCCGCCCAAAGGCTGCAGGAAAGAGGATGGTAAACAGGTATTGAAAATTGGCATTTTAGCTTTACAAGGAGATTATCAAAAACATCAGAAAATATTACAAACCCTCGGAATTGATAATATCTATGTAAGGTATCCGGAAGATTTACAGGATTGTTCTGGATTGATTATACCTGGTGGTGAATCAACAACTCTGTCAAAATTAATTCAAAGAAATAATTTATATGATCTGTTAGTAGATTTTGGGACAAACAATCCTGTGTTTGGTACTTGTGCAGGATTAATAATGATGTCTAATCAGCCAAATGACTCAAGAATTCAATCTTTAAGATTTTTAAACATATCTGTTAAAAGAAACGGATGGGGAAGCCAGAAGTATTCATTCAAACAGAATATTCAATTAGAATGGGACAAAGGCCCTTTGTTTAAAGCAATATTTATAAGAGCACCAATAATAGCAAATTGCAAGGGATCAGTTAAAGTTTTATCTAAACTAAATAGTGAACCAATATTAATTCGAAAAAATAACTATCTTGGTGCTACTTTTCATCCGGAATTAGTAGAAGACCACCGAATACATCAATATTTTATTAAAATGGTAAATGCCCAAATATAACTCAATATTATCCACAATTAATTCACCCAAGGATTTAAAATCATTAGATCCTGATAAACTTAAAATATTATCCATTGAGTTAAGTAATTATATTCAAGAGATTGTTCAGGATATTGGCGGTCATTATTCTTCTCCGCTTGGTGTAATTGATCTTACGCTTGCATTACATTATGTATATAAATCACCGATAGATAAACTGATCTGGGATACAGGGCATCAGGCTTATGCGCATAAAATAATTACTGGAAGACGTGAAAAATTCAATACATTACGTAAAAAAGATGGGATTAGTGGATTTTTAAAAAGAGATGAAAGTCCCCACGATATTTTTGGCGCTGGCCATGCAAGCACCTCTGTCTCGTCAGCATTAGGTTTTGCACATGCTCGTGACAAACTCAAGAAAAAAGAAAATATTGTAGCAATAATCGGCGATGGAGCAATGACAGGAGGAATGGCCTACGAGGGGTTAAATAATCTTGGATTTCATCGCACTCAGTTGACAGTTGTATTGAATGATAATTCAATGTCAATTTCAAATAGTGTAGGTGCTTTATCAAGGTATCTAACTAAAGTTGTAACAAATCCCACATATAATAAGGTAAGAAACGACATTTGGAATATCACAGGGAAGATGTCAAATGCTACATCTAAATTGATCCGTAAATTATTAAGAAAAACGGAAGAAGGGATTAAAGGATTATTTACACCAGGTGTATTATTTGAAGAACTCGGATTAAGATATATTGGTCCTGTAGATGGTCATAATATTTCTAATATGATTGAGGTATTTCAGGGAGTGAAAGACATGAAAACACCCGTATTAGTACATGTGTATACAAAAAAAGGTAAGGGATGTTCAAATGCAGAATCTGATTCTACTAAATTTTACAGTCTCTCCGGAAATCAGACATCAGGAAATGGAGTTTTAAAGAACAGCCCAAATTATTCTAAAGTATTTGGAAAATCTCTGATACAGTTAGCAGATGAAAATTCTAATTTCCATTGTATAACCGCTGCAATGGAAATTGGAACCGGAATGGCAGATTTCGTTAAAAAATACCCAGATCGATATATTGATGTTGGAATAGCAGAAGAACATGCTGTGACTTATGCAGCAGGACTGTCAGCAGCTGGTATAAGACCGATAGTTGCTGTATATTCAACATTCCTCCAGCGCTCTTATGATCAGATAATGCATGATTGTTTATTGCAAAAAATTCCAGTCATTTTCTGTATGGATAGAGCAGGTTTAGTAGGTCCTGATGGTCCTACACACCATGGTGTATTTGATATTGTCTTTTTACGAACCCTGCCTGAAATAATTGTTACAGCACCAAAAGATGGTAATGAGTTAAGGAATCTTCTCGCAACAGCTTTAACTTCTAATAGACCTTTTTCCATTCGTTATCCTAAAGGATCCAGTATCTCGTTTGTCGAAAATAAAAATGCTGATATTATACCAATTGGAAATTGGGAATTATTAAATAAAGGCGATAAAATTGCAGTCATAGCAATAGGTAGTATGGTCAACATTGCTGAAACTGCTATTGAAAATATAAAGCAGGCAATTGGATTAACCCCTACTTTTGTAAATGCAAGATTTATAAAACCCATGGATTATGAACTCTTAGATACAATTATCATTGATCATTCAACTATCATAACAATTGAGGAGGGTGCTGTAAATGGGGGCTTTGGTTCGGGAGTTTCGGATTATATCCACGATAAACGGGCCGATATAAAAATCATCAGATTAGGAATACCGGACAGGTTTATACAACATGGAACAAGAGAAGAACTGTTAGAAGACTTAAACTTACATTCGTTAGGTATTGAAAAGATTATAAAATCAGAGATGAAAAGTACGTATGTCTGATAAGTTCGAACAATCAAAAGAAAATTGGAAAACCGAGCTAAGTAATTCGGAAGTCCGTGATTATAATTTTGACTCTTTATCTGGGGAAAATTTAGATGTCTTATATTATCCGGAAAATTCTGAAAACGACTATATTGAGAAAATAAACTTTCCAGGTCAGTTCCCATATACGCGGGGAATACATGCAAATATGTATCGTGGTAAACTGTGGACTATGAGACAATTCTCAGGATTTAGCACACCTGATCAAACCAATAAACGATTTAAATTTCTGTTAAAACAAGGTCAAACTGGACTTTCGGTTGCTTATGATATGCCAACGTTAATGGGGTATGATGCTGATGATGAATTAGCACTGGGAGAGGTTGGAAAGTGTGGAGTTTCAATTTGTTCTTTGAGGGATATGGAAAAATTATTTAAAGGTATCAATTTGGGGGAAGTTTCTGTTTCTCAAACAATAAATGGACCTGCAATTATTTTATTGGCGTTTTATATTGTAGTAGCAGAAAAACAGGGTGTTCCAAAAGATACATTACAGGGAACTCTACAAAATGATATATTAAAAGAATATATTGCTCAAAAAGAATGGATTTACCCTCCAAGGGAATCTATGAGAATTATCACGAATATGATGTCATACTGCACCACATATATGCCAAAATATAATACAATTTCCATAAGTGGATATCATATTCGAGAAGCAGGCTCCACAGCAGCACAAGAACTTGCATTTACTATTGGAAATGGATTTGCATACATCGACCATGCAATAGAAGCAGGACTGGATATAGATGATTTTGCGCCAAGATTATCTTTTTTCTTTAATTCACATCAGGATTTTTTTGAAGAAATTGCAAAATACAGGGCCGCAAGAAGAATTTGGTCAAGACATTTAAAAAACAGATATAATGCCAAAAATCCCCGATCTTGGAAATTGCGATTTCATACTCAAACTGCCGGATGTTCACTTACCGCTCAGCAACCTGAAAATAATATCACCAGGACAACATTACAGGCATTATCAGCTGTTTTGGGTGGAACTCAATCATTGCATACTAATGCTATGGATGAAACCCTTGCATTACCATCACAAAAAGCTGCAGAAATTGCTCTTCGAACACAACAAATCATTGCTTATGAATCGGGTGTTGCAAATGTTGCAGATCCGTTAGGTGGAAGTTGGTATGTAGAGGAATTAACAGATAAACTTGAAGAAAAGGCTGAAAATTATTTTTCTGAAGTTGAAAATATTGGAGGTGTTATTCCGGCTATTGAAATGGGATATTTTCAAAAAGAAATTGCTGAAGCCTCCGAAAAATATCAAAGATCCATTGAAAACAAAGAACGTATTATTGTTGGTGTAAATAAATTTGAAAAGTTGGATGAAAAAATTGAAATTCCAATTCTTGAAATAGGTTCTGATTCTGAAAACTATCAAAGAAAAGCATTAGAAAATCTTAAAGCGGAAAGGAATTCAAGAGATGTAGAAAAATCACTTGAATTACTACGTGAGAGTTGTTTGAATCATCATAATGTTATGGAACCGATTTTAGAATGTGTAAGAAATTACGCCACTCTCGGGGAAATTGTTCATACAATGAAGTCTGTATTTGGTGAATGGCAGGAATCAGCAATTATATAAAACCGGAAAATATTTGACGAAAAAAGAATCTGTTTTTAATCACAAGCATCCATTTACATTAGGTGTGGAAGAGGAATTTATGCTTTGTGAACCCCATAGTGGTAATTTAGTCAATAAAGCTGATGCTATAATGACTGCTTTGCCTTCTGATTTAAAAGATAGATTCAGCTATGAACTTATCCTTTCAGAAATTGAAGTAAATACTCCAATCTGTAAAAACGTAAAAGAAGCAATAAATGAGGTGGTAAATCTCAGAAATATTACAAAAAAACTTGGTGAAGAAATTGGATTTAGAATTGGAATCAGCGGAACACACCCGGATGCCTTGGCAAAAGATCAGAAATTTGTAAACACAACTAATTATGAATGGGTTAAGAAACAGTTAGGCTATTATGCCAGGAGAAATATAACCTTTGCTTTACATATTCATGTTGCTGTTCCAAATGCTCAAACCGCAATTCAAGTAACCAATGGCCTTCGAAGGTGGATTCCGGCATTATTATCATTAAGTGCAAACTCGCCATTTTTTGAAGGTAATGTAACTGGGATGAAATCCAGTAGAACTATGCAATTTGGTGCATTCCCACGAACAAATATTCCACAAACATTAGATTCTTTCAGTGATTATGAAACGCTTATTGATACTTTTAAAAAATTGGATACAATCGAACAACCTCGACAAATCTGGTGGAAAATAAGACCACATTTTGACTTTGGAACGATAGAATTTCGGATGATTGATATCCAAAGATCATTAAAAAACACAGAGATGTTCATTGCATTAGCACAGGCATTAACTTACAGATCAATGCAGGATGCAAATGCAGGGAATTTAAAGGAGGATTTATCACTTAATCTGCTAAATGATGGTTTATGGAAAGCTATGAGGTTCGGGATGGATAAATTAGTCATAGATACGGGTACAGGTGAAATTGTCACATTAAAAAACCTGATTAATAGAATGTGTGATTATTCATTGTCTGCTTTAAAACACTTTAACTCAGAGCATATATTAAATCAAGTTAATACAATACTCGAAAATGGCACAGAAGGAGATATCCAATTGAGTTTATACAATTCAAGTGGACTATCCGCAACCAAACAATATTTAATGGATTCAGTGGATTATGGTAACAATTAAACATTTAAATTATTACAATTTTGTCCTCCATTTCTTGTAGTTTTAATCCCCTGGAATTCTATAAAAATATATAAATATTACCAAAACACAATGAAAATATTCGAAAGGAATTAAATTGTCAAAAAAGATTGTACACATTGTAGGTACCGGAACAATAGGAGAACCGCTAATTGGCTTATTCAGTGACTTTAAGGATGAACTTGGAATTGATGAAGTCACATTCCATAAAAATACACCCTTATTGAGAGATAGGTCCAAAGTTACTGCGTTGATTAGAAGAGGTGCCATATTGACTACAAGTGAAGAAGCACTACCCGGGTTTATTGAATTGGGGATGGAGCCTGAATTTACCACTGAAGATGCAATAGAACGTGCTTCTGTAGTCATCGATTGTACACCAAAAGGAATTGGTCATCAAAACAAGCATAAATTTTATAACAGATATTTAGATTCTACAGCGGGTTTTATTGCTCAGGGTAGTGAATTTGGTTTTGGGAAGATGTATGCAAGAGGTATTAATGATAGTGCATTAATTGAGGGTGAAGATAAATTTATACAAATTGTTTCTTGTAATACGCATAATATTTCCTGCATTATAGATACCCTTGCTTTAAATGGCGATAAGACAAATAATCTGAAAACAGGTAGATTTACATGTATCAGAAGAGCAAATGATGTAAGTCAGTCTTCCGGATATGTACCATCACCCCAAGTCGGCAGCCATAAAGATGAATTATTCGGTACTCATCATGCAAAAGATGCAGCATTATTATTTGATACTATGGGGATAAAATTGGACTTGTTTTCTTCAGCAATAAAAGTTAATTCACAATATATGCATATATTGCATTTTTCATTAACACTTGAAAATGATACTACGATGGAAATAATTCATGAGAAATTAAATAATAATAAAAATGTAGCAATCACAAACAAAATTGATGCTTGTGAGATATTTTCTTTTGGTAGAGATCAGGGACATTATGGAAGGATTCTTAATTCTGCAGTGGTTTCTCTTCCATCGTTACATATAAGGAATGGACGGGAAATTACCGGTTTTTGTTTCACACCACAAGATGGAAATTCACTTTTAAGTTCAGTGTCAGCAACGTTATGGTTTTTAGATCCGGTAAAATATACAGATAAACTAAACTGTCTTGATCCATTTCTATTTGATGAGGTTTAATTATTTCAATCAATATACACAAAATTGTAAATGGTATATTTCGTGAAAATGGATATGTAGTTTACGATGATGATTCTTGCCTTCTTATTGACCCCGGTTCTGAGCTTGAACCTTTTGAAGAAAAATTAGATCAATTAGACATTAAACCTGCTGCTGTTTTATTAACTCATGGTCATTTAGATCACATTTTTACAGTCCACTCAATTCAGGAAAAATATAAAATTCCTGTATATTTACATAAAAATGACCTTGAATTAGTAGAACAATTACCTGAATATTGTAGTTGGTTTGGACTTCCTAAGCATACACCACCGAAAATTACCCATATAATTGATGAGGAAGATGAAATTATCATTAATAATTGGTACATCCAGGTTTTAAAAACACCTGGACATACACAAGGTGGTGTCTGTTTCTTAATTGAGGGAGTAGTATTTGCAGGAGACACTTTGTTTTCCGGGTCAATTGGTAGAACAGATTTACCAGAAGGCGATATGGAACAGTTACTTGATTGTATTCGTAAATCCTTATTTATATTGCCTGATGATACAATTGTATATTCAGGACACGGGCCTGAAACAACAATCGGTATTGAAAAACAAAGTAA
This sequence comes from uncultured bacterium, assembly GCA_964345035.1. Lineage (GTDB taxonomy): Bacteria > Fidelibacterota > Marinisomatia > SCGC-AAA003-L08 > CAYFPO01. Next base: position 42,326 of record CAYFPO010000003.1, read on the forward strand.
TGTATTTTTAAAACAAAGTTATGTATAGTGATTAATCTAATAAACCATATAGAAAACAAATTATACAATCTGTATAAAAGGCATAACAGAAACGGTTATTTAAATATATTAATAGCAGCATCAGGTGGAATTGACAGTATGGTTTTGGTAGATATAATGGTAAAATTATATGTTAATTTTCCTATAAAATTGGGAATTATTCATGTCAATCACAATTTAAGGAATGAGTCATTCAAAGATGAAATTATTTGTCGAAATTTGTGCAATCAACATAAATTAAAATTTTATTCCAGGGAATTAAATCCACAGGGAATTAAAAACCAATCATTAGAAGCTTGGGGGAGAGAAAAACGGTATATATTTTTCAATCAAATTGCAACAAAATATAATTTTGATTGGATTTTTACTGCCCATCACCAGGATGATCAAATTGAAACAATGATAATGAAAAATCAGGAAACTGATGATGCTTACATTTTATCTGGAATACGTGAGCAATGGAAAAATATATATCGACCACTGTTGGAAGTTTCAAAATCGAATATTTATCACTATGCACAATTAAATAATGTGCATTGGAATGAGGATTCTACAAACAATAATATAAAATATTTAAGAAATCGAATTAGGCATACTGTTATACCAAAACTCAAGTCAATTAACCCAAATTATAAAAAAACAATATTATCAAAAATTCATATCAACCAAAAAAAGGCAATAAAAATATCAAAAAGAATTAAAGAAGTTGATAAATCAAAAATACAATACTATGATAAAAACCTAGTTGTGATGGATTTTGATATTTTTTCCAATGAAAATAAATTATTTATTAAATATGTCCTAAAATACTGTTGTACTCATTATTTTGATATAGATGTAAAAATTACTCAAAAACAACTTCAAGCATTCCAGTCATTTTTTGATTTTAGTAAAATGAATACTTCCTTCCCTTTAGGAAATGAAATTACTTGTTATAAATATAAATCTCATTTAATGCTTTATAAAATTACAAAATGTTTTTCTGAAAAAATAAAATTTACACAAAATAGCGGTTTTATTAAATGGGGTTCTGGATATTTTACGTTTGAAAAATGTCTTGACTATATCCATTCCCATTCAAAAAAATCAATATCTATACCAACTAAAGATTTACAACAAGGATTCTATGTTAGAAATTGGAACTTTGGTGATAAAATTGTCATTAATAAAAATGGTAATTCTAAGAAACTAAGTAAACTATTTAATGAAAATAAAATTTTACCATTCAATAAAAATAGAATTCCGGTAATTGTTGATAAAAGCGATAATATAGTTTGGGTGCCAAATGTAAGGCATGCTACTAAATTAAAATTTCGAAAGGGGTCACAAGAATTTCTCAAAGTTACATGGCATGAAAAATCATTTCAATTAAATTCATGAATATTGATACTATAAATAAGAATTCACTTGAAATCTTAATTGATGAAAAAAGAATAGCCGAAAAAGTGGATTCAATTGCAATAGAGATTTCCCGTAAGTTTAAGGGTAAAATACCAATAATTGTTGGTGTTCTGAATGGCTCATTTTTATTCCTTGCGGACTTGGTACGTAAACTTGATATTGAATTTGAAATAGATTTTATCAAACTATCTTCTTACGGGAGTGATATTAAAAGCTCCGGAACGGTTCGACTAATTAAAGATATAAGTGCGGATATCACAGGGAGAGATGTAATCGTTGTTGAAGATATTGTTGACTCCGGTTTAACAGTAAAATTTTTAAAAACGAGATTTGAAGAAGCCGGCACAAAATCTGTAACTTTTGTAACCTGTTTATTCAAAAATGAGTCTGTAATGGATTTAAATTTTAAATTGGATTATATTGGGTTTAATATTCCAAACATTTATGTTGTTGGTTATGGATTAGATCTTGATCAAAAATTCAGAGGATTATCCTCAATATATTCTATTAAAAAGGAAAATTAAATGTCGAAAAAGACAAAAAATAAAAACAATAATAAGAATAAAAATTCTTTTGGAAACTTTAATAAAAACCAAAATCCGGGAAAAAAAGGATTTTGGAATGGATTAGGGAATAATTTTCTTTTATGGGTTGTCATTATTGCGGCTGCAATTGCCTTTGCTCAATTAATATCCACAGGAGTTGAACCTCAGACAATTACATTTTCAAAATTTGAAGAATTAATTCAATCTGGTAATGTTGAATCTGCTGAAATCATTGGAAACTCATTTATTGGTACATTGCGACAACCTGAGATTATTGTAACAAATACCGGAAATGAGATCAGATTTTCAAAATTTATATCAATATTACCAGATGCTTATGTAAAATCTGAGATAATAGAATTATGGAATCAACAAAGAATAGATTATCAGTTTAAGGAACAAACACCCAATTTCACAGATTATCTGATTCAATTTTCTCCCTGGATATTAATTTTCATTTTCTGGATTTATATTATGAGACGTATGCAGTCAGGTTCAGGGCAATCCGGAATATTTGGATTTAATAAAAGCCGAGCAAGAATAATTTCACCTGACAGCCCTAAAGTAACATTTAATGATGTTGCAGGCTGTGATGAAGCAAAAGTAGAGTTACAGGAAGTTGTTGAATTTTTAAAAAAACCAAAAAAATATAAGAAAATTGGTGCAAAAATTCCAAAAGGTGCTCTCTTGTTAGGACCTCCGGGAACAGGAAAAACCTTATTGGCAAGAGCAGTAGCAGGAGAAGCTGACGTGCCATTTTTCAACATCAGCGGTGCAGAATTTGTTGAAATGTTTGTCGGAGTGGGTGCAAGCAGGGTTCGTGATTTATTTGATACCGCAAAAAGAAGTTCACCAAGTATTATTTTTATAGATGAAATTGATGCAGTAGGAAGGCATCGTGGTGCTGGTTTAGGAGGTGGACATGATGAGAGAGAACAGACATTGAATCAAATTCTTGTTGAGATGGATGGATTTGAGACTGATGATAATGTTATATTACTCGCTGCGACAAACAGACCTGATGTATTGGATAAAGCATTATTGCGTCCTGGGCGATTTGATCGTCAAATTGTAGTAGATACACCCGGATTAAATGGTAGAGAATCAATTCTAAAAATTCATTCAAAAGGAAAACCTCTCGGGAAAAATGTAGATTTAAAAACAGTTGCAAAAGGCACACCGGGAATGGTTGGCGCTGATTTAGAAAACCTTGTTAATGAATCAGCTTTATTGGCTGCGAGGCGTGGAAAATCTAAAATATCAATGGCAGAGTTTGAAGATGCTAAAGATAAAGTTATGATGGGCGTTGAAAGAAAAAGTATGATTTTGACACCCGAGGAAAGAAAATTAACTGCATATCATGAAGCCGGGCATGCTCTTGTAGCATATCATACAAAAGGTTCAGATCCCGTTCATAAAATTTCAATTATTCCACGTGGGAGAGCATTGGGGGTTACAGCACAGTTACCAGATGACGACAGACATAATTTTCGAAAAAAATACCTCATAGGCAGGATAAAAATATTAATGGGTGGAAGATGCGCAGAAAAATTGATATTTAACGATACATCTACAGGCGCAGGAAATGATATTGCAGCTGCAACAGATATAGCAAAAAAAATGGTATGTGAATGGGGTATGAGCAATATAATTGGTCCACTTGCTTTTGGTAAAAAGGATGAAGAAATATTCCTCGGCAAAGAAATGGCTGTCACAAAAGATTTCAGTGATGAAAAATCCAAAATTATTGATGAAGAAATAACCACATTCATTAAAGAAGCCGAAAAAGATGCCGATAAAATTTTAAATAAAAATATTGAACAATTACATAAAATAGCACAAGCTTTACTTAACTACGAAACAATTACTGGTGAGGAAATGAAATTGGCTATAAAAGGGGAAAAAATAAAAAGAGAATCAACTGTGACAATTAAAAAGCGCGGAACGAGAAAGAAGAAAAAAGTAGAAAGTCCCAAATCCGAAGAATCAAATAAAGCAATCCCAACGAAACCTGCCACATCCCCTGCATAATTAATGAAAATGAAAAATATCATTTCATCAATTAAAAATCGTACTTTAGTCATGGGAATTTTAAACTTAACCCCAGATTCATTTTTTGATGGACAAAATGATCTAAAACAAATTGACATCAGAAAAAAAATTATAAATATGAAAAATGCCGGTGTAGATATAATTGATGTAGGGGGTGAATCATCAAGGCCGGGGGCGGAACCAATTCCACCTAAAGTTGAAATGGAAAGAATTAAACCTGTTTTCCCCATATTGAAAGAATTTCCTGATACCTTATTTTCTATAGATACATATAAACCTGATATAGCTGAGATAGCTATAAAAAATGGATTTAAAATAATAAATGATATCACCGGTGGCGGGAAAGATGGAAAAATTTTTCAAGTTGCAAATAAATATGATATTCCTATTATTATTATGCATATGGAAGGAAACCCGAAAACCATGCAATCCAATCCCCATTTTGATAATGTAATTGATTCAATTATTACATTTTTCAAAAAAAGAATTAAAGTTGCAAAACAATTTGGATTAAAGGAGGATCAAATAATTTTAGATCCGGGTATAGGATTTGGAAAAAGAATTGAAGATAATTTCCAAATTATCCATAATTTGAATTATTTAACTTCATTAGGATATCCCATTCTAATTGGAACATCAAGAAAGTCATTTTTACAGATTAATTATGACAATCCTCAAGATAGACTCCCAGCTACTTTAGCTTCTCTTACATTTGCAATTCAAAATGGGGCAAATATTCTTCGCGTTCATGATGTCAAAGAAGCAGTTAAATGTGTGAAATTTACTGACCGTTACTTAAAAGAAAATTCATTAAGATTTATATAAGGGGAATATTATGCGTAAATATATTTGTATTATATCAATTTTAGCAACAGTCCTAAATATTGATTTAATATTGGCAGCAAAGCAGTCAGGTGATGAATCGCCGTATAGTTCCAGTTATATTATTCCGTCTGAGGCAGGAATTAAAATGAGCATAAATATTTGGGGAGAAGTAAGAAATCCCGGTCAATATTTAATTCCATATTCAATTAATTTAGATTTAATTTCGCTGTTATCACTTGCCGGTGGTCCATTAACAGGTGCAAATTTAAAAAAAGTTACTCTAATCAGAGAAATTGAAAAAGACGGAGAATCAGGGAAAATTGTTACAGTTAATCTCAAAGAATATATTAAAACCGGTAATAGAAAACTATTGCCAGCGATTGAACCTAATGATACTGTTATAATCGAACCAACTTTCTGGAGTTCAGTTAAGGGTTCATCAACTTATCTTCAGACCATTTTGTCTATAACTACATTGTCACTTCAAATTCTAAATTCTAAATAAAATTATGAAAGATTTATATCAACTTAATGAATTATTTCAAGCCTGTAAGGATAAATACAAGGAATTGAGAGGCTATCTTTGACCTGAATAATCTTATAATTGAGAAGGAAAAATTAGAATCAAAAACAGTTTCTCCGGAATTTTGGAACAATAGAGTTTCCGCCCAAAAAATATTAAAAAAAATCCAAGTTATAGATAATGAAATCAATATCTGGAAAAATTTGGAAGATGAATTTAATGAAATTAAAATCTATAATGAATTGCTGGAAATTGAAGAGAAACCGGATCCTGATTATGAGAATGCTTTATTAAAGTTTTCCAAAAATCTGGAAAATATTGAAATAAGAAAACTTCTTAACCACAAAGACGATTCCAGGTCAGCCATTCTTACTATTCATCCCGGAGCTGGAGGGACTGAATCACAGGATTGGGCTAAAATGCTACTTAGATTATATACTCGATGGTGTGAAAGGTCTGGATATAAGATTAAAATTTTAGATTTTCTTGATGGTGACATTGCAGGTATAAAAGATGTTACGATGGAAGTGACTGGTGATTTTGCCTATGGTTACTTGAAATCAGAAGGGGGAGTTCATAGATTAGTTCGTATTTCACCCTTTGACAGTAATTCTAAGCGGCATACCTCATTTGCTTCAGTTTTTGTATATCCTGTAGTGGAAGATGGTGTTGAAATTGACATTGATGATAAAGATATACGAATTGATACATATCGCGCTAGTGGTGCTGGAGGGCAGCACGTAAATAAAACCGATTCTGCAATTAGAATTACTCATATACCAACAAATATTGTAGTTCAATGTCAAAATGAAAGAAGTCAACTTAAAAACAAGAATACTGCGTTAAAAATGTTAAAAGCAAAATTATACCAGGAAAAATTAAATGAACAAATCAAAGAAAAAGAAAAATTGGAACAACAAAAACTGGATATTGGATGGGGTAGTCAGATTAGGTCATATATATTCCATCCTTACAATTTAGTAAAAGACCATCGTACTGATATTGAAGCAGGGAATGTTTCAGCTGTAATGGATGGTGATATTGATAATTTTATAAGAGCATTTTTACTGGAAAAACTTAAAAAATCGCAACATGCAAAATCTAAATAAAAGCTTACAACAAGTAATGAAATTTCGGATTGAAAAACTTAGTAAAATCCGTGAAGCTGGTATTGAGCCTTATCCACATTGCTATGCAAAATCTCATCAAATATGTGAAATATTAGCGGACCAAGAATCTTTTATGAAGAAATCGGTTCAAATTGCCGGTAGAGTTGTGTCATTACGTAAAATGGGAAAAGCAGGTTTTGCTCACATCATGGACAGCACCGCAAAAATTCAAGTGTACATTAAAAATGATTTATTAAAACCCGGAGAATACGATAATATATTCAGGAATCTTGATATAGGCGATTTTATTGGTATTTCAGGAGAATTATTTACTACAAAAATGGGTGAATTTTCAGTTAAAGCAACTGAATTGATAATTTTATCAAAAAGCATAAGACCTTTACCTAATTTAAAGGAAAAAGATGGTAAGGTGTTTTTCAGCTTTGATGATAAGGAATTAAGATACAGGTATAGGCATTTAGATTTGATTGCAAATACTGAAGTTAAAGAAACTTTTAAAAAAAGAGCAAAAATCATAAATGAGGTAAGATATTACCTTGATTCTAATGGATTTACAGAAGTTGAAACACCTGTATTACAACCAGTGTATGGCGGTGCATTTGCAAGACCATTTACAACTCACCACAACGCATTAAATCAACCATTATTTTTGCGGATTGCGGATGAATTATATTTAAAAAGGCTAATCATAGGTGGTTTTGAAAAAGTGTATGAAATTGGAAAAGATTTTAGAAATGAGGGTATTGATAAAAACCATAATCCGGAATTTACAATGTTGGAATTTTACCAGGCCTATGCAGATGTGTATCAAATGTCATCATTTGTTGAAAGTTTGATCCATCATCTTGCACATGTTACTCAGGTTAATACTTTGAATTTAAATGATGAAATAATCCCTTTAGATAAAAAATTTGATAAAATTGATTTTTTCAATGCAATTGAGAACATAGTAAATGTGAAAATAAAAGATTATAATAAGAAAAAATTAGAAGAATTTGCAAAGTCATATAATGTGGAATATGAAAAAAATATTAAAAAAGGCAAATTACTTGATAAAATCTTTAGTACTCTGGTTGAGCCTACTTTACTGCATCCAACCTTTGTATTTAATTATCCAAAGGAACTTTCACCATTGGCTAAAAATAGCCGTAACAAAGAAGTAGGCATTGTAGAAAGATTTGAATTATTTATCGGTGGAATGGAAATTGCTAATTCTTTTACTGAATTGAATGATCCTATTGATCAACGTGCTCGATTTGAGGAACAAGCAGATCTTAAAATGCAGGGAGATGATGAAGCACAAGAAATAGATGAAAATTTTCTTGAAGCAATGGAATGTGGTATGCCGCCAACAGGAGGTGTAGGAATTGGTATTGACAGATTAGTGATGCTCTTTACTGGCAAATCGAATATAAAAGATGTTATTTTATTTCCTGCCTTACGTTCTGAGGTGTAGGTGCTGACCCTGCCAAGTATTGCATTTCGCCAACTTACTACCAAACATTCCTATGAATTAATATCATTTACTAGTTTTGCCAGTATTATTGGATTAATATTAGGTGTCGCAGCATTGTTACTTGTTGATTCCTTTACAAATGGCTTTTCCAGTGCGATCGAAGGAAAACTTGCCGCAATAGATGGACATATACGTGTAACAAAATTTACATCAGCTATTGATGAAGGAATTAATCCTGGAGAATCTGCATATTTAGACTCTGTTTTTAATACAATCTCTCAGTCGTCGATAAAATCGCCTTATATTACTAATAATGGTTTTATAAAAAAAAACAATACAATTGAAAGTGCTTATGTCTATGGCATTGAGAATTCAGCTTTATTGAATATATTTAACATCAATCAATTTATAACTGAGGGTAGTGAGCAATTTAATAACCAACATAATATAATATTAGGTAAAAAATTGGCTGATATATTAAATGTTAAAATTGGGGATAAAATTCATTTGTTGGATATTGAGCCCTTAATTGAAACAGGATTATTTCTACCAAATAATTTTAATATAACCGGAACAATAACTACTGGTTTCCCGGAGTACGATCAAGTATTAGCATTCATACCATTACGATCAGCACAAAAAGTATTTTCATATCAAAACAATGTTACCGGTTATATAGTGAACCTTGATAATATTAACGAAATACCTGATGTTGTAGATTATCTAAATTCATCTTTGTATCAATATCCATTTATTGTTTCTTCATGGGAAGAAAGACATTTAACCTTAATCAAATGGTTACAAGTGTATCATGTTCCTATTCAATTAATTATTATTTTCATTACCATAATTGCTATTTGCAATATTGGAGTAAATTTATGGATGATGGTGCTTGAAAAAACTAGAGAAATCGGAATTTTAAGATCATTCGGTTTTACAAAAAGTATGATTAGAAATATGTTTATTTATCAAGGAATATACATTGGTATTATTGGAACAACAATTGGCACTCTATTAGGAATATTAATTTCAGAATTACAAAGTAAATTTCAAATTATTTCTCTTTCAACCGATGTGTATTTTATGGAACAACTCAATCCGGTTTATAATTGGAATCATTTATTGATGGTCATGGTAATAACACCATTGTTAACTATACTAATGTCTTTGATACCTGGGTGGCGAGCTTCAAATATTATACCTGCAGATGCATTGAAATACGAATGAATGAATTAAAATTATCATGGAATTTATTTTCAATTAAACCTAAAAAAGATAGGTATAATTTTGCATTATTTATACCCTTTTTGGGAATCAGCACAGGTATTTTTTTACTGTTAATCACCTTCGGTATTATGGAAGGAATGGAGAAGACCATTTATACTGATCTCCAAAAATTTCTATCTAGTGAAAAATTACTGCTAAATAATTTTTCTAAATCAAATATTAAAGAGATATCTACAATTTTAGAAAATGATAATGTAAGTTTTTACAGAACCCTGGAAAGAAAATGTATAATTAAAAATGCCGCTGATCATAGATTAATTGATATAAGAGCTATTGAGAAATTAGATACTTATATCAAAAATAATTTTAGTATTGACATTAATCAATCGTCTGATAATCCAAGTATAATTATAGGCTCCGGATTATCCAATTTATTAAATATTTCACAATCAAATATTATAGAGTTATTTTCACCGTCAGATATCAATCTATTTACATCTATTCCGCCAAATGAAAAATTTACTGTAGAAAAACCATATGATTATTTATTACTGGACTTTGATACTAATTATGGATTTATTTCTTTAAATGATGGTAGACGACTATTTAAAAATAGTGGAAATGATTATCTCTATTTTCAGAATGAATTGTCAGATGAAACAAAAGAAATCATATTAAATAAGTTTCCCGAATCTCAATTTATTAAATGGAAAAAAGATTACCATGAATTAATTGAAGCGATGCGAATGGAAAAAATTCTATATTCATTTTTTGGAATTATAATTATTATTCTTGCAAGTTTTACATTAATGAATATAATGAGTAATACAATTTATAGAAAAATTCATCAATTTGGGATTTTAAAAGTAATGGGTTTTACGCAAAAACAAATACAAAATTTTACTTTGCAATATTCACTGCTTACAGGAATTATATCAATTTCATTCGGAATAATATTATCATTAATATTTGTTGATTTGGATAACCGTTTTCATATTTTACAACAATTATTTAAGGAAATGCTAATTGTAGAATTTAATATATTCCTGGATCCAATGAAGATGTTTATTGCCTCTTTATGTGGAATAATTATTGTTTCTTTATCAGCATTTTATCCTACTTACTCAACTGGTAAGCTGAAAATAATAAACACATTAGATAATTTTTAAATTGAACTACATACTAAAAGCTAATAATATATTTAAATCTTATAAGAATGGAGAAAATAATATCCAAGTGTTGGATTCTTTATCTCTGTCTGTTCTTCCGGGAGAGATAGTAGCTATTCACGGACCATCTGGATCTGGTAAATCAACTCTTTTGAATATCTTAGGATTATTGGATAAATTGGATAATGGCAGCTTAGTATTGGATGAACTAATAATTAATAATCAAACCCTCAATAGATCCAATTTAAGACATAAAAAGGTTGGTTTTATTTTTCAATTTCATCATTTATTGCCTGAATTTACTGTATTAGAAAATTTACTGATACCGCAAATGCTGAATGATTTGGTTGAAAAGAAAAAAAAAGAAAATGCTTTAAATTATTTAAAATTACTGGGTATTTATAATCATCGAAATAAGTATCCATCCCAACTGTCCGGAGGTGAAAGACAACGAGTTTCAGTAGTCAGATCAGTCATAAATAACCCAAAAATAATATTGGCAGACGAACCAACCGGAAACCTTGATTATGAAAATGGTCAAAAAGTATTAAAATTAATAACCGAATTAAGTAAAAATAATAAAATGACATTTATTATTGCAACCCATGATGAAATGGTAAGTAAAATAGCTGATAGAATAATGTATTTAAATAATGGTAAATTATCACAAAAGAAAAAGGTGAATCAATGAAAGAAAATTTTTCCAAACGCATCCAAAAAGTATTAAAATTTGCAAAAGAAGAAGCTGTAAGGTTGGGACATAGTTATGTGGGCTCTGAACATCTTCTTTTAGGTATTATTAAAGATGTAGATGGAAAAGCTGTCCAAGTGTTATCTTCCATCGGATTTGATGTAGGTGAAATGAAATTGATGATTGAAGACCTGGTAAAACCCTCAGGTGGTACTATGACATTAGGTCACTTGCCTCTGACAAGGCGTGCTGAGCGTATTTTACGAAACACTTATGGTGAAGCTCAAAAAATGGGGAAGAAAATAGCTGAAGATGTCCATTTATTATTAGCAATAGCCAATGAAGCAGATGGATTGGCTTCTGATATTTTTGCTACTTTCTCAATAGAATATGATCTTTTGTATACATTTATCGAGACATCATCACATCCTTATTCAAAAAAAGCAGAAAAAAAGAAAAAATCTAATACACCAACATTAGATCTCTTTAGTAGAAACATTTCCAAACTTGCTGAAGAGAATAAACTTGATCCTGTAATTGGAAGAGATTTAGAAATTGAAAGAGTTGCACAGATTCTGTCAAGGAGAAAGAAAAATAATCCAGTTTTAATCGGTGAACCCGGGGTTGGCAAAACAGCTATAGTGGAAGGGTTGGCCATACGAATCAACGAGAACACGGTTCCAAGAATACTATGGAAACAAAGAGTACTTGCCTTAGATCTTGCTGGTATTATAGCTGGCACAAAATACCGTGGACAGTTTGAAGAAAGAATGCGCACCCTTATGATTGAATTGGAATCTGCATCTGAAATTATTGTATTTATAGATGAATTACATACACTTGTCGGTGCTGGCAGCGCCACGGGGTCACTTGATGCTGCGAACATGTTTAAACCAGCCCTCGCTCGAGGAGAAATCCAGGTTGTTGGAGCTACTACTCTCGACGAATATAGAAAACATATAGAAAAAGACGGTGCACTTGAGAGGAGGTTCCAAAAAATAATGATCAATCCGCCGTCAATAGATGATACCATAAAAATACTGGAAGGTTTAAGACAAAAATATGAAGAACATCATAACATACATTATTCTGATGAGGCGATAAAAGCCTGCGTTGATTTAAGTGAAAGATACATTACTGACAAATATCTTCCCGACAAGGCTATTGATGTTCTGGATGAAGTAGGGTCACGAGTTCATATCAACAATATTAATGTACCTGATTCTATTTTAAAGTTGGAAAGAAAAGTAACAAAAATTCAGAAAGATAAAGAAAAGGTTATATATAAACAGGATTTTGAAAAAGCAGCAGAGCTCAGAGATACTGAAAAAAAAATACTTCATAAATTAAATAATCTGCAGAAAAGGTGGGTTTCTGATGATGATAACCAATTACCTATTGTGGATGAAGATGAAGTTTCAAACGTGATCTCCATGATAACCGGGATTCCTGTGCAAAAGGTTGCAGAATCAGAAACTGAAAGATTGATACATATGCCCGATGAAATAAGTAAATCAATAATTGGTCAGAACGAGGCAATAAAATCAATTTCTAAAGCAATAATGAGAAGCAGATCAGGGTTTGATAATCCCAGGCGGCCTATTGGTTCTTTTATGTTTCTGGGAGCGACTGGTGTCGGAAAAACAGAATTGGCAAAAGTTTTGGCACGATATTTATTTAATAATGATGAAGCGTTGGTTAAAATAGATATGTCCGAGTATATGGAAAGATATAATGTATCACGTTTAATAGGAGCTCCACCAGGCTATGTGGGATATGATGAAGGTGGGCAATTGACTGAAAGAGTTCGTAGAACTCCATATTCTGTAGTTTTATTTGATGAGATTGAAAAAGCACATAGAGATGTATTTAATATTTTATTGCAAATTTTAGATGAGGGTTGGATAACTGATAGTCTTGGAAGACGAGTTGATTTTAGAAATACAATCATTATTTTGACATCCAATTTAGGTACAGGTACTATTAGTTCTACCTCATTTGGTTTTGTTAAAAAAGGAGACATAAATGAACAGGAAAATATTGAATCGGACATTATGTCGGAGGTATTTAAGAATTTCAATCCAGAATTTTTAAACAGGCTTGATGAATTAATTATCTTTAATTCACTATCAAAAAGTGATTTATTCCAAATAGTTGATTTATTAATGGTTGATTTAAAAAATAATTTAGATCACAAAAACATTAAATTAAATGTTACAAAAACAGCCAAAGAATATATTACCAGAGAGATAGATCATCGAGAGTGGGGTGCACGGCCATTGAGAAGGATAATACAAAATTCAATTGAAAATGTAATTGCTGAAAAATTCCTTACAGGTGAATTTATTGAAACTGGAAAAATTACAATTAAAGCATCAGGTGGAAAGTTAAAATTTGATCAAAGCAAAGTTAAAAAAACAAAAAAAGATAAAATATCTGCTGGTTTTCCGATGAAAGAGACCGGGTAGTATGACATATCGTCTGATTTTACTATTCGGCATAATTATTGACTGTTATGTTGAAAATATTAATTCGGAGAACTAAATGGGAAAAATAATTGGAATAGATTTAGGAACTACAAATTCTTGTGTGGCAGTAATGGAAGGTGGTACACCTACAGTAATTCAAAATAGTGAGGGTGGAAGAACCACTCCTTCTGTAGTCGCATTCACAAAGGACGGTGATCGTCTCGTTGGACAATCTGCTAAACGTCAGGCAGTTACCAATCCTGAAAATACCATCTTTTCATCAAAACGATTTGTAGGCAGAAAATTTAACGAAGTATCAGAAGAAATTAAAGAAATCCCTTTTAAAGTAATCAAAGGGAAAAAAGGTGAGGCTGTAATATCTATTGACGGTAAAGAATACTCTCCACCTGAAATAGCCGCAATGGTGCTGCAAAAAGTAAAACAAACCGCAGAGGAGTATCTCGGAGAAAAAATAGAAGAAGCAGTAATTACAGTACCGGCATATTTTAATGATTCACAACGTCAGGCAACGAAGGATGCTGGTAAGATTGCTGGATTAAACGTCAGAAGAATCATAAATGAACCAACTGCGGCATCTTTAGCATACGGCCTGGATAAGAAAAAAGATGAAACTATTGCAGTATTTGATTTAGGCGGTGGAACATTTGATATTTCAATCCTTGAGTTAGGAGATGGTGTTTTTGAAGTTAAATCAACAAATGGTGACACCCATTTAGGCGGAGACGATTTTGATCAAGTGATATTAATGTGGCTTGCAGATGAATTTAAAAAATCAGACGGCATTGATCTTAGAAATGACCCAATGGCTCTACAAAGATTAAAAGAGGCTGCTGAAAAAGCAAAATGTGAATTATCTACATCAAAACAAACAGATATCAACCTTCCATTTATAACTGCTGATGCAAGTGGTCCGAAGCATTTAAATATAAATTTTACTAGGGCTAAATTTGAAAACCTTGTCGGAAAATTAGTAGAGCGGACAAAAAAACCATGTGAAAAAGCACTTAAAGATGCTGGTATCACTCCTGATAAAATTGATGAAGTTATTCTAGTTGGAGGCTCTACAAGAATACCAATGGTTCAAAAGGTTGTTAAGGATTTATTTAAAAAAGAGCCAGGCAAGGGAGTTAACCCTGATGAGGTTGTTGCTATAGGTGCAGCAATCCAGGGAGGTGTATTAGCTGGAGATGTAGATGATATATTACTTCTTGATGTTACACCGTTAGCACTAGGGATAGAAACTCTTGGTGGTGTTTGCACAAAATTGATAGAATCGAATACTACAATTCCTACGAAGAAAACCCAGGTATTTTCTACAGCAGGGGATAACCAAACATCAGTTGAAGTACATATATTACAGGGTGAACGAGATATGGCAATTGATAATAAATCTTTGGGTAAATTTCATTTGGATGGTATACCTCCAGCGCCAAGGGGTATCCCACAAATTGAAGTAGCATTTGATATTGATGCAAATGGAATATTGAATGTCTCAGCCAAAGATAAGGCAACCGGTAAAGAACAGAGCATTAGAATTGAAGCATCCAGTGGATTAAGTGATAATGAGATAGATAAAATGAAAAAAGATGCTGAAGAACACGCTGAAGAAGATAAGCAGAAATTAGAAGAAGTTGAAACACATAATACTGCCGAACAACTTATTTATCAAACTGAAAAGCAAATGGAAGAAATGTCTGATAAGATGAATGATAAAGATAAAGAAAATCTTAAGGATGCAGTTGAAAAACTTAAAAAAGCTAATCAGGGTACAAATATAGATGAAATAAAATCCTCAATTGATGAAATAAATCAAACTTGGAATAAGCTTTCTGAAAAAATGTACCAAGATGCAAAACAAACTGCCGATACTGCTAATGGTTCAGATGTCAAATCTGACGCAACCAACGATGGAAACATTGAAGACGCTGACTTTGAGGTTGTTGACGAAAAATAATATATATCGACTTCTACTATAACATTATTAAAGCGGATGAAGTAATTTGTCCGCTTTTTTATTGAAACTTTAAATATAAATTTCTATTGAATGTGTATGATATCAAAAGGTAAAAAGTGGTATAAATATTCCCTGTTATTAATTTCAGGATTAATTCTAACTGCTGTTATTATTTTTTTGTTAAAACCTGAGATATTCATTTCAGATATTGAATCTTATATTGCTAAATATTTATCTAAAGATAAAAATACCTCTGTTGAAATAGATTCAATTGAAGGGAATTTCTTTACGGGTTTCAGAATAGAGGATTTTGATTACTATAAAGATAATATTACAATTTCATCCTTCGAAAAAATAGAAATTAACCTGAAATTATTAAATCTGCTTTTTGGACAAATTTATTTTAAAGATCTGATTTTTAATGAAGGAATTCTCAACATATCTGAGCACAATAATTTTACTCAGAATATTCATTTCCCAAGGTTCAAAATTAATAATTTTCATTTGAATAATGTTATGATAAAGACTCAAAAGCAATCTTATTTTGTTAACGGGGAATTTTTGGTTACATCAAAACATCAAAGTTTATTAATGGAAATAGTAAATTATTCGCTGTTAACCGATGATACTTATTTTGATAGTTTAAGTGGGAATAGTGGTAAAATAAACTATAATGGGGAAGAAATAAATTTTGAGAATATTCAATTTTATTCTACCGAATATTCCGGAGAATTAACCGGTAAAATCAAAACAAACAATAAACTTATTTTTGATTTAAATTGCGGTTTACAAGAATTCAATTTTGAAAGCATTAATAAAAATTTAAATATTGCCACCCAGGATTTAATGCTAAATTTAACTGGACAAATTAATAATATGGATTTTAATATTGTTGGAAATCTCTTATTGGATAATGATAGAAAATATAATTTACTTGCAGTCGGAAACTATACACCGGATTTGATTACAGCTGAAGCAGACATTTTAGAAGAGGATGAATTAAATATCCAAATTTCAGGAAATTGGAATTCAAAATCGGAAAATTGGTATTTAACATCAAAATGTTTAGGGTTTGCTTTACCAAAATCAATTAATCAAAACTGCAAATTAACCGGTGTTATTGATTCTTACGGGCATGCATTTGAATCGCTACATTCAACATTTAATATGGTAATAAAAGATTCTGAAAAAAAGTGGGACTTTAGCAAGATAAATGGTAAACTTTATTATCAAAACCTAAAATTAACTTCTCTCGGTCTGATTGAGATTGAAAAAGACAGTTTAAAATTAAATATTGAAAATCTGTCCTATACCAAAGACACTTTAACTTTCAATTCAAATATTGAATTCACAGATTTTCCTTTTCCGGAAAATACATTTATTAATGTACTCCCGGGAAAACTAAGCGGATCATCCCAGTTTAATTATAAAAAAATTAAAGACAAAAATCATATTGATGGGAATGCATCTTTTAAATCAATTTCAAATAATAATTATAATATTAAAAATACTCACGCTGAATTTGAAATTGATTTATTAAATGATCAAGTATACTCCGGAATAATTAAGGGATATCTGAATAATTTAGAATCTAAAATATACAATTTCGATAAAATTGATTATTTTTTAAATTTCTCCCAAAATTCTATTAATTTTGAATATGTAACCGCTTTTAATTCTGCCAGTGATACTGTATTAATTAAAAAGTTGGAGTATAAACCTGATATTGATTTATCTGTTAGTGATTTTAAATCAAATTTAATGGGTTCTAAAATTGAGTTCAATAATTTATTTATTTACAAAATGGATGACTATTACAATCTAGATTCAACATTAATATATTTTGATGATGGACAATTTGCTGTATCTGGGAAATATTCTGAAAATGGAAAATATGATATTTGGTGTGATTTACAAAATATTGAATTAAAAAAGATTAATCAACTTTTTAATTTTAATCAAAGATTAACTGGAAATAGCAATGGATCAATCCATATTACAAATACATCAAAATATCCTATTTTACTATCTAATATCTATATTAAAGATGGATTTATTGATGAAACAAAATTTAAAGAATGTAAAGGCAAAATTTCATTTAGACAAAATAGATTAATATTATCTGATTTTATTTTAAATACCGATGTTGGAAATATTCAAGCAGACGGGTGGATGACTGTAAACGGCAGTTTAAAGGAACGGGAAGTTTTTGTTCAAGAAGATTCATTAGACATTTCTGTTGAATTTACAAACTTTAATTTTTCTTCATTAAATAGATATTTACCCTGGAGTTTAGAAAGTGGTGGCGAAATTAGTGGAAGTGGTAAAATCAACGGAAAAGCTAGTGATCTGGAAATTAATTTAACAACCGAAATTAGAAATCCATATTTTGATAAAATAAGTGGAAAATATCTTAAAGGAAGTTTAATCTATAAGGACTCTAATTTATATATAAGTGGTATGCAATTAATCACCGAAAATGGAAAATATACTGCTACGGGTAGTTTGCCATTAATTTGGAGTCTTGTTGAAATGCCTCAGGTTGATATCAGTAATTTACCATTAAATATGATGATAACTGGTAAGTTTAATGAATTTGAGCTACTAACTCCTTATCTGACGAATGTTGATTCTTTAATTGGAGACTTTTCTTTACAGTTGTCTTTAGATGGAACATACGAACATCCCATAAGAAGTGGACAAATTGTTGTTATAGACGGAAAAATGAACATTTTGCAATTATCTAACCCAATTGAAAAAATATCCGGTGTTGGCATTTTAACTAATAACAGAATGATTTTAACAAATGTATCGGCTACAACATCTGGTGCAATGAGAGACGTATCAATGTTTGATAAAATACAATCCTATTTTAATACATTAATTAATAGAGAGGTAAAATCAGATGAAGGAGAGATATTATCAGTAGATGGTGTAATAGATTTTACTGAATTTTTCAAACCTGACTATACTATACTCATCAAAGGCGAAAATGTATTCTTAAAAGATAATTATGATAATTTCGAGGGATACGGAGATGTTGATTTAACAGTAACAGGGAAGGATACTGTTGTAATTACAGGAAAATATATTCCAAAGTCAAATCAATTTACAATTATTTCTGAATTTGATAATTCTGGAAAAATAAAATTAAAAGATATTCAATCACATCCATTTTATAAATATGATATTCAAATTCCCTTAAATAATGGAATTCAAATAATAAATTCACAAATGGATATATTTATGGATGGTTTTATTAATATTTCTGCATTTGGTAACGAAGATTTCAGATATTCAGGAGAGCTGAATTTAGTTGATGGTTCCTTCTATTACAATGGTAACGAATTTACAAATATCGAAGGATCCATTGTTTTAGATCCAACGCAGTTTAATCCGGAAATTGATCTATTTACAACAACCAATATTGCAGGTGAAGATATTGATGTATCCATGAGTGGATCTTATAGAAACCCAATTCTAGTTCTTGAATCCGTTAATGATTACTCACAGAGTGATATTATAGAATTATTATTATTTAGAGACAATACTTCATCAAATGTTAATTCTGGTAGTAATCCCCCAATTGAAAGTTTTATTTCAAATTATTTTGAGAACGAATTAGAAAGGAATATTTCGAGATATACTTTTTTAAACAAATTTCAATTAAATTCTTCCGGTTCTCTTTTAACTGGTTTTGAGGATAAAAATATTGATTTATATGTCGGTGCTAACATCTCTCCTAAAGTATATATGAATTTTAAACGAGGTATATTTACAACCAACAATACTTTCGAATATGAAGTTGGTTATCGAATGAATAAAAATATGTCTTTAGTGGCTAAAATAGATGAAGAAAATTTAATTCATTTAAACTATAGAATACGGTATCATTATAAATGAGAACTGTTCAGCAATATATATTCATAATTCTACTGTTAATATCGGGGGTATCGGGCAAAACAAAATATATTAAATCTGTTAATTTTGAAGGGAACGAATCAATCACATCAACAGAATTAACAAAATTAATTTACAGTAAACCTGCCATTTTTTTGTCAAGAAAAGAATTCAATAACCGTAAAATGCACCTCGACCAATTAACTTTAAAAAACTATTATTATTCTCAAGGTTATCTACAAGCCGAAATTGAATATTCCTCACATCATTTAGACAACAAATGGGTGAGTGTCAATTTTTCTATTCATGAGGGTACACAATATATTATTCATAAAGTAAACTTGTTTGGGAATAAACTAATAGCCGATAATGATATACTTGCATTAGTAGAATTAATCCCTGGTGAAGTATTTAATCCGCTACAATTAAGAAATAATCTATCTGAATTAAAGGATATTTATTTAAATCAGGGTAAAGCACTGATAAACATTGTAGATGAAATCCAGGAGGAAGATAATTTAATTTCTATCAGAATTAATATTTCTGAAGGAGATACTTACACTATCGGAGAAATTAAAGTTACCGGTATCGAAGATTCAATGAAAAGATTCGTTTTCAGGGAATTGGAATTTGAGAGTGGCAATAAATACAATCATGATAAAATTAGAGAGACACAAAAGAAAATATTTTCTTCTGGAATTTTCAGCTCTGTAGAGATTACCCCATCAATCTTATATACTGATAAAAAAGTTAATTTAGATATACAGGTTAGAGAAATGGACTCAGGAAATATTATCGGTGAATTAGGATTTGGTCAAGCACCCTCAGCTTTGGGAGAGGGAGCATCTCCGATAACTATTTTCCAGGGTGGTGGTAAATGGCAGTTTACTAATTTCTTAAATTCCGGGAATAAAATAGGATTTAATACAAATTTAGGGATTAGACTTGATGAAAGCATTTCCATATCTTCAAAAAAGATAGAAATTTCATCTTTCTCTCCCTGGATATTTAAATTCAGACTACCATTAAATTTAAAATATTATCTTGAGGAATCTACTGAAGAAGGATTTTTAAGAAAGCAGGGAATACGTACATCATTTTTATATAAATCCGGGGAAAAATATCGATTGAATGGGAGTATGGATATTGAGTGGAATCAATCCGCTGGTGATGCACCATTGGACCAGGAAAGAAGTCTTAATTTGTTATATATTTATCACAATACTGACAATTTCATTTCACCATCTATCGGAAATTATTTTTCTGTATCATCAATCTTAAAAGGTACCCTATTAGGAGGATCAAGGCATTATATCAAATTTGAAAGTGAATATAGAAAATATTTTCCATTATTTTCCAGAATTGTATTAGGTGGAAGGTTTCACACAGGATTTATTAAATTAATTTCTTTCAGGAACCAAGCTGAACAATTACCCGTATATGACAGGCTATACCTTGGAGGGAGTTCATCCTTAAGAGGTTGGAATGAAGATGAATTATTGCAAGATGGCGGAAAATTAAAGTATTTAATGAATCTCGAATTACGTTTTCCATTGTTCTGGAAGATTGGCATGGAACTATTTTTTGATTCAGGAAAATTATTAAAAGATGAATATGATATTTCAAACCCAGCCTGGGATTGGAATATTGGTTATGGATTTACATTTACCACACCACTTGGACCTATGCGAATTGATGTAGCTTATCAATATGGTACTGGTAAGCCAGTTATCTCAAATGCATTGTTATATATTTTCTAACATATTTTTAAATCCGTAATATATCATAATAGAATTTTAATAAAATATCTATTTCCAATCAAACTATTTAACTAAATCAATTAATAAATATAACCGGAGGTATAAATGAAATATACATTAATATTAATTTTTGTATTTATTTGTGTGAACTGCAGCCCAAATACAGAAATTGAAGAATATAAAAAATTAGCAATTCAATACAGAGATGAAAAAGATCTTGGAAAAGCAATTATTGAATTGAGGAATATTGTAAAAAAATATCCAGATAAAGAAGAAGCAGCCGAAGCACAATTCAAAATTGGTGAAATATACTTAAACGATGTTAAAGACTACCAATTTGCCGTGGATGAATTTCAGAAAGTAATTGATTTATTTCCTAATATGAAAGTTACACCTAAGGCTGCATTCATGATAGGATACATCTATGCGAATAATCTGGAAGCATATTCTTACGCACTTAATCATTATAGAGATTTTTTAACAAATTATCCAAATCATGAATTGACACCTTCGGTGGAATTTGAACTTAATGGACTATTAAAATTTGAAACAGTAATAGATTCTTTAAATGACATTGCTATAAAAAAGAAGGAAATATTGTAATATGAATAATTATGATTTAGAAACTATCAATAATAAAATTATTGAAGAGTCTGGTTTTATTTCAAACCTCAAATCAAGTTTAAATACTATAATTGTAGGTCAAGATAATCTGATTGAAAAATTAATTTTAGCAATTTTATCTGATGGGCATATTTTTCTTGAGGGTGTACCGGGTTTAGCCAAAACTCTAACGGTTAAATCTTTGGCAGCATTGATAGACACTGGATTTCAACGAATTCAGTTTACACCGGACCTTCTGCCTGCTGATATTCTAGGTACATTAATTTATAACCCAAAGGATTCAAATTTTGAAATTAAAAAAGGTCCAATTTTTTCAAATATCATTTTAGCAGATGAAATAAATAGATCTCCCGCAAAAGTTCAAAGCGCTTTATTGGAAGCAATGCAAGAAAGGCAAGTTACTATAGGTGACACTACTTATCCCTTAGAACAACCATTTTTAGTTATGGCTACACAAAATCCAATTGAACAAGAAGGAACATATCCATTACCTGAAGCTCAAATAGACCGTTTTATGTTTAAGGTATTGGTAGATTATCCAAATGAAAATGAAGAACTAAAAATACTTCAGAATATTGCATTAGTCGGTAATAATTCCAACATTAAACCGGTAGTGACCGTTAAACAAATTTTAAATGCAAGAAAGCTATTAAACGATATCCATATTGCTGAAAACCTTCAAAAATATATCGTATCTTTAATTATTGCTACTAGAAATCCCAAGCAATTTAATATTGATGATGTTAAAGATTTAATTAGTTTTGGTGCATCACCAAGAGCATCCATTTATTTGACAATTGCAGCTAAAGCCAAAGCATTTATTGAAAATAGAGGGTATGTAATTCCGCAAGATATTAGAGATGTAGGTCAGGAGATTCTTCGACACAGAATTATTCTTACTTACGAAGCAGAAGCGGAAGAGGTTACCAGTGATGATATTATTTCAAGAATTTATGAATCTGTTCCAACTCCTTGATCAGATAACATTCATTGCCCCATGCTCCCCAAAGAAATAATACAAAAAGTTAGATATATTGAGATCCAGACCAGGCATCTGGTGAATGATATATTCGGCGGTGAATATCATTCTGCATTCAAGGGAATGGGAATTGAATTTGCTGAAGTACGAGAATATATCCCAGGCGATGATATTCGTAATATTGATTGGAATGTTACCGCACGGTATGGGAAACCATTTATCAAAAAATATAATGAAGAACGTGAATTGACTGTCATGCTTGCAATTGATTTGAGTGCTTCAGGATTTTTTGGGACGGGAGACAGTCTTAAATCAGATACTATTATCGAAATTGCTTCAATACTGTGTTTTAGTGCCATCAGGAATAACGATAAAGTTGGGGTAGTGCTATTTTCAGATCATATTGAGATGTTTATACCCCCAAATAAAGGTAAAACTTATGTATTAAGAGTAATTAGAGAATTACTATATTTTAAACCAGCAAAACAATCAACGGATATATCATTAGCAGTCGAATATTTATTGCATATTTTGAAGAGAAAAAGTGTTGTATTCTTAATTTCGGATTTTCTTGACTCCAAATTTGAAAAGCCATTAAAAGTAATCAATCAAAAGCACGATTTAATAACAATACAAATATTAGATGATTATGAATATCAAATTTCAAATTTAGGATTAATAAAACTCCAAGATAATGAAACAGGGGATATCTATTGGGTTGATACTGCTTCCAAACAATTAATGGATAGCATGCGGGTTAACCTGAATACTCATATCAATAATTTCAGCGAATATTGCAAAAAAAATAAAATAGATCTAATAACAATTAATAATCAATCCAGCTATATTGAACCGCTTATTGACTTTTTTAAAAAGAGGATCCAAAAACGTTGAAATCATTGATCATCGGAATCTCTCTTTTTGCAATTACAATTTGTCAGGGGAATTTAGTTACAACAATACATCCTGATAGCATTTTTGTTGGTATGCCTTGTTATTTAAAAATAACTGCTGAATTGGGAAGTACACAATACCCAAGATTCCCTGAGATTACATCCCAACAGGATAAAATGAAAGTAGAAAACATTGAATATTTCAATAACACAGTTACATATACATTTACATTTTGGGAGGTTGGTGAAGCAATAATACCATCAATACCTGTTCAAATTATGGAAAATAACAATGAGTTTGAAATTATAGATACAGATGAAATTAAAATTTCCATTTATTCCGGTTTGAATTCAACTTCAAATGATATAAGAGATATTAAACAAATGAGAAATATCAATTTTATCAAAGAAAATAATTTAATAATTTTTTCTACACTCATTTTACTTTCCGTAATCGTATTAGTATATTTTTGGAAAAAACGAAGAATTCAAATTAATAAAGCAGACAAATGGATTCCCCCTCCGGAAAAACCTTATACGGCTGCAATTAACAGTATCAAGAGTTTAGATTATCCCCACCCTGTAAATTCAGAGAATGTTGAGAGATTTTATTTGGAATTATCGAGTTTAATCAGAAAATATATCGGAGCAGAATTTTATTTCAAAGCAACAGAAATGACAACGAATGAAGTTTGTAATTATATAAATTCAAGGCAATTATTTAATTTAGATATATTGCAAAATTTTCAATCAATTCTTGTAAAATCAGATTTATTCAAATATGCAGGGTTTATACCTGAAAATGGGGCGTTTAGTGAGGATTCACAAATTTGTATTAATCTTATAAAAGAAATTCATTCATCAAAAATTTCAACAACTAATAATAATCCATAATAAAAGTGAAATTAATTCTATTTATAATAATATTAACCTTCCAATTATTTGGTGGAAAACTTAATAATGATGAGCAATTATATAGCGTAGGATTGTCGCCTGGAATAATGATGCCTGGCCAGGAATATGTTAATTCATTCAGTTTAGGTGGTCAATTAGTATACGGAATTAGTGAGAAATATAATATAAAATCTTTATATAGATTTAGTACTCCGGAAGCTGAATTAAATCCAAATAATCATACACCTACCCAATTTTTATTTTTTACATTGCAGAATACAAAATCAGTTAAGGATGAAATAAAAATTTCAACAGGATTTGGAATCGGCATCATGAAGATTGAAAACAACATTAATCCTGGATTTTTATTTGATGTTACATTTACCAAACCAATTAATAATAATTTCGATTTTGGAGGTAGTATAGAAAATTATATGGGAAAACTACAGTTGCCGTTTATAACATTTCCCAACTTTTCGATATATGCACATGGTAGCGGCGATCAATATCTATTATTCAATTTATTTCTGAATTACAGGTTCAAATAATCATTAAATCAAATCTTTTGTAGTTTAATTAACCTGATTATCAAATTGTAATTGATGGAATTTTCAAGAAATACCCGGGATTTGTGGTTAAAAGAGATTCAGGGAACAACGGTCGATGTTATAATAATCGGTGGTGGAATTAATGGTGCGGGGGTTGCAAGAGAAACAGCTTTTAAAGGTTATTCCACAGTATTATTTGAGAAAAATGATTTTGGATCAGGGACGTCAAGTAAATCTTCTGGAATGCTACATGGAGGATTGCGATATTTACAATATGGTAAATTAAGACTCGTTTATGAAGCTCTAAGAGAGAGAAATTACCTTCTAAATATTTCTAATGATCTCGCTAAACCGGAAAAATTTATATATCCAGTCTTTGGCGGAATTTTCAAATGGATAAAAATTCGATTAGGCATCATTTTATATGATATTCTTGCCGGTAAAAATAAATTATATTCACATTCAATTTTAAATAAATCTGAAACATTAGCCCAATTACCTGATCTAAATTCAACCCAATTAAAGGGATCAGTGATTTATGGAGATGCATTAGTTAATGATGTTAACTTGGTTTTAGCAAATATTAAATCTGCTTGCAATGCAGGTTCAAAAGCAATGAGTTATACTTGTGTAGAATCAATCAGCCAAAACGACGGCCTATGGGTTATTACATTCAAAGATCTATTGAATAATATTCACGGAATAATTAAATCTAAGATATTAGTGATTTCTGCCGGACCTTGGACAGATAAATTATTACAGTCAAATCCATTATTAAAAAAACAAAACTTAATTCGTCCTACAAAAGGGATACATATCACATTGCCCCCAGACAGGATTAAGAGTGAATATTCAATTGTGATTCCGTCAATTGATAACAGAATTTTATTTCTTAATTATTCAGACGATTATTTATATATTGGTACAACTGATACCGATTATAAAGATGATCCGGATAAAGTTAGGGCAAACCGTGATGATATTAATTATATTCTGGAACAGGTAAATACTATTTTCCCGGAATTAAAAATAGAAAATTCTGAGGTTCTTTCAACTTGGGCTGGTATAAGACCATTAATAAATCACCCCGGAAAGACAGGGGAGGTAAGCAGAGAAGAAAAAATAATTAATGAAAAAAGTGGATTAATTATTTTAACAGGTGGCAAGCTTACAACATATCGAAATATTTCTAATAAAATACTAAAATTAATAGATCAATATTTTTCAAATATTAGTTTTAATACACATACAGAAAACATCAAACTACCAAAAATTACACCAAATGGTGAATTACCGATAAAAGATAAAATTTTATATCATTTGAAAAATACAATGGCAATAAATCTAAATGATTTGATTTTCAGAAGAGAAAGATTCATCAGGAAAAATCAAGCTGTAGTTGACCAAACGGCTAATTTAGCTCTGGAAAGTTTAAAAGAAACATTTAAATCAGATAAAAAAACATTGAACAAAATAAGAGATGATTTTGAAAATAGTAAAAAATATTACGAGGTATAGTAATATTAAAATCGTGTGGATAAGCTCAAATTGTATCATAATATTGGATAGCAATAGGATGAAACCGTAATTTTAGCACTAATTTTTTGAGGTATATATGGCATCAACAGCAGATTTCAGAAACGGATTAATAATCAACCATAAAAACAACCTGTGGAAAATTGTTGAATTTTTACATGTAAAACCTGGTAAAGGCGGTGCATTTGTAAGAACAAAATTAAAAAATTTAAAAACGGGTCAGGTAGTTGACGATACTTTTAGAGCTGGTGAAAAAATCAATACAGTCAGGGTGGAGGCAAGGAATTTCAACTATTTATATAATGATGGTAGTTTATACTATTTTATGGACAATGAAACCTACGACCAAATTTCATTAACTCCGGAACAGATAAAAGATATTAAAGATTTCTTAATTGAAAATACTGAAACAACAATTGCCTTTAATGGAGAAGAACCATTAGAAGTGAGAATCCCTAAGCATATGAATTTAACCGTATCAGACACAGACCCGGGGTTACGTGGAGATACTGCTCAAGGTGGAACAAAACCTGCAACCTTAGAGACCGGAATTACCATACAAGTACCACTATTTATTAATAAAGGGGAAAAAGTTCGTGTAGACACTAAAGATGGTCGTTATATTGAACGCGTGAAAGAATAATGAGTCTTAAAACCAAAATAAATAATATTATTGAATTATTAAAAGATTCCGGGGTTGAAGAAATTGAAATTTCTTCATTTTGGGGTGCTCAAAAAATTAGGGTTTCAAATAAATCCAATAATGTTCAACAAGTAATAATACCACAAGAACAAAATTATATACCCGCTACTGAAAAATTATCACAACAGGAATCTATCCCAGAACCTAAACAAGTAGAAACACCGGAACAAAAAACAGATATAACACCCTCAACGGGGAAAACTGAGATTGTTGCTCCATTAGTAGGAACATTTTATTCATCACCAAAACCTGAAACACCTCCTTTTATTAAGCCCGGTGATACAGTCGAACCGGGACAGACAATCTGTATTATTGAAGCCATGAAAATATTTAATGAGATTGAATCTGAAGTTTCTGGTAAAATAATTGAGATACTTGTTGAGGACGGCTCACCTGTCGAATATGGGCAGGTTTTAATGACCGTTGAATAATATTTAAGAATATGTTCAAAAAAATATTAATTGCAAATCGAGGTGAAATCGCTTTACGAATTATTCGAGGCTGTAAAGAGTTAAATATAGAAACTGTAGCAATTTATTCAGAAGCAGATGAATTATCTCTGCATGTGCGTTTTGCCGATGAAGCCATTTGCGTAGGCCCGCCCAATAGTGGTTCGAGTTATTTAAACATTCCTTCAGTTATAGCTGCTGCAGAATTGACAAATGCAGATGCAATTCATCCTGGTTATGGATTTTTATCAGAAAGTGCAGAATTTTCATCTATCTGCAAAGAGCATAATATTGCATTTGTCGGTCCACCGCCTGAAACAATAGATGCAATGGGGAATAAAGCACAAGCAAAAATCACAATGGAAAGTGTGGGTGTACCAGTAATCCCGGGGTCGGATGGTATTGTAACTTCACCAGAGGATGCGGCAAAAAAAGCTGAATCTTATGGTTATCCTGTTCTATTAAAAGCCAGTGCAGGTGGAGGGGGGAAAGGTATGCGCCTTGTTGAACACCCATCACAAATGGATAATGCATTTCAGACTGCCCAAGCTGAAGCAATAACTTCCTTTAATAACGGTGATTTGTATATGGAGAAATTTATAGAAAATCCAAGGCATATTGAAGTTCAGATTATTGCAGACCAATTTGGGAATGTCTCTGCACTTGGAGAAAGAGAATGTTCAATCCAAAGGCGGCACCAAAAAATAATAGAAGAATCACCTTCGCCAGCTGTTGATGAAACGCTAAGAAAAAAATTATGTTCTGCAGCCATAAAAGGGGCTAAAGCTGTAAACTATGTGGGAGCGGGTACGATTGAATTTTTATTGGATTCCGCAGAAGAATTTTATTTTATGGAAATGAATACACGTATTCAAGTTGAACATCCTGTTACTGAGATGGTTATTGGCGCTGACCTGATAAAATATCAAATAATGTGTCATGCTGGCATTCCACTTCCTGAATGGTTGTTGAATCCAAAATTACGAGGACATTCCATAGAATGTAGAATAAATGCAGAAGATCCAGATAAGAATTTTATGCCTTCACCGGGCAATATCACGAGTTTTCATATGCCCGGAGGTATGGGTATCAGAGTAGACACCCACGTGTATGCAGGTTATTCCATACCGCCTTATTATGATTCAATGATCGCAAAATTAATTGTTCATGCTCCTAATAGGCAGGAGGCTGTTTACAGGATGTTATGGGCTTTAGATGAATGCGTACTTGAAGGTATTAAAACAATTATACCGTTTCAGAAACAAATATTGAAAGATCAAAATTTTATTTCAGGAAATTTTGATACAGGGTTTTTAACCACATTTAAGTATAAAAATAAAGAAAGTTAAATATGGATATCCCAAAGGATATTAAATATACCATTGACCACGAATGGGTAAAAATAGAAGATGATCATGCGGTTGTAGGGATTAGTGATTTTGCACAGCATGAACTTGGTGACATTGTATTTATTGAATTCCCTGTTATAGGAGATGCCTTCAAAAAAGGTGACACAATCGGCACAATTGAGGCTATTAAAACGGTCACAGATTTATATGCTCCTCTTTCCGGTGAAATTACTGAAGTCAATACTGAACTCGATAATTTACCTGAAAGTGTCAATTCAGACCCATATGGTCATGGATGGATTGTAAAAATGAAAATAACAATTAACAGTGAAATATCGCTATTATTATCATCTGAAAAGTATAAAGAAAAAATCCAATAATGTCCTTCATTCCTACTACTCCAGATATTAATTCGAAAATGCTGAAAACGATCCATAAGGATTCATTAGATCAGTTAGGTGAGATGGTCCCGAAAAAAATTAGATTGGGGAATTCTTTAGATATAGCAAATCCATTAACAGAAATTGAAATTTCATCTAAATTGCGATCCCTGGAGAAAAAATCATCACCTGCATCTCAGGGTGTGAATTTTCTCGGTAGGGGAGTTTATGACCATTTCATTCCTTCAGCTGTTGATTTCATAAGCTCCAGATCAGAATTCTATACTGCTTATACACCATATCAACCAGAAGTCAGCCAGGGAACGCTTCAAAGTTTATATGAATTTCAAACAATGATTTGTGAATTGAGTGGTATGGATATAGCTAATGCATCCTTATACGATGGTGCATCCGCATTAAGTGAAGCTTGTATAATGGCTTCCGCAGCTACACGAAAAAACAGAATTTTAGTTTCTGATACAGTATTTGACAATTATAAAAATGTAATCAATACAATTCAAGTAAATGATACCATTAAAGTTGACCGCATACCGATATCAGAATGTAAAACAGATCTTTCTAAAATACATGATCTTGAAAATGTTGCTGCCATTGTCATTCAGTCTCCAAATAAATATGGAATTCTGGAAAATTGGAAAAAAGTGGTTAAAATTTCATCAAATACAGACTGTTTACTTATAGCAGTTTCAAATCCGATTATGTTAAGCCTTTTAGATCCCCCCGGAAATTGTGGGGCTGATATATTTATTGGAGAAGGTCAAGCATTGGGAAACTATTTAAATTATGGCGGACCTTGCCTTGGATTAATTGCGGTAAAATCAAATTTAATGAGAAGAATTCCAGGAAGAATCGCAGGACGCACTGTTGATAAATCCGGAAATGAAGGTTTTGTGCTGACTTTGCAGACAAGGGAGCAGCACATACGCAGAGAAAATGCAGCTTCAAATATTTGTACAAATCAGGGACTGTTAGCACTGAGAGCCGCAATCTTCATGTCATTAATGGGTAAAACAGGTATGAAGAATATAGCTGAGTTATGTTTTAATAAAACGCAGTACTTAATAAATGAGATTGACAGACTTGATGGATACTCAGTTCCACATAAAAAGAATGTCCTAATGGACTTTTTAATTAAAACAAAAATTCCTGCTAATGATATTGTACAAAAAGCATTAAAAGAAAAAATATTTATCAATTCAGTTGATATTTCGGGTTACTCATATTTACAAGTCGCAGTAACTGAAAAGAGGACAAAAATTGAACTTGATAATTTTATCAATTTTTTGAAATATGTTTCATGAATACAGTATTTAACAAATTAGAATCAATAAGAACTGAAAAAGGATGCGTCAGCTTAGCATTGATAGACCCTGATACAAAAAATGACACATTAATTCAGCGACATTTAGATTCTATTAATCAAGCAGATTTTGATGCCATTCTATTAGGTGGGAGCTTGATTATGGATCACTGCTTTGACGAGCGAGCAGAAATTATTAAAAAGTATACAGATAAACCTGTTATATTATTTCCCGGATCTTCCGACCAGATAAGCAAATATACTGACGCAATATTGTATATATCACTATTAAGTGGAAGAAATCCACAATACTTAATTGGTGAACATATACAATCTGCTCCTAAAATACATAGTTTAAATTTAGAAGTTATCCCCACAGGATATCTTTTATTGGATGGTGGTATTCCGACATCTGTGGCAATAATGAGTAAAACAATTCCATTACCAATGGATAAACACGATATCATTGCAGCGCATGCACTAGCAGGGCAATATCTAGGTATGAAATTGATATACCTTGAAGCCGGCAGTGGTGCAAAAAAACCGGTATCACCGGAATTGATAAAATATGTTACAAATCTGTTGGGAATTCCTGTCATAGTGGGTGGTGGAATAAATTCACCGGAATCAACCGAAAAAATAGTAAAGGCAGGAGCGGGATATATCGTTATCGGCTCTGCCATTGAAAATGGACAAAAAAATGATAATTTAAAAATTATAAATCGGATAATACATGAGCACTAAAAATAATTCAAATAAAAACAATGTGAATGAAAATTTACTGGATCAATATGCAAAAAAATATCTTGTATTTTTACAATTTGAAAAACGACTTTCAAAAAATACTATTGAAGCATATTGGAATGATTTAAAAAGATATATTAATTATTTAAATGATTATTTTAAAATACGTAAACCAAATAAAATTAGAATTAAACATATACGTGAATTCGCTAATTTATTAAATACAACACCCATTTTAAGATCAGGCAATGCAGGCGTGCAAGCAACTACATTACATCGTGCATTTTCATCTATTCGTGGTTTTCATAAGTATCTAATAAGTGAAGGAATTACAGATTCAGACCCCACAATTTTCCTTGAATCACCGAACAGTGATAGAAAGCTGCCAATTATTCTCTCTGTGGAAGAAATTGACCAGATAATTCAAGCGGTAAATCCTGAGAGCAAGTCATGTTTAAGGGATAAAGCTTTAATTTCATTAATGTATGCAACAGGTTTAAGAGTTAGTGAGGTTGTCAATCTAAAATTGACAAATATTCTTTGGGATGAACAGATAGTCAGAATAATTGGAAAAGGTGGAAAAGAACGAGTTGTACCAATTGGAATGAGATCATTTCAGCTACTGAAGAAATATGTAGATTTGGACAGACCACGACTAGCAAGAAAGGGAGATAGTCAAAGTTATTTATTTTTGAATAATAGAGGCAGACCGACAACACGGATGACAATTTGGAATATATTAAATAAACATTTAAAAATGGCTGGAATAGATAAAAATATCAGCCCACACACCCTAAGGCATAGTTTTGCAACGCATCTTGTTGAAGGAGGCGCAGATTTACGCGCTGTACAGGAAATGCTAGGGCATGCAGATATTTCAACAACCCAAATTTATACACATCTTGATTCAACATATTTGAAGGAAGTTCACAAGCAGTATCACCCAAGAGCCTAATGCTTTTTCGACTACCAGCTCAAGTATTGATACTTCTGATTCCTGTTCTTCTCTTTTCTCTATGTTTCCATGAATTTTCACACGCCTATTCAGCCTATAAATTGGGTGATAAAACAGCATATCGAATGGGGAGATTAACACTTCATCCTCTTGCACATATAGATCCTATGGGTGCAATTATGATTTTATTTGTTGGGTTTGGATGGGCAAAACCGGTCCCAGTTAATCCATATAATTTGAGAAATCCGAGAACAGATATGATGATTATTGCAGGTGCAGGACCAGCTTCAAATCTTGTTTTAGCTTTTATTGGCGGTATGTGTATAAGGTTAATCCCCTTTCTCGGTGGGTATTTAAATTTTATAACAGGTGATACCATACTCCAATTATTATATTTTTTCACATATATTAATACCGCTTTGGCAATATTCAATCTAATACCTATTCCACCATTAGACGGGTCTCAAATATTTTCGGGAATTTTGATTAAAAATAATCCCGATTTCGTACAAAAATTACAATTTTATGGACCACGTGTTCTGTTTGGTATTTTAATTTTAGGTTACATTACTGGCGTTCATTTAATCTCCATGATAATGAGTCCATTTATATCCGTTTTTATGTTTTTGTTTGCAGGAATAGGATAATTGCTACAATTCAAACATCTTCTTGATGAATCCTGGAAAAAGAGAAGTTCTCTATTTAAAATTTTACAATATATCATTTTACTTTTTTTAATAATTATTTTATTCTCTTATTTAATTAATTTCAGGTGAAATCTAAATGAAAATTATTGAATGTGTACCTAATTTCAGTGATGGGATCAATCACGATAAAATTAAATTAATTACTGATTCCATTACTGCAATATCTGGGGTCAATTTACTTGATGTTGACCCAGGACCAGATACAAACAGAACCGTTGTAACCTTTGTAGGTGATTCTGATCATGTTCTTGAAGCTGCATTTTGTGCTATTAAAACAGCATCAGAAGTGATAGATATGAGAAATCATACTGGTACTCATGCAAGGATGGGAGCCACAGATGTTTGTCCTTTTGTTCCTGTGAGTGGGGTTTCCATGGAGGAATGTATTGAATTATCAAAAATGCTTGCCAAACAGGTAGGTGAAGAATTAAAAATTCCCGTTTTTTTATATGAACAATCTGCATCAAACCATGAGCGCCAGAATCTATCCTTTATACGTCAGGGAGAGTTCGAAGGGATGCCGGAAAAATTAAAAGATTTGAACTGGAAACCTGATTTTGGTCCTTCTACTTGTCATAAAACCGCTGGTGTCACTGCAATAGGTGCACGTCAATTTCTAATAGCATATAATATTAATTTAAATACAGTTGACAGAAAAATAGCATCCGATATCGCATTAGATATCAGAGAAGCAGGACGTGCAAAAAGAGATATCAACGGTAAAATTGTACGAGATAAATCAGATAAAATTATAAAGGTTCCAGGTACCTTAAAGTCCACCAAAGCTGTTGGTTGGTTTTTGGATGAATACAATATTGCTCAGGTTTCTATCAATTTAGTTGATTATACAGTTACATCTATTCATACTGCATTTGAGGAGGTCAGAATCCAAGCTAGAAAAAGAGGAGTAAGAGTCACAGGAAGTGAACTGGTAGGGTTAATCCCTAAAGAAGCTATGTTAAATGCAGGGATATTTTACCTAAAAAATCAAAAACGATCCATCGGTATCCCAGAAAAAGACATAATTCATATTGCAGTGAAATCATTAGGATTGGATGACATAGAAGAATTTGACCCAAATAAAAAGATTATAGAGTATCTTGTCACCGAAAAATATGGAGATCTTGCATCCTCAAAAATCCATGAATTCATCGATGAACTTTCTACTGAAAGTCCCGCACCGGGTGGTGGAAGTGTATCTGCGCTTGCTGGAGCTTTAGCAAGCGGATTAACAGCAATGGTTGCCAATCTCACAACAGGTAAAAAAGGATTTGAAAAGAGTTGGGTAAAAATGGAATATATTGCTTCTGAAGCCCAAAATATTAAGGATACCTTGATTAATCTCATTGATGCAGATACAAATGCATTTGATAATTTAATGGATGCTTTCAGATTGCCTAAAAAAACTGAATCCCAAAAAGCCTATAGAAATACATCGATCCAAAAAGCAACGAAATCTGCTACTGAAGTTCCTTTTAATATATTGCTCCAATGTATAACTTCTATGAAATTGGCTATTCAAGTTGCTGAGGAAGGGAATCCAAATTCCATATCTGATGCCGGTGTAGCCGGGGAAATGGCTACTGCCGGAGGGCGGGGTGCAGCCATGAATGTTAAGATTAATCTACAATCAATTGAAGATAGAAAATTTGTAACATCAAAATTAAAATCTGTGAATAAAAGATTATCAGAACTTGAAGATTTATATTTAAAAATAAACAAGATTATCACTAAAATGTTATGAACGATATAAAAGTATTACCATCAAATCTGATAGACCAAATAGCTGCAGGAGAAGTTATTGAAAGACCTGCTTCTGCAGTTAAAGAATTGGTGGAAAATTCAATTGATGCCGGTGCAACACAAATTGATATTAAAATCGATAATGGTGGAAAATCATTGATTTATGTTTCTGACAATGGTTGTGGAATGAATAAAGATAATTTACAATTAAGTTTTAGACGTCACGCAACCAGCAAATTACATACATCTGAAGAATTAATGAAATTGACCACACTGGGATTTAGAGGTGAAGCTCTGCCAAGTATTGCTTCAGTTTCCAAAATTCAAGCTAAATCCAATACAGATAAAAATGGTAATGGGTATGAGATTAAAATATTTGGAGGTAAAACAGAAAATATAATACCAACTGCCTGTGCTGGAGGAACTGCAATTTCAATTAACAATTTATTTTTTAACACTCCTGCAAGAAAGAAATTTTTAAAGAGTACTAATACGGAATTCAGAAATGTCACAAATATTATTAGAAGATATATGCTGTCAAATCCGGAAATTGGATTTTCTTTTCAATCGAATGATAAAATTATATATAATGTAAAATCATCAAATTTAATTGATAGAATAGTAAATATATTTGGAAAGTCTATGCATTCATCCTTAATTCCAATAAATTTTAAAAAAAATCAATATTCTGTAAGGGGCTTCGTAGGAAATTTAAGTATTGTTAAAAAACGTCCCGGAGCTCAATATCTTTATATTAATGGTAGATTTGTTCAGGATAGATTGGTAAAATCAGGGATACACAGTGCTTACCACAGTCTATTATCCAGAGGCGAATATCCATTTTATGTAATTAATATTAATATACCAACAGAAAATGTAGATTTTAATGTCCATCCAGCAAAATTAGAGGTTCGTTTTCAAGATGAATGGCGAGTTTATCATGTTGCGAAAACAGCAGTTGCAACAGAATTGCAAGATGTTCTTAATGTGAGTCCTACTTTTGATAAACAATTTGAAAATCAAACCAACTATAACAAACCATTTCAACCAGCTAACTCATTACAGAAATCAAATGTTGTAATTCAACCTGCACCAATACAAAAAACAAATGGGAACAACCAGTTTGAAAACGATCATTTCGATCGAGCAAAAAAGAATTTAGATTCAATGTTCTCTAATGATACAAATGAATTGTTTCATAGTCCTGGAGCAATCTGGCAGATATTGAAAAGATACATTATTACTGAAATAAAAGAAGGGTTATTACTTGTAGATCAGCATGTAGCACATGAACGAATACTTTTTGAAGAGGCATTAAATGCTATAAATGGTAATGGTTTGCCTTCACAAACATTGATATTTCCTCAAACTGTTTCTTTTCAACCGGATGATTTCAATAAATTAATTGATTTAACCATTTATCTGGAGAAAATTGGATTTAAAATAAGGGAATTTGGAGAAAATACAATAATTGTTGAAGGTGTTCCTCCGAATGTGGAATGGGGAAAAGAATCTAATATCATCCAGGAAATAATTGATCAGTTTATTGAAACAAAAAATAATGATTCTTCTTTTATTCAATATTTGGCTGCATCATATGCGTGCAAAGCAGCAATAAAATCAGGAGATTCATTAAATAATGAAGAAATGGTATCACTTATTAATAAGCTATTTTCTACGGAAAATCCGTATTATTGTCCACACGGCCGTCCAATAATCATAAAACTCACCGAAGAAGAATTGGATAAGAGATTTGAAAGGATATAAATGATAAAGGATTTTAAAAAAAATATAATTACAGGTGTGCTTGCAATACTGCCGGCAGCTCTGACCTGGATAATTTTAGTAAAATTATTCGGATTCTTTTCCAATCCAGGATCAAAAATTGTTAAAACTATTTTTGGAGAAAATACACCCAAATATGTTTCAGATTTTACTGGTTTTATATTAACACTTTTATTTATTTATTTTCTTGGGTTACTTGTAACTAATATTTTTGGTAAAAAATTGGTTAATTGGTTTGATACATTTATTTCAAAGATTCCAGTTGCAAAAACAATATATAGAACTATTAAACAAATCACTACATCTATTGCAGCTCCAAACAAAAATGCATTTCAAAAAGTAGTGTTAGTGGAATATCCCAGAAAAGGATTGTGGACAATTACAATGGTAACAGGAAATTCCATGGACAAAGATGGTAATAAATATTACCATATTTTTGTACCGACTACACCTAATCCAACTTCCGGTTTTATGTTAATAATACCTGTAGATGATGTCCGAGAATCTAAATTATCAGTAGAAGAAGGGCTGAAATCCATTATTTCAGGCGGGATGATTACCCCGGAAATTAATGATTTATAATTAAGATTATTATGTCATTAAAAAATGAATATGTAAAAACCGGTAATTGGCTATTTAAGTATAGGGGTTCATTGCCGATTTTTATTTTAATTCCTGCGATTGTGTTTATAAATTTCAATTCTGAAAATTTCTTCTCTAATAATAGTCACTGGATTTATATATGTTTCTGTATTTCATTATTTGGTGAATTAATCAGAATATTAACAGTAGGATATGTACCAATAGGTACTTCGGGTAGAAATACAGCTGGTCAAAGCGCAAGATCATTGAACACTACCGGAATTTATTCAATGGTTAGACATCCATTGTATCTGGGAAACTATTTTATTTGGTTGGGAGTTGTCATTTTCTTCAATAATATTTGGCTAATAGCAATAATTAGTCTTATTTACTTTTTATACTATGAAAGAATTATGTTTGCAGAAGAGGAGTTTCTGATTAATAAATTTGGTGAAGAATATACAACTTGGGCGAATACTACACCAGCTATAGTTCCTGATTTTAAAGTTTATAGTTCACCTAATTCCAACTTTTCACTTCGCACAGTATTGTTGAGAGAATATACAGGAATTGGAGGAATTATTGTAATATTTGGATTATTAAATGGATTTCAATCTTACTGTATGAATGGAATATTTATTTTAGAGAACAAATGGATTTTCTTATCCAGTATTGGTGTAATTATTTATTTTTTATTGAGGTCATTAAAGAAATATACAAATTATCTAAATACTGTTCGGCATAATACTAACTAACAATAGTTGCTGATTTTTTAATATTTTCGTTATAATTTTTTAACGCCCAATCCAATAACAACTTAATTTCATCAGTTGATTTAGTTCCCATAAATTTCTTTCTTAATTCTGATGCACCGGTAAATCCTTTTAAATACCAACTAAAATGTTTTTTTGTATAGTTAATACACAATTGTTCCGATTTATCATCTAATAATAATTTAAAATGTTTTTTACACATTTCGAGTTTTTCTTTAATTCCAACAAAATTATCGGGTTGATTTATTAAATAATTTTTGATCGATTGGATTAACCATGGATTTCCTAAAACACCTCTCGCAACCATAACCGCATCACATCCGGTCGATTCAAACATATTTTTTGCGTCATCGACAGTAATTATATCACCATTACCGATAACCGGAATTGAAACATTTTTCTTTAAATCACGAATTAAAGACCAATCTGCATTTCCTGTAAAGGACTGGCTTGTTGTTCTTGGATGAAGTGTAATTGCTTTAATTCCTAATTTTTCCAGCATTATACCTGCTTCTGTAGAAACTATGGTATTGTTATCCCACCCAGCTCTCATTTTAACTGTTACGGGTGTATTCCCTGCATTTTTAATTACTTCAGATGTTATATTTTGCATTAATTTTAAATCTCTTAATGCACCAGAACCTGCGCCCTTCTTTACAACCTTTGGAACAGGACATCCAAAATTGATATCAATGATGTCAGGATTGAACATATTACACACCATTTTTGCTGACTTACCAACGATTATTGGATCGTTACCAAAAATTTGAACACCAATCGGTCTTTCTGCGTCTGAAAATTTTATCATATTCAATGTTTTTTCATTTTCATGAATAATTCCATTGGAACTTACAAATTCAGTAAACACCATACCTGCACCAAACTCTTTACAAATAATTCTGAATGATCTATCTGTTACTCCAGCCATAGGTGCAAGAATAATCGGAGTAGTTATTTGTATATTACCTATTTTCATTCCATCTTTATAATTTAATATGTAACCAAATTTACACCAATCACACAACTTTAAATAACGTGAAACTTTTGTAATTTATTATACT
This sequence comes from uncultured bacterium, assembly GCA_964345035.1. Lineage (GTDB taxonomy): Bacteria > Fidelibacterota > Marinisomatia > SCGC-AAA003-L08 > CAYFPO01. The sequence goes on from CAYFPO010000003.1 coordinate 81,513, forward strand.
AAATTGGAGGATTAATTGGATATTTTATTTGGACAATCTGAATCTGCCGGAAGTGGAATTGCAATGTTTTTGCCAATGATACTCATTTTTGCTGTATTTTACTTCCTGATTTTCAGACCACAAGCAAAACAAAGAAAACAACACGTAAAACTTTTAGAAAATTTAAAAAAAGGAGATAAGATTATCACTCGAGGCGGAGTATATGGTAAAATTGTTAATTTTCAAGGCAAAACAAATAATAAGGTAATCATCGATACGGGTAATAATAACAGATTGACTTTATCCCGTGCCTATATCGCAGGATTAGCAGATTCTTCGGCTGCAGAAAAGCCGGATGGGAATTAATGTCAATTTTAAAAATTGTAAAATATGGTGATCCCATTCTAAGAAATCAAGTAGTCAAAACAACAGTAAAAGATGTAAATGATGAATTATTCAATAACATGTTTGAAACAATGTATAATGAAAAAGGAATTGGGCTTGCTGCTAATCAAATTGGCAAAAGTATCAATTTGCTTATAACAGACACCAGTGGCTTTGATGAAGATTCTGATAATTATCCACCATCAATTTTTATAAATGCTGAAATTGTTCATACCGAAGGTAACTCTGTTATGGAAGAGGGATGTTTAAGTATCCCGGAAATACGTGCTGAAATAAACCGCCCTGAAGTTATTACATTGAAATATCAAAATAAACAATTTAATGAAATGACGGAATCATTTACTGGAATCATGTCAAGAGTAATTCAACACGAAATAGATCACTTAAATGGTAAATATTTTATTGATTACCTACCTCCTGGAAAGCGATTATTATTACAAAAAAGGTTAATGGAAATTTCCAAAACAGGAGCTCCCACTACTGGAATTGTTTTGTAGTGTAAAAGAATAATTAATTATTAAAATAGGAAGTAATCTGTTATGCGTGTAGTTTTTATGGGATCCTCCGTGTTTGCGGAACCATCTTTACGGTCAATTCACGCATCATCACATCAAATTGTATCTGTTGTAACTCATGCAGATAAAACTGCCGGAAGGGGTAAAAAATTACAACCATCTTATATCAAATCAATTTCATATGAATTTGGATATCCTGTTTTACAACCTGTTTTATTAAAAGATGAACAATTTATCCGGAATCTAAAGGATTGTTTTTCCGACATATTTGTTGTGGTAGCATTTAGAAAATTGCCGGATATTTTACTGGACATTCCTAAATTAGGATGCATCAATCTTCACCCGTCATTATTACCAAAATACAGAGGAGCAGCACCAATACATCATTCAATTTTAAATGGTGATAAAAAAACAGGAATCACTGTAATTAAAATATCATCTCAACTTGATTCCGGGGATATATTATTTCAAAAAGAATATACAATAATTGACAATGAAAATACAGGTGAATTATCAAATAGACTATCTGATTATGGTTCTAAACATCTTGTTGAAACTCTCAATTTAATTGAAGAAAAAAACGAAATTACAGGTGTTAAACAGGATGAATCAATTGTATCATTAGCACCTAAAATCCATAAAAATGACTACATGGTAAGCTGGACCGATGATGCAATTAACATACATAATAAAATTCGAGCTCTCGCACCAAAACCGGGTGCATTTTCTATGTATGGTAAAAAGAGGATGAAACTTATAAAATCTGAAGTGATATTAACTAATATTGATTTTATACAATCTGACGATATTTTGAGAGAACATTTGTTGAATCTTCATCCTGGGCAGATATTAATGACAAAAAATAAGATATTTACAGGAACGGGGAACGGCATACTTTCTATTTTAGAAATTCAACCAGAAGGTAAACGTGTAATGAAAAATTCAGAATTTATTTCAGGTTATTATGAAAAAACATCGAATTTCGATTGATAAAAAAGAACTCTCGCCAAGGAGATTGGCATGGCAAATAATGTTAAAAGCCAGCGAGAGAAACAGAAGGCTGTCTGATATTACTGCTGAATTTTTATCCGGTGTTAATTTCTCACCATCTCAAAGAAATTTGACTACAAACTTGGTACAGGGTTGTGTTAGAATGAAAGGACGATTGGATTGGGAATTAAGCAGTATATTTTTCGATGATTATTATGAATTACGTGATAATATTAAAGTAATTCTTCAACTTGGTGCATATCAATTGAAATATTTGGATAGCATACCGGATTATGCGGCAGTAACAACTTCAGTTTCACTTGCAAAATCATTAAATCCAAAATTGGGTGGATTAGTAAATGCTGTTTTAAGGAAAATTTCAAAAGATGAAATAGAACCACCTGATGTTGATGATTTAGCAGCAACATCACAATATTTGAGCCATCCTGAATGGTTGATTGAAAAGTGGACTAAATATTGGGGGAGTGAGAGAGTCTACAAGCTTGCACAATGGAACAACTCTACACCAAGAATTTGGTTTAGAGTGAATACATTGCAATTTTCCCCTAACAAATTTATCAATTATTTAAAAAAAGAGGATATAAAATATGAACAGTTTGAAGACGACCCTAATTTCTTTACAACCGATAAAACTGCAAAAATAATTGACTGTGAATATTTTAAATTAGGAAATGTAACGGTTCAGGATCCTGCTGCTGGTATGGTTTGTCATCTACTGGAACCGAACTCAAAGGACTCGATAATTGACGGATGTGCGGCTCCCGGCGGGAAAGCGACATATTTATCTCAATTAATGAATAATAAAGGGCAGATATGGGCTTATGATAACCATAAACAACGAATAAAACTATTGAAAAATTCTTCTAAAAGATTGAATATCACGAATATAATTCCACAGGAAATTGATGTTTCTACTGCTGAATTACCGGTTGTTTCAAAAATATTGTTAGATGTGCCGTGTTCAGGTACAGGTGTTTTGGGTAAAAGAGCCGATTTAAGATGGAGAAAATCATTTGACGATATTGTTGAAATGTCAGTGCTGCAGAGGAATATTTTATGGAATGCGGCTAAATATTTAAAACCGGGTGGAAAAATTGTTTACAGTACTTGCTCAATCGAACCGGAGGAAAATAAATATATAGTTGATTCGTTTTTGGAGCATCATTCAAATTATTATCTTGAACCGGTAAAAACTATTTTACCTGAAAAATATGTCAATGATGACGGATATTATTTCACATTTCCTCCTGTTCATGGTATTGATGGCGGAAGTGCTGCAATTATAAGAAAAAAATGATAAATAATTTATTCAGATATATCATTGCAGCCGGAGTATTAATAATAATTGGTGCCTTCTTGGTTGAAATTTTTGTGTTACCCCAATATGTTAGCGTAAATAAAGAACTTTATCTTCCGGATGTCCGGGGAATGTTTAAACATCATGCAGTAAAACTTTTAAAATCCCACGAATTATCTGTTAAAATTGAAGATATACCCTTTACAACGGAGGATGAAATTGGAAGAGTATTAAAAATGTCGCCGTTACCACCGATTAAAATAAAATCAGGTAGAACTGTTGAATTATCTATTCCATCAGGAAGAAATAATATTTTTGTACCAGAATTGGTAAATATGACACTTCGAAATGCAAAAATTGAAATAGAAAAACATAATATGGAACTAGATACAGTTATGTATGAACATTTTTCAGAAATAAAAAAAGGATTGATAACAGTTCAAAATCCCAGGGCAGGGCATCTTGTTGAAACAGGTGCTTTAATATCTCTAATGGTTAGTAAAGGACCGCCACCCGATATTTTCAGAGTACCTGACTTAATAAATTTAAGTTTACAAAGAGCAAAACAAAAATTAAATGAGGCAGGGCTGAGGTTAGGAATTGTAGAGTATGAATATCAACCTGGTTTATTAAAGGGAACGGTAATTGAGCAAAGTCTTACCCCTGGAATGAGTGTCAGCATTCCTGCTGCTGTAGATATAATTGTCAGTTCAGATAAAAAAGAGGACAGAAAATGAGAAATATATCACCATCCGTACTTTCCGCTGATTTTACCAATATTGAAAAAGATATACGAAAAGTAGAAAGGACTGGTGCAACCAGACTCCATTTAGATGTTATGGATGGACATTTTGTGCCTAATTTGACCTTTGGACCACTAATTGTTGATTCAATCAGAAGATTAACTGATCTTCATTTAGAAACCCATTTAATGATATCCAACCCTGATAAATATCTAGTACAATTCATTGAAGCAGGGTCTGATACTGTAATTTTTCATTTAGAAGCATCTACAGATATTGAACGAGATATTAATATAATAAAATCAAATGATGTGCTGGCTGGAATTGCAATTAATCCGGATACAAAAGTTGAAAAAATAATTCCATACTTGGATGATATTGATTATGTGCTTGTGATGTCGGTATTTCCGGGGTTTGGAGGGCAGTCATTTATTGAAGATACACTCTTAACTATGGAGCAATTGGTAGAAATAAGAAATGGCCGTAAATATCTGGTTGGTGTTGATGGCGGGATAAATACCAATACTATAAGAAAAGTGTATGAAACCGGAATTGATATTACAATAGTAGGTTCTAATTTATTTGGTGCAAATGATTTTCAATCCAGATATATAGAATTAATGAATGAATGATCAAATCACATATAAAGGAGAAATCCTTAGAAAGCTTATACATATTTTCTCCATTGTATTTGCAATATGCTTGGTGTTGTTTGGACGGGAACTAATTTTACTACCGTTAATTTTAATTTCGATTATTTTCATTATGTTCGATTACTCCAGGATTAGGTTTAAAATTATTCATAATATTTATACAAGATTTTTTAGGGATATAACCCGACCGGCAGAAAAAAGTAAACTGACCGGCGCAAGTTTTTCATTTATTGGCGCTTCATTAACTATCTTATTATTTTCTGAATCAGCAGCATTTATTGGACTTCTATTTTTAAGTATTGGTGATTCTATGGCTGCGTTGATAGGAAGAAAATATGGTAAAACAAAATTTGGTATGAAATCAATAGAGGGATCAGTTGCTTTATTTTTAAGTTGTTCTATTCTTGCGTTTATTTTCACATCTCTACCTATCCTCTCAATAATACTAACTGCATTCGTTGCTACTGTACTAGAAGCAATAATAATTCCAATGGTGGATGATAATATTACTATTCCTGTTGGTTCAGCTTTTGCAATTCAAACAATAACCAAAATTCTATGAATTTTCTTGCACCAACATTTCTCTGGCTGCTTCCATTGGCATCCATCCCAATAATTATTCATATTTTAAACCAAATGAATATACAAACAGTGGAATTCAGTTCAATAAAATTTCTACGTCTAATAGAGCATGATTCAATAAAAAAACTGAAATTACTCCAATTAATTCTTCTCATAATTCGCACTATTATGATATTATTGATCATTTTGATGATTTCACGTCCCGTGATACATGGGATTTATCAACATTGGATAGAAGATCCCAACTCTACATTCACAGTAATAATGGTAGATAATTCATTTTCTAATTCCGGTGAATCTAATAGCCAACCCAGAATTGATATGATAAATTCATCATTATCACGTATTTTAGAACAAATACATAAGGATTCACACATTGTATTATCTACAACTACTGCCGGTGTAATTTATTCCGGTAAAAGAAATAATCTTCCAGATGGTTTACGTACTATACAGCAATCCTATCTGGAAGGTGAATTATCCTTTAACTTTATTCAATCCCTGGAATATAAAAGCAGGGAATTTGCAAATTATGAATTATACCTATTATCGGACTGTCAAAACAATACATTCACAAATATCGAAAGTATTAATGATATACTTGAAGATTGGAATATTTATATTATTAAACCTCCTATTCAAAATGCTAATTATGGGATTTTAGATGTGGAGATTGAAAATGATTTTCTGTTAACTAATACTCCAATTAACATAGTGGTTTCTGTGAGTAATATGGCAACAGAAACTATTGAAAATGTATTAATGGAACTATTAATAGATGACATTAATGTGGGGCAACAATTAATCACAATATCCAGCGGGGAAAGTGCCAATTATAGATTTATAACTGCATTACCCGAACCAGGAATGTATATTGGACAGATAAAATTACAAAATGATGAACGAATTGGAGATAATACACATTATTTTGTAATCAATATACAGGAAGAAATAAAAGTAATGTCTTACAATATGAATAACATCTATTTTAATCAATCTATTAAAGCAATCAAGCAAAAAAAGACGGATATTCAAAATTTTCAATTTAATGATAATGAATTTAGAACAGTTGATAAAGATGTAATTATCATTCAGGGTGAACCAAATAATATTACTCAACATATAAATATTTTAAAATTATTTGTAGAAGGTGGGGGACACATTATTTATTTTCCTGATAAAAATACAAAATATATACCCGATTTCATTGCACAATTAACAGGAGATAATTTTAAGGAAGAAAAGGTGGAAAGTGCATCAACATTATTCCAAACGATCAGCAGAAAGTCTCCGGGAATACACTATTTTTTAAATCAAAATCAAAATGACCAAATAGACAATATTCAATATTTTAAATATATTCCGTTACAGAATACGAGTAGCAGCCAAATTGAACTATTAAACAATGTAAGTATTTGGAATCGGTACAACAGATTAAACGGAATTATTGATGTATTCGGGTTCTCATTGGATTTATCTTGGACAACTCTACCTCTTAGAGGGAGTTTTATTCCCTTCACTAATAATTTACTTCATTCAAGCCTCAATACAAACAGCAAAAAGTATTTTACCGGAGAAAATTGGAAATTTTCATTGGATAGTAAATATTTTAATACAGCATTACACTATATTTCGCCAAATGGAAGCAAGGATATTATAACTTCTGAAACAAAATATATATCCTTATTAGAACCTGGAATACACAGGATTTTATCGAACAATGAACCTATTTCGGAAATTCCTGTTAATATTTCAGAAAATGAGTTAAGATCACCATATTTAACTGATTCTGAAATGGAGTCACTATTTCCTAACAAAATTGTTATTTTGGATGATAATTTTGCAGAAGGGATAAAACAGGCAAGATATGGTACTGAAATTTGGAGTTATCTACTCTTGTTTTTAGTTTTACTGACATGTTTTGAAATGATTTTGTCTAACGGAAAGAGATTTCAAAACAGTTAAGCCTTTAGAAAAAGCAATACTGGTTGGTGCTCGTTTTCCTCTTATCAGTGAGAGAGAAATCTCGGATGAGATTGAAGAATTAAAATTACTATCTCAAACAGCTGGTGCTGAAATTGATCACACATTCATACAAAACATTGAAAAGATCAATTCTGCTACATATATTGGAAAGGGGAAAGCTGAAGAAATAATTCAGTATTCCCTCAGCCACAAAATACAATTAATCATTTTTAATGATGATATTTCTCCCGCACAATTAAAAAATCTCCAAAAACTGGCTGAAGATAAAATTAAAATAATTGACAGATCCGGACTTATAATAGATATCTTTAAACAACATGCAAAAACCAGAGAAGCAAAAACTCAGGTAGAATTAGCAAGCCTGGAATATTTACTTCCAAGATTAACCCGGCAATGGACTCACTTAGAAAGGCAAATGGGAGGGATTGGAACCAGAGGCGGTCCAGGTGAGACACAGATCGAGGTCGACCGGCGGTTGATAGGTACTCAAATTACCCGACTAAAACACACATTAAAGAAAATTGAAAACCAAAGGAAAACACAAAATAAAAGAAGGGAAACTGAGTTTAAAGTAGGCTTAGCCGGATATACAAATGCCGGTAAATCTACCTTGATGTGTGCTTTAACAGATTCTAATGTATATGTTAAAGACCAGTTATTTGCAACTCTCGATACAACTACCAGAAAATGTACTGTATCTGGTAATAAATCAATTTTGATTAGTGATTCAGTTGGATTTATACAAAAATTACCTCATAATTTAATTGCATCATTTCGGTCCACATTGGGTGTATTAAAAGATGCTAATTTGATCTTAAAAGTAATAGATGGATCTTCTAACAGTATTGATCTTCATATACATACAATTAATAACACTATTAGATCACTAAATATTGACGACACAAATTCCATATTGGTATTTAATAAAATTGACCTAATACAAAAAAAGGGAAAATTAATACAGTTAATGAGAAAATATCCGGAGAGCATATTTATTTCAGCATTAAAACAATTAAAATTAGATGTATTGATAAAACGAATTGAAGAAAATATAACGCAGAATTATGTAACGTCAACCTTACTCGTGCCATATTCATCAGCAAATTTGATCGGCGAAATATATGATTCCATTGAAGTATTACATCAGGAAAATACAGCTACAGGAATTTTGGTGGAAGTAAGCGGGGACAGAGAATTAGTGTTGTCACTGAAAAATAAATTAATTTCTGTTCATTGATAGGAAATACCTGTAAAAATGATTATTCCGTAAGAAGCAGGATTTCAGATATCCTTTTATTTAGTTTACGGTGGGAATCTCTTCTGAAATCGCAAGTTTCCTTCATCCCGATATTACAACCGGGAAAGGCCTGCTTTTGACTACAGGAATTAAAACTCCCTGGATTTAATTTGAAAGTTCTGAAATGCACTAACTCCTTACGGAATAATTGGTAAAAGCATTGATTAAAATTTACATAAATTTACATTATATCCTTATATAAATTATCTTCACCTTCTGATTTTGCAATTATTGCTGTTCCTACGCTATCACTGAATACATTAACCATCGTTCTGACCATATCCAATGGACGATCCACTGCTAACATTGTTCCTACAATCAATGCAACTTCCGGATGTGTTCCAAGCCCAACAGCATCTAATACTATAAAAATCATCACCAGCCCAGCAGAAGGAATTCCAGCAGCACCAACGGATGCCAAAAATGCAGTAATAACAATAACTAATTGTTGTGAAAGATCTAACGGAACACCCAATGCCTGTGCAATAAATAATACGCCGGCACATTCATATAATGCCGTTCCATCCATATTTACAGTTGCCCCAAGAGGTAGTACGAAACTGGATACTTTATTAGATGCTCCGACCTTATTTTCAACACAGTTGAGAGTTACCGGAAGTGTGGCTCCCGATGAACTGGTAGAAAAGGCCATTGCCAGTGCTGATGCCATGGCTTTAAAATGACGGATTGGATGTATCTTTGTAAATAAATAGAATAAAACCGGAAGAACAATAAACAGATGTATGGTTAATCCGGATGCAATGGTAACCATATAAAGACCGACTGCACGGAAAATATCAAAGCCGGTAGTGGCTATTGCCTTAATGATTAATCCAAATACACCGATGGGAGCTAATTTTATGATCAAAAATGTAATTTGCATCATAATTTGAAATGCACTGTTAAACCAATTTAAAATCTGGTTTTGTCGTTCCGATGGAATTTTTGTGATACCAAAACCAAAAAATAATGCAAAAAATATTATTCCCAACATATCCCCAGATGCTGCAGAATTAATGGGATTCAGTGGAATCATTCGAATTAATATTTCTCCAAGGGAATTCGGTTTTTCTAAATTTGATATATTAAACTGATCGCTGGAAACAGTTATATTTGCGTTTACTCCAGGTTGTATCATATTTGTTAGAGTGAGCCCTATCATTATTGCAAGGAGAGAGGTACAAAAATAATATAACAGTGTTTTTATTCCAAGACGTGTAAAATTAGCTGCAGATCCCACACTTGCAACTCCAGTAACTATTGATGTAAAAATAAGTGGTACAATCACCATTTTTAATAATCGGATGAATATATGCCCTAATGGAGCAAAAAAGAGCGATCTGTCTCCAAATACCGTACCAACAGCACATCCCAGTATCAATGCAATAAAAATCTGCCAATGTAGTTTTAATTTCATTTTATTCCCATAATTGACTTGGTCAATTTATTAAAAATACAATATGCTATAATGAACAAATAAAGTAAATAAATATGAAAATTGTAATAACTACCGAAAAAGATTCAGATTCAGCATATAAATTGGCAGATCAAATAATTGATAAAAAACTGGGTGGGTGTGTCCAATGTATTTCAAACATTCAATCAAAGTATTTTTGGAAAGATAAAATTGTAAATGATACAGAAATATTATTGATAATTAAAACTATTAATGAAAAGGTAAATGTATTAAAAGAATTTTTAAAAGAGAATCATTCATATCAAATACCGGAAATTATACTGATTGATGTAGATTCCTTAACCAAGGATTATAGCGATTGGATACAGAATTATCTAAGGTAATTGCTAAATATCCTGTATAAACTGATATTATATTGTATTACCGATAACATATATTATGTAAAGTTATAGAAATGTTTAATAATGATAGAATCACCTTCTTAAACCAGGAATCCCGGCGATTTTTCTTTTTATGTATATTTTTTTAAATTACCAGCTTGAATCCTGATAAAGTCAAAAGTAACCATTCCAGTAGGAAAAATAAATGCAGCTTCTTGTCCAGTAAATTAACAGACCCAAATGAGATATGGCATTATTTTTAACACACTCCAAGAATAAATTGCACTTAATTCATAAAATCACCCATGAAGTTGATCCAGTGGTTTTGTTTAATGAGTTTTGTCAAAGTACTCTTTCATTTATTATTTGTATTAATTGCTTCAAAATTCCATTTAGTTGTGAATTGACTATATCAGGAGTTGTTCTTCCTTCTTATACTTTATCCCCCGAATAGAAGATAACCTCTTCTGAAATAAATGAATTTAACAGGGTGCCTAAATTTGAATAGAAATCATCTTTTGATTTTTTTAATAACTTTTTTGCGAATTCACCTGTCCATTTACTCAAATGGTTTGTTAGAAATTTTTTTGATATTGTTTCTTTTGATGTATCATTTTTCACAACGGAATTAAAAATCAGGTAATACATAAATTCTAATTCTGTGGATATATGGTCTGGTGGTTCCTTATTGTCATCGTTGGGATTAAGACCGGCATCAACATAATATTCAATAGCATCAATAGTTGATTCTCCCATAACCAAACCTTGGGGGTCAAGATAAACAGAACTAAATGGCGCTGCTTCAACCTGATAAGGACCAACAAATAACCTGGAGTATTCTATTTGTAAATCCTTCAGAGTATTCTCGTGCTCCAATCTTGTTACGAGTGTATTAACAAGTGTTTCAAATTTGGGGGAAAGATTGCTAAATGTGTCAAATATCGTAGATGACAGTTCTGTTAACCTTTTGTCCGGATACTTAAACAATTCTGAAAGAATTTTATATGCATTTGCTCGATATACACTTGGTTGCATTGTGATATGGTTCTTATCTAGAATTCGTCAATGTAAAACACTTTTGGTTTAGTTCCTTTACTTGGTAACAGGGTCCGTACTGAACGCATATTTATGAGTGTTTTTTCTTTGCTGTTTAGGTTATCCAAATCAACTAAGAGCCGCGCTTCTGCGGGACATACTTCAACACACCAGGGCTTTTCACCATCTGCAAGGCGGTGGTCGCACAGGGTGCATTTTTCTACAATACCCTTCCGCCTAACACCTTCATAGGTTTTAGCACGGTCCGGATTGTAGTGGGGAAATGGTACACCATCAAATTTGTCCGCCACTTCTTTTGCACTCGCGGTAATACCCGGTATTGTTTCCTCTTTGTCATTACGCCATTGGTGTTGTTTTTCTTCATTAAAGCTTATTACATCGTAAGGGCAGGCCAGTTCACAACTTCTACAGCCGATACAAATATCTGGATCATGCAATGTCAATCCGTCTTCATTCTTATGCATAGCTTCGGTGGGACAGGCTTTAATACATGCTGCATTCTCGCAATGATTGCATAATTTCGGAATATATTTCCACTTTACATTTGGGAAGACACCCGTGGTTTCTTGGGTATGAAAAGACCAGCTAATATTGTGATCTAGATTGTTTTCGGTTTTACATGCAATATCACACCCTGCACATCCGACGCAGTTATTTAGATCAATTATCATTCCGTAGTTAGCCATAAGATTTCTCCTTTAACTAATTTTTGTAAGATTAACACGAGTTACACCGCCGTGCCTTGCGGTACTCCCACTCAGACGGTCATAATCGGGCGGCAACAAAGCATTATTATTTCCGCCCCTTGCTTCACCTTTTGCAAAATCTTTTGAAGCGATACGGCCATAAGCCCAATGTCCTTGCCCATAACATTTTGTTATGGTACCGGGGCGAACGCCTTCCCACAGCTTCACATGACAGTTTAACTCACCGCTTGGTGATTGTAATTTTATCAAATCGCCATTTTTTAATGAAAACTGTTTTGCATCTATCGGGTTGATTTTTGCAACATCATCCCATTTTTCATCACCGGGATCTGCATCTTTATGTGCAAGATACCAGGTAATATTTGCAGATCGGCCCTCACGATTTAATCGCGAACGATGTTCAAAAAATATAAATGGATATTTCTTTGGGTCACCGCGCCTGAATGCAGGTTCATAATGAGGGATAAAAGCGATTTCATCCTTTGCTAAATAATCACATTCGTTAAGAACATGATTAATACTCACACCATGTTTTTCTGCGTGTGCAGCTAAGGATTTTTTGAGTGTTTCACTATAAAATTCGAACTTTTTAGTTTTGGTCCCAAAGTTGCCCCATTTTTTACGATAGGGATATTTTTTTGAATTCCAAACACCTTTTTCGTAAAGGTCATTCCAGCCTTTGGGGGCATCTCCATATTTGCCATAGTTTTTATGGTTTTTATCCCAAAGCGGGTTTGTATAGTACTTTAAGGCAAATAACGAAAATTCAAGACTGTTTTTGGGTTCCAATCCGGTTTCAGGATCTTTGAATTCGGTCTTGAAACAATTCAGGAGATTTGGGAATCCTTTCTTATTCAGACTTTCAGCAATTAACCATGGCACTTCAGTTTCATCCATTTTAGTATCCCAGATGGGTTCAAGAATAGGTTTATTAAGGGCTGCGTAAGCATATAAGTTTTGTTTACTCTTAATAAAGCCATACTTTTCAAACATTTGGTGACTGGCAGGTAGTACAATATCTGCGAAGTGGCTCATCTCGGATGCATGGGTTGTTATGTGAGCAAAAAAGGGCAGTTTTGTTAATGCTTTTTCCCACCGGTCGGCTCCACTGCAGGAAAAGGCAAAATTATTCCAATACCCAATGACCACTTTTATATCATAGGGTTTTTCTGCGAGAATTGCGTCAGCTGCATTATTGGTTACCACACCTTTCCCTGATTTACCTTTTTTTAGGGCAGGGAACTTGAGTGAACCCCGTTGGTCCATTTTTTTATGTTTGTTCCCGGCCTTTGCAATATCATCGTAATAAGATTTATAAGAAGGCACTTTATTTACGGGAATTTTAGCTGAACGTACGGTACCGCCTTCATTGTCCACAGAACCGACCAGCCCATTCAAAGCATGCGCAGCCATAGCACTGTACCCACCGCGTACGTGCATTGAAGCACCCGGAGATAACCATGAAATTGCTCTCGGGGCAGCGTCTGCGAATCCTTTTGCAACGCGGATGATTTGTTCTGCCGGGATGCCGGCACGTTTTTCTGCCCACGACGGTGTTCTGTCTTTGAGTTCTAAATTCCACCATTTTATTAAACCGTTTGTATGAATTTCCTTAAATAACGTTTCATCAATTTCCTGGCCTGCTACAAAATGATTTTTACCATCAATAAAATCACCGACAAATTCTTTAGACCACATTCCATTTTTTAAAATGGTATGTGCAATAGCAACAGCCAGAGCACCATCTTCTCCGGGTATAACAGGCAGCCATTCATTTGCTTTAGTAGCAGTAGCGGACAATCTTGGGTCAACTACAGCTATTTGTGCCTGTTTGCGAACTTGTCCCCATATACTTGTTGCGTGAGGGACTTGGCGGTTAGAGGCAAGCGGATCAGCACCCCAACTTAAAACATAGCGAGTCCTTTCCAAATCATAATCTCTGTATCCCCAATATCCTTCCGTAAAAAAAGCGCCAAATTTTTCACTTTCAGCACAAATAGCGCTATGGGATATACCATTGGGTGATCCAAAAACCTTTGGCATCACTTCATAAATAATGTCTCGCATGTATGTATAACGACCTCTGAATACCACAAATTTGTGTGTTTCATTGGACCGTCTTAAGTCCATCATTCTATCGGTAATTGCATCTATGGCTTCTTCCCATGTAATCGGAATAAACTTTGGATTTTCGTGGCGTCCCTTTTTCGGATTTGTTCGCTTCATGGGCACTTTGATTCTATCGGGATCATACAGCTGTTGGATGGCCATGTGTGACCGGACACAGGCTTTCCCATGATTTGCTTTTGAGTAATCATTGCCATTCACTTTTACTGCTCGGCCACCTACAACATTAACCTTAACCGGACACCATGTTGTACATCCCTGGCAAACACTCGTCATCCAGCTTGATATATTTGCGGTGCTATCTTTTGTCTCCTTAAAAGCACCCAAAAGGGGGAAGCCATTCGCTAATCCCAATATACCTAAACCAGTAATTGTAGAGAGTGATAGAAATTCTTTTCTTGTGATTCCCATAATGATACTCCTTTTAGTTAAAATTGAAACCCAGCAGATATGTGTATTTGCCCGCCGATAATCATTAAATGTTTCATTGTAAATCCGCCAAAGAGGATGAGTACACAGATTAAGATTGTCATGAAATTAGGCAGCTCGCGTTCCCGTCTCATTATTGACCTAAAACACAGGAGCATTGGTATAATTGTGCCCCCAAACAAAACAATCAACGTCCAGATAACACCATAATTTTCCATAAAAATACCAAAGCTTAATCCCTGTTCAAGGTCTAATCTTCCAGAGTAATATTGCCATAAAATAATCGATATTAATTGCACGATTAAAAGAATGATGAACATTACTCTAAAGCGATCTAATCCTAAGGGAAGATGAATTTTGGCTTCTTCACCATGATCTTTATGTCCACCTTTTTTTAGCTGTTGAAACAGGAGGACAAAAGCAATTCCTGATGTTAAAGAAGATGCAATAAACATGCCCGGGGTAAGTTCTGACCATAACACTCTCCCCAATGATGACATATATAATCCGTGGTACAAACCGACCGAAAGTGCCAGAAAAGACCCTACAATTTTTACAAAATGCATCTGAGGTTTGTGGTGAAAATTCTTATAAACTAAATAAGCATAATATGTAGAGAATATGACAAAGAATGTTTGTAAAAATACACCAATTGACATAACGGATTGAAGATTGATATTCCAGAAGGTTTTAATAAACCTAGAGGGAACGCCCAATTTCCAGATAAGAATTAATAATCCGGATATGACAGTGACCGGTGCAATATAAGCACCGAGTTTAATTGAAAGGGTGTGTTCTTCCTTGTCGTAAATACTTAATAAAACAGACAGCAAAAATGCACCAACACCAATCCCCCCTAAAAATAAATCAATGGTTACACGAACATCCCAGGCACCTAAATTCAAATAATCCATGGTTATCTCCTTAATTTTGTTGAATTGGTAAAATCATAATTTCTACAGTTAAAACTTGAACTGAAAGTTTATAAAAAAGACAGTTGTTTTATCTTCTCCACCGACAGTTGTCATTCTTAGGTTTGGTGCAATATAAAGACCTTTACCCGGCTTAAGTTCTATACCAGCTATTATGTAATCTTCGCCATCATTGTCTGTATTTGTATCCGGGTCAAACATATCATATCGCCCAAAAATATTGATCTTATCTGAAACCTTGTAAACCGCATAAGACGAAATAAGTTGTTCGGACTGATCAATACCACCATCTTTTTTAGAATTAAACTCAACGCCGAGTCTAACATTATTCCCTGCATATCCGCCAAATATTCCCTGTACGGTTTCATTTTCAACAGTTACAGAGTCAACATCATAGGGCTCATAAGAAAAAACCAATCCCGCATTGAAACCATCTTTTGAAGAAAGTTTTTTCTGTCCAATCATCCCAAGAAATGAAATCTTTTTGTGTGAATCATCTTCGCTTTTCTTATAGCCTACACCATTTGTGTAAAGAGCACTAATAAAGATATTCCTGCCAAAAGTATTTGAATATCCAATCCCCATGTCTGCAGAACTCGAGAACTTATTTTTATCCATCGCCGATTTTTCAATGAAGCGATAACCCCAGGTTTTTTCCTGCACACCAAATATATTCATACCCTGCAATCCTATTGTTATTTTCCCGTTCGTAGTTTTCCAATCAACTTTGGCATTTTTTAGATAAACATTTTTAGGGGAGTTTTTATAGTCAATATCGGTCTGGATCTTAATGCTCAGATTCTCATCCAGGTTATTAGTAAAGGTTAAATAAACTCTGGAGACTTTAAACCCGGCATCATTTTCTGCATTTTCAGTAAAATCGTATGAATAATCATAAAATACAAGATTTCCAATTTTTGGATTTCCATAAATAACTGTTACACACACAGTAATCAAAAATATTATTATTCGTTTAAACATGGTTTTCTCCTTTATTTAATTAACCAAAGTTTTTTATTCATAATGCTTCTGCCATATCCCTTTCATCCACAGGGTAATTCTTTGATTGTGCTTCAAGGAACATTACAGCTTGAACAGCATATTGATATAAATTTGAATATAAATGTGAAATAATCAACATATTTACGATAATTTGGTCTATTTATCTTATAATAAATTAGAGCTATATTTTTATATATATCAAATATGATTTAGTAAAATATAGTATTAATGTAGCTTATGGGTTTAACAAGAAGATTGATTTATTTTTATAGGTGGTATTAGAGGATATATTTTAAAATATCTCAGAAATTATTTTTAATTAGTTAGAAATATTCCTAAATATTGGTAATTTACTATAGTTAGTATAACTAATAGTTATGAAAGGTTCACGAATTTATATTGATATATTTAAAGTGTTCTGTAATGCTGCTGAAACAAAGAGTTTTTCCAGGGCGGCTGAAATTAATTTCATCACTCAATCTGCAGTAAGTCAACAGATTTCATTCCTGGAGAGTTACTTTGGTAAGCAGCTCATTATCCGAGGTAAAGGAAAATTTGCCCTAACTCAAGAGGGAGAACTATTTTTAAAGGGCTGTAAAACTATTCTTCATACCTATCAATCCACTTTAGATAAAATGCAGTCTGAACCCGGTGAAATAGCCCAAACCATCAATATAGAAACTATTTACTCAATTGGTTTCTATCATCTTCCCCCTTTGGTGAAATCATTTATGAAAAAGTATAATCAGCTGAATCTTCATTTGGAATATAACCGCTCAGACAAAATTTATTCAGATGTTATTCAGGGTGTATGTGATTTTGGAATTGTTGCCTACCCCTGGCAGCATCCTCTGGTGGATATAATCTTAGGACCTAAGGAAAAACTTATTTGCGTCTTTTCACCATCATTTGAGTTTGCACAAAAAACAAGACTTCGTGTAAAAGATATGGATGGAAAAAGTTGTATTGGATTTAGTAAAGAGATTCCAACTCGGAGTGCAGTTGATTCTTTATTTGCCGGGAGCAAAACTAAAGTAAATATTATTCATGAGTTTGATAATTTAGAAACTCTGAAAAGGTGTTTGGAGCTGGGGCAGGGATTTTCATTTTTACCTGAGAATACAGTGCAGGAGGAATTGAAGAAAAAAGACTTAATGACAGTACCAGTTACCGGAGAACCTATTTACAGAGAAACAGGAATAATCACCCGTAAAGACCGCCCCCTTTCACGGGCAACAACAGCAGCAATAAATCATCTCCTTAAATAATCCCTAACAAATCCATGGTGGTCGTTCTCCCAATAACATTTTCACAATCTTTTCCGGCCAAATAACTGTTTCATGGTGGCTTTACACTATTTTTTTAACCTGGTCCCGATTTAAGGAGAAACGATTCATAGATATTTTGGATTTTTGATTTATAAATCGTCACCCATTTATTTATAGATTTTATATTTTCATCCATATAAGGCTTTGCCCTGGAAATTTCCATACAATAGTCCATGCCATCGCACATATTTTCGTAGAAAGATTTCAAAAATTTCAGGGAATGTTTTGAACCATCACTTTCCTTCACTCGATCTATAAAATACTCAACATACATTTGAATTTCTTTTGCAAACATATGTGGTCGATTGGAATCTACCAGAGATTTGCAACGGCCATAGAAATGATCAATCATTTCTTTAAGCGTATATTCTCTATTGAACCATGCGGTGTTTTGCCCTGGGCAAATTGCTGTTGGTAAATCCAACTTCCGTGAAATACCCAATTCAATTAAAGCACCATTACCCAGGTGATCACATAAGCAAGTTTTTGTAATAACCTCCAAATGTTTTGATTTTTGAATATTTAAATCTCTGAAATTACCATCTAATTCAGCAATTTTTTTAGATTGATAGTCGCAGGATGCAGTACATATCTCTTTTTCTGTAAACTCAGTATTGGATTTTAGAAATCCTTTGGGACACGGTGAACCCGGTTTCCCTAATTCATATTGCTGTTCTGTCCAGAGTTGAGATTCTGAGTTACGTAAATTATTAAAAGGAACACCTAATGGTGAAGCATTACTCAGATACAAGTCTTTTTCCCCAGCGTTCATTAATTTATTTCGTGTAGGCGGGTCAACACAAGTAGCCTCAGGGACTAGTAAGAAAGGAGATGCAACACCCACCAAATCCATCCCAAAATTTTCAATGAGACGTTTTACCTCACCAGAAGTACCCACACCACCCTGAACAGTAATCAAAGGATTATGCTCTTTTACAGAAGCGGGTATGTCCCAACCCATTTTATCGTAGTACTTTTCAATAAGTGGTCGAAATGCTACTGATAATTGCTCTCTCTTTTCTCTAAATTCTTTTAATAAGACAGGAAGTAAATACCCATTAGACGCAAAGGCGTGCCCCCCACAGTTTAATCCTGATTCAATTCGAAATTCAAATACTTCCAAACCCTTCTTAGCTAAGAATTTACCCTGAATTAGTGCCGATCTGAAGTCACTTACTTTCAGTATAATCTTCTTTTTTATTTTTCCGGTTTTATCACGGAAAAAATCCAAATACTCACCCATAGAGCTGTATAGTCCTTGATTAATTCCTGCAGAAAATATGATACATGAGTTTAAAGTGCTGTTTGCAAATCCACGTAATGCTGATCTGGCATCACTAAATTCCTCACTTAATCGATTCCCCATTTTATCTAAGTGCAATCGATCTACTTTTGACATGATATTTACATTGATTGATCCTGGAGTCATTTGCATTGTGAGCTCATCTGCTTTTTCATTTTTCAACTTACCGGGCACCATTTCCTTTAGTTGAATCCAGGCACTTTTTAATGGACTATCTTCCGGGAGCATAGAAAAGTACCTTTCTTTATCATTATTCTGAAAAAAAGGTTGGGCTTGAACTTCTTTAAATTTCAAATTTACAATTTGTTGAACTGTTTCTAAATATGCCGTAATTCGTTTGGCTCTACCGTCTTTAGTCCGTCGAGGTATCACCTTGTAGGGCAATGAAAATTCATTACAATAATGTTTCCTAATTTTTTCCACTAACAAATCATCGATAATAGAAATGACTGATGTAATTCCCAAATGAGCCACTCTGATTGGAGAATCTATCGTAAATCCTGTTCCCATTACAGGAATATGAATATTGTGTGTATTATTATCCATCGATTAAGATAATATCCACTAATTGTACAATATCAAGTATATCAAGGGAGGAATCACCATTCATATCAGAATTTTCAATTACTTCTCCATTTAATATAGAATCAACCATTATCACAATATCCATTACATCTAAGTATCCATCACCATTCACATCACCTAATAAATTTGTTTCTCCAAATCCATCGGTCAGAACATCTAAATCTCTTACTGAACAATAGGGGATGAATCCGTTTTCTTCAGCGTGGTCTAAGTAATTAATAATTTTATCGGTGTCTGTCAAATATTCAATGGAGAATACAGGCCATCCTGCAGGTTGATATACTTCATTTAGGAGTTCTAATCGCTCTTCATCAGGATTATATGAATTATTCATATCTTGATTTCCATAAAAAAATATATCTTCCACTCCAATTGCATCGCATGCAGATAGATATCTATTCACATCTGCATTGGTTACATGATTTTCCCACACAATATATTCTCCATTTTGTGGAATCATCACCATATTTTCGCCACCGTTTCCATCTAAATAATTTCTAATATTCTCCACAAAATCTATCATATAAACTGCAGCATAAGGCTCTTGTTGATCATTATTTACCTCTTCCATCCAATAGTAATATGCATCAATAATGTCCATATAAATCCCATCAAAACCTTGGGCAATAATGGTATCAATCCAATCAAAAATGATATTTTGCCATTCCGGATACCAAAATTTAACTTTGTAATTTCCTTCCCAATCTGGATTTTCTGCACCCAACCATTCAGGCGGATTGTTATTCCATAAATTTTGCCAATAGGAACGATATTCTTCGGCTTCACCAATTGAAATATAACTAATTGCCATCTTTCCACTATTCTTAATAAGCTGAATTTCTTCAGAAGAATATGCTGATTCGTCGTCACCCCAATAAGCATAGTCCATCACCATTAATTCAAATGTATTGTTTTCTGATATTTCAATGGGGTCAGCAATTTGGAGTTGATATGCCCAAGACTGAATATTTTGAAGAGATTGGCAAAACCCAATACTAATTATAAACAATAAAACAGTTATTACTTTATTAATCATTTAAATTTATATTATTAATTTAGGTAATTACTCCCTTTTAAAAAATCCATAATTTGTTTTTCATTCTTCATTTTTCAACTACTTTATTAATATTTAAAATCTGCACAAGGGTCCTTATCATCCTTTCGATTGGTAAACCAGTAGTATTCATGATTGGGTAGAAATTTATACCCTTCAATTTGTGGAGTTTCAAAATAATCTTCCAATTTTGAATCATCTATGTGAACTTCTTTAAATCCTAAATTTAATTGTGTCAAATTTGAATTTAAATACTCAACTCGTTCATAAATTCCCATATTATGCTCTACATGTCCACCGCCAAATATAAGGATTATCGGTCTATTTAATTCAGCCATTTTTACAATTGAAACTGCCATTGCATCGTTCCTTGCGATCCATGTTTGGTATAATTTTTCAAAATTATCTTGAGGTACCCAGCCACAGTGGCTATCTGTAAATTTTTGTATCATTAAAGAGTTATAAACAGCATTACTAAACCCGGTTGGAGATAATTCGTTTTTTTCAATGGGAGATAATGCTTCAATCCCGCTTCTGGAGATTCTGGAAACTAATCCTGAATGTAAATCTGCACCAAATACATCCAGTTTTTTTTCCTTTGCTAATTTGATAAAAGAAAAATAAAACTGCCAATCTTCATCTTTTCGATTTTGCCACCCTAATTTTTCTCTTAGTGTAGATTCTTCTTTAACAGGATCTACTTCACCATGTCGGAAAGGTGACTTAATCCCTCTTGTATATTTTAATAAATCACTGGTTTGATGTTGATAAAAAAATTCAAACCCAATAATGGGGTTTATCCCTTTCTCTATCAATGATTCGATTATTTTGATTTGATTTTGATGATGTTCAGCGTTGTCATGTTTTTCGCCTAAATAGATAACATCGATATTGGACATTTTATCGGTTAATTCAGAATAGCTAAGTTCTTTACCAGATGTGGAATTATATATTTTCCCAATCAAATCATCTTTTTTTTGATTTGAAAACAAAATTGAAAAAAGACCAATTAATAGAAAAACAATTTTCATTAATCTAATATTACTCCACTCGCAGTGAACAAATGAGATAAAACTTCTATCTCTTCTCCAGCATCATTAGTTTGTGTTTCGATAGAATTGGAATATATACCTTGAGCTAATACTTTTCTACCAAAACCATCTTTTGGCATAAAAAATCCATAATCCTTAAAGCGAACAAAAATTTCTGTATTATCAAGATCTTTAATTGTCATCCAACATCCTTTTTTTTGACAGACATTTGTCATTTCTCCAGAAATAAGAAATTCTTTTCCTTTATTTTCTTCAGGTTGTTCAAGAATAGATTGAATACTTGATTTATTTGTAAGCGAAATTATTTCACCATATTTTTCACCACTTTTTCCATTATTAGAACATCCAACTAATATTAATGAAAATAAGAATACTATTTTTTTCATTTTTTACCTTTCTTCTTCCGTGTTAAATAAAAAAACATATAAAATCCTGTTACCGTATAAACCAATAGTGCAACGGATAGTAAATCATAATAAACCCATCCATACTTACCAAATATTTCACCAGAATGCAAATCATAGATAATCCATGAAAGCGGGACCGAGTCTCTATCTTTTGAGAATTGTTGAGTTACACCCTGTGACCTTCGCATATTGTCTAATTTATGCTGATAACTATCCGGTAAAATTAAAGTTGGAATACGAGTTTGTGAAAAAAAGTTAGTATCATGTTCATGTATGAGAATTATCCCAGTCAATGTAATTAGGAAAAATATTATACTGGTGAATCCCATAAACCATCTCAAATTACTAAAACTATATTTATGTATTAGTCGCCAGGTTCTGTAACTCATTTTTCCCTACTATTATATAAAATTTAAATCCTTTATAAATTTAACAAATTTAAAATCTTTAGGACGGCTGTAATTATACTTATTTAACTACCAAATTTACCAATCTATTTGGCACAACTATTTCCCGAATTATTGCCATCCCGTCTAATCTCACTTTAATCTTTTCCCGTAATTTAACCTTGGAGAGCAAATCATCCTTCTCGATGGATTTTTCTACTTCAATTTCGTCACGTAATTTACCGTTTATCTGAATTGCAATTGTGACAGTGTTTTTTTCAGCCAATTCTGGATCGAATTTTGGCCAATATTCCTTAAATACTGAATCATTTTTTCCAAGGGTTGTTCTCCAGATTTCTTCAGCCAGATGTGGTGTTATAGGTGCAATTAACTTTATTAGTGTTTCTTTTGATTTTTGCATGATTGTTTTTCTGGTTGAATACCCATTTACAAATTCCATTAATCGGCTGATTGCAGTATTGAATTTCATCTGTGATAAATCATCGGTCACATATTTAATTGTACTGTGTAAAAGTTGAATATCTTTATTTACAGTTTCATCAGTTTCCTGTAATCTACTAATTCTCCATACTTTGTTGATAAATCTGTCAATTCCGGTAATTCCTTTATCGCTCCAGTCGCCTCCTTCATCAAATGGCCCCATAAACATCAGATATGCCCTGAATATATCAGAACCATACTTTTCAATAAATTCATCGGGAGATACGGTGTTCCCTTTGGATTTGGACATTTTAGTCCCATCTTTGGTTATAGTACCTTGATGGTATAACTTGGAAAATGGTTCTTCGAAATGTAAAATTCCTGCATCTTTTAATGCCATCGTAACAAATCTCGCATACAGCAAATGCATGGTGGCATGCTCCGCACCTCCTACATACAAATCAACCGGCAGCCAATTCAACCTTTTCTCACTAAATGAATTTTTATGGTTATTCGCATCGACATACCGTAAAAAATACCAGGAGGAACAGACAAAAGTGTCCATAGTATCTGCGTCCCTTCTTCCAATATCTCCACAATCCGGGCATTCAGCCTGAATATATTCAGGAATTGCAGAAAGCGGGGAAATATCTTCACCATAAGATTCAGAAAATTCTACATTTTCAGGTAGATTTACAGGTAAATCTTTTTCTGGAACCGGCACAATTCCACATTTTTCACAATGAATAACCGGAATTGGAGCACCCCAATATCGCTGCCTGCTGATGAGCCAGTCGTGAAGTCTGTACTGGGTATGACCTCCACCCCATCCAAATTCCTTTAAATGGGAATTGATCTTGCTTATAGCTTCTCTTGAAGTTAATCCATTATATTCATTAGAATTGACAAGAATACCAAAGTCAGAATAGCAAATATCATTGCCATGCAATTTACCATCTGGAGAAATAACTTCAATGATTGGAAGATCATATTTTTTTGCAAATTCAAAATCCCTTTCATCACCAGATGGCACTGCCATAATCGCCCCTGTTCCATAAGAGATTATTACATAATCCGCTATCCAAATAGGAATTTCTGTTTTTGTAAAAGGATTTACTGCATAAGAGCCGGTAAAAACACCTGTTTTAGTCCTATCAAGTGATAATCGTTCTATTTCAGTTTTTGATTTTGCTTCCTGAATATAAGTGAGTGCAGCTTTACTGTTTTCACTCTTGATCAATGAGCTGGATAGCGGATGTTCAGGTGCTATTACCATGTATGTTGCACCGAATATTGTATCAGGTCTTGTGGTAAATACTTCAAGAAAATCGTCAGAGTTACTAATTTTAAATTCAATCTTTGCACCATCACTCCTGCCTATCCAATTCCGCTGCATATGTTTTGTTTTTTCAGGCCAATCCAGGTCATCCAAATTTTTTAGAAGTTTTTCAGCATAATCTGTTATTTTAAAGAACCATTGTTTCAAATTTCTCTTGGTAACTTCTGTGCTGCATCTATCACAATATCCTTCTTTAACCTGTTCATTGGCTAAAACAGTAGCACAATCAGGACACCAGTTAACCGGAGCTGTTTTTTGATATGCTAATCCCATTTTATATAATTTTAGGAATAACCACTGCGTCCATTTATAATAATCCGGCTCACAAGTGACTACTTCATGATCCCAATCAAACATTGCACCAATTCGTTTTAATTGTGATCTCATAATTGATATATTATTTTTAGTGCTTTCAGCAGGATGAATTCCGTGCTTAATTGCATAATTTTCAGCAGGCAAACCAAATGCATCAAACCCCTGCGGCTGAAATACATTATTTCCCTTCATTTTCATAAATCTGGCATAGGTGTCAACAGGACCGTAATTATACCAATGTCCAATATGCAATTTGTCACCAGAGGGATAACTGAACATAGTTAGACAATAGAATTTGTTATCAGTTATTGATAAATCTGTTTTATGGGATTTCTCTTTTTCCCAAATTCCCTGCCATTTTGGCTCTATGGATTTAAAGTTGTATTTTTCCATTAATAATTAAACATTAACTGTCGGGGCGAGAGGATTTGAACCTCCGACCTCTGCGTCCCGAACGCAGCGCGCTGACCGGACTGCGCCACGCCCCGAAAGACTCTTATTTTAGTAAAATATTCCCCATATTTATTACCCTTAAATTTATTAATTAATTTTACCTTATGGATGGATATTGTAAATATTTAGATGATCGTTATAATATCTGTAATTTCAAAAGTTGTTCGTTGTCGGAACGAGAGGATTTGAACCTCCGACCCCATGACCCCCAGTCATGTGCGCTACCAGACTGCGCCACGTCCCGTTCAATTTGATGTTTTATCCGGTATGTGTTGATATAAAATTAGATATATTTCTTAACATTATACACTTCGTTTATTTCATTAATTGACTACAAAATATCCGGTCATTGTTAATATTGTTACGATGCATGCACTTATACATAATCCAATAAAAATTGCGATAAACGAAACTTTTTTAGACAATCCAAAGATATAAGCTGCAACACAGCCTGTCCATGCTCCGGTCACAGGTAATGGGATTCCTACAAACACCACTAATCCCCAGAATTCAATTTTTTCTATAATTCTTCCTTTTTTTCTGGTTCTTGCAAAAAGCCAGTTGAAAAATCGATCCCATACATTCCATCGTCTTAATAAATTTGACACAGGTTCAATTAAAAACAATATAGGTATTGTAATTAAAAAATTACCAAATACAGCAAATAAAACGGCATGATACCAGGGGATATTTTGTATCAATATAGCCCAGGGGATTGCGGCTCTGAGCTCAGTTATTGGGAGCATTGCAAGAAAGAAAGGAACCCATACAGTATTAGAGAAATATACGCTGAAAATTTCACTGATCTGCCTACTGTCTACCAGAATATACTCCTAACAATTAAGGATATAAATTGCAGTGTGTCTGAAAGATGTTTAATATGACTTCCTTCGTCATTATAGATAGTAGGGATATTTATTTGTGCAAATGTACCACCATTACACAAAATTTTCATCAATACTTCAGACTCAAAATGAAATCCCTTCTCATTGAAATCATATTTTGAAATAGATTTCAATTTATACCGCCTATAGCCGCATTGTGAGTCTGAAATAATTTTCCCACATCGTAATGAAAGGATAAATGACGTGATAAAATTTGATATCCTACGGTGAAATGGCATTCCATCTGAGAAATTTCTATTTCCGGATACGATATCAATTGACTGATCTAATTGAATAAATTCCTGGATACAGCTTGGATCGTGCTGACCATCTGAATCAATAGTAATTGCAGAAGTATAATTGTTCTCAATGGCGTATTTAAAACCACGCATTAAACTGAATCCCTTACCGTAATTAGTTTGATTTTTTAGCACTACAGCACCTAAACAATCTATAGAAATTGGCACCTCAGATCCATCATCAATAATAATTATATTTGGTATTTGTTGAATTACATCCTCAATGAGTGAGTTGAATCTATTGTTTGGATTATAGGCAGGGATGACAACAACAATATTTTCCATTGATTTCATGGCTTAACGTGAACAGAATTAATATTAGCCGGGAATTGTTAAAATTAAATTTATTTACAACGATCAATTAAATCTTGAATTGAATCCAATTCAGATTTAATCCGTTTAAATCGTTTGATTTTAGCACTGTTATCTGATTGTGGTGGAGATTGTGCAGCCTTTTGATCCTGATGGTCACTTTTTAAGAATTGGCGGGCACCGTTGATTGTAAATTTTTGATTATACAATAAATCTTTTATTTTTAATATAAAATCAATGTCTGATTTCCTATAAGTTCTATTTCCTGCTTTATTTTTAGGAGGATTTAATTGAGAAAATTCCGTTTCCCAATATCGCAGTACATATTGTTTTAAATCGGCCAATTTGCTGACCTCACTAATTGAATAATATAATTTTTTTATTTCTTTCATTTGTTTTTTGAACTGATTATTAGTTAAAGTAACACTTTATTTTAATAATATTAGTTGATATTAAACCAGCTCTTTTACGCATATAGTTGCATTAGAACAAAATTGTATTATTTTACTGAAGAATGTATCTATTGAATTTTGCTCATTAATAAGAGTTTCAATTGATTTCAGTGTAGTTGTTCCAAATATTTGAAATCTGTAAATTATTCTATTATTATTAATATGATTATTACTACAGAATGGCCGCTGCATAAAGATGTTGTCAAAACCTGATTCAAATATTAAATCCAGAATCCAGGGATTATAGGTATTGAATGGAATACAATAGGAATGAATTTCTTTATCTAATTTATCTTCAAGTGTATATTTTGCGGTCAATATATCATTTTTTATTTCGTCTGATGTCATAGATGAATACGGATGATGATAGAATCCATGACATCCTACCTCCCAACCATAATCTACCAATTCTTTTAGCTGTTCCAGGTTTAAATGTGTTAAAGAATTTAGTAATATATTATAGTCCCAGGAATTAGTTTTTCCAATATATGCAGTAACAGGAAATACAATTCCTTTCATACCATAATTTTCCATCAATGGAAATACTTCAGTAAAAACAGATTCATATCCATCATCAAATGTAATGTAAATAGAATTTCCTTTGATTGGTTGATTGGTAGTGATCGGACATTTATTTAAATCAGAAATTAAATCCAGGATAGTTGCAAATCTTTTGGGGTTTAGGTGATTTAATCCCGGCATCATCTTTGGTGAGATATTGTGAAAGGAGAAAGCTAACGGGTGATCAATTGGGGAGGACATCCTCAATTGAATGATATTCCAAATTAAATGTGTCTGCAACTCCTTTGTGTGTCACTTTACCTTTATAAAGATTTAGACCTTTTTGCAGCTCGATATCCGTTTTAATTATTTTATCAAATCCATGAATTGCAATTTTTTCAACATATGGATACGTGACATTTGCCAATGCAATAGTTGAGGTATACGGAACAGCTCCCGGCATATTAGCTACACAGTAGTGCATAATTCCATCTATTTCAAAAATAGGATTTTTGTGGGTTGTAGGTTTGGATGTTTCAACGCACCCGCCCTGATCAACAGCAACATCAACAATAACAGCACCGCGGGGCATTAATTTCAGCATGCTTCTGGTTACTAAATTTGGTGCTTTCGCACCAACAATCAACACAGCTCCTATCAAAAGATCTGTTTTTGGCAATAATTCTCTGATATTATGTTCATGTGAATACATTGTGAATACATTGGAAGGCATAATATCATCAAGATATTTCAATCTTTCAGGGCTTATATCCAAAATATATACCTTAGCACCAATACCAGCGGCAAGCTTTGCTGCATTCATCCCTACAATGCCGCCACCTAAAATTGTAATAGTTGCAGGCTCAACACCCGGGACACCGCTTAATAATAATCCTTTGCCTCCCATATTAGATTCCAAAGCCTTTGCACCATTTTGAATTGCCATTCTGCCTGCTACCTCACTCATTGGTACAAGTAATGGTAATTCACCATTTTGAACCTGGACTGTCTCATACGCAAGAGCTATTCCTCCAGTATCAATAAATTTAGTTGTAAGGTTTTCATCGGCGGCAAAATGAAAATATGTGAATACAACTTGATTCAATCGGATTTTTTTTAATTCAACTTCCTGTGGTTCTTTTACTTTAACGATAATTTCAGAACGTTCATATATTTCATCTGGTGAACTGATTATTTCAGCTCCAGCGTCTATATAAGCTTTATCTGTGAAACCACTTCGTATACCAGCATCTTTTTCAACTAAAACGGTTGCTCCCAATCTGGTTAAGCTTTGTACACCAAATGGAATCATAGATACACGATTCTCATCTGATTTAATTTCCCTTGGAATTCCAATAATCATATTGAAAATAAGATTATTTTATTAAACTATTATGTCCGCTGTTTTTGAAATCCTTTAGATCGTTTTTTGTGTTTATTTCCACTATTAAAGGATTTATTATTGTTACCTTTATAATTATCCGGCTTAGGCAATAAAGCCTTTATACTAAAATTCAATCGTTTCATGTTGTCAATTTCTTGAAGTTTCACCTTTACTTCATCACCAACTTTTACCACATCTTCAACTTTACCAACATGTTCCCAGGCCAATTCAGATATATGCACCAATCCTTCATGTCCTGGTGCAATAGACACAAATGCGCCAAAATCCATAATTTTAACTACTGTTGCATCGTAAGATTCACCTGGTTCAGGTACAAGATTGTATTTTTCAACAATACTTTTTACCTTTTCCATTGGTTCAGAATCAATTCCCATAATTATAACCCTGCCGTCATCATCAACATTAATTTGGCATTCATAATCTTCTATCAGCTTTTTAATATTCTTTCCGCCTGGCCCTATAAAATCACCTATTCTGTCTACAGGCAATTCACTTTGTATGATTTTAGGGGCAAATTTTGACAACTGTTTTCGGGGAGATGACAGTTCATCATTCATTTTTTGCAGAATATGTAATCGCCCATCTTTTGCTTGTTGTAGTGCCTTTTTCATAATAGGAATGGGTAGTCCATCAATTTTAAGGTCCATTTGTATTGCCGTAATTCCTTTATCAGAACCTGTAACTTTAAAGTCCATGTCACCAAGATGATCTTCCGTTCCAAGGATGTCTGACAATATTGCGTAATTATCCTCATCTTCCATAATTAACCCCATAGCAATACCAGCTACTGGAGTGGTTATTGGTACACCGGCATCCATTAATGACATAGTTGCACCGCATACTGTTGCCATAGAGGATGATCCATTGGATTCCAAAATATCTGACACAATCCGATAAGTATACGGAAATTCTTCTTGTGTAGGTATCACCCGTTTTAATGCCCGTTCAGCAAGATTTCCATGTCCTACTTCTCTCCTTGATAAACCCATGAATTTTCTGACTTCACCTACACTGAATGGCGGAAAATTATAATGAAGCATATAATTTTTGTACGATAACCCATCAATATTGTCAAGCATTTGTTCATCTCTTTTACCACCCAATGTTGTTACCACAAGAGCTTGAGTTTCACCTCTAGTAAAAAGTGCAGAACCGTGAGTCCTTGGAAGAACCTCTGTTTGAATGGATATATCCCGAATATCTGAATGCCCCCTTCCGTCAGCTCGAACACCATTAATTGTTTTAGTCCGCAAATCAATGCTGACTTTCTCATTGATGATATTTCTGATGGTCTTTTCATCATCTGGATATTCTTCAATCAAATTATCAACTATGGAATCAGTAAATTCCTGTATATCCTGGTACCTTTCGTCTTTCATTTTAGGGTCATTCAGTGATGAAATATTCCCTTCAATTAAATTTAAAACTGTATCATTCAATTTAGAATCTAATTCAGTCGGAATAAATTCTTTTTTTTCTTTACCACATTCTTCAGCTAATTCTATCTGAACTTTTATAATATCTTTAATTGCTTCATGAGCGTATTGAATCCCAGAAAGAAATGTATCTTCAGAAATAAAGTTTGCTTCCCCTTCTACCATGACAATAGAATCTTTTGTACCTGAAACAATTATCTCCATATCGCTTATCTCAGATTGTTCTTTCGTTGGATTGATAATAAATTTATCTTCAATTTTACCGACTCTTACCGATGCAATAGGTCCATTCCATGGAATATCTGAAATAGTCAATGCTGCTGAAGCTCCAATACTTCCTAAAATATCAGGATCGTGTTCACCATCATAAGATAGAACATTGATTAAAATCTGAACTTCACACATAAATCCATCCGGAAACAGTGGTCTAATTGGCCTGTCAGTTAGTCTGGATGCGATTATTTCATCTTCTGAAGGTCTACCCTCTCTTTTAAAAAATCCACCGGGGATTTTTCCTGCAGCATACATTTTTTCACGATAATCGACACTGAGCGGGAAATACCCTAAATCAGTGCTTTGATTCATATTGGATGTTGCTGTTACTAATACAATTGTATCTCCGTAAGTCACCGTTACTGCGCCGTTGGCTTGCTTAGCCATTTTTCCGGTTTCAATAATTAAATTCTTATCGGAAATATTTATTTCCTTTTTATACATTATTTTCCTTTTTTTATTTTCTTAATCCCAGTTCTGTCCTGAGTTTTTCATATTTCCCTGGATCTTGCTTAATTAGGTATTTTGCCAGTTTTCTTCTCTGTGCTACCATTTTTGTCAATCCCCTTTCACCGCTGAAGTCCTTTTTATTTTTCTTTAAATGTTCAGTGATGTTTCTAATTCTTTCAGTTAACAAAGCTATTTGTGCCTCAATAGAACCTGAATTTGATTCTATTCCGCCAAATTGATTAATTAACTCCATTTTTCTTTCTTTCGTTATAGACATAAGTCTCCTGTTCATTAAACTTCTAAATATTGCTTACAAACTTCCCTATCAATTTTCAGTTGACTAATAAGTTCATCAGTTGAATTGAATTTTTTCTCTGGTCTGAGAAACTTTAGAAAAGTGATTTTAATTTTTTCTCCATATAAATTGTTGGTGAAATCTTTAAATAAATTTACCTCGATTTCTGCACTCCTTGTATCATTAAAAGTTGGTCTGAATCCAATATTGCACATTCCATTTATAATATAGCCTTGAAATTCTGCACGTATGCAATATGATCCATTTGCGGGGATCAATTGATCTTTGTTCACTGGTTCTAAATTTGCAGTTGGAAATGATAAATTCACACCTCGACCACTGCCTTGTTTAATTTTACCCACTAATTCATATTCCCAGCCCAGATATTTATTTGCAGATTCAATGTCATTATTTTTAATGCAATTTCTAATCAAAGTGCTGTTGATAATCTTTCCGTCCACTTCTAATGGCCCCAATAGAATTGAATTATACCCAAATATTTCTTCACGAGACTTCAATAATTGGTAATTCCCCTCGCGATTATGGCCAAAATGGTGGTCATGTCCTACGATAATAAACTTTGGATTGAAAAACCGTATTATTATATTTTTGAGGAATTCATCAGCAGAAATATTAGATATATTTTTTGAGAAAGGAATGACAATGAGATTCTGAATTCCAAATTTTTCAATTAGACTGATTTTTTTTTCTATGGTTGTAAGTAATTTTTTATTTTTTTGAGGATTTAATATTTGTTGTGGATGAGGATCAAATGTAATAAGCACTGAATCTAGACCATCTCTGGCTATGTATTTAATTTCATTGAGCAGACTTTGATGCCCTAAATGAATCCCGTCAAAAGTCCCTATACTGACAACACAGTCTTTTTTAGGCTGTAATTCTTTTAGATCTTTGCAGACAACCATTCTTTTATATTTTCAATTTCAACTGCATCATCCAATAAATAATTTCCAATCCTCGTTCTCTTTAATGTTTTTAATAAACCAACAGTCCCTAAGCATTCAGCAAAATCTCTTGCAATAGCCCGTATATAGGTTCCACGTCCGCATACAATTCTAAAAGTAAATGAATCCTTTAATATTTTAATAATTTCAAATTCATAAATATGTACTTTTCTCGGAGGGATATCAATTTTTATTCCTTTTCTTGCATATGAATATAAAGGTTTACCATTCACTTTTAATGCTGAATATTGGGGAGGTACTTGATTAATTTCTCCAATAAAAGAATTAGCAATTGATTGAAGATGCTCTGCATTTAAATTTTGAACAGGCAATTTTTTTGTTACTGGCGATTCAGGGTCAAGTGTATCTGTGGTTTTTCCCAGCTGTATTTCGCCTGTATATTCTTTTTTCCTGTTCATCAAACTGTTGACCATAGAAGTTGATTTTCCAGTGCAAATTAACAGCAATCCTTCTGCAAATGGATCAAGGGTACCAGAATGACCAACTTTTTTCTGTTTTACGATACCTCTAACCTTCTTCACAACATCAAATGAAGTCCAATTCACTGGTTTCCAAACAGGAATTATAGTATTAATGGTATTAGTTTGTGTCATTTGTCAATGCGCTTAAGCAATTCATTTATTTTAGATGCATTTTCAAATGTATCATCATAGTAAAAATTTATCTCAGGAACGTATTTTGTTCTTAATTTTTTACCCATCTGAAAACGAACGTTTTTTTTATTATTATCAAGTTCCATAAGGATTTCTTCTATAGACAATTTGTTATCAATACAACTTACAAAAATTTTCGCGTGTTTTAGATCTGAAGAAATTTGAACTTTTGTTATCGTTAAAAGGCCAGTATCTTTAATAAATACTTTATTAAGGAATACATCTCCAAGTATGGATTTGAGCTCATCACCAAGTCGTTCCGCCCTGGTATATGGTTTTATAGAGAAATTCATGCATGCAATTTTCTTTTAACTTCTTTTATTTCATAGAATTCAATAATATCACCTTCATTGAAATCAATAAACCCTTCTATAGCAATTCCGCATTCGAATCCTTCAAGGACTTCACTAGCATCGTCTTTAAATCGCTTTAGTGAAGTTAATAATCCTTCGTGAATTATTTCATCTTCCCGTTTAATTCGTAATTTAGTATTCCGTATTGCTTTACCTGATTTTATATATGAACCTGCAATAGCAGATTTCCTGCCTACTTTAAAGATATTCCTAACTTCTGCAATACCAATTGCAGATTCAATTTCATCTGGTGTCAGCAACCCTTCCAGCGCTAATTTGACTTCGTCAACTGCATCATAAATTATCGAATAATTTCTGATATCAATTCCACGACGTTTTGCTATTACTTTTGCTTCCGGGGAAGTTTTTACATTAAAAGCAATAATAACAGCATTAGAAGCCGCAGACAATCTAACATCATTTTCAGTGATCATACCCACGGCTCTATGTATAATGTTCACTGCAACCTCTTTAAATGACAGTGCCATAAGTGAATCACTTAAGGCTTCAATTGACCCGTCTACATCTCCCTTGATAATAATATCAAGGTTTTTAATTTCACCTTCAGAAATCTGTTGTCCAATCTGTTCCAATGTGCGGTATTTAAACCTTCGGTGTTCGGCTTCACGTTTGATCTGCGACCTTCCCAGTGCTATCTTTTTAGCTTCCCGTTCATCGCTCATTACTATAAAATTATCTCCGGCATTTGGTACATCTTCAAATCCGAGCACTTGGACAGGATCCGATGGGGTTGCCATTTTTATTCTTTGATTCCGTTCATTCAATAATGCCCGAACTTTAGAATGCTGTGTTCCGCAAACAAAAATATCACCTTTATGGAGGGTGCCTTGTTCAATTAATATTGTAGAAATTGGACCAAGCCCTTTGTCCAATCTGGATTCTATAACAGTTCCTTTTGCGGCACCTTCTTTAATAGCTTTTAGATCAAGTACCTCAGATTCCAGGAGTATTTTATCAAGCAGGTCATCTATCCCATCACCCGTTTTAGCAGAAATATTGGAAGACTGAACTTTTCCGCCATATTCTTCAACAAGTATATTTTCTTCCGAAAGCTCCCGTTTAATTTTTTCTATATCTGATTGTGGTCGGTCAATTTTATTTATGGCAATAATCATCGGAACATCAGCCGCTTGAGCATGATGGATTGCCTCTTTTGTTTGCGGCATTACTGCATCATCCGCTGCAACCACAATAACAACTATATCCGTAACTTGTGCTCCTCTGGCCCGCATTGCAGTAAAAGCTTCGTGACCCGGAGTGTCAATAAATGTAATTTTTTTGTTATTTTTTACGGTTACTTCATATGCCCCTATATGTTGAGTTATGCCGCCTGATTCACCAGCCACCACGTTAGTATCACGAATATAATCCAGCAGAGATGTTTTTCCGTGGTCAACATGCCCCATTACCGTGACAACCGGTGGACGAAAAACAGCATCACCAGTTTCTTTCTCTGCCAGAACATTTTCAAGTATATCTTCACCAAATTCTGTATCCGATGAAATTTGAAATTTGAATTCATCTGCAATCAGCATCAAGTTTTCCATATCCAACCGCTGATTGATAGTTACCATCATTCCCATTTTCATACACGCCATTATTACTTCATTTGATGGTACAGACATAGACTGTGCTAATTCATCCACAGTACTGAATTCTGGTATTTTCAAAATATGATTTGATATGGTCTCATCAGATTTTGATTCGTGTTTTTTCTCGACACGCTTTTGTTTCTTTTTCGGAGTTTTTACATCAAATACTGGAAGTGGCTGTTTAGCTTTAATCTTTTCAGGAGTTTTTACTTCTTTCGATTCGTTCCCCGGCTTTTTAACTTTTCTGTTTTTATTAATCTTGTCTGCAATCGCAGAGATATCTACTTCTTTTAATTTATGACTACCAGACAGTATTTCCTTTAAAACACGATCTTTGTCTGATTTTTTACCAATTGATGGTTTTTGTTTTCCGGGTTTACCTCTACCTGCTTTGGAATGTACTGAAGGTAAAGAATCAGCTGGTACTCTGGGTTTTACATCTTTTTTGTCTTTTTTAGGATCCTGAGAAGATTGGTGTTCTTCTCGTTCGAGTTTTAGCCTTTCTGATTCTTTTTTAATTTTATCCTTTAATAATTGATGTGCATTAGCATCTTTTTGTTTTTTTGATTCTAATTTCTTAGAAGGTTTTATTGTTTTACTAATTGGAGTTTTTGTTTTTTCATCTATATCCTTTTTTCTCCGTGTATCAACAATCGCCTTTCGAGCCTGCTCTTTTCTAAATCTTTCAATTTGAAGTTTTTCTTTTGAAAATTCACCAAGAATTTTTTCATAAATCTCAATATCAACTTCGGACATTAAACTCTCTACTTTTATATTTTCATCCTTTAAAAAGGACATAATATCATTGTGAGAAATATTTAATTCCTTAGCAATATGAAAAATTCTTTTCTTTTTTACATCTGAGGTCATTTCAGGATTCAGCTACTTCCTCCATAGTATTTTCTGGTTTATTTTTATCATTGCTATCAGTATCGCCCTCATTCTGTTCTTGTACAAACTCAGTAATTAATTCTGAAATTTTATCAACAGTTTTTTCTCCGAATCCTTTAATAGAAAGCAGATCACTCCGATTTGTATTTAAAAATTCTTCACAATTATTGATATTATTATCCAATAATATTGCCAGTTGTGATGGTGTAATTCCTTCAACATCTTTGAGAAGCTTTTCAGGTGATTCAGCAGGTTTATATTCTGATTTTCTCACAGCGTCAATTGTATACCCGGTAACATCTGATGCAAGTTTAATATTTTGACCATTTCTGCCAATCGCAATTGGTAATTCGTCGTCATTGAAAATTGCTACAACGTATTTTTTCTCCTCATCTATAAACATATTTACAGGTTTAACCGGCGCCAATGCTCTAGATATTAAAATTTCCGGTTGATTACTCCAATTAATTATATCAATTTTTTCACCGTTCAGTTCACGTACAATAGCTTGAATTCTACTTCCCCTCATTCCTACACAGGCACCAACTGCATCAATTCGTTTGTCAGAAGAAAATACAATTATTTTGCTCCTGTCTCCTGCAATCCTGGAAACATCTTTAATTTCGATTATTCCGTCTTCTATCTCCGGAATTTCCATTTCAAATAATCGCTTCAGAAAAAGATCATCACTGCGGGATAATACAATGTCCGGACCTCTGGGAGTCCAATCAATGCTTTTCACAATTGCACGCATTGTATCGCCTCTCCTATATCTGTCGTTCATCATTTGATTTTCAAGTGGTATACGTAATTCTATTTTATCAATATTTACATACACATTATCGCGGTGTATTTGATGAATATAACCCATAACAATTTCTCCAATTTTGGATTCATATTCATCATAGACTACTTGCTTTTCAACGTCCTTTATTTTCTGATGTAAATGTTGTTTAGCAGTGTTTACCAACCTCCTGCCAAAATCTGCTGGTGTATATACTTTTATGAATGGATCACCGATAGAGAGGGATTTATCTACTTGTTGTGCTTCTTCCAAGCTGATTTCAATTACTGAATCAGTAACATTGTCAACGATAGTCATTTCCTGATAAATTTCAATTTCACCCTTTTCCATATTCACAATTACGCTAAAATTTTCATACCCCTCTCCAAATTTTTTCTCTACAAGGGTCATGAATAAATCCTCGATAATAGTACCAAGATTGGTTCTATCAATATTTTTTTCCCGTGCTATCACGGAAAATGCTTCAATAATTGTTTGATTATTACGCATATCTCCTCAATCAATATAATTTCTTACTAAAAAACAGAAAGTGGGTATTTTCCCCACTTTCGACTGTTAAAATTACGACTTTTTGGTAATTGGCTACAAAATCTTTATTGGTTCATTAAATATTCCAATTCACCCAAGAGTTCCTCTGAATCATTTTTAATATTATACTTTAAATTTTCGGTATCCAGAATGTCTGAAACTATATCATGTGCCAGCTTTATTTGATTATTCAATTTATACCCTCTTGCTGCATTTAATTGATATTGATGTTTGAATGGACCTAATTCAACCGATTTTGACGCATCCAGATATCTGTCAATTGCATCATCGTAATTTTCCTGGTCCATATGAAGATTACCAATGGTATTCAGAACAGATGACAAGAGTATATCATCTTCAATTTGACTTGCAAGTTCTTCAAACAATATCAATGCTTTTTCTGATTCTCCGTTTTTAATATGCTCCGTAGCAAGATAAAATTTTGCAAGGTTACTACCGGTCGTGCCATTATAATCATCCGTCGCATTTTGAAATTCAATTTTAGCAAGATCTAACTGGGTATCAATATACATATTTTGTGCTTTACCAAAAATTACTGCAGCTTCGTTTTCGTTTGTTTGTAGGGAATTGTTATAAATCCAATACCCTGTAACAACGACAGCTATTCCCACAACAGCTTGAGTAATCTTTTTTTGGTTCTTTTTGACCAATTCAATTCCTTGAAAAATGTTCTCACGAACGGGATCATGTTTTAATTCTTTTTTGTTAGTCATTTAATTTCCTTAAAATATTTTTTAATACTGTAAAACCTGGTTTCCGATCGGTACCCTCGTCCGGAATCGAACCGGAAGCCTTTCACTTAGGAGGCGAATGCTCTATCCTATTGAGCTACGAGGGCAAAAATGTAAATTTTGTTGAATATTTACGGGCGAAGTTATTGCTATATTCTGATAGTAGACAAAGATATTAATGTAGCACTAAAAACTTTTCAGTTTTTATCATTTCCCCTGCCTTGTGAGTCATCAAATACATACCAGAACTTACTATATTTCCGCTAAAATCCCTTCCATTCCAGGATAATTGGATGTATTTATCAATTGGAGGGTATTCATTATATAAATTTGCTACTTTCCTGCCTAAAATGTCGTATATATCTACAGAATACGGTACATTTTCATCTGTTATTACATAGGTATCAACAAAACTATATTGATTGGTATAAAAGGGATTTGGGTGAACAATGATCTCATTCAGTGTGTCCTGAATTGCAATAAAACTGGAATCAATAAATGAAATTCTAACAGCCCAATTCCCAATTAATTGATCACCTGATGTAAATGTGACATTTTCCAACTTAGAAAATGTATTTCCATTCAAAGAATAATATGAATGTCCATTGTGTATTAAAGATTCGCTGTAACCAATTGCATTATCATACATTTCAATAACCACATAAACAATTTCATTATCAACTAAAATCTCAGAGTCTGTCAAATTGATCTTATTCCAACCAGTGCCGATAGGTGAGCATATATATTCAAAATATTGTGGAGTGTAAGTAAATCCACCCTTCATTATTTTAATGGTAACCGGTGAATCATTTGCAACATTAATCTCTACTTCAGTCAATAATGCTCCGGATTCAAATAGAAATGTATTTGCGCCATACCACCCATCTGTATTGCCAATATCAATATATGCAAATATTTCATCATTGTCATAATTAATCTGATTGACTGAATTTATAGAATCCATCGTTATTGTTGTCTCACTTGCTTGATTTTCAGCATCATGGGTAATAAATGAATACATATATTCATTTCCATAATTATTCTGAGGAAATATCCAAATTCCCTCCTCAGAGTTTTCCAGAATTTCTTTGATTGTTAGATCTATAAGGCTGCTGGTCTCGCGGGTATTTAATTCTGTGAGTAATTCTTTCTGTACATTTTCGGGTATAAATATATGCCTGGAAGAATATGCGGGTAGTGTGGGAGAATTTATTTCCACTTCGTCATCTAAATTTAATGTAATATCTTCCTGGGGCGAAATACCGCTGATACAATCTGTGATTGGATAATTATCAAGTATTATATCCACTATCCATTGATCAAAGAATTGGTCAAATGGAATTTCAGTAATATATGTAGCATACCAATATTTTACAGATTCCAGCCGATTATATTCTGCATCCAGAAAAATCTGTTGAATAAAGGGTAGTCCCAGTTCGTCATTTTCGTAAAGATACTGCATAAATAATGCAGATTTTGAATAATATGGAAGAGTATTCGCCCCCCATTCATCAAGACCGATCTGTGTATCTGCAAGAAAATGGCCATAATTTCTGTGACCTAATCCCAAGATTGACGGTGCAAGATCTGCCAATCCTTCATCCAGCCAAGGATTCCCAACCGCTTCATTTGGATCAGAATTATAATGGAGTAAATGCTCATACTCATGAGCCAATGTATACATTGCTTCTTCAGGGTTATTGGAGGTTATATCAACAGGATCACAGTCAATATATATGATATCCATCTCATTACTCGTAGGTGAATTGGTTTGGTCATTTTGATCAAAATAACCTGCCACATAATTTCCGGAGCCGGAAAAGTTATCACGGACATCCAATATCAAAATATTGACTATTTCTGTGCCGTCTTTATTTGGTGGTGGACCAAATAAAGATTCCTCAGCAGATTTGATTCCAAATTTATGTTCAATATGATTAGCAAAAGGGGTTTCGGCGGTAAAAATATTCACAAGGTTGGTCAACCCTGCCGGTGAAATATACTCTGAGTTATTTTTTGACGACTCTATAAAAAACCTGGAATTCTCATTTTCTGCAGCGAGGTCAAATTCTACGCATTCAAAATAATAATCACCGGTATTAGGCTGGAGAACATTCTTACGGATCTTGAATTGATTACTGTCGCATTCCAGGTATTGGCGTGAAAGATATTCTCCTTGAATCAGGTCAGAATTTCCACACAGTCCGTATTGAGTATAACAAATTGAAATTAATGATATACTGATTCCAATGAATTTAATCCGAATGTTCATCAACCAATGTACGGCTCATTAATTCACGTATTGCCTGTCTTGGATCTTTCTGATTATATAATGTTTCGTAAACCTGTTCACAAATAGGCATATCTATTGAATGTTTTTTCATTAATTGATGAATGGATTTTGAAGTTTCTATACCCTCCGCAACCATACCAAGTTCAGATATAATCTCTTTTAAATTAATCCCATGACCAATTTTTTCACCTACCAGTCGATTACGGCTGTGTTTACTGGTAGCTGTAACAATTAGATCGCCAAGACCGCTGAGTCCTGAGAATGTTTTTGATTTTGCACCAAGAGACTCTCCTAATCGTTGAATTTCATTTAAACCCCGTGTAATTAATGCAGATAATGTATTATCTCCATATCCGATCCCTTTACAAATGCCTGCAGCAATGGCAATAACATTTTTGACAGCTCCACCCAATTCAACACCAATTATATCGTTATTTGAATATACACGGAAATAATTATTTGAAAATACTTTCTGGATAATCCTTGCAGTGGTAATATTCTCAGAAGCTGAAACAATTGTAGTTGGTAATTTTTGTATTACCTCCTCAGCGTGACTGGGACCGTGCAAAGCGGCTATATTTGCATAGGATATGTGAGTTTCATATTGTATCACTTCTGACATCCTCAATAATGAATCCACTTCAATACCTTTGGATGCATTAACAATAATTGTATCCTTTGAATTTATCGGCAGCTTTTGTATTGTCTCTCTAAGTTTTTGTGATGGCACAGCAATTATAATCATTTCATTTGTAGGTAATTTATCAAATGTACTTGTAATTTGAATGTTATCAGAAATAATATGATTATTAAGGGTAGGATGGGATTTATTTTGGTTTAGATTATCTACAAATTCCTTACGATAATGCCATAGATACACCTTAAATCCATTTTCATTTAAGACTTCAGCAAGCGTGGTTCCCCACGTCCCCGCACCCAATACTGTAATTTTCACAGAATTAAGCTATATTGCCTATTTGATAATAATTTTCCTGACAGGTATTCAGGTAATTTTTTAGATCTGGAAATCCATCGGGTGAAACCGCCAAAATCAATCCAATACCAAGATTCATACTCTGACGGATATCTTCTTCCGGTACATTTCCAATCTGCTGAATCAGATTAAATACTGGGAGTCTGTCCCAACTTTCCCAATCGATATTCAATTTCTGATCTGCACTAATAATACGTTTGGTATTACCTTCGATTCCCCCTCCTGTAATATGGGCTAATCCGTGGAGCCAATCTTTTTTTATGATAGGTTTGATTATATTGAGATATGATTTATGTACTTTCAAAAGTTCTTCACCAACAGAGCAATTTAGTTCAGATACAAATTCATCCGAATCAAAATATTCCAGTAAAACTTTTCTGGCGAGGGAATATCCATTAGTATGAAGTCCAGTGGAAGGAAGTCCTATTAAAATATCCCCTGTATTCACGGTTCTGTTTGGGAGCATATATTTTTTTTCGGCAACTCCCACAATTGTTCCGGATATATCATATTCACCATCTTTGTAAAATCCGGGCATTTCAGCGGTCTCACCACCTATTAATGCACAATTGTTTTCTCGACAAGCAGTGCTAAGTCCGGTAACAACAGATTCAAATACAGTGCTGTCCAGTTTTCCAATGGCGAAATAGTCCAGGAAAAAGAGTGGTTCGGCGCCAACAACCAGTATATCATTTACACAATGATTTACCAGACATTGGCCAATTGTATCATGATTTTTTGTGAGAAATGCCAATTTTAGTTTTGTCCCAACACCATCTGAGCTGGAAATTAATACCGGGTTTTTGAATTTATTTTGAGGAAATTCAAAACAACCACCGAACCCGCCTATATCTGTGATTACCTGGCTGTTAAACGTACTTTGTACGTGTTTTTTTATTCGCTGGACTGCCTTTTCACCGGCAGCTACATCAACACCTGCTTCCTTATATGTCGTCAATTTCTTCTGCCAGTGGTTCAGCGTAAATACTGTCAATTACTTCCATGTAATTTTTACAAACAGTTTTACGAACAATACTCATTTTCGGGGTTATTTCTCCTTTTTCAATAGTAAACGGCTTGGCAAGTAACTTAAATTTTTTCACTTTTTCGTAATTTGAAAATCCACTCATAGCATTATTCACTTCGTTCTCGAATAAATTCAGTACATCCGGATGTTCAATCATACCCTGGTTACCGGAGACAGATTTTCCTTTGGAATTAAGATAATTAGTTACATTTTCATAACCGGGAACAATTAAAGCACTGATGAATTTTCTTTTATCCCCAAGAACCAGCACCTGATCTACATACCCGGATGTAGCCAATGCATTTTCCAGCGGTGCCGGTGCTACATTCTTACCGCCTGAGGTTACCAATATATTCTTCTTTCTATCTGTAATCTTCAAATATCCGTCACTGTCAATTTCACCTATATCGCCGGTTGAAAACCAGCCATCACTTGAAAGGACTTCTGCAGTAGATTCGGGATCATTATAATAACCTTGCATAATGTTCGGTCCTTTTGCCAAAATTTCGCCATCATCTGCAATTTTGATCTCTACATTGTACACCGGTTTCCCCACAGTTCCAAATCTTACTGCATCCGGTACATTTGCAGATAATACAGGGCTTGTTTCAGTTAATCCATATCCTTCGAGGATGGTAACATCTGCAGAGGAGAAAAATTCTGCAATTTCCTGGGATAACGGTGCACCACCGGAAATGAAAAACCGTAATCTTCCGCCAAGTTTTGCGTGCACTTTGCTGAATACTAACTTTGATGCTACTTTATATTTGAATCCCAGGATAAATGGTAAATTCTCTCCTGCCAACTTTAGCATGGAAACTTGCTGCCCCACACCGATAGACCACCAGAATATTTTTTGGCGGACTGCGGGTGCAGTTTTCAATCCTTCCAATATTTTGGTATACATTTTTTCGTATAGCCTTGGTACGGAGAGCATTAATGTGGGCTTTACTTCACTCATATTTTCCGCTACAGTTTCAATACTTTCCGCGTAGTAAATGGTGCATCCGTTTGAAAATGATGTAAAATGTCCACCCATTCTTTCAAATACGTGGCTTAATGGTAGAAAAGACAAAAAGGTATCACTCGGACTAAAATCAATTCCGTTCATCACTGCTTTGATATTTGATACCAGATTATTATGAGTCAGCATCACTCCTTTGGGTGTTCCTGTGGTTCCGGACGTATAAATCAATGTTAAGAGATCGTCTGGTTTTGCTGTTTTGACCAAGTCTGAAAAGGAAGATTCTGAATCAAGTGCATTCTTACTGCCCAATTCCAGAAAATCCAGAAAATTAAATACATTTTCTGCATCGCCGGTATAGCTGTCATCCATTACTACAATAGAATCAACTGTTGGACATTTGTCCATAATACCAGCAGCTTTTTGATACTGCTCATCATTTTCAACAAAAATGAGTTTAGATCCGGAATCATTCAGAATATACTCTACCTGTGATGCAATCAATGTGGGATATACACTTACTGTGACGGAGCCTGAACATAACACCCCATAGTCCGCCATTGCCCAGCGTGGAGAATTGTTGGACATTATTGCGACCATTTGTCCTGGTTCTATGCCTAATGCTTTTAGCCCGAATGCAATGTCCTTAACCGTGATCTGGATGTCATTTCCGGTAAGACCTATCCATTCGCCCTTCTTTTTGTAATAAAATAATTGCTTCTGGGGGAAGTTTTCAGTGGTTTGCTGAAACATTTCTGGTATAGTTGTAAATGACATTTTTCCGCCTTTCTTTAATCTTTTCTCAGGTCGTAATTCTACCTATTAATTCAAACGTAAACCAAAACCATTTTTATGTACTTTTATGAATTATTACAGGATTGATTATTGTCGGTCACTTAGTGAGAGACATAAATTTTACCAACTGCTTTTTGCCGAGGTGGTGAAATTGGTAGACACGCCGGATTCAAAATCCGGTGGACTTCGGTCTGTGTGGGTTCGAGTCCCACCCTCGGTACTACTCGAGATACTACCTTCCTCAATTGTATTTTTCATCCATTAATTGTAATCACTTTGTGACAATCAAAATATCTTATTTGGCGATTAAGCAACAAGAAAGATCAATTGTCAGGGGTAAATATGCAATAAAGCAGACAAGTAACTTAATTACTTGGTACTTCAACCGTCCTGCCTTTTCTGTCAGTCTTTACAAGCCAGACATCGCAGAGACCGGCACCATAAGAGCAAGTAGTACCAAGTATGATATTCCCACCATCGGTGGTTGGATGCATCACTCTGGCAAAATCAAATTTTGCACCGCCGATTACTTCTTTCCACAGAATTACTCCATCCTTATCTGTCTGAAAATAAATCAAGTCTGAGAACATATCTATTTGAGTGTAGCCGGATATTAGATACTCACCCGTTTTCATTGCAACCACAGAATTTCCCCAATGATAACCCGATTCGTGAAAAGTTCGGGTCCATTCCTCAATTCCCAATTTGTCTGTCTTAATGAGCCATAAATCGGATATATTTTCTACAATGGATTTGGTCATTCCGGTG
The DNA here is from genome assembly GCA_964345035.1 of uncultured bacterium. GTDB lineage: Bacteria > Fidelibacterota > Marinisomatia > SCGC-AAA003-L08 > CAYFPO01. The sequence goes on from CAYFPO010000003.1 coordinate 126,423, forward strand.
ATGATATATCCACCATCTAAAGTTGGTGAAATATCATGTCCAATATCCTCGCCGGGTCCACCAAATTGGTTTTCCCAGATAATTTCACCTTCAGTGCTTAATGCTGCAACCCAACAGTTTGAATCATCAGCATCATTTGATCTGATAGATCCTGTCATAATAACTCCACCACTTTTCAATGGCTTAAATGACCTGCTGATCCTAAGATAATTATCTGAATATTTTTTCTCCCAGATAATTTTACCATCTATATTTATTCCCATTAAAAATGTACCAAATTTATCTGTGCTGTTCTCTATATTGTTTGAGAAATAGCCGGTTACAATGATATGATCATTTATCCAGATTACGTCATTCGCCCAGTTAAATCCTGTATCATAGATAGTTCTCTCCCATATAATTTCACCGGTGAGTGTCAATTTAATAATCCATACTTTCGAGTATTCTGAATTCCCAATTTTACCTGATAAATACAAATGATTATCATTACTCAATACTGCTGCATTTACTTCATCAGTCTGTTCCCTATCAATTCTTTTCTCCCATTCTTTGACACCCACACTATCTGTTTTTACAACCCAGGCATCCATATCCCGTGTATCCTTGTGCTTACTGGTGGCTATGAGTAAGTAACCTCCATCAGGACAAAAAATGAGGTCCATACCTTTTTCATTTTGATCAGTGCCGTAGGTATTTGAAAAAATCAAAGTTGGGTTGATATAGAACTCATTTTCAGCACTCCAATCACTTTTATCTTTATTGTTAACAGCACGAACTTTCCAAATATAATGTCCAATCGGAATTTCTGGCAGGAGCATAAGTGTATCCTTCATATTAAAAATCAGTGTATTTTCTAAATTATCCACCGGCTGAATGTGCAAATCGTAAGATTTAGAATTTTCGGAACCGTGCCACTTAAATGTAAGATGTGCAGTATCACGTATTAATAATTTTTCTAGTGGAATTATTTTAGGTATGGATAATGTACTTGTTGGATTATCCTGAGATAATACTATGCAGATAAGTATCACCGGAAAATACAGATAATATTTCAATTGTGTTTTTCTATTATTGATTAAGGATCAATTCGCGGCCATTTTCCGACAGGACAATCAGATGCTGCAGTCCGCAATTTAAATCGTAAAAAACATTTACAGAGTGAGCAGCGGAAATTTTTCTCTGAATCTCCTCTCAGATAAATGCAATCCTGGCAAATCAATAATCTTCTGTATTCCTCACCTGGAGTGACGATAATGGTATTTCCTCTGAGGAATCGTTTAAGTGTTAACCAGGCTGTTTCCGAGAAGTCTAATATTATATCAAGCATGAATCATTATTTAGTGATATTTTCCACAATTAGGGCAATATTGGCTTGTATTTTCTGTAGGGTCTGACTGGAGGTAATCTACATAGCCATACACCAGCATAGCAAAGAACAATACACCTAATACAACCATTATTATATTGGATTTAAAATGCCAGAATGACCTCTGGACTTTTTCCCTTCCACAACAATGTTTGAACTTTTTGCCACTACCACAGGAACATGGCGAATTTCTGTGCTCTTTCATATTATCGTGCCTGTATCAACAGATTCTTGATGAGTTGATAATTATTTCCACAATTTTCATTGGGATCAGGATTATTATAAGTGAGATTAATTTTTGCTACCAGTTCACTCTGTCTATTGAGAATGAAGAAGTCTCTGATTGTTACATCCCATAACCCCCAAACGTATGGCTCAAAACAATAATCATCATTATCATGCCAAGTATAGCCGGCGTCTTCACAATCATCTTCATTGTATAGAAGTTCCAGTATTTGGAGCAATGTATCTTGTGTCCATGGAAGAACCCTATCTTCTACACAGGAACCTGATTCACAATCACACAACATACAGGTATCACTTGAATAATCATATTGTTTTCCATTAACTCCCATAATTTTTATATCCGTATAGCCTTCAGAAACCAATTCAAGATACATATCATTTAAAACACCGAACCGGTGCTGACAAACTCCTCATCCGGCTTTACCAAAATAATATCCTGAAACATAACCCTCAAAATATGACGGTCCAATATCTACTCCAAAATACGGTGAATTAGGATTAATGTCTTCAAGTGAATAATCAGGCATAGGTTCCGGACCGTTTAAGATGACATCAACGATTAAAACAATATCAAGGATATCTACTGACAGATCGTGATTCATATCTGCAGACATAATTTGGTCACCGTCAAATTCAATATCACCTAGAATATAACCAACAGTAAGAACAATATCTAAAATGTCTACAGTAATATCAAAATTTACATCTCCGGACAAATATTCAGGATCATACACATATATTTGCTCTGCCCAGACCTTGGCTGCTCCAACCTGACCGGATTCAGGGACTGTCCAAGTATTTCCCCCATCACTACTTGTCGTAAATGTATAATATGTTGACTCAGGGTATTGCCATACAGCTTGGGTAGTTGTATCCGAAGCCTGAAGTACAAGCCAGTAGTTCTGATAACTAATCAGGTTAATACAATCTGAAACAGTACTGGTTAAATATTCAAAACCAAGTTCTTGTCCGGGAAGTAAATTAATGGTCCACTCTCCCATCACATTGCCAGGCACTCCATCTATATCATCCCTAATTTGAGCTGTTAAATGCCCACCATCAGATGAATATCCGCACCAGACAGAAAAAGCTTCAAGTACATAGTCATTAACCGGAGTAAATCTGTCTGCCACTGCATTCCCGATTTCTCCGTCAAAATAGATATCATGTCCATCAGAACCTACCGGCAGTCCGGTATAAAATATTACCGATCTATCCTGTGAAAGGAGGATGACAATAGAACATAAAGCCAAAATCAGTTTAATTTTCATACGCTAAAATTACATCAAGAAATTGAATTTATCAATTCAAGATAACAAAACTCTGCTTTAAATTAAATATATAACACCCGTAATTTACCTATAATGAAAACAATGATCATCCAATTGACCTGCCCGGATCAGGAAGGAATAGTTGCAAAATTCACAGGTGTAATTTTTGATGCAGGCGCAAATATTTTATCTTTAGAGCAGCATGTAGAACCGGAAGAAAATCTCTTTTTTATGAGGATAAAGCTGGATTTATCTGCATTAACTGAATTAGATGCTCTGGAAAAAGATATTAAAAGTTTAGCAACAGAATTCCACGGTAAATGTAGAATTTACAATGCAGATTATCCCCTGAAATCCGCCATATTTGTAACTAAGGAATCTGCATGCTTGTATGACCTGCTAATGAAACAAAATTCCGGTGAGCTGGATATGTCACTCCAATTGATCATAAGTAATTATAATAATCTAAAATCCATTGCAAATCAATATGATATACCATTTCACATTTTTTCAATCTCAGATACTACAAAATCAGTCCAGGAAAATAAGATCATAACCCTCTTGAAGGATAATAACATTGAAGTTATCATTTTGGCAAGATATATGCAGATATTAACAGAAGATTTTGTAAATCAGTATTTAGGGAAAATAATCAATATACACCACGGATTTCTACCGGCATTTAAAGGTAAGAAACCGTATCATCAAGCCTGGGAAAAAGGTGTTAAAATAATAGGGGCGACTGCACATTATGTAACCAAATTACTGGATGATGGTCCAATTATTGCCCAGGATACAGCATCGGTTACACATCAGCATTCTCCCAGAGAAATGATTCATGCAGGCAGAGATATTGAACGGCGTGTGTTAACAGCTGCTGTTAAAGCACATCTTGAGAGAAGAATTATTATCCACGGTAAGCGGACTATTATTTTTCATTGAATTTTATCTGGTGATTGCGTAGAAGAACGCCTGTGTCAGATTGGATATGTCCTGTGTCATCATCGCTATCCTCTCTACTGCAGTTTTAGCGACCTCAAAATATACCAATCCACCAATTTTGGGATTTTCCTGAACTATTTGTGAAAAATCCGCAAGTTTCAGCACACCATAATTGACATCCGTTGTACTGTTTACATTTGCTGTCCGAATTGCATCATCTAATACCAATGAAAATTCACCAATACCAAAAGCAGGCTCCTTTATCACCACCACTGATGAATTTGAAACGGGTGATTTCTTTGGTGGAGGTTCAGTAGTCTCCAATCTTATAATGGGCTTCCTGGATGTTGTAAATCCACCTGAAGCTTTAACCATCATATCCTTTGTAACTTCAACTTGTCCTTGAAATATCAATATCATTGTATTTCCAGTATTTCCCTCTTTTAATAGCTGGGTATTTGGTTTACAAGATTTCAACTCAACTTTGGCTGCTATAATTTTACACATATCTAAAGACAGTTTATTAAAAAAGTTAATTTTCTGTAATTGTTCCGGACTTACACTCATAATTACCTCAATATAATTGCAGAATGTTTTTTATCAATTTGATAATCATCTGCAGGATTTAACTCAACAGCGATAAATTCATCACTTGATAATTTTATACCAGCGACTTCCAATTGATCGGTTATCATATCCCTTATAAAAGAATCACCTTTGTCGCTCATTTGATCTTCAAGACTAAAACCGGATTTTCTAACTGCATAACCAATCAATAAAGAATTGTATTTCAGCTTGAAAAATGCTGCTATTTTATTATGATTAAGAATTGCAATTTCATCAGGAATCTTTGCAACCTGAAATCCCTGGCTGCCATTTTTATGTTGAATTAACTCATCATATAATTGGGGAATCCCAGGGTCTGTAACATGTTTAGCCAATAGATATGGGATATGCACATCAGTGAAAACAATTTCGTTCACATTTGCACGTTTCAAATGAGAAATATATTCAGAATTAAAAATATGGGAAACAACCTGAATATCTTCTGAAATGGATTTTGCTGTCAATGCAGTCAGGACAGTCCTATCCTCATCGGGTGTTTCATTCGGCATCAATCCTGTTTCATCAGGCACTATCATAAAAGTATTACATGAATGTATGAATGCTTTTTTCAGCACAGTTTCTTTAGTATAGTTTTCTGATAAATGTGTAATTTCCAATCTCTCAAACCCGGAAATTGCTCTATTGATCAATTCAGTATCCATCTCATTTATTAATATAACCGCTGAATTTGCCCCGCGGTCTAATTCTATTAATTTAAGAGTGGACGGAACGAAACTATTCCAACCAGCAATGATCAAATGTCCTTTAAATTTACTTTCATCCAATGTATCATCTCCTTTCAGGCGGGCTGCCACCATGACTGACGCAACAGCACCACCAAGCAATGTAACTATTCCAAAATTCAACAACATAATAATAATAGATAATCCTTTACCTAAATGGGTAACCGGACTGATATCCCCGTATCCAACAGTTGTAAATGTAACTACTGCCCACCAGAAAGTATTAAACAGAGTGTCCAGTAAATTTGGATTTTCCTTCGCTATATCTTCTGATACGGTACTGTAAAAGGTATCCCATTCTATAATTGACAATGTAATTGTGGAAATAAATAATAAACCTGTTGCCCATACTGCATACTTAAATAAGTCATTATTCCGGTAAAAGTTTTTGATTCGTTGGAAAATATTTGATTCAGATGCAGCTATGTGTTTTTTGGGGACAGAAATAGTTTCTAAATGACTATCAACTGATGATAAATATTTATTACTCAATGAGGATTGTAATTCAGTCATTACGGCAATATTCTTATCAACAAATTCCTGGATTTTCAACTCCAGATCTAAATTTGATTTATTATCAATTGGTGGATTTTCGGGAACCATTTTTTGTTAAAACTCAGTTAATTTTCCAGAATAATATTTACAACCTGAATTATATCTAATACATTAATAATACCATCCTGGTTTAAATCTGCTGCCCAGAATTGTGCGGGTGAAAGTTCTGCTCCTAAAATTGCATTTACCATTGATATTATATCCAGAATGTCAATTGTATCATCCAAATTCACATCCCCTAAAATACCATTAAATGGAATACTAAATTCATAAGTATGAATTTCGTGAGCATAAACTTCAAATGTGACAGTTTCTATGATTTCATCCTCCACAATATAATCAAATGTCTGTTCCCCTTCCGGAAAACCAAAATAAAAATGACCAGTAGAGTCCTGACTGAATATTTTACTGTTTAATTCAGAAACTAATACACCATTTAAAAAAGGATTGTCCGGAGATGAATTTATGTTAATATCCAGCCAACCTGCATACGCAGGGTCGAATTCAAATACAAACAATCCATGCTGCATATCAGTAGCATATACATAATTATTTCCAGTAAACGGAAATGCACCCCAGCATCCAAAATAACCGTTATTATTATCTTCAGGATAAGTATCATAAGCTGCTATTTCAATGGGATCATCCGGATTAAACATATCAACAATTTTAAGTCCGGTAGTATAATGAGAAATATAGACTAAATCACCTTTAATATGAACATTGTGGGCGAGGTTATTTTCTCCCAAATATTCTCCACGCAACTCGATATTATTTAAATTAGAAATATCCCATATTTTAACAGTCTTATTGGGAGTTTCTTCAGTGGTTACAATAAAATTATTATCTTCAGTGACCCAGGCATTATGGGCATATCCGGGTGCAGGCGGCGTTATTCCTGCGAGCAATTGTAAATTATCCAAATCTGATATATCATAGATTCTATAATGATATTCCCAACCTTCAGAAACATAGGCAATTCCATTTTGAGTAAATACATCATGACAATTTATTCCATAGGAATTTTGAAAACTCCCGACATGTTCCGGATCACCAGGATTCGTAAGATCAACTATATGTATATTATCCGGCCAGGTGTGTTCTATAAATGCAAATCCTAAGGATTGATCAATCCACAGATTATGTGATCGAACTATGCCTGTATAAGTGTTGAGTTTTATCGGAGGATTATCTGGTAATGGGCTGAGATCCACGATCTGCATTCCTTCATCCTCACCTGACATTTCATTCACAATATATAGATGATCATTAAAAGTTTTATAATCCCGATGATAATAATAATCACCTCCAGAAGGACCGGGGATATCAGCAATCTCAATGGGATTTTCAGGATCTGTAGATACATCCAGTATGATTGTTCCGAATCGATAGCCAAAAATTGCATACTCAATACCCGTTTCATCGGTATATCCCCAAACATCTGAAATGCCATAATTATTGCCCGCATTTTGAACCATTGTAATACTCACCAATTCCAAATTATAATTAACCGGATTAGAGAATAATATCTTAAAACAAAATAATAAAATTGTATTTCTTGTGGAATTTTTCATTTTCGATTGATATTCCTTATTGGGAATATAAATAAATTCAATAATGTTAAAAAAGGTATCATAGGAAGAATTTCTCAAAAAAGCAGAAGAGCCCCGAATAAATTCCGGGGCTCTTCTGCCTCACCAAACTGTAGAGAATCGATTTCTCTACTTCATTAATAATAACTTCTGTGTATGGCTATAAGTTCCAGCGTTCATTTTAACATAATAAATACCGCTAGAAAATTCAGCGCCATTCCATGTTAACGTATGATTTCCACTGGATACTGTACCATTCACCAGAGTCTCAATCTGACGTCCCATAATATCATACACTGCAATCATAACACTGCCAGTTTCTGGCATAGAATAACTGATTGTAGTTGCAGGATTAAATGGATTTGGATATGCTGGAGATAAACGATAATTTACAGGTGCATTTGAAATAGATGAAGAAACTTCTTCTCCATTCCAATTTGCGACAAGAACTTCATTTAATTCCAGATTTCCGGTATAATTGAACAATTCACCGGTTATATCCTTACCTTCAAGTGAGATTATCAATACAGTGCCATTATGTTCATACAGATCATATTCGGAATTTCCTGTAATTGTGTAATCTCCGGATACAGATAATTGAATACCGCCAATACTTGATTCAGCATCAATTGCCAACGAATGATCATTCAAAATGAAAGATGCATTACCTGTAGTGGAAGATTCAACCCGATTGGTTCCAAGGATCCAGTTTACGATAATCACGATATCAAGAACATTTATCTCGCCGTCACCATTCACATCAGAAGCAGCTGCTTCATCCGGTGTAGGATCATCTGTATCAAGGATGAAGTTCACCATAATCACGATATCAAGTACATTTATTTCACCGTCACCATTCACATCACCAGGAGTGACTGAACTTTCAATCTCTGCACAAGCAGTGTTGGATGCTGCAGATTCACCTTCATCATATACAGCAGTCACAAAATAGCAATGTTCTGTTCCTGCCATTGCAGATCCATCCACAAAGCCGGTATCAGTTGTGTAATCAAGTATTTCACCGTCACGATACACATTGTATCCGTTTAATTCTCTGGATACTTCACCGTAATCCAGTCTTGCAAATCCATATCCTTCTTCAGTTAATGTAGCAGGTTTTATGAATATACCAAGTTCTGGATTAGTGATACGATTCCCGTATTCATCATGGTATAGATCATATAATGCCTGTTCTTCTTCAGAACGACCACAGTCATATCCGCAGAACTCACATGCATCCGGGCAGCAGTCACCATATCCTTCACATAATGAATCACAATAGCAACCGCCAGGTGACTGATCTTCGCAATATCCTTCACAGGTAGCATCGCCACCACCGCCGCCACCGCAGTCGGTGCTTGAGGAGGTAGCAGTAACAACTTCTGACATTATATCACCGGCGCCAATCTGGAATACATACGTTTCACTTGGACCGAATCCAAAGAAAATAAAAGATTCATTGAATCCATATCCTGTTAAGTCAAACGGGTTTTCACTTGGATCATCTACACCAAATCCAAGAAAATCTAATTCACATCCGCCTTCCCAGGATATTTCGAAATAATTACTGTTTTCATAGCAATCTTCCGGACTGACAACCATAAAGTTATCAATGGATTCACAATCTCCTGGAGGAGGTGGTGGTTCACCACTACATACTCCATAAGGATCGTCAATAGCTTCACAGTCACCACAGTCGTTACCATACTCCGGACATTCACCACCGGGTAACCAAAAGGTTAATCCATAATCACCGTTATCACACCAACCATCACCAAGCCATGTTGTTTGACCTTCTACACAACCGTCGTAGGTGTCATTTGCACAATCTTCATTATTAAAACACACACCGGCACAATCTACATATTCAGCAGAACCATCGGGGCATGGTGGGAAATCTCCACCTCCGCCACCACCGGGTGATGACCAGGATAATGTAATGTCACTATCGCCTGCTGTTGCAGTAAGATTAGATGGTGGATCTAAATCCGGATCCGGACAATCATCCAGTGTTTCAGCACATGAACCATCAGGACATGTAACCAATCCCTGGTCTTCACAGGATTCTACTTCACCAACTGTGAAATCAAAAGTCCCTACAGCACCACTTGCGATTATATTACCGTTTGCATCGGTAATATCCCATGTAATTTCACTGTCCCAGCTTCCACCACCAACTGTGATAGAATAATTACCTGCTTCGAGACAGAGTATATCAGTTCCTTCGGAGCCATTATCCAATGTACCGGATGCTACTACACTTCCACCTGCATCAGAGATAGTATATGAAGCACCATTCCATCCGTCACCATAGGAATCATACATATTCATAAATAATGTTGTACAATCCGGACAATCATCCATTGTTTCTGCACAGGAACCGTCAGGACAGGTAACTAATCCCTGATCCTCGCATGATTCTGATCCGCCTTCACAACCTGGATCATCTTCCGGACAGTCACCGCCGTCACAATCGTAACATGTCAAATCTGCGCCATACTGCTGATCATTACAGTCGGGGTAGCCATCACCAATCCAACTTTCAGGCCAGCATTCAAATGTACCATCGCAATCCAGTACGTAACCTTCACCGCAGTCACCTTCTTCCGGACAGTCTTCCAGTGTTTCTGCACAGGAACCGTCCCAGCAGGTAATAAGACCTAATTCTTCACAAGTCGCACAATCATTTGTAGCTTCACTTGCACCTACATTTCCGTCATCAAATGTAATGATAAAAACTTCTGTGACACCCGGTTCAAATCCAAAGAAATAGAAACCACTTGTAAAACCATAAGATGCGATGTCCAAGAAGCCGCCGCTATATTCCAATCCTGTAGCAAGACATCCGCCTTCCCAAAATAGATAAAAGTAACCGCTTCCATCGTCCCAGCAGAGATCATTTTCACCATCTCCGTCAAGATCATCACTACCATACGCAATAAAAGTTTCATCACACACATCTCTTAAACCTTCATCCTGAATTTCATTCTGAAGTTGTTCTAGTTTAAATGAATGATCAGTATCACTTTTCTTTGTTATCCTATTTTTATTCAGCGAATCAGTTGCAAAGGTGAAGCCAATTACCAAAACACCCGTCAATAAAACGCTTAAATAATAGTTATATCCTTTTTTCATTTTTTCCCTTTCCTTGAGTAATCAATAATAGATTGTTTAATTGATTTATTATTTAGTTACGTAATTTATGAATTAATTTCCCTGTAACTATAATAATAAAGATTACATAAATATTGGTTCTTTAATAAAGGACAGAATGGTTTCAAATTGTAACAGAAGCTACATTAATACCATATAATTATATAAGATGACAAAGCGATTTCAGGGCAATACCCATCACCAAGGCAGGTCGGCGGTTCTACACAATTTGCTCCATCTACTCTGCAGGCGTCATATTCAAGGACATTTTCTTCTCCGACTTCAATAAATTCTGTTATGTCTACGATATACGGTTCTACATCCATTCCAGGGCACCATCCTGCTCTACCGTAACCCCAAGTTCCAAATTGGTTCGGAACTACTCCCTGGCTAATTGTTTCAGGCTCCATACAGTAATCTAAATCTCCTGCTTCGGGATGTTCTTTTTCAAATGTATAAATTCCACCATTTAGAATGAATAAATGCCTGGTATTACAAAATTCACAACAATTAAAACATCCGGCACTCCCCCATCCATGGCCGGTCAAATAGGCTGCAAACTCCACTTTTACTGCATTTTCCGGTACATCAAATATCATCGGTGGTCTGTTCTCACCATAATCGGGGTTAAACTGAACAGTTCCCAGCCACATTGGTTGATATTCCTGAGGAGTAATGGAATCTTCAATTTCATTAAAAAATCTCAACTTTATTGTCAATAAACTATTCGGAAATCCAGACTCCAAATATTTTATTGTTCTCACTCCACCCGGTTTAATAAGCGACATAAATGATGTTATATCCATTATTGAATGAGGCTGCCTGTCAAATGGAGTGATCCATCTGGATATTTCCAGACAATTTTCGCCACCCTCTTCACACATATAAAGGTGTGCAATACGGTCATAATCATCACAAGCGGCATCATCATAATTTCCATTTGCATCGGGACAGCCACGCAATAATTCAATTTGAATTTTATCATAATTGTCCAACTCTTCATTGGAAGGAAATTCAACTTCCTGAGTGATGGAATGATACCATCCACCACTGTAAACTTCTTGATCAAAGATAACTAATTCATCATATTCTGCCTCAGGTTCATATAATACCTGATGTTCATATTCATAATACAAAGCTTCGTGAGCCAAATAACTCATATGTGTCCCGGAAAATGACGCAGGATTACCAAGGTATCCAATCTGCTTAATTCTCTGGAATCGATCAATCCCAAGAGCATATTTATCTACCAGCTTCTCAGCTATCCAGCTATTCAACTCTGGAAGCCGAACCGGGCAAAAATGCAGGTGAGATCGCCAATGGTCTGCTAATTCATCCGGCATTTCATTCAAAATATCGTTGAATACATTTTCCATTGCTTCCGCGTCATTTTCTGCAACAGATCGTGAAGATAGAAAAAAGTAATGAACATTCATCGGAGAATTGTTCAATAGTGCTTCTTTTGTATCTGAGAGCCATAATGAAGTGGAATTTGGTACAGATGGACTGTAATGGATAAATATATACGATTCATAGCCGGTCCATTCCATTTCAAAATTCCATCCGGCAATTACTCCATCAAGGATCATCTCCACCAAAATGGTGATATCCAGAATATTTACTTCACCATCGTCATTGATATCCGCTACTTCAAATTGATCATCGGTAAATTCATTGATAAAAAGAATATATCCAATAATTTGAATAATATCCTGAATATTTATAATATTGTCATCATTTGTATCACCAGGAATTGTTGCTTCTATTTCTGGAATTATAAACTGACCAGCAATGTCAAAATAATTTGTTCCATACGGTCCATCATTCCAGGGATGAAAATTATCCTGCCCAACATGAATTGCAATTGAACAGGTTATAAGTAATATTAGCCTGTAAATCAATTTATCCTCCTTTTGTTTAATTTATGCACCCCAAACCACTCAGTTACTCTGTCACCGAATTTTGGGAATAACTGAGCAACCGCCAACAATGGTCTGATAGGTCCGGAATTTACGATCAATTCATTCCCCTTATTACTTTTAAGGGCTTTTAGGACTGCATCCGCCACTTTTTGCGGGGATGATGTACCCAATACCCCGGGTGCTTTTGTTCCAGAATCGTAGAACATCCCGGCATCTCTGATATATCCGGGGCAAATAACACTGCAATTCACTTTAGTTCCATTCAGTTCTTGCCGCAGTGCGTCACTCCACATCAGTAGCCCTGATTTTGTAGCAGAATACAGACTATTAAAAGGTACACCCTTTTTCCCTGCAAGTGACGCAATATTTACGATATTTCCGCCGGATGTCAGTAGGTCGGGTAATAATTTTCTGGTCAATTCGATTGGAGCACGGAGATTGGTTTGAATAATGGATTCAACATCACCATCTGAATAATGTTGTAACTGACTATATTTTTCTATTCCCGCATTATTGATTATGATTTGAACAACTTTTATTTTCTCTTTTATCTCCAATAGGAGGTTTGGTATCTGTTCAATCTTCGATAAGTCAAATGGAAATATTTCCATTGAACCACCAAGGTCTCGAACTGTTGATTGGGTTTTCAATAATCCAGCTTCACTTCTTGCAATTCCGGCAATTTTAATATCTTCCATTGCCAGTGTTTTGCAAATAAATGTACCTATACCACGGGATGCGCCCGTTACAATTGCAGATTTACCCGATAAACTCATTCAGGTTCCTTTTGGTCATCTTTTGTATTTTGAACCAGATGAACAGTTCGCTGAGGAAATGGGATTTTAATCCCTTCATTTGTAAATGATTTATAAATCTCAGAATTTAGTTGATCCAGCACTCTTCCCCGCAGTACCGGCAGTTCTATCCAGCATAATAATTGAAAAGTCAACTGAGATTCATCAAAACTGCGGAATCTCACACGGGGTTCAGGATTCTCACAAATATTTGGATTACTTTTGGCTGTCTGAATGAGAATGTTGCGGGCTTTATCAATATCCGTACCATAGGCAATTCCAACAGTAACCCGAATCCTTTCAGTTTCTGCGGGTCCTCCGCTTTCATTGACAATTTTAGAAATTGCAATTGCTGAATTGGGAATGGTAATCTGTATATCATCTCTGGTTAAAATACGGGTACTTCTCAATCCAATATCAGTTACCTTCCCTCTCTCACCGGTGTCCAAATTTATGTAATCCCCGATTTTGTAAGGTGCATCAGCCATTATAAAAATGCCAGCAAAAAGATTAGCAAGTGTATCTTTAGCAGCAAAACCAAGAGCCATTGCAATGATACCGGCAGATGCCAACCATGCCGTTACATCAATATTCCAGGATAGAAGAACAAAATAACTGGCTGCCGCTATGATTACTATTTTTCCCAGATTATCAAATAGCGGCATTGTATGAGTTTGTATAATCCGGATGTTTCGTTTGGACTCTGCAGACCATTTTAATACCAGACTGATGAGCCCAAGACCCGTTCCTGCCCAAATCAATACTGCAAACGTTTTCATTAATCCTATAATTAGAAAAAACACCCTGGACGGCAGGTCCACCAATTCTGCAGCAAATGCTATGCCTATAAAAAACAGACTATAAAAAATTGGTTTATGAAGGAGTGAAATGATGCGGTCATCCAGATCAGTTTTGGTTTTACTTGTCATCTGCTGAAGAATTCTTGAAAAAACCAGATCAATTAACTTCGCAGACAAAATTGAACCGATTATTACCAAACCGGCCTGAATATAGGGATTAGCTACATAATTAAGAATGATATTCAATATTTATTTTCCTGAAATTGAATTTAAAATTAATACTAAATTAGTTATATAAATTATCAAAATTCCCAGTCAAACGATGGCTTTGGAAGTAAAAATGCATTATCCAGCTTTTCAAGTAATTTATTAGAACATTTAAAATTATTGCCGATAACTAAACTGGCAGCAGGTAAAATCCCTGTTCAAACATACCAAGTCCGCATACTGCAGCCCCATTTGCAGCA
>CAYFPO010000004.1:0-24654 GCA_964345035.1 uncultured bacterium
CCATTATCATATTGACGATTTGTGATGTATTTTATACCTAAATACTAAGAAAAAAATACTCATTCAACGTGAATTAATACAAACAAAATTTTCAAACATTTATTTTTTCTTTACGTATGGTTAACTCGTATGGTCTTAACTTTCCATTGGAAAATTGACACATAATGGGAGAATCCAAATGAAGAATATGATATTAGGCTGGTGTATAGTTATAGGGTTGAGTGTATCACAGGAGCATCCTGAACACCCAAAGGAACATCCTTCAGAACACCCGGAGCATCCATCCGAAAAAACTAAAAATACCATTACGATTGAAAATCTGGCAGATGCATTGGAAAACTATGTGAATGCAGATTCAAAACTCAAAGGCGGGTATTTTCTGGTATTGGATGATAAAACAGATGCTGTATTAAAACTAAGATTGAAAAAAATCCATAAAGATCGGTTATCCGGAATTGGCAGAGACACATATTTTGCCTGTGCAGATTTCAAAGCAGATAATGGAAAAGTGTATGATTTGGACTTGTTTATGTCTGGTAAAACACAAAATGATTTAAATATTACAGAGGTGACTGTCCATAAAGAGGATGGAAAAGCCAGATATTCATGGTATGAAAAACGAGGTATTTGGAAAAGAAAGTATTAAAATTGAACCTATCAAAAAAGCCCCGTATATCGGGGCTTTTTTTTGATTGAATTACGATAATAGATTGTCAATAAATCATTAAAAAATACTGCTGCGGTAATCTTCAATTTTGATGGTCTTCTTCATTTCAGTCAGCCAGTTATTGTAACCGTTTATCTGCCGGCTGTTGAGTAACTGCTCTTTCAATTCAGCTTTTGCTTTCTCAAATTCTTCCGGTATTAATTCATCCTTGTCAACCATTCGGATTATTACAGCGCTGTTGAATGTTTCCAGAACACCTGAAATGTTACCGGGCTCCATCGCCAACAGGGTTCCGGTTAATGATGAACTTTTCCCAATACCGGTAAATGAGCCACCAATATTTTTTTCTTCACCGGACTGAAATTCAATCAGTTCATTTTCATTCGCAATGGTTTCCAGGTCTGTATCACCATTGATTGTTAACCCTTCCAGTATTGATCGTGCATATACTTTTTTGTTATCACGGATAAGTTGAGATTTTAGACCTTCACGGACATCCTCAATATCTCTGTAACCTGCATCTTCATTCCCGAGAATATGAAAGACTGCAAAACCATTCGTGGTGGTGATTGGATCTGATACTGAACCGATGGGATTATCAAAACAAAACCGGACTGCAGTTCTCAATAATCCGAGATCATTGGGAATGCCTGAATTATTACTGTAGGATTCAGTGACATTTATTGTGTCAGCAATATTGAGTGCATTTGAAAATACAATTTCCGAAAAAGAAGAAATCTTTGCATCTTCTGAAAAGAGAAGCGCTATTTGATAAATGGAATCCTGTAATGCTACCGTATCCAGAGAATCTTCAGGTAATGCCTCCGGATTTTCCCAATACACATATTCCGCTACTTTGGATTTATCAATTGCAAAACGTTCATCTTTCTGTTGATTATACCGCTCCAGAATCTCTTCATTCGTAACTTCAATCAGACTGTCCACTATATTGTTGGAATTCACATACAGGTATTCCAATGTGCAGTTCAAATTGCGTTTGATATATTCCTTTTCCACTTCGCTGTCACTGATTCCGCCTGCCATATTATATAATGATTGTAGTTTTCTACCGGGAAGAAAAGATTTTAGATAATTATCCCACGCTCTCCAAAAATCTTCAGAAACTTCATAAGTGCCTGTTTGGAGTGCGTTCTGATATGCATCCAGGTCAAACAGCCCGTCTTCATTGGTGAAAAAACCGGAATCAGTCAATTGATTCTGCAGTGATGCCGGCGGGGAATACAACAGAAAATCATATATCTCCTCGTCAGAGGATTCCAATCCCAGTGATTCAATTTTCTGGCTGATAATAGTTCTGTCAACGATCGAATTCCATGCTGTATTTTCAGCATTCATCACAGTTCTGCCGTCCAATGTCTGGTTTTGCTGTCGTAATCTATTCAGTTGATTGGATCTTTCCTGAAGGAATTCCTGTCGGGTGATTTTGGTTTCACCAACTACACCAACATACAGACCACCCTGGTTTCCGCCGCCGAAAATGATATCCATTATATTTGCACCGCCAACCAGTCCGCCTACTATCATACTCAACAGAAAGAAGAATAATAATGTCCATAAGATGATATGGGATTTTTCTCTAATTTTTACTAAGTTTAACACAAATTGTCTCCGTTTTAATTGTTCATTGATACATTTGAAAAATAAATATTTGGTTTTAAATACGTTAGGCACGCTACATCAATTGTATTTATACCAATAGGATTACCGTCCAACTACATCACATAATGCGTACCGTGGAGATAAGCGGGATCGAACCGCTGACCTCTTGAATGCCATTCAAGCGCTCTCCCAGCTGAGCTATATCCCCAATTGAAATTGGTATTATTGCCAAATTCCCCAGCACAAAATTTATTTCCTTTTATAAATATCTCAAAGAAAAAGGTATAAATTATGGAACTTGATTTTTAATTGAGTGTTTGTAAAAGGCAATGATCAATCATCCAATCACAAAACAGATCTGTGTTATTATCGGGTTGAGTGCTGCACTCGGTGTGGTAAATAACTTGATTCACGAGGAACCAATCCCATGGATCAAGCAGCCCAGGCAGCTCGAAACCATTTCAGATTTTACAATTCCGGAACTCATGAGAGAACCATTGGGAATTGACCTGGAATTTGCAAAGCATCTCCACGATAATGATGCAGTAGTATTTATTGATGCCCGGGAAATTGATGAATATGAAGCGGGGCATATTTCCGGTGCTGTAAATATTCCCTTTGATGAAGCTGAATATTATGAAGATGATATCCTTCAATTGAACACGGAGTATCCGGTTGTTATTTACTGCGGTGGAGGTGAATGTGATTTGAGCACCGATCTGGGAGATATGCTTTTTGAGGAATATGAATTTTTCTATGTTTTGATATATGAAGGCGGATACCCGGAATGGGAAAGTGCAGGGTTTCCGGTAGAATGAAGAAACTACTAAATCATCCATATACAATTCTCACCTTTAGAGTGGTGCTGGGTGTGGTTTTCATTTATGCAAGTTTAGATAAAATTCATAATCCCGGTGCATTTTCAGATTTGGTGGATAACTATCATATCACGCCCATTGCAATCAATAATCTCTTTGCTCTCATTCTCCCCTGGAT
Source organism: uncultured bacterium (assembly GCA_964345035.1). Taxonomy (GTDB): domain Bacteria; phylum Fidelibacterota; class Marinisomatia; order SCGC-AAA003-L08; genus CAYFPO01. The sequence continues at coordinate 3,284 of CAYFPO010000004.1, forward strand.
TGAATTATTCATAGGGGTATTCCTAATTTTAGGAGTATTTCTCACCGGTGCATCTGTCCTGACTATTATTTTATATGTTATGTTCATTTTTGCTTTGGTTCAGGCAGTTGCAAGAGGAATTGACACTCATTGCGGATGTTTTAAAGTTGCAAATGAAATTCAGGATGTGGATTTTAAAACATTATTGATAAAAAGGATTATTGAGGATATTATTTTATTAGGTATGGCGTTTGTTTTATTTCAAAATAGTCCTAATTTATCTGATTCGAAAACACAGGAGATTTAAACAAAAATTTATGATTAAAATATTTACAATTTTATTTTTAATGCTGGAATTCACACTTGCAGAATTTACTGAACCATTTCAATTTCGGGTGATGGCAACAACCAATGTGAGTGGTGAAACCGACCCCTGCGGCTGAAAAAAGAAACCTCTGGGCGGTCTTGCCCGGAAAGCAACTATTCTGGATGAAGCAAAATCAAATGCCACACCAGTACTGGTAGTAGATGCAGGGAACTTGTTTTTTAAAAAATTAAATCTGGTAGGGTCAAGTGCTGATGCTTCTAAAATGACTGCAGAAATTATCCGGGATGCATTCAATGAAATAGGATGTGACGGATTCAGTCCGGGTGCCCAGGATTTTGCAGCAGGGCTGGAGTTTTTACTGGATCTTGAATCCGGTGCAGGATTTCCATTTCTATCTGCTAATATTCGTAATAAAAATGGTGACCTCATTTTTGATCCTTTCAGAATTGTGAATCTTGCAGGTAAAAATGTAGGTTTGATTGGTGTAACTTCTTATTTTGAACATACTGATATACAGGTAGATGATCCTATCTCATCACTGGACAGAATAATTGATGAGGTGGAATCTCAAAGTGATTTTATAATTTTGCTCTTTCATGCCTCAGATGCTGATCTTATTCGATTTCATGGTCATGATTATCCCGTGAATTTGGTTGTGCAAAGTAAGAATCGCCGAAAATCTTCCGATGGGGGCGATGAGAAAACACCGGTATTTTCCTGTGGTTCCCGTGGGAAATATGTCTATCAGTTTGACCTTGCCGTTACAGACTCCAAAAAAGAAATTATAGATTTGTCACCCCATAAAGGCAAAATGAAAATTGCTGACAGAAGACTGAAAAGATTGCAAAAAGGCAACTTCACAGATTCATTGGAAGAAATATATCAGGATGATCAGAAAACTTTGGATTTAATTAAAACATTAAAGGAACAGAAAGAAAATGCAGACAATGCAATCCAAAATGCTGTAAACACACTGACCTATAAGGAGATCCCTCTGGATAAAACTGTGGTGGACCGCCCGGATATTTTAAAACTTGTAGATGAAGGCAAAGAAAAGATCAGTCAATTGACAGCTCCTCAGCCTGCAATACCGTTAAACCCGCCGGCAATTTCGCCAAAAGGTGTAAATTGAAACATGAATATTTTTGAATCAAATCAATAACATCCTTAAATTTCCCACCCCGTTTCAATGTTTAAAATTCATTGCGAAAGTAGCTCAGCTGGTAGAGCATAACGTTGCCAACGTTAGGGTCGTGGGTTCGAGTCCCATCTTTCGCTCAGGAGCCTCAATAAGAGGCTCTTACTTTGTAACGGCGTCGTACCCAAGTGGCTTAAGGGGGCGGTTTGCAAAACCGTTATGCACCAGTTCGAATCTGGTCGACGCCTCCACATTACCGATTGAATATATCCAATCAAAATAATGTGCTTAATTTTCTCAAAAACATAATATTCAATTTGAATGAATTGTATCAGAAAGTTCAGCATAAAGTTCAATAACTCTAATTTGCCGAGGTGGTGGAACTGGTAGACACATGGGACTTAAAATCCTATGGTCCCCTGGGACCGTGCGGGTTCGACCCCCGCCCTCGGTACAAGTTTATTTCATCCAACCAAAATCTTATCTTAAAGATAGATTCAGATAATTCATACAAAAGTGCAAATGACTTTCAGGTTAAAAAATAGATTAGTAAGATCAATTTTAACAATTTCTGGTATGATGATTTTATTATCCGGCTGTGCTTATTACAACACCTTTTACAATGCGGAACAGGCATTTGAGGATGCAGAAAAAATAATTGAGGAAACCAAAAAGCAGGAAGAAGGAGATATACCACAACAGGCAAAAAAATTACTTTCTCAATCCATTGAAAAAAGCAGAAAAGTGATTGAAGAATATCCAAATAGCAAATATGTAGATGATGCATTTTTTCTTGTTGGAAAATCAAGTTTCATTAAAGGTGATTACAAGTATGCTGAAAGACATTTCAAAAAAATATTATCAGAATATCCACAAAGTAAATTCAGCACTGAATCTAACATCTGGCTGGCATATACGTATCTTCGGATGAATGAATTTGATTCAACTAATGCCGCAATCACACAAATTAAAAATTCAAAAGTGAAGCTGGAAAAATATCATAAACAATTATTATATCAGATTCAGGGTGAACTGGCTGTGCTTCAGGGTTCAATTGATGATGCGTATAAGAATTTTGAAGAAGCCATAAAATTTGCATCTACAGACGGAAAAAAGGCAGCAATGGTTGAGGACCTTGTGAAAATTTCTGAAAAAAATCAGGATTATGAAAAAGCAATTTACTTCCTTGAAAAGCTGGATATCTATGCACAATCTGATGAGATCAAGCATGATGCAAAACTAAAATGGATGAAGTATAACAGACAGTTGGGGAATCTGGAAAATGTACAGGATGAAATTGATAAATTATTGAACCGATCAGATTATGAGCCGCTCTATCTGGCGTTAGAATTGGAACGAGCCAAAATTTTATTATCTCAAGGGAACATCGAAGAGGCTAAGGAAAATTTTCTGTATATTGTAGATAATAATTCAAAAAAAAAGGAAACTGCAGAGGCTTATTATCTACTGGGATTATATAATCTTCAACATAATTGGGATCTTGATAAAGCAAAGGAATATCTGGATAAAGTGAAGTTAGAATATTCCAGATCTATCTACAAAGAACCAGCAAGGGATTTGAAAAATACAATCAATGTATATCAGGGTTTAGAGGCAAATTTTACATCTAAACAATCCGGAGATACCAGCGCAGTGGAATTTGAAGTCTCTGAAGAAGAGAAGGAAGAAGAGATATTTAATATGAGTTCGTCAAATTTCAATTTAAATATGGGCACGAATTTACCCGGGCAAAATTTTCGCAGAGACCTTGAGGAAGAAGATCCAACTAAATCAGTGGTCATTAAAGGGACTGTGGATTCATTATTGTTTGCGATGGGAGAAATTCTGTATTTTGACTTTCAACAGCTCGATTCCGCTAAATCCAGATTTGAATTCCTCTATACGAATTATCCGGAGTCAAAATTTACTCCCCAAGCAGTATATGTTATGAGCCGGACTATTGAAGATTCATTGCAATGGAGAGATATATTAAAGAAAGAATACCCTGAGTCGGAATATGCCACACACGACTCCTTGCCAACATTGGTAAAAAATGAATCAAAAAATTTGGATGAATTACGTGATAATGCTTGGGGATATTTGGATTCATCACCTCAACAATCTGCACAATCATTTTTAGCTCTGGCTGACTCAACTAAAGATCCAACATCTTTTTATGCAGCAGCATATATCTACGATTATTACCTCAACGACATTGATAATACCATTCAATTTTATCAGTCCTATATTGACAGTTTTCCCAGCCACGAATTTGTAGTAGCTGCAGAAGAAAGATTATCTTTGATCCAACAGGCAATCGAAGATACAATACAAACGGTATCAGACAGCACTGAAATTTTGACCGATACTGCATATCCAGATGGTGCAGAAGCTGATTTGGAATTAGAAGAAATCCCAGAATTTCTCCCGGAATTACCTCCTTCATTTTACCAGCACGATTCAATTGAAATTAAACCAGATATACAAGTCGAGGAATTTGATACAAACTTAATTATACCAATCCAAAAAGACAAATCTGAAACCCTTGAACTTGGTCCTCCATCTGTTTTACCGGTGGAGGATAAAGAACCAATTCCTGAAAAAACTGAATTGGTTGAAATTGAGGTTGGTGTACAGGATATTGATACAAAGGTCCGGGATACGGTCGCTACCGGGATTCCGTTAATTACAGAAAAAGCTATTTTGTGGAAAAAGTATATGGTTCAATCCGGAGAATCTCTTGAATCCATTGCACAAAAATTTTATAATAATATTCAAATGGCTGACAGTATTCATCAATGGAATTTTGATATAATCGGACAGGATCCAAGTGTAATATACCCATATACTGCTTTGCAGATGCATGCAGTTGAAGGTGATACAATCCCGCAGGAAATTAATTATGTGGATCATATCGTGGAATTCGGTGAATCACTTTGGCATATATCAGACAAAGTTTATGGAAATCCATATATGTGGATGTTATTGTTTACAGATAATTTAGATGCATTAAATTTGGAAAAAGATTTAATAATTCCGGGTGATACATTATTGGTCCGGAAATCATTTTCATCAGGTGATCAATAAAAGATATGAATAATTACATCCAGGAAATTTCATCAGTGGTTTCGAATAAATTGATCAGTGAAACAATGTGGGAGGCAATACTGGAATCCCCGAAAATTGCTGCTTTGGCAAAACCGGGACAGTTCGTAAATATCCTGCCGAGCAACAATTGGGATCATGTGATGAGACGACCAATGAGTATCGGAGGAACTGATAATGGCACAATAAAAATTTTATATAAGGTGATAGGTGACGGCACTAACATAATGTCACAGTGGAACACGAATGATGTTGTTGATCTAATTGGACCCCTTGGTAATAAATGGGACATCAACACTGAGAAAAAACCAGTATTGGTTTCCGGCGGTGTAGGTGTGGTTCCATTGTTATTTCTCAGACAAATACTGAAAAGCAATTTTACTGACCATCTATTTTTAATGGGAGCAAGAACCAAAAATGAACATTTTCTCACTCACGAACCACGCAATGGTGTCTGGTTGACAACTGATGACGGCACTGCAGGATTATCCGGTAATGTTATCAATGCATTGGAATACATTATTGAAGATATTAACTTAGAAAATATAAAATTATATGGATGCGGTCCATCTGTCATGTTGGAATCTGTGAAAAAATATGCAGAATCGCACAATGTGGAATGTGAAGTTGCATTGGAATGCATTATGGCATGCGGGATTGGGATATGCCAGGGATGCGCAGTCGAAATGAATCACCCTCATAAACAAAATGATTCATACCGTGACAGATTTAAACTGGTATGTGTTGATGGTCCTGTCTATAAAGCAAATGAACTGAAAACATGCTTAGTCTAACAATTAAAGATATAGAATTCACTTCTCCCATTTTAACTGCCAGCGGTACTTATGGATATGGAGATGAAGTCAGTAATTTGGTTGATGTCTCAAAACTCGGGGGGATAGTTACAAAATCCGTAACATTAAATCCCCGGGAAGGGAACACTCCGCCTAGAATTGTCGAAACACCATCGGGTATGTTGAACTCAATTGGTCTGGCAAATGTTGGAGTAGATGTGTATTGTTCTGAAAAACTTCCGTACCTGAATGCGTTAAATACCAATGTAATCATCAATATTGCAGGATCATCAATTGAAAATTATGTCAAGGTTCTTGAAAAATTGGAAACTGCGAATGGTAATCAGGTGGGATACGAAATAAATATTTCCTGTCCTAATGTGAAGGACGGGATGGAATTTGCAGTAAGTCCCCAATTAACAGAATTACTAACCAAAGAATTAAGAAAACGCACTGACAAATTATTGATTATTAAATTAAGCCCGAATGTCACCAGCATCACCGAAATTGCAAAATCTGCAGAAATTGGTGGTGCAGATGCAGTAAGTGCCATCAATACAGTAGTGGGAATGGGTATTGATTTCAATACAGGAAAGTCGAATTTATCCACGGTTTTTGGCGGACTGTCAGGTCCTGCAATTAAACCCATAGCGCTCGCATGTGTGCATAAAATTTATACAGCAATAACCATTCCTATTATTGGTATTGGAGGAATTGCAAAATATGAAGATGTCATAGAATTTATACTTGCCGGAGCAGATTTGGTGGAAATTGGCACCAAGAATTACTCTGATCCCGGAATTGGTGTAAAATTACTGGATGAATTACAATCGTACTGTTCAGAAAATAATATTGAAAATCTTCATCAATTGAAAGGAAAGGTCAACACTGATTAAATTATTACTAATCTTGATTTTTAGTTATGTAGTAATTACGTGTTCACCCTCTCCGAGATACACATCAGGCTCACCAACGAAAAAGAAATCTGTAAAATCCATTAAAGTGCCCGAAACAAAAGTAACACCGGACAGGTCAAAACGGGTGATCTCAGGAACCTCATCCTATTATGGCAAAGATTTTCATGGTAAACTTACTGCGAATGGCGAAATATTTGATATGTATGGACTCACTGCGGCACATAAAACTTTGCCGTTAAACACCATTATCCGTGTTACCAATTTGGGAAATGAAAAATCACTGATATTACGTGTGAATGACAGAGGTCCCTATATCGAGGGAAGAATTTTGGATTGTTCATACGGAGCTGCAAAAAAACTCGGGTTCATCACACAGGGGACAGCACAAGTGAGAATTGAAGTGATAGAATTTGGTGATGATACATACATGCATCATGACTAATATCTTTGTCTTTACACCCAATTCCTCTTTAAATTTTAAGTCTTGATATCATCGGAATCAATGTCGGATACTCCAATTAATTCGAAACCGCGGACATTAGTTAACATCCTGGGAATTCCCGGGATTCTTACAGTTATATGGCTGGGAGGCTGGTGGTTTTTTGCATTTATTTTGGTCGTGGCAATAATTGGAGCGATTGAATTAAAGAATTTAGCCACTATGCAAAAAGGCTCACCGTCTTTAGTATTATTAATTGTATCCGTGAGTCTGGTCCTGATTGGGTATCAAGTAGATTATGGTTCCTCTGAATATGTTGTATTATTTACCGGTATTACTGCATTTTGTTTAGAAATATTCAGAAATCAAAGTAAGCCCTTATTGAATGTATCGGTTATGATTTTCGGGACCATTTGGCTGGGATTTTTATTAGGCTGTATGGTTTATTTAAGAAATTTTCTAAATATCGGTTTAGAGCTAATTCTCTTAATGTTTTTATCGGTATGGGCGTGTGATTCCGCTGCATTTTTCTTTGGAAAATTGTTTGGTAAAAAGAAAATATTACCAACAGTCAGCCCAAAGAAATCCTGGGTAGGGAGTGTGTCCGGATTGATGGCAGCATTTTTAGTAACATGGTTATTGCATTCAACCGGGCTCAAAATTGGAGAAGTCTTGGATTTTAATAGGCTTACAGCATATTTCAAAATGCAGGATATCGTAACTTTTGGAGTAATATTTGGTGGTTTCAGTCAATTGGGTGACTTTGCCGAATCTCTTCTAAAACGGGAAGCAGGTGTCAAGGATACGGGTAACTTTTTGCAGGGACATGGAGGCATTTTGGATAGATTTGATTCATTAACTGTTGCAGCACCGTTAACCTATATTTATGTAAAATTTATTGTTTGACAGAAAGGATATTGTTAATGAAAAAATTATTAATTGGCTTAATTGGATTCATCATAATTTCTTGTGGAGGAAATGACAGGGGATCCGGAAGTAAAAACTGGGACATTGATGCATCGGGTATGTCCCCTGATGATAATACGGGTGACTGGATGATCATTCACGAACTCAGTGATGTAGATAAATTGAATAGTATTACGTCAACCTCTGCAGGTGCTACATATATAGAAGGTAAAATTTTTGAAGGATTAGTGATAATGGATAACTCAACTCTAAAATATACCGAACCGCATTTGGCTGAATCCCTTGCAGAAATTTCCTCAGATCATCTGGAATATACCTATAAATTAAGAAAGAACACCTATTTTTCTGATGGTACTCCTATTGACGGGAATAATTTTATTTTCTATATGAAATGTTTAAAAAATCCATTTGTAGATTGCGCACCATTAAGAAATTATTATAAAGATGTGAAAAAAGTTGAATTGGTGAATGGTGACCCATATACAATTAAAATTTCCTGCAGCCAACCGTACTTCAGAATGGAACTAATGCTGAATGGACTAAAAGCTTTTCCAATCAATCATTATGATCCTGAAAATATCATGGCATCTTATTCCTTTGAAAAATTGGATGATTTAATATCAAAAGCTGCCGATAGAGATGCTTCTGAATTTGAGAATTTACCTGCCTATAAATTTGCAGAATATTTTAACAGCAAGGAAATTTCCAGAAATCCATTGGGTTCAGGTCCGTATGTGTTTAAAGAATGGATAACAGATGATAAAATTGTACTGGAACGGAATCCTAATTATTGGGGATATAAAGCAGGTTTAAAAAATAGGGGATATGTAGAAAAATTTGTTCATAAATCGGTTAAGGATTACGATGCGGCATTAACAGGTATTAAATCAAGTGAGTTGGATGTAATGAGAAGTATGCCAATGGAAAAGTTTATGAACCAGACAAATTCCAAAAAAATAAGGGATAATTTTAATAAGGAATTATTTTACATTCCCAGTTACAGTTATATCGGGTGGAATATGAAAAATCCTTTGTTTAAAAGTAAAATGGTGCGGAGGGCAATGACGCACTTACTGGACAGAGAACAGATCATTGAGACATTATTTTATAATGAAGCACAGGTATGTAAAAGCCCCATTTATTTCAAACGTCCAGAATTCCATCATGAATTAGAACTTTGGCCATTCGACCCAGATAAGGCAAAACAAATTTTGTCGGATGAAGGATGGATTGACACTGATGGAGATGGTACTCTGGATAAGGTTATAGATGGGAAAAATATACCATTCAAATTTACTGTCGTATCAAATTCCGGGAATGAAGTGAGAAAGCAAATTGGATTAATACTTGCAGAAAATTGCAGAAAAGTTGGAATTAAAGTGGATGTTCAGCAATTGGAATGGTCCATCTTTTTGGATCAAGTGCATGCACAAAAATTTGAGGCGATTATATTAGGGTGGGCAATGTCTATTACTGACCCGGATCCATATCAAATCTGGCATTCATCTCAATCAAAAGATGAAGGATCTAATTCTGTTAGTTTTATAAATAATAGGGCTGATGAGCTAATAGAAAGGAACAGGCAAGAATTTGATCCACAAATAAGGATTGATTATATGCGTGAATTTCAGGAAATTCTACATGAAGAGCAACCTTACACCTTTGTGTATGTGTCAAAGTCCAATATGTTGTTTCATAAACGGTTTCAGAATGCAAATATTTATCCTTTTAGACCCGGATATGATCCGTTTGAATGGTGGGTGCCGAGAGGAATGCAGAGATATACACAAGCTGATTAAAGGAAACAATTTTAATGTTTGAATATTCACTAAAAAGAATTCTTCTCATTATTCCCACTTTGTTTATGATTACAGTGGTTTCATTCAGTATATCCCGTCTTGCACCCGGGGATCCTGCAAAACTCAAAGCAGGTATTTCCATCGGAGGAGAAATATCCACCGGACAGGGTGAGGATCTGAATAAAGAAATCCTCAATCTGATCAGGAAGCAATGGAACCTTGACAAACCGGTATTCTATTTCTCTATTTTAGAGGAACAGGATTCAGAAAATCCAAGATCGTTCTGGGAGCGACTTAATTTCAGTTTCAATGGAACTAAAAATCAATATCATATTTGGACAGCAAATATTCTAAAATTTGATTTTGGAAAATCGTTCAGGGATAATGAACCGGTCATTGACAAACTGAAAAGACGAATTCCCGTAACCATGTTATTGAATTTTATATCCTTGATGATTGCATATTTGATCGCAATACCACTGGGCATCTATTCTGCAGTTAAGCAAAACAGTCTGTTTGAAAGATTCAGTACTTTTGTTGTATTCATGTTGTATTCACTCCCGTCATTCTGGGTCGGAATCATGCTCATCATTTTATTTGGCGGCGGGGATTTCTGGGATGTATTTCCCTATGCGGGACTTCACTCTACGTACTTAGAAGGCATGACCAACTGGGAAATATTCATGGATTACCTTTGGCATTTGGTCCTTCCGGTTACGGTTATTACATACGGAGCATTTGCATATTTATCCCGACAAATGCGAACCAGCATGTTGGAGATCATTAGACAGGATTATATCCGAACTGCACGGGCAAAAGGATTGTCTGAAAAAATGGTGATTTTGAAACATGCACTTAGGAATTCACTCATTCCAATTATTACCATATTGGCATTTTTCCTTCCGCATATGATCAGCGGTAGTATTGTAGTAGAAACAATTTTTTCAATTCCCGGAATGGGGAGATTGGCATTTGAGGCAATTATGGCAAGAGACTACTCAATTGTAATGGCGGTATTTACGATTTCAGCAGTATTAACTCTATTGGGAATTCTGATTGCGGATATTTTGTATTCAGTTGTTGATCCACGTATTACTTTTTCAAAAAGTCATTCATAACAATGGAACAGAAAAATTCTAAGTCATACGGGCAGTTAGTTAAAAACCAGTTTAAGAAAAATAAATTGGCATATTCAGCTTTTTATGTGATGATCACATTCTTTCTTATTGCGATTTTAGCAGATTTTCTGGCAAATGACAAACCATTACTATGTAAATATGAAGGAAAGTATTATTCACCGGTAGTAAAAGAATATTTTGTAAAAGCTAAATTAGTGAAATGGCAACCACATTTTCTCAACGTGGAATGGAAGGATCTGGAATATGATTTTGCAATATGGCCGCCGGTTCCATTTCTTCCAACGAATTTGGATTTTAGATCTCGATATGCAGCACCGGGAGTCAATAAACATTACCTGGGAACAGATCAGCTTGGGAGAGATGTATTGAGCGGGTTAATCCATGGATTCCGAATTGCTCTGTTGGTGGGCTTTATTTCGATGTCCATTGCATTTTTTATTGGTGTTACAATCGGATCAATTGCGGGATTTTTTGGTGGGAAGGTGGACATTGTATTTCAAAGACTGATGGAGTTGATGATGACGCTGCCAACGTTGTTTTTAATCCTGACAATTATTGCATTTTTCCCCGGAGGTGGAATTTGGATGATTATGGTAGTCATCGGTATGACCGGCTGGACAGGAATTGCAAGATACACAAGAGCCGAATTTTTAAAAACCAGAAATCAGGATTACGTAAATGCTGCGATTGCAATAGGGAACCCCACATTTCGGACAATATTCAGACATATATTGCCAAATTCTATAGCTCCGGTAATGGTGTCTGTGGTATTTGGTATTGCCGGTGCAATATTAACTGAATCTACACTCAGTTTTTTAGGGTTGGGTTCTGCAACCAGTTTCAGTTGGGGTGCAATATTATCTGTGGCAAGAGGGGCAACATATGCGTGGTGGCTTGCATTATTTCCAGGGTTTGCTATTTTTCTCACGGTTACTACATATAATCTTGTTGGCGACGGACTGAGAGATGCATTGGATCCACGCTTGAAACAATAATCTAAATTGAAAACCGTATTACTGGATTTCCCACAAAAAAGTATACATTGAGTTAAGCAGCTGTTAAATTACAAATGAACATTGGTACAATAAAAACCATCCTTGCAACAGATTGTGGCTCTACCACAACCAAAGCAATACTCATACAATTTGTGGATGGACATTATCGGCTAACCCATAGAGGCGAAGCGCCAACTACAGTAGAAGCCCCTTTTGAAGATGTTACCAAAGGTGTTCTGAATTCGATCACCGAATTGGAGGAATTATCCGGCAGAACAATTCTTCAGGATGAAAAAATCATATCTCCCGCAAATGGTGAAACAGGGGTAGATATTTATATCTCTACAAGTTCAGCTGGCGGAGGTCTCCAAATGATGGTAGGCGGTGTGGTAAAAAGTATGACTGCGGAAAGCGCTGAGCGGGCGGCTCTGGGTGCCGGTGCTATTGTTATGGATGTTCTGGCAGCAAATGATGGCCGGTTGTATCACGAAAAAGTAAAACGCATCAGGCAGCTGCGCCCAGACATGATACTGCTGTCCGGAGGTGTGGATGGAGGCACAATTTCTCATGTGGTGGAACAGGCAGAAATTCTGGAAGCTGCAAATCCCAAACCCAGACTGGGAATCAATTATAAATTACCGGTGATCTATGCAGGGAATGTTAAAGCCAGGGATTCCATAGAAGAGAGATTGGGTGAAATCACCGATCTGAAAATGGTGGATAATATCCGACCTACTCTTGAAACAGAAAACCTCCAGCCAAGCAGAGACAGAATACATGATCTGTTTATGGAGCATGTAATGGCACAGGCACCGGGATATAAAAAACTAATGAGTTGGACTGATGCACCCATTATGCCCACACCAGGGGCGGTAGGTGAGATCATTCAACGGATCGCCAAGGAAGAAAATATTTCAGTAGTTGGCGTGGATATCGGCGGAGCAACTACAGACGTATTTTCCGTATTTGATGGTGCATTTAACAGGACGGTAAGCGCAAATTTGGGTATGAGTTATTCAGTCTGTAATGTGCTGGCTGAAGCTGGAATTCCCAATGTGATGAGATGGGTACCATTTGAAATAGATGATGAATCGCTTACAAACAGTATTTCCAATAAAATGATACGTCCCACAACCATTCCTCAGACCATGGAAAATTTAAAGATTGAACAGTCAATAGCACGGGAAGCATTGAGATTGTCTTTCAAACAGCATAAAGAATTTGCTGTGAGTTTAAAGGGAGTCCAAAAAGAACGAACTATTTCAGATGCATTTGAACAATCGGGATCAGGAGAATCTCTTGTGAATATGATGGAATTGGATCTGTTGGTTGGTTCAGGCGGAGTATTGTCCCACGCACCAAGAAGGCATCAGGCAGCAAGAATGTTAATAGATGCATTCCTACCTGAAGGAATTACACAATTGGCTGTTGATTCAATATTTATGATGCCCCAATTAGGCGTTCTATCAACCGTACATTCCCAGGCTGCACTTGAAGTGTTCGAGAAAGATTGTCTGATACGTTTGGGATCATGTATTGCACCCATTGGTAATCAGAAACCGGGTAAACCAATATTGGATTATGAAATGGATTTACCGGATGGAAAAATTAAAGGATCCATCATGCCCGGAGAATTAAAATTAATACCGGCTCCATACAAACCAATCCATGCAACTTTGACACCTGGAAAGGGTATGGATTTAGGAAATGGTAGGAATGAAGTAGTTAATACCAATATATTCGGGGGTGTGGTTGGAATAATTTTAGATGGGCGTGGAAGGAATCCTTTTATTCTGCCTTCAGATTCAATACAGCGTGTTCAAAAACTTACAGAATGGTCACAGGAAACTGAGGAATATCCGGAGTAAATTATGTCAAGAACCTATACACCCGGACTAAAAATACTTAAACATACAACACTGCAAAAAACCAGACAACTGCCATTAAAAGGCAGTGTACATTGTGCTCAGGGAGATACTGTCACTCCGGAAACAATCGTAGCATCAACAAAAATCCCCGGAAATGTGCATATGATTAATATTGCAAATCTACTAAACCTGGAACCTGAAATGGTTCCTGATTGCATGCTGGTTGAAGTTGATGAACAGATCGAACGGGGGCAGGTAATTGCAGAAAGTAAAGGTATCTTTGGAATGTTCAAGAGCCAGGTTAAATCGCCGGTTACGGGCACTTTAGGGAATGTATCTAATGTTACTGGTCAATGTATTGTGTCAGAACCACCGGTTCCGATTGAAGTGAATGCGTACACTTCGGGAAAAGTTGTTGATGTTATTCCGGATGAAGGACTCGTTGTAGAAACTGAATGTGCAATGATTCAAGGTATCATTGGGATTGGCGGTGAGAGGCAGGGCGAAATTGAAATTGTTGTTTCCAATCCGGGTGACGAACTCACATCAGATAAAATACAAGACACCCATAAGGGGAAAATTCTAATTGGCGGATCAACCATTTCGCTGGATGCATTTAAAAATGCAGAGAAAATGGGTGTGGCGGCAGTGGTCGTAGGAGGATTTAATTATTCAGATCTCTCCAATATTCTCGGATATACTCTCGGTGTTGCAATTACCGGTTCTGAAGAACTCAATACTACTTTGGTTGTAACTGAAGGATTTGGAACAATTTCCATGGCTCAGCGAACTTTCAATTTACTCAAAACGTTTGCAGGTCATGGGGCTTCAATCAATGGAGCTACACAGATCAGAGCGGGTGTTATTCGACCGGAGTTGATAATTAATACCCAATCTTCAATCAGTAGTTCCGGTAAGACCAATGCTGCTGATCTTGCCATCCATGAAGGATCTACAGTACGGGTGATCCGCGATCCCTTTTTTGGTAAAGTTGGCAAGGTGAAATCCCTGCCGGCTGAACTTACCAAAATGGAATCTGAAACAATGGTACGAATAGCAGAAATTGAATTTTCAGACGGGGAGATTTTCACAATTCCGAGAGCCAACCTCGAAATGATAGTAATGGATGAATCCTGATTTGAGTCACCAGAATATTTTGTCAGAAAAAGAACTAATACAGGCATTTGCCAAAAAGATTTTTGACCGTGGAATGACAGTCCCTGCAGTATTTTTTCTTGAAATGGTAAAATATGCTTCTTTCATTGGTAGTCAAATGTTGGTATTTTTCGGGCCTGTAATTACGGCATTTATTCGGTCTGAACCTTATTATAGGTTTACAGAATTATTAGAAGACCGGAAAAATGTTGAGTTATTGATCAGGGAATTAGAAAAACTTGAAAAACAATCCAGAAATAATTAAGAAACGGAGTTAGTATGCACAAGAATGATATTTTAACTGCAATCGGATTTATCCTATTATTAATTTTCTATTTAATTTTTCATGGTGAGTTTTTTGCTCCGGGGAAAGAAGCGATGTTTGTATCTACTCTGTTAGTTTCTTTCCTATTAACTTTTTATATCAACCGTGCTAAGCGGGGAGAAAAAATATATCTTAGACCAATTCCCGGATTAAAGGCAATGGAAGAAGCAGTTGGACGGGCTACAGAAATGGGCAAATCAGTCTTGTTTGTCCCGGGAATTATGGATATGGATCAGGTTGAGACTATTTCCGGATTGATCATTTTGGGGCATGTTGCGGGTATGACAGCACAATATGAAGCAGGTCTGAATGTCCCTGTGGCACGGTCAATAGTGATGGAAGCTGGTCGTGAAACCTGCAGAGAAGCATACCTGAAACAGGGCAGACCTGACTTGTATTATGACGATATGGTACACTATCTGACAGATGATCAGTTTGCGTATGCTGCCGGTGTTGATGGAATTATGATGAGAGAAAGACCTGCTGCTTGCTTTTATCAGGGTAAGTTTTTTGCAGAATCACTAATCCTCGCAGAAACCGGAAATTCAATCGGTGCTATTCAGATAGCTGGAACCGGAAGCCCCTCGCAAATTCCATTTTTTGTAACTGCATGTGACTACACACTTATAGGTGAGGAATTCTTCACCGCCAGTGCATACTTGTCAGACAAACCGGTGTTAATCGGAAGTATCAAAGGTCAGGATATAGTAAAACTCTGTGTAATGATCGCCATTGTTGCAACAGTGATTCTGTCGGGTTTTTTTCAGGCAGGTTGGATCAATTTTAATGTAATTGACTTTTTAACAACTAAATAGGAGTTGTAATGTTTTTAAAACGGCAAATACCCATAATTATTGTAATCTCTATTGGGTTTTTAACTTTGATGGGTCATTTTATAAACCATGAAGGATTAAAACACTGGATAGATAATGAATCTACACAGTGGTTTGATATTATTGCTTCATTTGCAATAATCCTGGGAGCATTGAATCTGTTAAAATTGCAGTTTCTCAAAGTGATAAATAAACGTCCAAACTGGCAATACAGTATCATAGCCATTGTGGGATTTTTCTTTGCGATATTCTGTGGATTTTTGTTTAGAGGGACCAATTTTATTGAATTGACTGATATTAAAAAGGAGTATATACAAGAAGTTGCCGAGGTTATTGCAGAAGAAACTGAAACATCCGTATTAAGTTCTACAGATGCTCTTATGGAAAACTTGGAATTTACGAAAATCAATAAAATTTATATTCGGGAATCCACAGCAGCAGCTGTGGCTGAAAAGCTAAAAGATTATGTCGGCAGTTATGAAATTAAATCTATGAAATGGGGAGTTCATGTTAGTCAGGAAGGATCTCTGTTTTCCTGGATGTTCTTTTATATATTTACTCCGCTCTCAGCAACTATGTTCGCACTTTTGGCATTCTTTGTGGCATCTGCGTCTTACCGTGCATTCAGAATTCGAAACTTTGAAGCAACCCTTCTGTTAGTTTCCGGAATTATTCTTATGTTGGGGAGGGTGCCTGCAGGGTCATTAATCCCGGGATGGTTTGTGGGTATTCTTGCTGTTTTTGGCATTGGTGCGGTTATTGCTCCGGCACTCAAGAACAGACAAGTAGTTTTTGGTATTATTGCTGCGGGAGTCATCGGCATTTTTGCATTGGAGTTTATGGATATATTACCCGGTTTTCTTTCGCTGCCAATTCTACAGGAGTGGATTTTCAATGTACCAACAGCAGCTGGTGCAAGAGCCATTATGATTGGAATTGGATTGGGTGTGATTGCAACATCATTCAGAATTATTACCGGTATTGAACGGTCATACTTAGGAGAATAAAATGAACGGATTAAAATCATTTTTTATCAAACTCGGATCATTTGACAGACGGATCATTTTTGTATTGATCGGATTGGCTGTAATTATTCCGTTGATCAATCCCATCAAGATCCCAATAAGGGCGACAAATCATTCTCAAATGGTTTTTGATGCAATTGATGATCTTTCGACAAATTCAAAAGTACTGGTTTCATTTGAATATGGACCCAGTACAAAACCGGAAATTCACCCGATGGCAATCACATTACTTAGACATCTTTTCAGGAATGATCACAAGGTATATGCATTTGCGTTATGGCCCGACGGGAATTTTATGTCCACAGAGGCACTGAATCAGGTGGCGAGAGATGAATTGGAGTTAGAATATGGAGTTGAATGGGTAAATATGGGATTCAAACCTGGAGCTGAAGCAGTAATAAAAGGAATTGCATCGGATATCCGGATGATGTATACGGCTGATCTGCTTGGTAATGCAATTGATGAAATTCCTATGATGAAAAGTGTAAACAGTGTAAAAGATTTCGACTTCCTATTCAGTCTATCAGCCGGATATCCCGGATCAAAAGAATGGGTGCAATATGCCTGCGATCCAAAAGGAGTTCCCATGTCTACCGGATGCACATCCATTCAGGTAACGGAAGTTCTGCCGTATGTAGAAAATGGGCAGATTTCCGGGATACTGGCAGGCATGCCGGGAGCTGCAGAATACGAAGCACTGGTTAATATACCGGGTGAAGCTACCGGTATGATGGCAGCTCAATCTATAGCCCATATCATTATTGTTCTGTTTATAATTTTTGGTAATATCGCATACTATCTACAACGTAAAGAATCGGGGAGGAAATAACCATGGATTTTACTCCGGAACTAATAGGAGCATGGATTGCAGTATTTTTAACGCTTGCCATTTTCAGTTATTTATATGATGATAATCCATTTTATAAAGCTGCGGAACATTTATATGTAGGTGTGTCTGCAGGATTTATTGCAAGTCTTGCATTCTGGCAGCAGCTGCAGCCAAATATGTTTGGCAGATTCTGGCCCAAAGTTGACCCGGAAGCAGAAATGTCAACTCTTAAAAGTATCTGGTATTTTTGTTATGATGCATTGAGTTTTATTGTTACAGGATTTGGAATATTGGAGCGGGGAATATTTCCTGAAAATGGTATTGAAGGATTCAAGAACATAGAGTTATTGTATATCATACCGTTTATACTCGGTATTTTTATGCTTCTCAGATTGGTTCCCAATTTGGGGTGGCTGGCAAGGTGGGCAATTGCATATATTGTTGGTATGGCAGGTGGATTGCGGTTTTACAGCTTCCTGAATTCAGATATTATGGAGCAGATCAAATCTGCTTCTATTGACTTTTCCGGTGATTGGGCAACTATTATAAATGCAATCATACTATTGATTGGAACTTTAACAGGATTGTTGTATTTTTTCTTTTCCAAAGAGCATACAGGAATTGTTGGTAAACTCAGTAAAGTGGGAATTTATTTTTTAATGGTCTCGTTCGGTGCATCTTTCGGGTTTGCAGTGATGGGGCGTATTTCATTGTTGATCGGCCGAATTCAGGATCTAAAAGTTTATAGTGGTCCTGAATTTCACAATGCGACATATTGGATTGCCGGAATTATGATTCTGACTTTGGCATTTTGGGCATTTAAGAAACCGAAAGAAACTGTAAATGCCGGATAACCCTCAACCCATAATTCAGGTTCAAAACCTGAAAACGTATTTTAATACAGATGACGGGATTGCCCATGCTGTGGACGATGTGAGTTTTGATGTGTATCCGGGTGAGACATTGGGGATTGTGGGAGAATCCGGTTGTGGAAAATCCGTGACAGCCCTTTCTATTATGCGTTTGATTCCGCATCCACCTGGATTTTATGCAGGAGGTAAAATATTCTATAATGGAGAAAACGTCCTGGATTTACCTGGCGAAAATATGCAGCATATCCGGGGTAATAGTATTTCAATGATATTTCAGGAACCCATGACTTCATTGAATCCGGTGTTTACATGTGGTAATCAGATCATTGAAGCGGTGAAACTACACCAGGGTTTAAACAATGCACAAGCAAGAGAAAAAGCTGTTGAAATGCTCAATTTAGTCGGGATACCAGATCCACACAGGCGAGTGGATGAATACCCCCATCAGTTATCCGGTGGTATGCGTCAACGGGTAATGATAGCAATGGCGCTTTCCTGTAATCCATCTGTATTGATAGCAGATGAGCCTACCACAGCCTTGGATGTAACTATTCAGGCTCAGATCCTGGAACTCATCCAGAAACTTCAGGAAGAAATCGGGCTGGCAGTCATAATGATCACTCACGACCTGGGTGTTATCGCTGAGATCTGCAAACGGGTAATTGTCATGTATGGAGGGCAGATCGTAGAAGAAGGACCAGTAGATGAAATATTTGCATCTTGTCAGCATCCGTATACACAGGGTTTATTGAATTCCATTCCGAATATTTCTGAATCGGGTGAAGAACAGGAAAAACTGTATACCATTGACGGAAATGTTCCCAATGCTACGGAATTTCCGGCGGGATGTCATTTTAATCCCAGGTGTGAACTTGTAAATGACCAATGTGTAGATGAGAAACCAATTCTCGAATCTTATTCAAGTAAAAATGAACATTTGGTCCGATGCTGGGAAGTAGAAACCAATTAAAATTATGAACTCAATATTAACTAATTTACACATTAAAGAAATCAATTTTGGCGCGTGTGTAGGTGGTAAGAGTTATGGAAATACAACCGATGCAGGACAAATTGAATCTATCAATCCCACAACCGGCGAACTACTTGCAACCGTTAATCTCTGTTCTGAACAGGATTATGAAAAAGTCATTGACCAATCTCAACAGGCGTTTGAAACATGGAAAATGCTCCCGGCACCCCAGCGTGGTGAACTGGTCAGATTAATGGGAAATGAACTTAGAGAGCAGAAAGATGCTCTGGGCAGTCTGGTTGCACTTGAAATGGGAAAGATCAAAGCTGAAGGTGATGGGGAAGTCCAGGAAATGATTGACATCGCAGATTTTGCCGTAGGGCTTTCCAGACAACTCTATGGACTTACTATGCACTCAGAACGTCCCCTGCATCGAATGTATGAACAATGGCATCCTTTGGGTATAGTGGGAGTGATTTCCGCTTTTAATTTTCCAGTTGCTGTGTGGGCGTGGAATGCCTTTATTGCAGCGGTCTGTGGTGATATTACTGTTTGGAAACCTTCTTCTAAAACTCCATTATGTGCAATTGCCGTGCAGAACATTTGTAATACTGTTCTGGAAAGAGAAGGTTACCCGGGAATATTCAACTTGATCATTGGCAGAGGATCATCAATCGGTGAACGGTTGATTAACGACACAAGAGTACCAATGATCTCTGCCACCGGATCCACCCGTATGGGTAAACGGATTGGTGAAGTGGTTGGTGCCAGACTTGGAAAGACTATTTTGGAACTGGGAGGTAACAATGCCATTATTGTGGATGAAACCGCTCCTTTGGACATGGTAATTCCTGCAATACTGTTTGGTGCAGTGGGCACAGCAGGGCAGCGATGCACTTCCACAAGAAGGATCATCGCTCATTCTTCAGTATTTGATACAATTGTTGAAAAATTAAAATCTACCTATCAACAGGTAAGAATCGGAGATCCATTGGACTCCAGCACGTTAATGGGACCACTCATTGATGGTGCAGCAGTGGAAGATTATCAAAATGCCCTGAAACAGGTAACGGCTCAGGGTGGTGAAATTCTGTATGGCGGTAATGTTTTAGATCGGTCAGGATTTTTTGTAGAACCGACATTGGTAAAAGCACATCCGGATATGGAAATCGTAAGAGAAGAGACTTTCGCACCAATACTGTATTTGATGAACTATGATAATTTAGACGAGGCTATTAAAATCCATAATGCCGTACCTCAGGGACTCTCTTCTTCAATTTTCACCAGTAATATGTTGAATGGAGAAACCTTTTTGTCTCACAGAGGCAGTGATTGTGGAATTGCTAATGTAAATATCGGGACTTCAGGGGCAGAAATTGGTGGTGCCTTTGGTGGTGAAAAGGAAACCGGTGGAGGCAGAGAATCCGGTTCAGATGCCTGGAAGGCATATATGCGGAGACAGACCAATACCATTAACTGGAGCACGGAATTACCCCTTGCTCAGGGAATCGAGTTTAAATTGTAATTCCCTTTTTACACTTCGCCTTAAATTTCATAAGTTGATTGATTAACTCTTTTCTTGTTGTGTGAAAATCAATCATTTTAAATTTTAATTAGAAATACCGGAGGATTAGTCCTAATTGGTAAGGCAGCGGTTTTGAAAACCGCCGGGTTTACGCCCTTGGGGGTTCGAGTCCCTCATCCTCCGCAGTTTTTGTAGATTTGAGGATACTGGGTGTTCCCAGCCTGCTCCCGATCTACGGGAGGGCTGGCAGGGAGTCCCTCATCCTCCGCATTAAGGGGAGTAATGTAATAATTTGGTTTACATAGATTGAGGTTACCTGTCTGTGGGCAGACCGGGAGTCCCTCATCCTCCGGACACCTACACTACCTTACGATGTGCAAGTACTAATTAGAGCTATTAGCCAGTAGCT
>CAYFPO010000004.1:24754-77748 GCA_964345035.1 uncultured bacterium
GGAGAGTTCGCATAATGGTATTGCAGCGGATTGCTAATCCGCCGGGGCGTATAGCCCTGTGCCAGTTCGAATCTGGTGCTCTCCGCAGAATTACTTACTGTAAAATAATAATACAAAAAAAGGGGGCATTTATGCCCCCTTTTTATTGAAAAAGAAAACCCGTTGATTACAAATTCTGGAGGAATTCAGGAGGGGAACTGCAATCAACGGGTTAGAACAATTCGCTAAGAGGAGGTTTGCTTATACCTTTGCTATGCGGATCGCGATTGCTCAAACTATTTTCGTTTTATTTCCTACCCAATATTAAAGAGATTCAGATAACCTGTGTAATCGGTGTATTTCCGATATAATTGTAGGGGTTTACCTGATGATGTGTGATAAAAAAGAGTAGTTTTTAAGAGGGGATATTAGGCATCAATAATTGTATCAAATAATTGATGGTATTACCGTTTTCTTATTTCAAGGTGAAAAGCAATAATTTACCATATTCAGTTAGTCATCAATTTCAAATTCTTTTTCGATGAGTTTTATTTCTTCAGGTGTTGGTTCGTGATCAAATAGATCGTTCTGTTCCAATTCGGTATATTCATCGTCAAACATTGTTTTTCTCCTCTTTTAATTGTTTGTCTGATGAAATATTACCGGTAATCCCAATTAGAAAAATGTGATTTGGAATACGCTTTTTGGACTAAGTGAGGGTGGTCACATAATCAGGCAGGGGTTGTGATTGACAGTTTAATTTGTCAAAGCAGCCTCCTTTAGTAATACATTCAATCCACGGCGAATAATAGTACTCTCAGGAATATCGGATTCTGAAAACCGGTGAAGTTGATCAGCTATATAGGAAGAGATATCCTGTAAACTTGGTTCATCTTTTACCTGTTTTAACATTTCCACAAGGATCAACCAATCGTCAGGAAAAGATGTTTCAAGTTCATTCAAAATTTCATTACATTTTTCACTATCCAGGTCACCGGTTTGAATTATTTCATAGATCTCATTTAACCTGCGGTTTTTATCGGTAATATTAGATGACTGATACACAGACGACTCGGTGGACGATTCTTTTAATAAATAATATTTTTTCCGGTCAGCTGGTCCGCCAAAAACTGATACTATTTCTCCACCGCAGGCAAGGTCAAAATCACCCCATTCAGGTTTAAACAATTTTTTATCACCTAATGTAACTGTACAATTCTTGAATTTGATTAATAATGGTATATCGTTATTATAAAATATATCTATGATATCACCCTTGACCTGAACTCCTGTGTCAAAATCGAGATTGATGGATTTATCATTTTGGATACCAGCTTCCGTCAATTCTGAGGATGTAAATTGACTGATGGGTTTCTCATTCCTTCTTAGATTACCCACCGGTGCTCCAAATCCCAATGCATGATAATTAATGCCATGCCCCGGAATTTCCGAATCACCAACTGCCAATTGAACAGGACCTGAAAATTGGAGGTAGGACAATTTATTTTCCTCATTTATCAGAGAGGTTTCCAAAACACCAGAAACCTGCAGTCCAGAATCATATACTACAGTATTCACTGACTCAGCAAGTTTTGCTTTTTCTAAACCGGAGATCCCGCCTGTTTTATATGCCATTGTTTCACTGAAATCCAAAAGCACCTGACTGAGTTTTTGAAAATTATCTGTGACAAATAATTGGGGCTGGGGTTCGGTGATATCATAGGCGTAATTTGTGCTGTTGATTGTATAAGGGATTTTTTCTACTTTTTCTGATAAACAGAATTGACTCTCAATCACGGAGGATAATAATCCGGCGCCATAAATCTTAGGTTCATCCCTTGAACCGATCAGTCCATATTCTGCAGTCCACCAGTTCATACGAGCCAACTTAGCCGCTTCACTAACCCATTTAATCGACTGAGAGACTTCAATAAATTCTTTTTCCACCTGGTCAACATCGCCAGGCTCAGCATTTGGGTCTTCTTTTAGATCAGACAATTTACGGATGACCTCATACAATTCCATATCCTGTTTTGAAGCAATGGCTTTCCGAGCTACCTCGCCGTAATTGCAGAGATATTTGGCATAATCTTCATCTGCGATAATTGGAGCATGCCCTGCAGATTCGTGAATAATGTCCGGTGAGGGTGTATACATCAGATGTTCAGCAGTGCGGATATCCACACCAATTGCCAGTACACGATTGGCGAGCATCTCCATAAATGCTGCAGGGGGGATAAATCCCTTTACGGCAGCAGCACCCCATCCGAATTTATCCAATTTTTCATCCATTTCTTCAACCTTGGGAATTCTATCCAGGGGTATGCCGGTTTTATCCAATCCTGCCAGATACACCGGATGTGCGTGTTTTTTAAAAAAGGGAATAGAAATCATCATCACATACCGCCACACAGCCTGATCTATAGCAGAATACAGCGAATAATCCTGCTTAACAATATATTGTCTTAAATGAACGGGTAGATTTTTATATGCTTTACTCATTGTTATTCAATATTGAAGTTCTTCTAAATTTTTGAAATTATCCAGTGAAGTGGGATTTGCAAGAGAATCCAAATTTTTTACTGGGATGTTTTGAATGATATTCTTGACGGCAATTTCCACTTTTTTCCCGTTGATGGTATATGGTATATCCTCCACAGGGATTATTTTGGCCGGAATATGTCTTGGACTGCATTGTGTTTTGATGTTGTGTTTTATTTTTGTGACTAATTCATCATGCAAAACATTTTGTGACTTTAATATGATGAAAAGGATGATCCTTTCATCGTTTTCCCATGGTTGGCCAACTACCAGAGAATCAACAATTTCTGACATTTGCTCCATCACACGGTAAATTTCTGCAGTTCCTATTCTTACACCGCCTGGATTTAATGTCGCATCCGATCGTCCATAGATCAGCACCCCGCTGTGGTCATTGATCTCAATGTAATCTCCGTGAGACCAAACACCCGGGTAATCTTTGAAATATGCAGAATTGTATTTTTCACCGGTATCATCATTCCAAAAATACACCGGCATAGATGGGAATGCTTTTTTACATACCAATTCTCCTTTGGCATCCCTGATGGAATTTCCAGTGGTATCAAAAGAATCTACAGCCATCCCAAGTCCACGGCTCTGCAATTCTCCTTTATAAACAGGGAGGATCGGATTACCCAATGCGAAACAGGAAATAATATCTGTCCCTCCGGATATAGAAGCCAGTTGAACATCACTTTTCCAGTGAGTATAGACAAAATCAAAATTTTCTTCTGATAATGGTGAACCTGTGGAGAGAATTGTTCTTAATTTTGGAAAATCTGAAACTGAATCAGGAATTATACCCTTTGACTGCAGTGTTGAGATATATTTTGCGCTGGTTCCAAAAATGGTAATTCCCAATTTACCGGCTATTTCCAATAAACTGGTATCTTCGGGATACATTGGATTTCCATCATATAAAACCATAGTTGCACCGGTCGCCAGTGATGTAACCAGCCAATTCCACATCATCCAACCGCAGGTGGTATAGTAGAATATGATATCATCCCGTGTCAGGTCTGTGTGCAGTCTATGTTCCTTAATATGCTGGAGTAATGTTCCGCCTGAAGAATGCACAAGGGATTTTGGTACTCCTGTGGTACCCGAAGAATACATAATAAACAGTGGATGTGAAAATGGTAATTGTTCAAATTGGATTGATGAATACTGAGGTGAAATGAAATCTTCCCAGGAAACACTGTTTTCTATTTTAATACTGGCCGGATCTCCCAGGTAATGAATGATCACTGCTTTTTCAATCGAAGGTATTTTACCCATTATTGCATTCAGTTTCCCAAGACAATCAACCTTTTTACCATGATATTGATATCCGTCTGCACAAAAGATTAGTTTTGGATTAATCTGCTTGAACCTGTCCAATACACCTTTAGCGCCAAAATCCGGTGAGCAGGATGACCAGATTGCACCAATACTTGATGCCGCCAGCATTGCAATCACTGTTTCCGGAATATTTGGCATCAAACCAACTACCCTGTCATTTTTTTCTATCCCAAAACTTTTCATTGCTCCAACTAACCGGGAAACCCTGTTAAATAATTCATCATAGGTAATTGTTGTAGCTTGGGAATTTTCATCTATAAAAATGATTGCCGGATGAACATCCCGGTATTTCAACAAGTTTTCTGCATAATTCAATTTTGTGCCGTCAAACCACACAGCTCCCGGCATTTTAAATATATCATCCACAACAGCATCAAAAGGTTGTGAGTGCTTAATTTTTGAGAAATTCCAGAACAATTCCCAGAATTTTTCCGGAGAAACTATTGACCAATTATACAGTTCTTCATAGGACCGGAAATCTGTGGATTCACTTTCATTTACAAAATTCATAAACTGCATCATTTGAGACGAATCAACTGAGTTTTCGTCAGGTTTCCAGAGAATATCAGCCATCATTGTTCTGTTCTAAAAATTGAATGATATACCAGGACATATCTATTTTATTATTATTGATATTATCGATACATTCATCAAGTAATACTTTAGATGAGCTTCCTGTAAAATTCTTTTCCATTTCAGAGTTGAGATCGGGAATATTTTCTACAGATGCAAGTTTACATAAATGTGCATTCGTAAACTTTTTATTGGTTCGTATAAATTCCGGAATTGCAGAAAATCCAACAGGAGTATATCGTGGTGTTTCAAGAGAAAACAGTCCTTGCTTAGCACGGGTATACCAATTTGATCCCAGTCTTCCGATTTGATCTATTTTTACAGGATCAATAAATCCATCCTCACTGAAAATATCTTCCCTTGCATGGAAATGGACAATTTCACCCAACAGTAGATTCCCGCCAGCCGGTTGGTCGCTGAATTGAATATGTTCCTGAAAGATACATTCCATAATTACCGGAGATTCTGCAACACCGGGTGGGGTTACTTTTTTAGATGGGTGTTTTGTGAATCCGGACATCTCAAATTCATCGGTAACAGAACCATATTCTGCTGCAGAGATATTCATTTGATCCACCATGTCATACGACACTACGGATAAGGTGAATTCACCGGTTTCCAGAATATTGTTTAGTGTATCTTTGGGATTTCCTGTCCTTCCACTGAATGCGGGTGAAATACCAACTACAGGTGGGTTTGAACTGAATGCATTGTGAAAGCTGAAAGGAGCAAGGTTAAGATTACCGCTTTTGTCAATGGTGGAAGTAAATCCTATAGGGCGGGGGGCAACACTCCCAATGAGAAGGTGATGTCTGTCCCGCAGAGATTGGGATTTTGGGTCAAATTCAATAAAGTTGTTCACAGATACCGATTCAATTCATTTTCAATTATTCTGAAAGGACGATTGTATTGGTCAATGTGCCCAGTCTGTCAATCTCCAGTGAGATTGTATCACCGGGCTTCAACCATTGGTTATCAGTGATTTTTGATCCGTTCAACTCCAGGAAACAACCGGTTCCACAGGTACCGGAACCTATAATATCTCCGGGAAAGATATCTACACCGTAGCTGACTCGTTCAATGATCTGAGCAAAAGTCCATGTCATATTTGCCAATGTGTCTTCAGAAACCTGAATGTCATTCACAAATGCCTTCATGGTGAGATCATACCGGTCACCTTCGGGCGAAGAGACTTTTTTATCTTCCAATTCGTCTTTTGTTACCAGCCATGGTCCAAATGTGGAACCAAAATCTTTTCCTTTGGCAGGTCCAAGATTCAATTTCATCTCGTGCATTTGCAGAGCTCTGGCAGACAAATCATTCATGATCATAAATCCTGCAATATAATCATCTGCATCTGCTGCAGAAATATTGCGCCCTTTTTTTCCAATGACTGCGGCACATTCTAATTCAAAATCCAGTTTTTCCAGATGTTTTTCTAATACCGGGAAGTCACCTTCACCAAAAACTGCATGATGATTGGTGAAATAAAAAATGGGAATTTCATCAAATTCCGGGATCATATCCACACCGCGGTTCCTTCTGGCGGTAGCAACATGCTGCCGGAATGCGTATCCATCACGGACTGATGTAGGATTTGGCAAGGGAGATAGTAAATTTACTCCGTTTGCCCGTGTTGAACTGGGTGAAGAATTCATTACAACTTTTGCTCGTTCTAAATTTTCTGTAAATCCGTTTAAAAATTCCAGCATATTATCAGGAATTCTATTGTCATGAGCATTCAATTCAATAACTCCACCTTCGGTAACAGCACCTAAATTCAGAGTATTACCCTGATTAAACGTAATTAATTTCATGTATTTCCTTTTTATTCGGTAGTTTCTTCTGTGGTTGATTTCAGTATATTATCCAATTCCCCGGAAGCGGCAAGTTCTTCTACTATATCACAACCGCCAATAAGTGTCCCGTTCACATACAACTGAGGAGTGGTGGGCCAATTGGAATATTCCTTAATTAGATTCATTAATTCAATATTTTCAAATACATTAAACGAACTGTATTTTGCGCCAAAATGATTTAATGTATGCACAACTCTGGCAGAGAACCCGCATCGTGGCTGCTCAGGAGTACCTTTCAGCATTAAAAATATCTTGTCTGAATTTATAATATTTTCTACTGTGGATTTTTGTTCTTCAGTCATTTTTATCTCCTACTGTTATTTAGTCTTACCTGCCTGCTGACCTAAAGCAGACAAGTTGGACTTATTGAATATTCGGTATAATTTAGATTATAAGCTATTCGCTATACATAATTTAATAATACTTTTTTCAATTCCGTCAGATTTGATTAATCTGACCGTCAAAGTTCCCGTGATTCTATTAATTCGATTTCAGCAATATCACCAAATCCGAAGTTTATGGAATGAACCCTCTAAACCAAAAAACAGAATAGTTGTTTTTGTTGAATCTTCTGAGATCGAATACCCATCATAACTTTCAGGTATTTCTATATCAATAATTTCTAATAATGCGAAATCAGATTCAGCATTTACTGATCGAATCATCAAACCCTGTATCGTTTGATCGGTAGCTCCTTCTTCATTTATACAAAAAGGACTTTCATAATTAAACATCAAAATCCAAGGTAAATAATCACCAGGTACATAATTAAAATGTTCAAAACAATGATATGCAGTTAGAAAATATTGTTTTGGTTCGTTTTCTACATTATTTATTAGTGAGCCGGAACAAATTCGTGTATTTTCATCTATTAACATCATAGCTACGGATCTTTTCTGATCGTACCATTCTGACCATTCAGGACAGTTTACATTATTGTTACATTCTTCTGATTGACCATAATCGTAAATACCTTTATAATCGTGTGCAATTTGAGAAATTGTGAAAAATACTTCAGATTCAATTGAAGGTAGATATAATTCAACAATAATTTCTTCACCCTTTACTGGTGTAGTTGAAAATAAACCATTAATTTTATTGTTATAATTTGTAAATGAACCAATGATATGATCTTCTTGCAAATTATAAATAAATAACTTTGCATTGATTGGTAACCAAAATTCACTAAAAATTAGACTTAAAGAAAATGCACCAGCTGATCGAATTTTAATTCTCCATAAATATTCATCATTTCCAATATCTATCTATTCACCCGAATTATTCAAGTTTAAATTTACTTTGTGGGCATAAGCAAATCTGTATGGTAATTCAACTGATTCTTCCATTAATAATGAATCTATATTGCTGGAAGGTAATGATTCTAATGGTATTGATTCATAACTTAATTCATGTACAATACTAAATGGTATACCACCGTTACTAACTTGTGCACAAACATTTAGATATATAGGGGTAAATGTAAGTAAATAATAATATGATTTCATATTTTTCTCAATTATTAATTGCAATTGTTTTAATGGATAATGCGTGGATTATGTTTCCCAATTCTTTTTCCAATGCTTTTTGGACCAACCGATGCTGTTCAATGAGTGACAATCCTGCAAATCCGGAATATTTGATCGTGGTTTTTAAATGATAACCCCGGTCGTTATGCCCTACATGCATAGAGGAGGTATTTTCCAGTTCAACCTGAGCACCGGGAAATGCTTCCACCAATTTCTGTTTAATTTCTTCAGTGGTCAATATTAATCCAGCCAGCTTTTTGGGTAATCTGCATCATCTATTTCCTGTGCAGTGTGTGTAACTTTCAAGGGTTTTAAGGTGTCAATCATCACTGCTAGTTCATCGGTTTTTTCGTTACCTTGTGATGTTGCATATTTTCCGGGTTGGGGTCCGTGAGGCAGTCCCATTGGATGGAGTGTGATGGATTCTGTCTGAATACCCTGCCTGCTCATAAAATCTCCCCGGGAATAATAAATCACTTCATCTGAATCTACATTAGAATGGGGATAAGGTGCTGGGATAGAATGCGGATGAAAGTCAAACAGCCTTGGCACAAATGAGCACACTACAAACCCGTTTGCCTGAAATGTTTGGTGAACCGGTGGTGGTTGATGAATGCTTCCGACAATGGGCTCAAAATCGTGAATGCTGAATTTCCAAGGGAAATAATATCCGTCCCAACCTACAACATCAAAGGGATGATGGTCATAAATAAGATCCTGTATTCCTAAGTGTGATTTTACCTTTACTACAAATTCTCCGGCAGTATCTATGGGATCTTGTAAAGTAGGTGTATTGATGTCCCGTTCACAAAAGGGTGAGTGCTCAAGTAATTGTCCAAATCGGTTTCGGTATCTTGATGGAGTTTCCACTGGTCCTGCAGATTCAATAACGAGCAATCGAAGTTCATTAGAGGGATGTAATTGCCAGATAATCCCTCTGGGAATCACAATATAATCACCGGAATTACAATCCAAATCCCCCAGATTTGTCTGTAATGCAGCTGATCCGGATTGAATATAGAATATTTCATCTGTAGATCCATTACGGTAGAAGTAATCCATTGAATTTGTTATACAACCAGTGGAAATCGTTACATCCTCATTAAACAGAAGGGGAGTTCTCGATTTTATTGCATCACCACTTGATTTGATCTCTGATGTTTTGATGTGCCTCGCTCTATGTGTATTTGCTGAACTGACTAATTGGATAGATTCCATTTTTCCCACAGTTTTCACAGATGTAGGCCTTCTGAGATGATAAAGATTGCTGTAGATACTTGAAAAGCCTTCCCGACTGACCAATTCTTCATAATGAATACTGCCGTCCTGTTTTTTAAATGCAGTGTGCCGTTTAGGCGGAATATTCCCCTTTGAACAATAAAATGGCATTAGAGATTTCCCCGCAATGCCTGCTCACGTTCAATCGCTTCAAACAATGCCTGAAAATTCCCCTGTCCAAACCCCCGGGAGCCTTTTCGCTGAATGATTTCAATAAACAATGTCGGTCTGTCTTCCAGAGGTTTTGTGAATAGTTGGAGCAGATATCCTTCTTCATCCCGGTCCACCAGAATTTTCAGGTTTTTCAAAACTTCTATATCTTCATCAATTTTTCCAACCCTGGCTTCAAGATCAGCATAATAAGTGTCCGGGACATCCAGGAATTCCACGCCATTTGCTTTAAGCGCGGTAATGGAACTGATAATATCATCAGTTAAAATTGCAATATGCTGCACACCGGGTCCTTCATTAAAATCCAGATATTCTTCGATTTGGGATTTATTGATTCCTGATGCAGGTTCATTTATTGGTAATTTTACTTTCCAATTTTTTGATCTGACCACAATACTTTTCAATGCAGAAAATTGGGTGCTGATATCAGTCTCATCAAACCGAACGAAAGTAGTAAATCCAAATACCTTTTCGTAGAATTCCCGCCAGACATCCATCTTATCTTCTTCCACATTCCCGACAATGTGATCTATAGTGATCAATGAAGGTTGATTTGTCTTTATGGGAGGGAGATCTAATTTTACAAATCCGGGTGCCCAGATTCCATCATATTTGGTATCATAAATAAATGAATGCACTGTATCTCCATAAGTTTTGATGACTGAGTTACCATATTCACCAGAATCATCTTTAATGAGAGTCGGTTCCTGTAGTCCTTCTGCTCCCCGGGAAAGGCTTGATTCATACGCAGTTTTATCACAATCAACCGTAAAAGCGATATCATAAACTCCATCGCCGTGTTTCTTAATCCACTGAGAAGCAGGATGGTTGGAATTTAATGGAGTTGTAAATACAAAAAATTGTCTGTTATTTTTCAATACATAGGAGACAGAGTCCTTCATTCCTGTTTGTGGACCACAGTAGGCATGGGGTTCAAAACCAAAGGATGATCTGTAAAAATGAACCGCTTGCTTTGCATTTCCCACAAAAAATTCAAGATGATGAAAATCTTGAATTGGAAAATACTCGGTGCCGTTCCATTCACTGGTTATGAATGTCAATTAATTTCTCCTGTTTTATTAAATTGAAATTTAATTAATGTCCGCCGAGATTAATTTGATAACCTGCAGATATGAATAATTTAATATTTTTTCCAATATCATAAATCGGATAATTTACCAATCAAAATATGGATAGTAAACTTTGTATCATAACGGGTGCAACAGACGGGATTGGAAAAGAAACAGCCAAGATGCTGGTTTCTCAGGGAGTATATGTAGTCATTATCGGTAGGAATCAGGAAAAAGGAGAAAAAGTTCGGGAAGAGATCAAGAAATCCGAGTTGAATGCCAATGTAGATTTTATAAAATGCGACCTGTCCATTATGGCACAGGTGAGTGACCTTGCTTCTGTACTTAAAAAGAAATTTAAAAAGATTGATATACTGATCAATAACGCCGGAGCATTTTTCTCTAAACGGATTTTGACTTCCGAAGGACTGGAGGCTACATTTGCTCTGAATCATCTGGCATATTTTCATTTAACAAATTTATTGTTACCCAAATTGAAAAAACAAAATGATTGCCGAATTATTAATGTGGCCTCAGATGCCCATTTTGGAATTGATGTAGAATTTGACAATCTCCAGGGAGAAAACCAATATGACGGCTGGAAAGCCTATAAACGGTCAAAGCTGTTGAATATAATGTTTACATATCAATTAGCAACACAACTTTCCGGTTCAAATATCACTGTAAATTGCCTTCATCCGGGATTTGTTGCATCCAAATTCGGAAATAATAATCAGGGAATAACAGGTATTGGATTACGACTTGCAAAAATGTTTGCTGCAATTTCTGTTCCTAAAGGAGCAAAAACCAGTTTGTATCTTGCAGTATCTTCAGAGGTAGAGGGTGTTAGTGGAAAATATTTTCATAAATGTAAAACAAAAGAAAGCAGCAGGGAATCTTATCAAACCAGGAATTGGGAAATTCTCTGGAAGACCAGCAAATCAATTTTAAAATCCATTAACACAATGTAATATGTCAGAACGTAAAATAGATTCCAAAGAAATCGGACTCGACCTGGGATTGCTGTTATTCAAGAATTTTCTGGATACTGACTATCTACATTATGGACTTTTTACTGATAATCTGGAAGCAAAGGTCACCAATCTCCCAACAGCGCAAAACAATTATGCAGAATATCTGATATCACTCATACCGGATAGTGTAAATACGATTCTGGATGTGGGCTGTGGTTCAGGACGATTTGCCCTTACTCTAATTGAAAGAGGGTACTCAGTGGACTGTGTATCTCCTGAGACAGTGTTAACGGATTATGCCGAAGAACTCCTCGGTGATACAAGCCGAATTTATAAAAGTCCGTTTCAGGAATTTGAATCTGACAATCGGTATGACCTTGTATTATTCAGTGAAAGTTTCCAATATATTCCAATGAAAACCGCAGTATCCAATGCCATTGAACACCTCAATCCCGATGGGTATATCCTGGTCAGTGATTTTTTTAAAACAGATGCACCGGGTAAAAGTCCATTGGGTGGCGGACATAAGTTAGTGTCATGGGAGAAGATATATCCGGAATATCCATTACAACTTAAATATTCCAGGGATATCACCAATGAGACAGCACCTACCATTGATATTGCAAATCAGCTATCAATAAATATGTTACATCCTCTCTGGAAATTAATATTAAAGGGATCTACTCAGAAATACCCGAAAATATTAAAATTTCTGAAATGGAAATACAGTAAAAAACTCACAAAACTAGAATATAAATATTTCAGCGGTGATAATAATGGTGAATCATTTCGAAGATTTAAATGCTATATGGTGTATTTATTTCAGAAAATATAGCCTGTAAAAAAAAGCCCTCAACTGAGGGCTTTTTAATTTTAAAATCCAGAAATTTTACCTGATTTTTTATAGAGTTGAAAAACGATATGCCAACCCAAGGCAACAACAATCATCAAAACCAGCCAGTTTGTCGATTCTGTTACAAAAAATTTCCCACCTGTTAATACTCCAGCAGCATGATGTTCAGTAATCATTGTCCAAATGAGAGGGACAGAAAGATAGGTATTATGCTTTGACCGTAAGCCAGCTAAAGCAACTAAACTGCTGTCAGGAGCATCACCATTTTTAATTGCAGTGATGATTTTTTGTTGAGCCGGCCAGATGCGGAACCAGACATTGAATGCCATCATAGTACCAAACATAGCCCCAATATGGATATTGAATGCACGATAATCGAATCCTGCACAGAATTTCATACAATAAACAATACCACCAATTAATATGAAACTGATAATAGTAATCACCCTTACATTACTAGCCAATCCGCTTTTGTATAAATAGTCATATACAAATACAGCCAAAAATGTTAAAGCAAGCATTAAATGTATATACATATTAGCAGGTTCATCACCATTTGAAGTGAAGTCTGAAGGCATTAATCCACCAGCCCAATAGATTACATAAAGTAGAATCACTCCTGTTACCCATGTCCATGCTGCACCCCAGCGGAACCAGTATAATGCACGGGGCATAAGCTCGGGTACCACTTTTTTCTTGCTGTCACCATCCATGGTTGCAGCCACATGGCCGTTTATGAAATTGAAAAAGTACAATAGGCCGATCCAGGTGATTCCAGCTATGATATGAAGCCATTTAAAAATTGGATGAATTAATTCCATATTATTCTCCTTGTTTTGTGGTTTGATTTGTTAATTAGTTGTGGTTGTGTCATTCGACTATCTAAATTTAATGTTCATATTTTTTATCTGACAAGGTGTAAATATAAAATACCGGCATTTACAAACTGTAATACAATAACTTTTGTTATAAATCATTATTTTAAATGAAATTACAATAAATAAAAAACAATAAATCAGGAGGTAAAATGAAAAATATACGCAATCTAACCATGTTCTTATTCATTGCAATTGGATTTACAGCGTCTGTAAGTGATTTTATAAAATCCGGAGAATTATATTATTCTCCCAACAAAATAATTGTAAAATTAAACTCTGAAATTGCTCCTAAACTGGGAATCGAACCTTCTTTAGATTTGGTATCCCGTTCAGCTTTACTGGATGAGCTCACCTCCTATGGAGTGGTTGAATCATTCACTCCTGTATTTAAATTTTATTCTAACTTCAATAGTAAACATTGGGAATTTGAACTGCATCAATTTTATGTTATTACTTATTCCGGAACTGTAAATATTGATCAGATTCTTGAAAACTTGATAAATCACCCGGATATAATTGATGTAAATCCAAATTACCGTGCAGAAGCATTCACAGTCCCAAATGATCCATATTACAGCCTTCAATGGGCTCATGACAATACTGGTCAGGCTATAAGCTATAGTGGCGGAAATGTGGGAACGCCGGACTGTGATACTGATACAGATTATGCCTGGGACATCACTCAAGGCAGTGATGATATTGTAATATCCATAATTGATACAGGAGTGAATGGAAATCACGAAGAATTTGCTGGAAAAATGGTTCCGGGATATGATTTTGTAAATAACGATTCTGATGCTTCAGATGATCATATGCACGGCACAGCATGTGCAGGGATAGCTGCAGCTCAAGGAAATAATGGTACGGGGATAGCTGGTGTTGCCTGGAACTGCAAAATTATGCCGATTAAAGTATTAGATTCCGGTGGGTACGGTGATTTTATTAACATCGCAAATGGTATTCAATGGTCCGCAGATAATGGCGCTAATGTAATCAGTATGAGTCTTGGCGGCGGCGGATTTGACAACACTATGAACAGTGCTATCAACTATGCAAATAGTTTAGGTGTTGCAATATTATCTGCTGCAGGTAATGATAACAGTTCAAATATTTCCTATCCTGCAGCATACGATGGATCTATGGCAGTCGGGTCATTATCACCATGTAATGAGAGAAAAGATTTTAGTTCCTGTGATGGTGAAAATTTCTGGGGGAGTAATTATGGAGATGGATTGGATTTTCTGTCTCCCGGTGTGAGAATTCATACGACCGCATTAAATGGTGGGTATATGTCCGATTTTAATGGAACATCCTCCGCTACACCCCATGCAGCAGGTATTGCAGGATTGTTATTATCGGCAATGCCGACCCTGACACCGGAAAATGTCAGGGAAATAATGCAAGTATCTTCAGATGATCTTTCCTCTCCAGGGTGGGATACACAAACAGGATGGGGTAGATTGAATGCATATATGGCATTGGCGTATTTAACCGGTGGCCCAGAAATTGGATTGGACCAGGAAGAGCTTCTGATCTCTATAGAATCTGGAGATGAAATCTCTACAGATTTATCTATCATTAATGGTGGCGAAATTGATTTAAATGTGAATATCGATCCATTTGGATACAGTTACACAAATTCGGATGATGAAGGAGAATATTCCTGGATTGACATTTCTGGGGAAGGAATCATATACAGTTTTCCTCATAATGACCAGGCAGGAACAACCCTGGATATTGGATTTGATTTCCCTTTTTATGGCGAGAGTTATTCTGAATGTATCATCAATGCCAACGGATGGGTAGGATTTGGTACGGATAATTCTGGCTGGGATAATCTCGTAATTCCATCTTCAGAAGCACCCACACCTGCCATTTTTGGATTTTGGGATGACTTGAATCCAGTAAATGATGGTTGTAACGAATATTGTTCGGGAAATGTCTATTATCACGGAAATGAGGATAGATTTGTAGTCTGGTTTGATGAAGTTGCTCACTGGTACACAAATTATGAAGATAATTTTTATAGTTTTCAGATAGTACTCTATCCTGATGGGAATATAGATCTGAATTACCAGTCCATAACTGATATTTCATCAGCAACCATAGGATTTCAAGATGCAGGCGCAGACAATGGAATTTTAATTGCATACAATAACACATTTGCACACAGTGAATTATCAGTTCCGATAAACATGAGAGCCCCTTGGTTGGGAGTATCTCCAACCGTTCTGTCTGTACCTCCCGGTGGAATATCAACATTAACAGTAACTGTGGATGCTTCTAACCTGGAAGGTGGATTATATTCTGAGGAGTTGGTAATACATTCCAATGATTTTGATAATCCTCAGGTAGTTTTGCCTATAACTGTAGATGTGGGTGGTGGTGAATGTTTTGGTTGGCAGCTCGGTGACCTTAATAATGATGGTACACATAATGTATTAGATATTGTACGGGTAATAAACATAATTTTGGAGGCTGTAATTCCCGAAGATTGTGAAATTTGGGCAGCTGACATGAATGAAGACCTTACTGTTAATATACAGGATATCGTATTGATAGTCAATTTAATCATCAATTAAATAAAATAAGAATTATACAATGAGTATGAAAAACAGGATAATTTTCGGTTTCAGTTTTGTGGGATTGTTAATTAGTGCACCTGTTAATATTAAAACAGTTTCAAATATAGGTGGAAATATAATTGATAACCGTTTTCCGGAAGCTGAAATCTTTAATATTGGAATCATTGACATTATCAATGATTCAGACAATCATGTAAAGTTTGTAGAAAACTTGTCACCAATCGGGTTTGGTTTAACCTCAGCAGATCTGAACGATGACGTCATGAACGATATGTTTGATATTATAACACTTGTAAATACGACACTAAAAACTTAAATGCTTAAACATTACTCTACCAAATTTAAATTAGTCCCGCTGTTTTTAATAGCGGGATTATTTTTTATATCCGGATGAGGCTTTGATGTTCGGTTTTCTCAGTACAGATGAAATGATGATACTGTTTGGTTATTTCTATAGCGAATAAAACCACACACAATCCAATGAAAATATTTTTCTCCACTATTTTAAGTCTTACAATTGTGTTGTATGGTCAAAATACCGGTTCTATCTCCGGGAGGGTTATTGATAAAGAAACCCATCAACCCCTCCACGGTGTACATATAACAATACCTGAAACAAATTATGGAACCGCAACAAATAAGGATGGTGAATATATTATTTCTAATATCCCCGTCGGTAGTTATATTGTCTTTTCAAGCAGAATTGGATATGAATCCATCTCAAAATCCAATGTCAATATTTATTCAGATCGATCAACGTTTCTGAATTTCTTTCTTGAACAAACTGTCCTTCAAATTGAAGGTGTCACCATAACCGGAGGATATTTTGAAAAAGCAAAGGATGCAATTGTCAGCAGTAGAACCTATGATTTTGAAGAAATCCGTTCTGACCCGGTTGGAAGTTTTGACATCCAGAAAATGATGCAGGCTTTGCCAGCTGTTGTATCAGAAGCGGATCAAAGTAATGAAATTATTGTAAGAGGCGGTGGTCCTGGTGAAAACTTGTTTATTATGGATCATCTTGAACTCCCCAATCCCAACCACTTTGGTGATATTGGAGAAGGTGGCGGACCAATAAATATTATCAATACAGAATTTATTGATAGAATTGATTTTTATGCTGGTGGATATCCAGCCAGATACGGTGACAAACAATCCTCAGTAATGGATGTCAGTTTACGGGAAGGAAATACGGAGAAGTTTGATACAGAATTTGAGATGAGCATGGCTGGAGTAGGTGTTTTAGCAGAAGGCCCTATAGATGGTGGAAATGGGTCATTTCTGGCAAGTATTCGCCAATCATTCCTGAAGTATATTATAAAAAGTACGGGATTAACTGCAATCCCCGAATATTGGAATTCTCAATTTAAAATGACGTATGATCTGAACAGTAGAAACAAGATTACTGTAAATGGAATTGGCGGTGCTGACTATGTTCATCTTGTGGATGAGGAATATCCTAAGTTGAGATTTGTTAATAATGCTGAGCATAATGGGTATCAGTTCACAGGGGGTTTAACGTATAAATCTCTATTCTCCGATAGGGGGTATGCATTATTATCATTGGCATCTTCGACTTCCCATTGGGCCGGTGAAAATTATTTGAAAACCAATGGAGAGAAAAAGTCAATATTTCTTAGGAAAAATACAGAGACTGATAATTACCTAAAGGGAGATATTGTTTATAAATTCTCTAATTATTTTACTCTTACAAGTGGATTTCAGATCAAACGCGGTCAATATAATATGCACGAAATTGGAGCTGAGGATACATTGTATACATTTTTTTATCCGCCTGAATTGGCTGATGGTGCAACTTTGGATGAATATTATTCTTGGTTAAATGACAATCAAGAATTAAAACCCACACGATATTTTAGTTCTCTCGAGGATTATCAAAGTTGGAAAGAAGATTTTCCAGAAGAAGCCAATAGTGAGATTGTAGGTGTGTATTTCAGTGACTCTACATTGATCAATCCTTCTCTTAATCATACTTCGAATGGTCATTTATTTAAATATGCGTTTCATAATCAAATAAAGGTACAACCTGTTGAAAAACTAACAATTAATGTTGGATTACGATTTGACAAAATACCTTTCAATAATACAAATGCAATTGCGCCCCGAATTGGTGTTTCTTATCAGATGCAACCAAATACAGAATTAAATTTTGCATGGGGTAAATTTTACCAAACACCCTTTTACTGGATGCTGTTGAATCCCAAAAACTTGAATTATGGCGGTTCTTTGCTGAGGAATTCATATACCAGCCAATTTGTGTTGGGATTTGAACGGTATTTTGCTCAGGATATCAAAGGATCACTGGAGTTATACTATAAGTCTTATCACAACAAACCGGTGTATTACTCCGATTTAACGGAGGATATATTTGATGGGAGGATGGGATTTGTAGACATTGGAGAGGGAAGGTCGTCCGGATTGGAATTATTCTTCCAGAAGAAATTTTCAAATAAATGGTATGGTACATTCAGTTATTCCTATTCAGTATCTGAGGGTAAGGACCCCCGGTCTTGGAAAGACGGATATTACTCTTGGGATTTTGATTATGGACAGGTTATGACTATAATTGGAGGATATAAATTCAATTTCAGGGAATATGAATGGTATAAGAACATTCGCGGTCAAAAAATATTACAATTTGTTTCGTGGTTACCATTTATGATTTCTGATGTTCTCGAGGTAAGTTTCCGATACAGATATACAGGCGGCCGGCCATATACACTTATGAAGTACAACCATATATATCGCAGGTGGTATTTTGATTCTGACATTGAATGGAATACATCCAGATATGGATATTACAGCAGATTAGATATAATGATACTCAGGAGATTTAATTTTAAGAAGATCAATATTACTACCTACCTGGATTTACAGAATATTTTTAATAGAAATAATGACTGGGAGTATATTTATCTTCCAAACGGCACAAAAGAAATGGCTTATCAATATAAACAGATGCCTGTTGGTGGTATAATTATCGAATTTTAGATTATGAAAAATCAAATAATTCAACTCATTTTATTAACGGGGTTTGCTTTATTTGTCTATTTCAGTTTAAATGATAATTTTCAACAATCTCCTACACCCACAGAATATATTCAGGAAAAAGAAGACAGAAAGATTTTTAAGAAACAGCGACAGGAATGGATTGAGCAAATGCATCGAACTGCTCCGGATGTTGATTGGAGAAAAATTGATGCGGAAACAAGAAAACAAAAGTCAAAAAATGTAAATCATTTTAGGCAAAACTTGAAGATAAATGAAAACTGGACCTCTGCTGACATTTATCATCGACAAATTGGTAATCGTGATATAACTGGAGTCTGGAGTGAACGGGGCAGTAATAATAATGCAGGACGAATTCATACTGCAGATGTAGATTTAGAAAATGGTTTGATATATTGTGGTTCTTCAGGTGGGAATATCTGGCGTGGTTCAATTACAGGTGAAGGTTGGGTTTCTCTTAACGATCACATGCAGATTTACGATATAAAAATGCTTAGATTGATTGATACTGATACAGGTTCTCGAATATTAATATGTGGAGGTGATTCCTTTTATTTTACGGATGATGAAGGATTTACTATTATTGAATCGACAGGATTGGAAAATTTAGAAGATTGGGGATCTATTTTGCGTTCTGTTGTAATGAATGATGAGCTTAGAACAATTTACGTACTTGTCAAAGAATGGAATTATTTTACGAGGAATGCCATTGCAGTTTTGTATAAGTCCACAAATCATGGGGAAAATTTTGAACAAATTATTACTTTTGATAATAATAACGGATATGACATCTGGACTCCAAAATATTCAGAAGAAGATTTATTTTTAATTCATAATGGGACATTGTACGTCGTGTCAGAATCTGATGAATTACAATTTGCTGGAAGTTTCACAACATTTGCATCCGGTGACAACCTGCTTACCGGTGGGATGGATGAAGATGGAATATATTTATATGCACGAATTGATGAACAAATTTATTATTCTGGAAACGGTGGTGCCGATTGGGAACATAAGGGTATTCAACCCCAATGGACATTTACGAGAAATAGTTTTAATTCCTCCAATATAAACCGTAACGTTATATGTCTTGGCAGTATGGAATTATTCAGAAGCTTTGATAATGGAGATAGTTGGAATCTGGTTAATAATTGGTATGATTATTATAGTAACCCCGCAAATAAATTACATGCGGATATTCCTGAGATCCGCTTTTTTTTGGATGATTATGGTGATGAATTTGCATTGATTTCTACTGATGGCGGACTGTATATCTCCACAGACAATTTAAATACAGTGGAAAACCTTTCACTGTATGGTTTGGGAGTTAGCCAGTATTATTCAACTTATACATTACGATCCAACCCTTATCATGTATATGCAGGAAGCCAGGATCAGGGTTTTCAGCGCAGTGAAGGTGATGAAGGTGGAATATTGGAATTTGAACAATCCATCAGTGGTGATTATGGTCATTTGGTTTCCGGAGATGGAGGAGAGTCGATTTGGTGTGTATATCCGGGATTTGTTATGTATTATGATTCACCACAATATGATACAGGGGGTATGACTTGGAATTTCCTTGGATCAAATTATTTATGGATGGCTCCTCTAATGGCGCATCCAACCAATCCGGAAAAATGCTTTATTGGAGGGGGTGGTATATCTGGAGGGTTTCATATGATCGAATTATCTGCTGCAGGATGGTCTATAACACATAATGAACTTTCCTTTAATTTTGATTCAGAAGTTTCTGCTATGGCATATTCACCGATAGATCCTTCAATTTATTATGTAATGACATACAACGGTACTTTTTATACCAGTTTTGACAGTGGAAATAGTTGGGATCAAACATCTGGATTTTCAGGTCCAAGTCCCCATTATTTTTATGGATCAACAATTTATCCATCAACAACAGATGTAAACATAGTGGTCATTGGTGGGAGTGGATATTCCAATCCATCTGTATATGTAAGTGAGAATTTTGGTGAATCATTTTCTCCAATGCATAATGGAATTCCAAATACTTTAGTGTATGAAATAACTGGAAATGAGCTGGGAGATCTGCTGTTTGCTGCGACTGAGGTTGGCCCCTATGTTTTTGATTCAGTCGAAAATCAATGGTTCGATTTGGCAGGAATCTCGGCACCTGATCAGATATACTGGACTGTAGATTATATCCCGGAACTCCGGACCGCAAGATTTGGAACTTATGGGAGAGGTATCTGGGACTTTATAATAGATGAATATTATGATCTCATATCCGGTGATGTGAATAATGACCAAATCGTAAATATTTTAGATATCATAATGACCGTTAATTTCATTTTAAATAATATTGAACCTAATGAATCCCAGTTTTGGGCAGCAGATTTAAATGGTGATGAATCAATAGATATACTGGATATTGTAGAATTAGTCAGTATCATTTTAGACAATTGATAATTACTCCTTAATTGTTCAATAGGATTTACCTACAATTAATTCTCCCACTGATTTTTTCAATATCATTTCCAAAATTGGGAGTGGTTAAATTAATCGATGGCTTGGAAAAACCGGTTGCAATTTCAACCAGAACTTCTGATTCAGAATATTTGTATATTGCAGAGCAATCCGGAGTGGTTCAAATTGCAATTGACAATATTGTCCAAAAAACACCATTTTTAGATATTTCAAAACAAGTACATCAGCCAATGTACCCCGGGGATGAACAAGGACTGCTTGGGATTGCACTTCATCCGGAATATACTGAAAATGGATATGTATTTGTAAATTATGTAAACCGTGATGGTTTTACTATAATCTCAAAATTTAATTCCACAGATACAATTGCTTATCCTGAGACAGAACAATTAATTTTTAAAATAAAACAACCATATTCCAATCATAATGGCGGGCATTTAGCATTTGGTCCGGACGGATATCTGTATATTGGGCTGGGTGACGGCGGGTCTGCTGGTGATCCGGAAAACAATGCTCAGAATTTAAACAGTTTTTTTGGAAAGATGATCCGGATTGATATTGATTCCCCAAGTGAGAAATCCTATTCAATTCCAATCGATAATCCGTTTGTTGAAAAAGTAAATAGCAAACCGGAAATCTGGGCATATGGTCTAAGAAATCCATGGCGGTATTCATTTGACAAATTCACAGGAGATATGTACATAGGAG
Organism: uncultured bacterium; assembly: GCA_964345035.1. GTDB lineage: Bacteria > Fidelibacterota > Marinisomatia > SCGC-AAA003-L08 > CAYFPO01. The sequence continues at coordinate 46,584 of CAYFPO010000004.1, forward strand.
ATGTGGGCCAAAATAACTGGGAGGAAGTTGATTTCCAGCATTCTGAAAGTCCGGGAGGGATCAATTATGGTTGGAATATCATGGAGGGTAATCATTGTTTTCTGGAAGATGATTGTGACCACTCTGATTTAGTCCAACCAATATATGAATACCCCAATAATGCAAATTATCTGAAAACATTGATAGGTATGAACCAGAATAAACAGGATGGTTGTTCCATAACTGGTGGATATGTTTACAGAGGAAATAATATTTCAGCGATGTATGGAAAATATGTATTTGGGGATTATTGTACAGGAAAAGTGTGGAGTTTTAGGTATTCAGATAATAAGATCACAGAATTTGAAAATCACACATCCGATATAATGAACTCCATGGATAAGAATAGTTTTTATTTATCAACTTTTGGTCAAAGAGAAAATGGAGAATTTTTACTGGTGGATTATAGTGGAATTATATATGAGATAATATGTCTAAAATAGAAAATTTTAAGCCGATTAATTTGTAATAGATTGGATATATTTAGTTATGTATATTTGTTACTGAATATATTGTAGAATAATCAATAAATATAACCAAAATCACGGAGGATTTATGGAACGTTACATTTATTATTTGCGCTGGTTCATCATACTTGCATTTCTAACAAGCATTCACACCGAAAATCTTTCTGTATTGGGATATTTTGATCTTGTTTATAAGGATGTATTAGAACGGGAATATCCAAATGGTTACAAAGAAGATTTACCAGGATCGTTCAATTTATTACGATCACACTTAATCATTAATTCCAGAATTTCACCACAATGGAAGAGCTATTCCAATTTACGATTTATGCAGAATGCATCTTTATCATCTGATAATCATAATGATGCCGGAAGAATAGAATTGCTGGAAGCATGGGTTGAGTATAATCATTCAGAATTACTAAATATCAAAGCAGGTAAGTTTTTAGCACCTTTTGGTTATTTCAACGAGAGGAAATTCCAATCACCCGTATTTAATTCTGTAGTATTACCAGCAATGTATGAGGAAGAATTCTATATTCATAAATCTGCCGGTACAATTATTCCACCTTCACAGAATTTTCAAATATTTGGTAATTGTACCATTTTTGATCAAAAAATATCCTATAATATTTATGTAGGAAATGGCAGCTCTTTAGATGAACATGGTCTGGATTTAAATGATAATAAAAGCATTGGCAGCAGGATTCAGATATCTCCAAATATTTTCAATTCAACATATGGTGTATCCTATCATCAAGAAAATGGAACATTTGAATTTCAACCAGATATTGACATCGATTCCATGTGGACATTGAGCGATGCTACCCCTATGGGTACGGATATGCCACCCGGTGATGTGAAACCAATATTAATTGATGGACTTCAACAAGAAAACAGGTCAACTATTGGTGTTGATGGTAAAATGAATTTTTATGATTTTGAATTGAGAACAGAATTTATTATTACAAGGATTTCTGATTTAGATTTAAAAGAAGGAAATTTGGATGATTATGATGACAGTGATTTTAGTAAGACTTTTTATTATTTTCATACTAATTACAAACTGACTGACAAAATCACACCTTTTGCAGAAGTGAATTTTTATGAAGATCCGAGACATTTTGTATTCAGAAATCAACTTACTCGATATACATTTGGAGTTTCATATAGACCAATTATGAATATATTGATTAAGTCAGAAATTCATGATCACCAATTCGGTACAGACTTCAATTCCTCACCCACGAATTTCAAAAGTTTTAAAATGTTCTGGTTGGGAATTTCTGTTTTCTATAATTAAGAGGAAATTAAAAATGAAACGATTAATAAAATTACTAACAATCCCTATAATTTTATTCATTAATGAAATTTATGGACAAGTATTTGTTGTTGTAAACTCCCAAAACCCAATTAACAATATCACAATATCTCAACTGAAAGAATATTATCTTGGTGAAAAAGAATATTGGGATGTAGATGGATTTGAAAATAGTACTATTACACTGACGGATTACACTACAGATAATGAATTGACACAAAAATTCTATAAAACAATACTCGGAATTTCACAAAGTACACTTCGGTTAGTCTGGATGGGTAAAATGTTGAATGGTGAGATTCGAAATTTTCCAATAAATAAGTCAAATCAATTAGAAATTATTAAGGTAATATCACAAAATCCTTATGCGATTGGTTTTATTTCAGATAAATCAATAATTAATAAAAATAGACAAGTTAAACAATTGGATATAGAGAATTTTTCTTATAAAGATAAATCCTACCCTTTACAATAATAAATAATATTGATTCCTTTTTTTAACAATTTACCCATAAATTGGAAGATTAATTCTTCCATTTTTATTATATTGATTATTATTTCAGCCTTTATTTATTACTATTATCCTCAAAGAGAAAAGGTAACAATAACCCAACAAATTTCAAAAAAAGCAAATGATAAAATTGAGATGTTAGCTGCCAGTATGTCTTATGCTATCTCTGAGAGCCAGTATGAATTCGTTAATGAAATATTTAAATTAGTACGGAAGGATTCGAGTATTGTATTTCTTTCAGTTTTGAATGAATCTGGATCGATAATTAATTATCAATTAAATAAAGAAATTCAGTTAAATATACCAGATGTCAAACCGGGTACACAGGAAGAATCTGATGAAATTCTGTTTTTATCCAGATCTATTGACCTGGGAACTGATTCTGGTAGCATAATGATTCTCGGGCAGTCACTTATTGAAAGGAACCTCTGGATAAGTAATACCAAATTAACTGGTTTAATATTTAGTATGAGTATATTGATAATTGGTTCATTGATTTCAATATTTTTGAGTAGACTTATTACAAAACCTCTGGGAAAATTGGTAGAAACTATCGAAGATGTGTCCTCCACTGGAAATTACGGAACGAAATTATATTCTGACTCATCAGATGAAGTGGGGCATTTAATCAATACTTTTAATAAGATGTCACATAAAATTAAGATTAATAGTGAGGAATTAATTAAATATCAGGAGCAATTAGAATCCCAAGTTAAAGAAAGGACTGCTCAATTTAAATTAGCACAAGTTGAAGCAGAAAATGCCAATAAAGCTAAATCAATATTTTTAGCAAATATGAGTCATGAGATTAGAACTCCAATGAATGGCGTCCTCGGAATGTCAAGTATATTGATGGACACTGAATTATCATTCACACAAAAAGATTATGTTCGTACAATTTCCAGATCAGGGGAATCTTTATTGTTGTTAATAAATGATATATTAGATTTTTCAAAAATTGAATCGGGTGAGTTAATTCTAGAAAATAATGAATTTAATTTAAGAAACCTGGTTGAACATGTATCTGTATTATTATCAGATTTATGCAACCAAAAAGAACTTGAGTTTTATACATTTATTCCCGAAGATATTCCAGACTTTGTCGTAGGTGATTCCGGACGTGTACAGCAAATTTTGACAAATCTTATCGGTAACAGTATTAAATTCACAGAAAAAGGAGAAATCGGAGTTAGGCTAAATTTAATTAGTAAGTCCAATAAAACAACTGTAGTAAAATTTGATATAATAGATACTGGAATTGGAATTAAAAGTGAATCAATGGATAAAATTTTTGATTCATTTATACAAGAAGATGAATCAACTGCTAAAAAATATGGAGGTACTGGACTTGGGCTTGCAATATCAAAAGAATTGATAGAATTAATGGGTGGCTCAATTGAAGTAAAAAGTAAAATTGGTGAAGGTTCAACGTTCACATTAAAGATACCATTTAAAAATACAAAATTAAAAATGGTTAAGAAAAACATTGAAGATATTCAATTTAAAAACTATCAAATTTTAATTGTTGATGATAATCGAATTAGTCGTGAAATATTATTAAAATACACAGAAAAGTGGGGTTCAAAAACAAAATCATTCAATAATGGATTTTCATTACTTGAATACTTACAGGAAAAATTTAATTCTGACCAAAGATATTTAGTTATCACCGATATGATGATGCCTGAAATTGATGGATATGAATTGGGAAAAACAATAAAAAACAAATATGGATTGGAAAATTTCAATATAATATTACTTACATCTTTCGGGACTCCTCCCAGCGCTGAAGAGATGAATAATTGTGGATTTTCTGGATTTATTTCAAAGCCAATTAGACAATCACAATTATATGATGAATTAGTGAGGGTTACCACAGAGATACCAGTAGAAGAATCATCAGTTTCAATGGAAAAATTTAATTTAAAGAAATCTGGTAAAATACTTGTAGCAGAAGATAACAAGACTAATCAAAAGGTGATTGAACTTATGTTGAAAAAATTAGGATATTCTACCGAAATTGTTGATAATGGTCAAGATGCAGTGAATATGATTTTGAAGAAAAACTTTAATATTGTATTAATGGATTGTCAAATGCCGGTCATGGATGGCTATGATGCAACACGGAAAATCAGATTGTCAGAAAATAAAGATAACCATATACCCATTATTGCATTAACAGCTAATGCTTTAAAAGGAGATGAAGAAAAATGTCTTGCAGCAGGGATGGATGATTATTTAGCGAAACCAATAAATTTAGAATTATTAAATGATAAAATAGAGAAGTGGATAAATGTAAATGGCTGAATTTGTTAATTATAATACACTTGAATCGTTTACAAAACTAATGGGAGATATGACAGGAGAAATTATTAATGAATTTATTAATGATAATAAAAAACAGATTAAAAAATTAAAATTTAATTTAAAATCATTTAATAGTGAAGATGTATTATTCATTGCTCATTCTTTAAAGGGGAGTTGTGCAATGTTTGGAGCCGAAAAGTTAGTGGACAATTGTATAAAACTTGAAAATTCGATAAAAATAAATGATATTTCTACAGCAAAAATATTAATAAAAAAAGTATGTATCGATACCGAAAAGGTAAATGAGGTTTTAATTAATTATTAATATATGAAAGATATACTTACATCTACACCATATCCTAAAGCTAAACTACTTGTTGTTGATGATCAATTAGTTAATTTAAAATTTATTGAAGGTATTGTTGGCAAAGCAGGTTATTCAGAAATTACAATGTTATCAGATGAATTAAAATGTATTGACACTTATGTTGATATACAACCGCATTTATTGTTATTGGATATGAATATGCCAAAAAAACATGGATTAGATATTCTTGCTGAAATTAATAAAATAGAATCATCACCATTTATACCTGTGTTAGTACTTACAGCTGAAACTGATAAAAATTTAATGCATAAAGCCTATAATTTAGGTGCACAAGATTATTTGTTAAAGCCCATTGATCAAATAGAACTCTTAATTCGAATTCGGAATCTACTGGAAATACGATACCACCATAATTATCTTCAAGATAAGAATAAAGTTTTAAAAGATATGGTTACAGAAAGGACACATGAACTAAAGGAAACTCGTCTTGACATTATTCACAGATTGGGTAAAGTTGCTGAATATAGAGACAAAGAAACAGGTAATCATATTATTAGAATGAGTAGATATTCTGCAATTCTTGCACGAGAATACGGTCTATCTGAAGAACATTGTGATCTAATTTTACAGGCAAGTCCAATGCATGATATTGGTAAAGTAGGTATTCCGGATAAGGTATTATTAAAGGATAGTGAATTTAATGATGATGAATGGGAAATAATGAAAAGCCACACTGTGATTGGTGCGGAAATTTTATCTAATGGAAAATCTAAATTATTACAATTAGCTGAGTCTATGGCTTTAAATCACCAGGAAAGATGGAATGGGAGTGGTTATCCAAATGGCTTAAAGGGTGAAGATATACCAATTGAAGCGAGAATCATTTCCATTTGTGATGTGTTTGATGCCTTGACATCAAAGCGACCATATAAAGATCCCTGGCCTCTTGATAAAACAGTTAAATATATTGAGGATAAGGGAGGGTCTCAATTTGACCCAAATCTTACTAAGTTAATAAAAACTGTTTTACCAAAATTTCTTGAAGTTAGAGGAAATTATAATGATTGAAATTGAACATTAAAATTGAAATAAAAAAATATGAATATCAATTTTGATATTATTTTAAAGTTATTATTCATTTAATATTTGCATCATATAATTTTAGTGTTCATAATTTTTACTCCCTAATAATTTTACATCTCTTTCAAATTGTTCAACAAAAAATTTCAATCTATACTTAAGACAATTGGTGTTGTTATTTCCCTCTATCTGTTTTTGGTAGGGATAAAAGGACTTTCTTCCGGGATAAAACATTTGGGCGGTGACTTTGCAAAAGAAATAATGACAACTACCAATGACCCGTTTGTTGCATTATTTATCGGAATATTAGCAACCACACTATTTCAAAGTTCATCAACGACTACTTCCATAATAGTTGGCATGGTAAGCGGGGGAGCTGTCAGTTTAAGTGGTGCCATCTCGATGATCATGGGAGCAAACATTGGCACTACAGTTACCAATACTATTGTATCCATCGGTCATATACGAAGAGGAAACGAATTCAAACGGGCATTTTCTGCATCTACTGTTCATGATTTTTTTAATATATTAGCTGTTATAATTCTATTTCCATTAGAAATTACATTTGGGTTTATTGAGAAAACTGCTACAGGATTAGGCACTTTATTATTTGGTACCATTAGCACAGAAGAAGTATTTAAAAGTCCAATTAAAACTGCAATTAAATGGGGAGCAAAGCAGGTTGAGAGTATCAGCTTTGATAATAATGGTGTGTTTATTTTCCTAAGTGTATTGCTTACATTTGCAATGTTGTACAGTATTGTAAAACTGCTCAGAAGCCTAGTGCTGGATAATATCAAACAATATTTTGATCAGTATATTTTTAAAACTGCCCTGAGAGCCATTATTTTTGGTATAGTACTGACAATAATGGTACAGAGTTCATCCATTACCACTTCAACAATTATTCCTCTTGCAGGTGCGGGAGTTGTGACTTTAAGACAGTTATATCCATTTACCATCGGAGCAAATATAGGCACAACTGTAACAGCACTGCTTGCATCACTCACATTAAATGTTACTGCAATGGTTGCTGCCTTTGCACATTTATTATTTAATATTTTTGGAATTATTATTATTTATCTGAATCCTCTAATCAAAAATATACCAATAAAATTGGCAGAATGGATGTCAGAATTGTCACTCAGGAATAAATATATTCCTGTTATTTATTTGATAACTTTTTTCTTTGTATTACCATTCTTAATCATATATATTGGGAGACACTAATGTTTAAACAAATTTTCGAGATATTTAAATCTGACAGTCTGTATGAACAGGCATTAACAGAATGCCACGAAATGCTGGATATTGATCTTACCATGTTCAAGACATCCATAGAATCATTAAGAAAATCAGATAATTCAAATATAGATATTGATATCTATGCTATGGACAAAAAAATCAATGAATTTGAAAGAGATGTCCGTAGAAAAGTAATGACCCATCTGGCAGTTGGAGGTAAGGAAGATATTGGCTCAGGGTTGGTATTGGTGAGTGTGGTAATTGACATTGAAAGAATAGGGGATTACACAAAAAATATTTATGATCTTGCCGTAAATCACACAAAAAAACTTGATGGTGGCAGCTTTGAGGGCAGACTTGCCGAAATTGAAAAAATATCTTTCAGCCTGTTTGAAGATTCAATAGATGCATTTAAAACTCAAAATATTGAAAAAGCACGAGGGTTAATGGGTTTATACAAGAAACATATTTCCTCACAGTGTGATGAAATTACGAATGAAATTATTTCCGGAAAAGTCGGTGACATTGAAATTGGTCGTGCCGCATCCATTGCATTGTATGCCAGATATTTGAAACGGGTGGCTGCTCACTCCAGAAACCTCATTTCCAGCATTGTGAATCCTTTTGAACGGATTGGATATCCGGAATAGAGCCTGACTCTTTTGAATCAGGCTCTATCTAAGAATTAATAATCTATAACTGTTTTAACTGCTAAGGCTAAATAATAGGATTTCATCTTGGATTCAATCTGTTCTGCATCATCACCTGCAGGTGTTAACCATGAACTTACAGTTGTATTTCCGGTAAAATTGACCTGAAAATTACCAAAATTTCTATTAATACCTATACCAAGATTTAAATAACCGCCATCAGAATTTTCTGCATATCCTGTATCTTCCCAATAATCTTTGAATTTGTGGGTAGCACTCAAAGTTAAATATGGTGAAAAATACTGAAGGGTTTTTTGATGATGGAGAAAAGCAAAACCATTGTAATTAAAGGTCTCTCCTGCTCGGTATCCCCATTTACTGTTAATTATTGATTTATCCACCCGAAAAGTAGAGCCAAAAAAGAACAGGCCTTTTTTTCGATTGAAATACTGTAACTCCAGGATCGCTCTGTAGTTTCCGTCACTCAATGTAAAATGGGTATGTGGTTCAAGATTCTCACTCAATTCATAAGGATTAACCTTGAATGTATTATCGGATGGAATCAGTATTCCTAACCCCAGGAAAATACGTTTTCCTGCTCCAATATCATCGTTATATAACAGGTACCTTGCTATTGCTGTTGTACCAACATAAGTTCCCATACTATCAATTGTACTTTCATCACGGTGATGAATTGTAGCGCTATCACCATCCCAAGTCATCCATCGTGTTCCAAAAGTTGAGGTGATCTCCAGGTTCCAATAATCAGATATGCCAAATATAGCATTCAAATTAATCAGATTAGTCTCCAGTGAGCCTAGATGTTCACCGTGCCAATTATTATCTGGTTCGGTTTCATGTCCCAAATCTTCATGCCACCACCCCAGCATTTGGTAATTGGTTGATACACCTAATGCAATTTGTCGAGACCACAGTCCCAACCCTGAATTTTCTCCGCCGACCGGCAGAGTTGGATTTGTTCAAAGTGGTCACTGCCCCCAAAGGGCAGCAGTTATTGTGGTTAACAATATGATATTTGTAATTAAACGCATAATTCTCCTAATTAATATGTAGTTAAAAATAAGGTGAGAATAACCGGGAGAATTAATTTAATTCAGTAGTGGCAGGATATTTTGAATTTCAGGAGGGAGGTGATGGAAATATTTATGAAATTTATTATTTAATGAAAATTGATTTAATGAAAAATAAGTATCAAATATTCCCTGAATTTTGATACCTTGATATTTGTTGGTTTCCACTTGATCTGCTGATTGTGTATGATTCTGATATAGTTTAGTATCATCGTGAAAACAATTACAGGTTTTTTCATTCTCAATGCAACAGCAACTGGTTTTTGTACTGCAGCATGATATTTCATTGTTTGAGTTCAAAAGGTCCAATCCACTACACAAATTGCATGCAAATACTATATTTGCAGAGGTAGCTATGGAAATGGATAGTAAAATATGAATGAATAATTTCAATTATTTAAAAAGTGACTTGAGTTTGTCAAGAAATGACTGATTTGAATTATCATCCTCAGATTTTTCAGAAATAGAAAATGGTGTTGTATTCAGTTGGGATTGGATTGTTTTAATGTTTGTTTTTGTAGAATCAAATTGAATGTATGCCTCTCCTTTTTCTAAATTTACATTAAATGTTTCGATTCCTTCACAGCTTTCCAATGCGGTGTTGACTTTATTCACACATCCTTGACAATTCATACCATTGATTGTAAATACTACAACAGTATTGGGCGCTGAATATAATTCTGTGGTAATTAAAAATAACAATATGCTGATAGATATATATTTCTGATTAATATTCATTTAATTTATTACAGATAATTTAATCTAATTCTCATATTTATGCACCATAAATTCAACCTATTTTAGCAAATGATCAAATATGAGAATAGTTCCTGTTAATAATAATCAACTGGAGATTTAATTATAAATTTATATTTTACTTTTAATCTAAGAAACTTTGAATATGTGATGGTGCCCACAAAATTAGAAAATCAAATTTTCATGTTGTAATAATTTAAATACCATATTAATTTACCAACTGTGCGGATTAATACTATTTCAGTCGAAAGGAGTGGCTGGAGATAGAAATTTAAAGTTTATTCCACTATTTTATTTATTATAATTACTTTTGAGGAGGAGGATATCTATTAATGAAGTTACTGGTTGGTAATGTAAACTATCAGCAAAATCGCTTGCCATTAATATTATTTTTACTATTATATTTTTCTATTAGTCTAACTCAGGAAATTCCTGGATGTACTAACCCGGAAGCAGACAATTTCAATCCAGAAGCAACAGCATATGATGGATCCTGTATATTTTCTGAAAATCCTTTTGAAGGTGGTTGGAATCAATCACAATATCAAGCCTTTTATTTATTCCTATCTGCTTCTATTGATGAAATTGACTTAGAAGAAGGAGATTGGATAGGTGCATACAGAGATATAGATGGAGATGGCTGGGGTGACATACTAGTTGGAGCTGGTGGTTATGGTCTTGATGAATTTAACGATTTTCCTGGCTGGTCAACAGTGCCCGCAATGGGTGAAGATCCTACCCCATGGACAGAAGGATACTTACTTGATGGTGAAACTCCAGTTTTTAAAATATGGGATGCATCAACTGGTATTCTCCATGACGCATTTGCAATCGTTCCGCCCTGGGAGTTCAATGGTGTATTTTTTAATTTTTCCGTAGATGTTATACATGATTGCGCAGATGTTCTTGGTGGACATGCTTATATTGACGATTGTGATACCTGTTCCGGCGGAACAACCGGACTTGTTCCCAACGCTGATCTCGATTGTATGGATGTATGCTATGGATTGGCAATAGTTGATGATTGTGGAATCTGTTCACTTGGCACATCCGGACATTCTCCTAATGTAGATTTGGACTGTGAAGGTGTATGTTTTGGGGAAGCATTTGAAGATGTATGTGGTGTTTGTTCAGGCGGAACTACCGAACATGAACCTAATAGTGACCTTGATTGTGCTGGAGTATGTTTTGGCGATGCAATTGAGGAATCATTTTGGTATGACTCAGATGGCGATGGATTAGGTGCTGGAGAAGAATATCTTTTATGTACAGGGATGATACCTGATAATTGGGTTGATAATAATCTGGATGAAGATGATAACTGTGCATCAAATATTCACGATTGTAATGGTGATTGCGACGGCAATGCTATTATCGATGACTGTGGAATATGTGGAGGTGCCAATGTAGATTTAGATTGTGAAGGTGTTTGTTTTGGTTCTGCATTTATAGATTATTGTGGTGTATGCAGTGAAGGAACTACTGGACATGGAGCAGGAAGTGATGATAATGGATGTGGATGTTTTGCTCCTGAGGCTCAAACATATTATCAAGATATTGATGGCGATGGCCTGGGATATGGAGATGGACTTGAATTTTGTGGAGATGAATTTCCAGATAGCTGGGTATCAAATAATGATGATGCTGAACCAAATTGCGGCACTAATGATACTGATAGTTGTGGTATATGTGCCGGTAATAATGAAGATTTAGATTGTAATGGAACATGTTTTGGTAGTGCAATAGTGGACGAATGTGGAATTTGTGGTGGTATTGGAGACTCTTGTAATTCACCAACAGCTAACAATATGAATCTGACTACTGGTGAGGATACATCAATAGAATTTACATTTGATATGAATGATCCAAATGGTGATGTATTATCTCCGCAAATTCTCATTCCTCCAACATACGGTGAAATCACAGTTAACGGAATGTCGGGTATTTATACCCCGGATGTAGGATATATTGGGTTCGATAATTTTACCTATTTAGCTTTTGATGGCAGTTGGACCTCAAATTCCGCAACCGTTGACATTGAAATTGTTTTAGTAAATGATCCACCATTGGCAGTATCTGAGGAATATATTATGCTGGAAGATGAAATACTTAATATTACTTTAGTGGGTAGTGATGAGGAAACATCAGAATTGACTTTTGATATTGATACATTTCCACAAAACGGGATATTGACTGAAGAAAGAGCAATAGCTCTCTATACTTATGTTCCCTTTGAAAATTATTTCGGACCGGACTATTTTGTGTATTCCGTTAGCGATGGTGAAATATCAACCTCTGCCGAAATAACTATTTCGGTACTTCCTGTAAATGAACCTCCTTTAATCTTTGGACAATCCCACACTATTCTTGAAAATGGCAGTATTTCGATAGAAGTAAGTATGATAGATTATGATGGTGACAATTTAGAAATGAACATTATATCGGGGCCTCATCATGGAACAATTACCGGTGATGTAATTAACGGTGCATTTACTTACAATGCTGAAAACGGATTTTATGGTGAGGAATTAATTGTTGTACAGGCTAGAGAATTGGATACTGAACAAAATCTGACTTCCGATCAATCCTCAATTATAATCAGTATTTTACCGGTTAATGAAGCACCTGTCTCACAGGATTTATCAATTATTTTAATGGAAGATAGTCAAATTGAAATTGACCTGATTGCAACAGATTCAGATGGAGATGAATTAGAATATATAATTGATAATTATCCCCTTTATGGGACACTCACTGGTTCCGGATCTGTTTACACTTATTCTCCATCAGATAACTATAATGGTACTGATTCATTTACATATTTTGTAAGTGACGGGTCTGAAAATTCCATTACATCTCAAGTATTACTTGAAATTACGCCCGTAAACGACACACCTACAGCATTGTCGGGAGAATTTGAAGATGTAGATCAAAATGGTTTTGTTTTTGTTTTAAATGAATTTATTACTGATCTTGATGGTGATGATTTAACAATACAATTCATTCCTGAAATTGATGGTATGGGTTTTTCAGTTTTTGGTGGTACTATAGTTCCTTTGGGTGGGAATACATTTTTATATTCGTCCACTACAATTTTCACTGAAGATTATATTTTATATAAGGCAAAAGATGGTCAATCTGAGTCAAATGTTGCGACTATTACTTTATATCTATCTTCCGGAAGAGAAACCCCGGATCCTTCTTCACCAATGGCATTCAGTCAAACAGTTGATATTATGGAAGATACACCATTTGGAATCACATTGGTTGGATTTGATATGACTGCTATGTGGCCGGTTGATGGGAGTGCATTTTTTACAGTTTTTAATGGTCCATCACATGGCACATTGGGTGAACCGATTTTATTAACGACTGTTCCGGGTGTCTTGATACAATGGTTTGTTCCATATACCCCAAATTCAGATTATTCTGGCAATGATAGTTTTGACTATACCGTTCACAATCCGAATAATAACAGCCCTGAATCATATCCTGGTGAAGTTTCGATTACCGTATATGAAATAAATGATCCACCAGTAATCAGTACGATAAATGATTTTGCAATGAGTGAAGATGAGACGACCATTTTACCAATATCCTACTCAGATCCAGATAATGATTTAATTTTTTCAAGCTCATCTACAAATAGTGATGACATTTCAATCTCTTTTTACAATATTTCTGATACAACTGCAGAGGTGATAATTGCACCTCACGCCCATATTTCAGGTGAATTTATTATCACTCTGACAGCAAGTGAATCCGATGGTGATTTACAGGATTCTGAAACTTTTACTTTGACGGTAAATGAAGTAAACGATGCCCCATCCATGGTGCCCATAGATAATAAAATAACAAATGAGGACCAAACCATTGAGGTTAGCCTATTTGCTGAAGATGTAGATGGGAATGTTACATTTGAATTTAGCGTTGTAATAACAGATGGAATGGATTTGGTTTCTGGATCAATCGTCGGAAATGTATTGACATTAACACCAGAACCAAACAAATCAGGTCTCGCTTCCATTTCTGTAACAGCAAATGATGGTATAGATTCATCTGCTCCTGTTGAGTTTAATTTGACCATTCAAAGTATTAATGATGAACCTGAGTTAGAACCTATAGAAAACCCTCCCTTAGCATATGAAGATGGCAGCAATATAAATGTTTATATTTCTCCAATGGATGAAGATGGCGAGAATCTGAACATTGAAATTATTTCTTCAAATATAGCTCTATTTCCAGAAGGAAGTATTAACGTAGATCCTGTCAATCCGCCTGCAGGGAGTGAAGTTTTAATTAGCTTGGATCCAGCGGACAATATGTTTGGTGATGATATTATCATTGTAAAAGTAAATGATAATATTTCAAGTGTTGCACAACAGTTTGCAGTAGAAGTAGTTTCCGTGAATGATCCGCCAAATATTACACCAATTGAAGATTATCAAATAAACGAAGATGGTGTATTGATATTTGATATTTATGCCAATGATATTGAAGGCGATGAGATTGAATATTCTATTTCTACAGGAGAAAATTTCAGTGTTGGATTAACAGGTAACACAGTACAAATTATTCCAGAACCTGATTTCACTGGTGTGGAAGAATTTAATATAACAGTCTCTGATGGTGTCGATGCCTCTTATGATTCTTTTCTTGTTGAGGTAATACCTGTAAATGACCCGCCAATTATAACTTCCTTTCCCGTAGTTACAGCCGTTGAAGATCAGGAATATTCCTATCTCGTTACCGTTGAAGACGTTGATGATGCAGTATTTTTATATAGTCTTACCAATGCTCCGGAAGGTATGGAAATATCAGATATTGGTTTAATCAATTGGATACCCACAGAAGGAATATACAGCTCTGGATCTATTACTGTTTCAGTGACTGATAATGGTGGAGAAATTGCAACTCAGATTTTTAATATTATTGTTACACCTGTGAATGATCCACCCACTATAATTTCCACACCACCTGTGGATGAAATATCTACAGGAGAAGTATTTACTTATCAGGTAGAAGTTGATGATCCTGATGATGATCAATTCAATTATATATTAATTAATGCACCATCCGGTATGAATACCTCTAATTCAGGTTTAATAACCTGGACACCTGAATTTTCAGGGACCTTCGGTCCTATAACAATTGTAGTATCTGATGGTGGTGAAGATGGTGCTGAACCCGATTCACAGGATTTTAGTGTAATTGTATTTACAACCGACTGTTACGGAACTTTGAACGGTTCAGCCTATTATGATGATTGCGGTGAATGCGTTGGTGGTGAAACCGGATTAACTGAGAATTATGCTAAAGATTGCGCAGGAGTTTGTTTTGGAATTGCATCTATTGATGATTGTGGAGAATGTACCGGCGGTACAATTCCCCTTGAACATAATTATGCATTGGATTGTAATAATGATTGTTTTGGATTTGCATTCATGGATAATTGTGGTGTATGTTCTTCTGGTAATACTGAACATATTGCAAATTCAGATATAGATTGTAATGGAGATTGTGCTCAGGATACTCCGGTAAGTTGTGAAGACGAAAATTGCGGGAATGCTGTAATTGACTTTTGTGGAACCTGTTCAGAAGGTGCAACCGGAATACCTATTAACAGTGAAGATTTGGGATGTGGCTGCTTTGCCCCGGATGAAATTGAATACTGGGTAGATGAAGATGCTGACGGGCTGGGCGCTGGTGATGGTTCTTTATATTGTCCTGAACTTGGAGATATTTTTACTGACGATACAATTTTTGATTTAGTTCCTCCGGGCTGGGTGAATAATAACGATGACTTCTGTCCGTTGGATAATGAAAACGATGCTGATAGTGACGAAATATGTGGTGATGTTGATATCTGTCCATACGATGACGAAAACGATGCTGACAATGATAATATCTGTGGGGATATTGATATATGCCCCTATGATGCTGAAAATGATGCTGACAATGATGATGTTTGCGGCGATGTAGATACATGCCCGGGATATGATGATAATCTGGATGCTGATACAGATGCAATCCCGGATGATTGTGATACATGTCCTCAGGACGCTGAGAATGATGCAGATAATGATACGATCTGCGGTGACATTGATATATGCCCTTATGATGCGGAAAATGATATTGATCTGGATACTGTGTGCGGTGATGTTGATAATTGTCCTGCAATATCCAATGAATCTCAATGGGATTATGATTTGGATGGGGCAGGTGATGCGTGTGATACTGATGATGACAATGATGATGCCCTTGATGAAAATGACTCCGATGATAACAATGAATTTATTTGCAGTGATAATGATGAAGATGCCTGTGATGATTGTTCAAGTGGAACTTTTAATACATCAATGGATGGACCAGATGATGATGCTGATGGAATTTGTATATTAAGTGATGTTGATTTGGTGTTGGATGATGGGAATAATCTGGTGAGTTTTTATGCATTGCCATCAGATTTATCCATACCGTCAATTTTCAATAGTATGGGAAGTGATATTGTTGCGGTTATTGGTGAAGGTGTTGTCTCCTATCATCAGGAAAACGGTAGTTGGATTGGTAGCTTAGGAGAATTAAGTCATCCGGACGGATATTGGCTAAAAACCGGATTAGAAACTCCAGAGGAACCCCGTGAATTTGAAGTGATTGGGACTCCTATTTCACCGGTTACTTATACTTTACATGACGGGAATAATCTTGTTTCTTATCCATATCCATTTAGTCAGAGTTTGGAAAGTGCACTACCAGATTATGTTGAATCTGAATTATGGGGTATTGTAGGTGAAGGAGTAGCCGCAACATTGATCGATGGAAATTGGGTTGGATCTCTTTCTATATTTGAAGGTGGTAAAGGGTATTGGATAGTATCTAATATAGATGATTTGAGCTTTGAATATAACTCACCTCCTGAAGGATTACCGCGAAATGAAATTACTCAGAATGAAATACACCAAGCTCCAACTCCATTTAATTTTGTACAGTCAACAAGACAGGCGTTTTACTTTATTGATAATGTCACGTACAATAATAATCCAATTGATTTAGGTGATTGGATAATTGCATATAGAGAAAATGTTGTAGTTGGTGCCAGAATGTGGTCTGGAAACCATACAGATATTCCTGTAATGGGATATGATGAATTTTCAAATACTATTGGATATTGTTCAGAAGGAGATATACCACAATTCAAATTGTTTAGAGAATCAACAGGTGAGCTGATCCAATTATTTACCAATGGAACTGAACCCTGGACAAATATTGGTATTTATACTATAAATGAAATGTCCGATGAACCGCTTGTGCCTAATTCAGTTTCACTCGGAAATGCATACCCAAATCCCTTTAATGCTTTTACATCTATTGAATTCGGATTATCTAACGATAGTTTTGTTACTATTTCAATCTTCGATATTCTTGGTAAGAGAATTTCACTATTAGTCAATAATCAGTTTACAGCAGGATTTCACACAATAACCTGGGATGCATCTTTGCACTCAACAGGAGTATATTTTATACAGATGCACACTGAGGGCCAAATTCAAACAAAAAAAATTCTTTTAGTTAAATAGTAAACATAAAAAAAATAATTACAAAATATTTTATTAAATCATCCTGATATTTTTATTAATTTATTCCCCTTCACTGTTTGGATTCAATTCTGTTACCTGATTAATTTTATCTCTCAGTAATATTCATATTACGGAGAGGTGTCAGAGCGGCTTAATGTGCACGCCTGGAACGCGTGTGTCCCAATAGGGATCGGGAGTTCGAATCTCCCCCTCTCCGCAATTTTTAAATTTATTCTCATTTCACTGGATTATTTCTTTGTTCGTCCCCGGTTAAGATTGCTAAACTTTTGTATGGATTTTCTTTCCATATTTATCTTCTAAATGGCATCACAAAAAAGACTGTATCTTATTGATGGAATGGCGCTCATTTACCGGGCGCATTTTGCATTAATCAAACAACCGCTTATGACCAGTGACGGCAGACATACATCTGCCATTTTTGGTTTTATGAATATGATGGAACGATTAATACGGGAACGGAGTCCGGACATGCTTGCAGTTATTCTGGATAGTAAGCAACCTACATTCAGACATGATATTTATACTGAATATAAAGCAACCCGTGAAAAAATGCCCGATGAGCTCACTGAACAACTGGAACCGCTTTTTGAAGTAATTAAAGCAACGAGAATTCCCATTGTGCAGCATCCGGGATTCGAAGCAGATGATATAATTGGTACACTTGCAAAACAGGCTGACAATGATGGATTAAGAACCTATATTGTTTCGGGGGATAAAGATCTGATGCAGCTGATCACTGACAATGTATTTTTATTTACACCCGGTTCAAGATGGAAACCGGATACCATCTATGATCATAAAGCTGTAGTAGAAAAATGGGGCGTACCGCCTGATAAAATTATTGATTTCCTGGCTCTTACCGGTGATATATCCGATAATGTTCCCGGCATTCGGGGAATAGGACCAAAGACAGCAAAAAAATTAATCGATCAGTTTA
The DNA here is from genome assembly GCA_964345035.1 of uncultured bacterium. Classification (GTDB taxonomy): domain Bacteria; phylum Fidelibacterota; class Marinisomatia; order SCGC-AAA003-L08; genus CAYFPO01. The sequence continues at coordinate 64,914 of CAYFPO010000004.1, forward strand.
AAAACCTGGACAAACTTCTTGAAAACGCTGAAGATATAAGCAATATCAAATTACGTGACAAAGTGATGCAGAATAAGGATTTGGCTTTATTATCAAAAGAGCTTGTCACCATTCATCTGGATGTACCGGTAGAACTACATATTCAGGATTTTGAGAGACAGCCAATGGATACTCCAAAATTAACAAAATTACTTCAAGACCTTGAATTAACCAGCATCCTGAACAGAATCGATAAATTTAACGGTACAGCTACACCAGATATTGCAGAAGATATAGATAAAAATTACACAACCGTAACTTCTCATGAAGAATTGGATAATTTATGTAAAGAGCTGCTGGAGGCTGAAATAATCTCATTTGACACGGAAACAACCTCTACCGATCCCAACAGAGGAGAACTGGTTGGTATGAGTTTTTCTACCAAAGAAAATACCGGCTGGTATATACCTGTCAAATGCCCGGATATAACGAACCAGTCAAATCTATCCTTAAAAGAAATTCTGGAAAAACTGCGTCCAATATTTGAGGACGAATCGCATCGAATTTGTGGGCAAAATATCAAATATGATGCACTGGTTCTTAGGAAGTATGGAATACATCTCAATGGCATTGAATTTGACACGATGATTGCAGCTCATTTGATCAGACCGGATTTAACTTCATTGAAAATGGATACATTGTCACAACTGTATTTGTCGTACAGAATGCGTCCTATAGAAGAACTAATAGGAACCGGAAGCAGCCAAAAAACTATGGATGAAGTACCATTAAACGATGTTTCATTTTATGCTGCAGAAGATGCAGATGTTGCATTACAGTTGACCAACATATTGGGTGGTTTTCTGAAAGAGGAAGAGCTGGAATTACCCTTCAGGAAAGTTGAGATTCCCTTAATCCCTGTTTTGATCAAAATGGAAAGTAATGGTGTATATCTGGATCTTGATTTCCTGTCTGATCTCAGTAATGAATTTGGTGGGAAAATGGAATCAATTAAAGAGGATATTTACACATCTGCAGGCAAAGAATTCAATATTAACTCACCGAAACAATTAGGAGAAATACTATTTGATGACCTTGGATTGAAAACTGTCCGGAAAAGAAGCACGGATGTGAATGTTCTTGAAGTGCTGAAAAATCACCATCCGCTGCCCAAAATGGTATTGGATTACCGGAAATATATGAAATTGACTTCCACATACATTGATGCATTTCCGAATTTTGTTCATCCTGATACAGGCAGAGTTCATACGTCACTGAATCAAACCATCGCAGCAACCGGCAGATTATCCAGCACCCGGCCCAATTTTCAGAATATTCCAATCAGAACAGAGATCGGCAGGGAAATCCGAAAGGCGTTTACAACTCAGGCACCAGGGTGGAGTATCTGCTCTATGGATTATTCCCAAATTGAACTTAGAATTATGGCACATCTCGCAGATGAATCTGCATTGATTAATGCATTTGAAAATGAAGAAGATATTCACGCTAGAACTGCATCCTTAGTTTTTGATACTCCTGTTGAAGAAGTTACACCGGATCAAAGGAGATCTGCAAAAGTTGTTAATTTTGGAATTATGTATGGTGCAGGTCCATATAGAATGTCACAGGAATTGAGCATTTCCATGGCGGATGCAAAGGAGCTTATTAATACATATTTTACAACTTACCCGGGAATCAGAAAGTTTATTGATAACACTATTATTTCTGCAAAACAGAAAGGATTTGTATCCACATTAATGGGCAGAAAACGGAAAACACCAAATCTGAGATCCAAAAGACAACAGGTTGTTCAGGCTGAAGAAAGGGCAGCAATCAATATGCCTATCCAGGGGACTGCAGCTGAATTGATCAAAATTGCTATGATTAATATTCATCAAGAAATGAAAGATCGGTCCATGAAAAGTAAAATGATCCTTCAAATTCACGATGAACTTTTGTTTGAAGCTCCAAACAATGAAATTGATGAACTCACTGCATTGGTATCTCAGAAAATGGAAACCGCATTAGAATTATCGGTACCACTTAAAGTTGATACGGGAATAGGCGTTAACTGGTATGATGCACATTAATTGTAGACTGGAATAATACTTGGAAGCATCAATTACCTTAAAAAAAATAGCAAAAAAATTCCAAAATAATGCAATCCTTGCAGACTTGTCCCTGGGCATTGAAAAAGGGAGTACACTTGTATTAATTGGAGAAAACGGCTCTGGAAAATCCACACTGCTTAAAATACTATCCGGTGTTTTGGAAAAGGATGTGGGGACTGCCTATATAAACGGAATGGATATTTCAACCCGCGGCACTGATACAAGAAGGATCACAGGCTACATGCCTCAAGTGATTGATCTCGATCCAGAAATGACAGTGAAAGAAAATATTGTGTTATTTGGAGAATTGCATGGTCTTTCTCATCAACATGCTGGAAATAAAACCATTGAATGGGCTGATAAATTCGAGATAAGCAGATATTTGAATAAATTCCATTCTGACTTGTGTTATGGCCACCAGCGGTTAGTATTATTTATCCGGGCGGTTATCCACGATCCTGAGATACTTCTTTTAGATGAACCAACTACGGGAATGGACCCTCACAACCGTATGAAAATCTGGAAAACACTGGATAGAATGCACAGGAAAAAAACTATCCTGTTTGCAACACAAAATTTTGCTGAAGCAGAACGGTGGGCAGAAAGGATTGCAATTTTATATAACGGTAATATACAGATGGATGGTTCGTTGGACAGATTAATAGAAACAACACACGGACTCACCAGATACAGTTTATTATTCAAAGAAGAACCTGCCTCTGAGTTTATTGAAGAAATTTCACAATTTCCAAAGGTTGTCCGTGCCAAAATTAAGGGAAAAGAATTGGAATTTTATTCACGGGAAAAAAGCCAATTCTTTAAAGTTTTGAAGACTGCATTGAATTATCAGGTATCTGATATAGATACATCCATTTGTACTTTACAGGATCTCTTTATTGGATTGACCGATGGAGGATTGGATTGAATCAAGTTTCACTTTTACTGAAAAGAGAGATTTTCATTCTGAAACATCGATGGCTCAGATTTGTCAGTTTCTGGATATTGTTTCCGCTGGTGATTTTTGTATTTGGAGCCTTACCATTATATAAAATCATTCCCCATCAAACATTGGATTATTTACATTGGGTGATGCCGGGAATTTGGATTGTCACATCTGCCATCGTCAGCATACAAATTGGGGTAGCCAGAATGCACCAACTGAAAATGAATAATTACCTCCATCCCGTATTAAAATCACCGATCACAATCGGGGAAGTAATCACAGGATATTTTCTGATTGCAGTTTGTTATGGATTGATCCAATTATTTTTGGGAATGACAATTTTAATTCTTCTCAATCAAGGTAGTTATACCATTTTTCAATATGTATCAGTTATAATTCAAATACTGTGTATGATATTATTTATTTCCGGACTTGGAAATATGATTGGTTTATGTACTGATAGTGGAAACAGTGATTCGGTTATAATTATATTGGTTTTCATAGTTTTATCATTTGGTTTTGGCGGGATGCTGCCCATACAATTATTCCCCCGGGAATTATCCTCAATACTGAACAGGATACCGATAGTAATTTTAATAAAGAATACACAGAACATATTATTGCTAAAGCCAGTTCATTTCTGGGGTGCAGGAATAACTGCAATTTCAGGTATCTTTCTCATGTTGGTAAATGTAGCTGTTGGTCATAAACTATTGAAAAATTAATTATGAACACAGAGCCATATTATATTGTTGGAATTGATGGTGGTGCATCCAAGAGCCGTGGTGTGCTGTTTACCCATACCGGTGAAACCATCGCTCATACTGTGGGGGAAGCTACAAATCTTGTTGAATACAGGGAAATGGTACCAAAACGTATTTCCCATATATTAAAAGAATTATGCGATCTTGCAAACATTTCTATGGATACGATCGATGCCGTGGGATTTGGTATGGCAGGTGCAAGTGATCAGGCAGGCCGGGAATTAATGTTCAAGGCGATGGACGGGTTCGGATTAGCCCATCGTTCCATAATTGTCAATGATGCTGAGGCAGCTTTTGAAGTATCCTGCCCGACGCTGCCGGGTTTCTTGGTGACGGTGAGTACCGGGGCAATTTGTGTGGGGAGAGATGAGAAAGGAAAGTTATTCAGGACAGGAGGGACAGGTCACAGGGAAAATGGTGATATTGGAAGCGGACATTGGATGGGGAAACATTTGTTGATGCATATGGCTGTAAATGAACATCTTCTATCGATTGATAAAGATCTGACAGAATTAAATGATGCAATTTTATCACAAACTGAGTGTGAATCTTTTTCAAGCGCAGTAGAAAAAATTACAAAATCAGAAAACCGTGTGTTGGAAACTGCCTCAATTACAAAAATAATTTGTGATTTAACGGAACAAGGAAATGATGTTGCATTGGCAATCGTTCAGGAAGCTACAGAAGGTATTGCAGATTATATCAGAGAATTAGTTCAAAATATGAATTATAAAAATGATTCTATTGTACTAGCCGGTAATGGCAATGTAATTAGAAATAATATATTTAGGAAAATCCTGGATGATGCACTCAGGTTTGATTTTGAAAAGATTACCTGGATATTTTCATCAGTGTCACCTGCTTATGGTGCTGGTATGATCGCATCAAAATTAATTGATATTGAAATTACTCTTAACTCAATAGTCAAAGGAAATGCAGTTGCACCGGTCTGAAGTCATCATTAATTTAAAAAACCTAAGACATAATTACAGATATCTACAGAAAAAAGTCGGCAATGCAAAAGTAATGGCTGTCGTAAAAGGTAACGGGTATGGACATGGTGTATCGCAAGTGACCAAAGTATTGTCTGAGGAAGGTGCTTTTGGGTTTTGTGTTGCATTACATACAGAGATCGAAGAATTAATTGAATTAGGAATACAGAAACCAATCCTGCATCTGGGTAGGATACACCAGGGAGTTCTTCACACTTTGGAATCCGGACAGGTACGGTGTTCAATCAATTCAATTGATGATATTGATGAATTGGAAAACTATGGAAAATCACGACAATGTAAAATTACTGCACATCTGAAAGTAGATACCGGTATGACACGATTGGGTGTCCAATTACAAAATTTTGAAGAATGTTTAGAGAAACTATCCAAATGCAATCATATTTACATGGAAGGTCTGTGGTCACATTTTTCCACAGCAGATGAACAAAATAGCGAATTTTTGTTTAGTCAACTAAAATTGTTTAAAGATGCCATGTCATTTGCCGAAGATTCATTTCCGGATATTAAATACTATCACATAGCGCCCAGCGGTGCCATACTGAGATTCCGGGATTCCCATTTGAATATGGTTCGACCCGGAATTTCGTTATACGGTGCAACACCATTTGGGAAACCGGATGAAAATCTCAAGCCGGTAATGGAATTCAGAGCCCCGATTGTAATCAAAAAGGATATTGTTGAAAATACATCCGTAGGATACAACCGTACCTTTATTGCAGAAAAAAAAATGAAAATCGCATTAATCCAAGCAGGGTATGCCGATGGTGTTCACACAGCATTTTCAAACAAAGGTATTGTTTTCATCCAAAACAAACTTGCCCCAATCATAGGCAAGGTAGCTTTCGATTTAACCACTGTTGATATTTCAGAAATTGACTGTAATGAAGGCGACATGGTTACATTATGGGGCGGAAATTCAAAAAAGATGAAAATAGAAGAAGTTGCGCAAAAAACAGGAAAAATCCCGTATGAATTATTCACAGGGATCACCAATCGTGTTAAAAGGATTTATATTGATGAATAAATTTTCAATAATACTGTTATTCTGTTTTGGCTGCACATTCCTTCCTCAGGTATCACCTGAAAAAATAGATGAAATTCCCGATTGGCAGGATCTCACTCTGAGAGAAAAAATAGCACAAATGGTTATGGTGCGGATTACTGGTGATTTCTATTCTGAAGAAAATAATTACCGGAATAATTTGAAAAAGTGGATAAATGATGATGGTATTGGCGGAGTTATTACCTTTGGAGGAAGTATCCATGGGACATTTTATAATATTCAACAGTTTCAAAGCTGGGCTAATATTCCATTATTTGTTGCAGCAGATTATGAACGAGGGACGGGACAATGGTTGAAAAATGGGGTATTGTTCCCAACCAATATGGCAATTACAGCTACAGGTAATCCACATAATGCATATATTCAAGGTCAGATAACCGCCCAGGAAGCAAAAGCATTGGGTGTGCATATTACGTTTTCACCCGTACTGGATATCAACAATAATCCGAATAATCCGATTATTAATTTTCGTTCCTATAGCGATGATGCAGAAACTGTGAGCAAATTTGGAACTGCATTCATACAGGGAATTCAGGACAATGGAATTATCGCCTGTGCGAAACATTATCCGGGGCATGGGAATACCGATATTGACAGCCATACCAGCCTGCCGATAATTCCAAATTCCCGTGATGAATTACTTAAGCAAGAATTTCAACCATTTAAAGCTGCTGTAGATTCCGGAGTTAAAATGATTATGACTGCACATATATCTCTCCCGGGAATAGATTCGACCATGCTTCCGGCGTCCCATTCTCCTCAAATTACCCATGAGATACTCAGGAATCAGTGGGGATATAATGGTTTAATTGTAACTGATGGCTTAGAAATGGGAGCACTCACAAAACAAGCCTGGGCTGGTGAATCAGCAATACGGGCGGTTGAAGCAGGAGCGGATATCCTGTTGCTGCCAATTGATGTGAGTCATACTATTCAGGCTTTGGTTTCTGCGGTGGAAGCCGGAAGAATATCCGAAGACAGAATTAATGAATCTGTGAATAGGATTTGGAAAGCTAAGTCCGGGGCAGGTGTTTTTGAAAAGAATTCCTATCAAAATTTTAACGATGTTGAGCGAAATGTAAATCTTAGTAAAAACCGAATTTCAGCAAAACGCCTGGCTCAGGAATCCATTACCCTGGTGAAAGACGATCTGAATTTATTACCACTCAAACCGGAGAATATTGGAAAAATCGTTCATATTCAAATATCTACCGATGATGATGTAAAGGATATGCTGAATCCGTTTGCTCGGGATATCCGATACACCCACAGAGAAGTGGATGAATACTTTGTGCAGGAATCAATTTCAGATTACCGTATTGATGAATTTGTGAATATCGCTAGTGAAGCAGATATGACTATTATTTCACTTCTGGTGAGAATAAGGATGGACAAAGGAGTTGCTACTATTAATTCCACCCATGCAGAATTGCTGGAGCGATTGAATGATAAGGAAATTCCATTTGTCGCCATCAGTTTCGGAAGTCCTTATTTACCGGATTACTCCACAATTCCAACTTATGTATGCACCTATGGATATGGTAGTGTATCATTGAGAGCTGCAGCAGATGCCATTTGGGGAAGGATTCCTGTTACCGGAAAACTGCCAGTAAACCTTTCGCCAATATTTCCAAGAGGATCAGGTATTAACAGGAGCAAGGTCACCAGGTCATTTGGTTCAACTGATAAATTTGATTTTACACCGGCTTGGGCAGTAATTGACAGTGCAATAAACGAACAAATATTCCCCGGAGCACAGGTCGTCATTGTGAAAGATGGCAATATAGCAGCCAATGCAGGATTCGGTCATCATACCTATGATAATAAATCGCCCCCGGTTACATCAGAATCTGTTTACGACCTGGCATCCCTCACTAAAGTGGTAGCGACCACGCCTGTTTTTATGAAATTAGCTTCTCAAAAAAAAATCTCACTGGATCACACAGTTTCCCAATATTTCCCTGAGTTTAGAGGAAACAGAAAAGACATTGTAACAATTAAACATCTCATTACCCATTCCTCCGGTCTCCCGGGATATATTGAATTTTTTCGTAACCCCACAGTTCAATCCAAAACTGATATAATTGACCATATATTACAGCAGGATCTGGAATATTATCCGGGGACTGATATGGTGTACAGCGATCTGGGAATAATACTACTCGGAGCGATCATTGAAAAGGTGTCTGGCACACAGCTGGATACATTGGCTGAAATTTATCTTTTCAATCCCCTCGGTATGACTTCGACTTATTTTAACCCAAATATCGGTTACCAATCCAGAATTGTTCCCACAGAAATTGATTCAGCATACAGGAAAAAATTGATACATGGGGAGGTTCATGATGAAAATGCCTGGTTAATGGATGGTGTTGCCCCGCATGCCGGATTATTCTCCACAGGAATGGACTTGGCAAAATATGGACAATGTTTGGTGAATGGCGGTGTGTGGAATGGCCGCAGAGTATTCAACAGCAGTCAGATTGTAGAATATACCACCAGACAAAATCTCCCTCCCGGGTCAGATCGTGCCATTGGTTGGGATTCACCATCCCGGAATGGAAAAAGTTCAGCAGGGGATTATTTCTCGGAGAATTCATTTGGTCATTTGGGATTTACCGGCACATCATTATGGGTAGATCCTGATGAGAAAATAATAGTTATCCTGCTAACAAACCGTGTTCATCCCACCAGAAAAAAGGGAGGTATGTATCATGTCAGGAGAAGATTTCACACGGAAGTAATGAAAACTCTATTAGATCAAAACCTGCCTGTCAAAGTCTCTCAGGAATAATCTAATCATTTGCATTTTATTGATCTGACTATCATCGTTGTATTTTTATCCGGGTTAATCCTGTATGGATTTACACAACGGTTATTTAATCAAACCTCAGAAGATTATTTTTTGGGTGGTAGAAATCTGCCTTGGTGGACTGCAATGTTTTCCATTGTTGCCACAGAAACATCGGTATTAACATTTATCAGTATACCGGGGCTTGCATACACTGGTGACTGGTTTTTTCTACAGCTTGCAGCAGGTTATATTTTTGGACGAATTCTTGTGAGTGGGTTACTGCTGCCGGGGTATTTTCAATCCGGTGTGATTTCAATTTACGAAACACTTGGGAATATATTTGGTCCAGTAGTTCAAAAATTTGCTTCTGGTATATTTCTGGTTACACGGGTACTTGCTGATGGGATCCGATTCCTTGCAACCGCAGTAATTGTTCAGGTAATTACCGGTTGGTCAATCCCGTTTGCTGTATTAGTTGTGGGTGTAGTAACATTGATCTACACCTTACTGGGCGGTATCAGAACGGTTATCTGGGTAGACAGCTTCCAATTTATACTTTACCTCGGCGGCGCAATTACCACTATCTCAATACTTTTCAATTCCCTGTCACAATCTCCGGTGAACCTGTTGAGTCAACTTTTTTCAGATGGCAAATTTCAGATATTCCACTGGGATAGGGCTATTTTTAATAATCCATGGGCAGCTGTCAGTGCAGTAATTGGCGGGATTCTACTTTCATTTGCATCCCACGGAGTAGATTATATGATGGTGCAGAGAGCTTTGAGCTGCAGGAATTTGAAAGAAGGAAGAAAAGCCATGATTGGCAGTGGATTTTTTGTTTTTATTCAATTCACAGTATTTTTATTGGTCGGCAGTTTGATTTATTCGTATTACAACGGAATGCCAATGGAAAAAGACAGGGAATTTGCAACGTTTATCACTGAAGCACTGCCGGTTGGTTTAAAAGGAATTTTATTGGCAGGTGTGCTGTCTGCAGCAATGTCCACGCTCAGCTCATCCATAAATGCCCTGGCATCTTCGACGATAATTGATTGGCTGGGTCGTAAGGGGTCAATACAGCTTTCCAGACTGGTCAGTTTTTTCTGGGCGGGAATATTAATTTTAATTGCATTGATCTTTGATGAAAGTGACAAAGCAATTGTTATTGTAGGTTTACAAATAGCGTCATTTACCTATGGTGCATTACTGGGTTTATTTTTACTGTCCAAAATTAAAAAGAAGTTTCATCCTGCAAGTCTGATAGAGGGTCTCATTATCAGTATGGTCTCAATATTAGTATTGAAAAATGCCGGTTTAGCCTGGACCTGGTTTATCGGCTGTGGAGTATTGATCAATATATCAACAGTATTCCTGGTTGATTGGATACTGTCAATCAACCGTAATAGAGTGTAATTTACTTTTTCTTACTTCGGGTCATTTTTTCTATCAGTCCCCACATTTTGGATGGCACTTTATCCAGCATATTGAACTCCCCGGCTCCGTAGATCCACTCACCGCCGTCTATAGTCACGACTTCACCATTTACATAGGCGGAGTAATCTGAAACCAGGTATGAAGCAAGATTTGCCAATTCCTGATGATCTCCAAACCTCTTTAACGGAATTTTTTTTGTGGGATCGAAAAACTTTGAAACTGCTTTTGGGAATAATCTACTCCAGGCACCTTCGGTGGGGAAAGGCCCCGGTGCTATTGCATTGGTACGGATCCCATATTTTCCCCATTCCGATCCCAACGACCGGGTTAAAGCAAGGACACCGGCTTTTGCACATGCTGATGGGACCACATACCCCGAACCAGTCCAGGAATACGTAGTGACTATATTTAACATACTACCCTTAATCTTTTTTTCTATCCAGTATTTCCCGATTGCCAGCGTGCAGTTGTAGGTGCCTTTCAGTACAATGTCCACAATAATGTCAAATCCTTTGGGTGAGAGCTTTTCTGTCGGACTGATGAAATTTCCGGCTGCATTATTTACAAGAATGTCCAGACTTCCGAATTTGCCTATGGTTTGGGATAAAACAGTTTCCACTTCTCCATATTTCCGGACATCAAATTGGATTGGCAATACTATACCACCTGTATTGTCTTCCATTTCCTTTGCAGCAGTTTCCAGCTTTTCAAGATTTCTGCTTGCAATTACCAGATTTGCACCCAATTTGAGAAATTCAGTCCCCATGGATTTTCCCAACCCTGAGCCTCCTCCGGTAACTAAAATTGTTTTTCCTGACAATGTATCCTTTTGCAGCATTGATGTGGTGTTCATAAAATATTCCCTAAAATTTAATATAAAACATAATCGGTTTATCTTGTGTAACGGAAGTAAAAAAGAATAAATTTCAGGTTCGTATTTTAATCAATTATTACAAATCTCGTGGAGAAATTAACTTTATGATAAAATCAATCAAAACAACAACAAAAGCAGTGGACTCTCTTCAGGCTGATGTTCTTTTTACCGGTTTACCACTGGAAGGCAAGTTATCCAAAGCACAGAAAACAATTGACAGTTCACTGACAAGTGGATGTAGTTTGGAAAACGCCAAAGATCTCGCTGATTTTACAGGTAAATTTGGTAAAAATATGATGGTTTTCGGCAACTCGAATGTTAAGAGGATCCATCTCTTTGGAACAGGTGATAAGAAAAAGTTTAAAACTGACAATGTACGTGATCTTGCTGCGAAAATAATTAAAATTGCAAAATCTGTAAAGGCAGAAAATATTGCAATAGACAGTAACTCATTTGGATTAAACCGCGATCCATACTGCCAGGCATTTGTAGAGGGGGTATTCCTGGGATCCTATGAATTCAATGAATATAAATCAAGAGAAAAGAATGGTGAAGAATCAATGGAAATTACCGTTACATTCTTAGGGAAATTATCAAACTCAGTTGTAAAAAAATCTGAAGCACTTAGCAGGGCTGTGTGTTTTTCCAGGGATATTTCTAATCATCCGGCAAATGTTGCTACACCGTCTTTTCTTGCAAATGCAGCAAAGGAAATTGGCGGTGCAAAAAATATGGAAGTCAGTATTCTTGATTATAAGGAATGCAAGAAGTTGGGTATGAATGCCTTCTGCGGAGTTGCTATTGGAGCGGAAGAACCAGCAAAAGTAATAATAATGGAATATACCGGTGGACGGAAAAAAGACAAACCATTTGCACTGGTAGGCAAAGGACTTACTTTTGACTCCGGCGGAATTTCCCTGAAACCGGGCGCAAAAATGGATGAAATGAAATTTGATATGTGCGGCAGTGCAACAGTGCTTGGTGTGATGAGAACAGTCGCAGAGTTGCAGCCCAAAATCAACATTGTTGCAGCTATCGGTGCAACGGAAAATATGCCCGGTGGTAAAGCCCAGAGACCGGGAGATATTGTTAAAGCATATAATGGCAAAACCATTGAAATTTTAAATACGGATGCAGAAGGCAGACTGGTTCTGGCAGATGTCCTTTCCTATGTGGCAGATAAATATGAACCCACTGCAATGATGAATTTTGCTACATTGACAGGGGCAGTTCTAATAGCATTGGGACATAAAGCTGCAGGGGTGATGGGCAATAATGATTCATTAATGAAAGAAGTGAAAAAGTCCAGTCATGTCACCGGTGAAAAAGTCTGGGAACTTCCACTTTGGGCAGAATATACAGAGGATATAAAATCCAAGATTGCGGACATAAAGAATCTGGGAGCGCCCATGCAGGCAGGGACCATTGCAGCCGGCGTATTCCTGAAGGAATTTGTGGGTGATACCCCTTGGGTGCATATGGATATAGCAGGCACTGCCTGGGGACCAAGTAAACCATCTTACCAACCCAGTGTAGGTGCTACCGGTTTTGGTGTCCGTCTGGTCTATGATCTCCTGGAAAAAAGAGCAAATTAGGTACAATAAGGCAGCGTAGCTCAGTTGGTTAGAGCACCGGAATCATAATCCGGGTGTCCGGGGTTCGAGTCCCTGCGCTGCTACCACAATTAATCCCTGTGTTTCATTTGATTTACAGGGATTTTTTCATGTGACATCTTTATTTGTATTATATCAATAATTCGGTGTAACTTTTTGTGTTATGTGGAAGTATCTCGCTATAGAAAACCCATTCTCATTGCGATGTCCCAGATTCGCAACAGGAATCTTACAATCATTTCTA